>CAZAOO010000001.1:0-206746 GCA_964486815.1 uncultured Thiotrichales bacterium
CCCCTGTTGCCGCCGTGAAAGGGCAGTGTCCTAGGCCTCTAGACGATGGGGACATAATAGTATTATGCCCTATTGAAGAATTTCTTCTTTAACAGAGGCGGCGAAAGTTACGCAACCATGCTTTTGCTGTCAAGCATATTGATTAGATAGACAATAAATGAACCTGAAAATATACACTCAATATAGTACTGCACTACGTGGAGCATGGATTAATTTATAAAATATGGACGCCGCTACTCTAAACAATCTATGGCCTAAGATAGAAATGAAGCTACCCCGTTGGGTTAGTATAGCGTTAGCCGTACTTATTTTAATAACGTTAGCAAAAGTAGTAGTAGGTTTTTTTGCGGGTGGGTCAAATGAGATGATAACCGCCCCTACTTCGGCTGCTAATGCTAATGTAAAACCACAACCACGAGTTAACCACGACCGCAAAGTTGCTCAATTACACCTGATGGGTAAACCAGCCCCTATTTCTTCTACTAAACAAGTAGCCGACGCACCTGAGACCACTTTAAATCTAAAGCTGCTAGGGGTTTTGGCAGGCGACAAAGATTATGGATACGCCATTATTTCTAGTGGTGGCAACCAAGTTAAACATTATGCACTTGGTGACGATGTGCCGGGCGGTGCAACGTTACATGCCGTCTTCTCTGATCGAGTTATATTAGAGCGTGACATCCGCATGGAGACTTTACGTCTACCCAGGGCCAATGCTAAGGGGTTTGATCAAAATAAACTAACCCCTACTGACAAACCAGTAACGAATACAGCAGCTAAACCAGGCAGCAATGCATCTGATTTTGAATCGGTTGGGCAATTTCGCCAAGAAATTATGAAGAATCCGGTGCGCTTGACCGAATTTATCAACGCAGCCCCTCACAGTGGCGAAGATGGTAAGTTTATGGGTTATAAGCTTACGCCCAGCAAAAATACAGACATGTTCTATCAGCTTGGATTGCAACCTGAAGATGTGGTGATCAATATTAATGACATTGTTCTGGATGCGCCTAATAAAGGCCCAGAGGCTATACAAGCCCTGTCCCAAGCCACTGAAGTGAAGATGATCGTCATGCGTGCAGGCACCGAGATCACTCTGTTTCAAGATTTGAGTCAATAATCACAAGGTGATCGCCATTGATCATGAAATAATCAACATAGAGATTGTATGTTAACTAGCCGACAAGGTATTTAGTGTATAAACATCAGGCATATTCTATGCGCTAAAGCGATACCCTGATAAGCTGAATAAACACAATAATTACAATGTTTAACCCACATAACTATATGAAAAATAAGTTTAACTTTAGTCAAGTTTTTATAGCGTTTCGCACTTTTCCAGCGTTAATAGTTTTTGCTATTTTGTTTGCTTCTAATGTTGTTATTGCTGAAATAGGAGTAACACTAAACCTGAAAGATGCCGATATTCGATCATTTATTGAGACCGTTGCCGAAGCTACTGGTCGTAATTTCATTGTTGATCCACGTGTAAAAGCCAAGGTCACCGTAATATCTGCACGTTCAATGAACCGTGAAGAAGTTTATCAAGTTTTCCTATCGGTATTACAAGTGCATGGTTATGCAGCGGTTAAAGTTGGCGAAGTAATTAAAATTCTACCTGATGTAAATGCCAAACAAGGGCCAGTCGCAACAAGTGGCGTTGACGCACAAGCGAATGGCGACGAGCTCGTAACCCGTGTTGTGCCGATTAAAAACGTACCCGCCGTACAAATGGTACCCATTTTGCGTCCTCTTGTTCCTCAGCAGGGTCATTTAGCAGCGTATCCAAATAGTAATGTATTGGTTATTTCAGATCGTGCAGCCAATATTCAGAGATTAATTTCAATTATCGACCGCATTGATCGACCCGACAGCCAGGAAATTGAAGTTGTGCCATTACAGCATGCATCTGCTGCTGAAGTGGTAAGAATAATTAATTCGATGAGTCGTCAAGATGCGCAAGGACAAGTGCCTGGTGGCACTACCCTCGCGGCTGATGAGCGTTCGAATAGTATTTTACTTTCTGGTGATAACGCTGCGCGTTTACGCATTCGTGGACTCATTGCTCACTTGGATACCCCACTGCAAGGTGGTGGAAACTCACAAGTCGTATTCTTAAAGTATGCAAAAGCTTCCGAGCTTGCGCCAATTTTACTCGGTGTTTCTCAATTTGAAGCAGAAGGACAAGGTGGTGCAAATCGTGTCGCTACTGCAACTACTGGCTCTCAAGAAGTTGATATTCAAGCAGACGAAACCAACAACGCGCTAATAATAACCGCTGCTCCAGCTAAGTATGAAAGTTTACGTAGAATTATTAGCCAACTTGATGTTCGTCGTGCACAAGTATTAGTAGAAGCAATCATTGCCGAGGTGTCAAATGACTTGTCAAAGGATTTAGGCGTAGAATTTGCCTATGTTCCAACAGATCGATCTTCTGGTACCACGCCGGCATTTGGAACTCTGATTGATAGTGACATAAATATTGGAGCTGCTTTTGGAGAAGTTGCAGATGCCCTGGGAGCAGTTGCTTCAGGTGCATTTTTAGGTGCTGCAAAATTAAGTGGCAAAGATCGCTTTGCTGCAATTTTACGTGCAATAGAATCCGACAATGCTTCAAATATCTTATCTACACCTCAGCTAGTTACACTTGATAACGTTCAGGCAGAAATTGTAATTGCAGAAAACGTACCTTTTATCACCGGACAGTTTACTAATACTGGTTCTGGCACCGATTCAGCTGTTAACCCTTTTCAAACAATTGAACGACAAGATGTGGGCATAACACTTAGAATTACACCGCAAATTAATGAAGGTGATAGTGTCAAATTAGATGTTGAACAAGAATCTTCTGAAGTGTTGGAATCAGGTATAGCCGGAGCATCGGATCTTGTAACCAGAAAGAGATCCATTAAGACTAGCGTGTTAGCAAGAGACCAGCAGACGATCGTCATGGGTGGTTTGGTGCAAGACACTTACACAGACAGTGTGTCAAAAGTGCCTTTGCTTGGTGACATTCCTTTACTTGGACATTTATTTAAATCAACTGCTACCAGTAAAGCTAAAACAAATTTAATGTTATTTATTCATCCTGTAATTATTCGTGATGATGCAACCAGTGGTTATGCAACCAGCTCAAAATATAGTTTCTTAAGAGCTAAGCAGCTTGAATCGAAAATCAACGAACGCGGTTTAATTAAAAATGGTGCGAAGTTATTACCTGATTTAGATGAGCTTGTAACTCAAATTCCAGGTAGTGATACGGTAGCGCCCGCCTCCCCTGTTTCTGTCGATCAGTTATTGCAACAATCTCCAGGTGTTGAAACGAATGCAATTGAAGAAGTTAATGATGTTCAGGTAAATGATATATCAGTTGAAGATGTACAAACCGAAAATATTTCTATACCTACTGACTCAGATGTAATCATTCTGGAATAACAGACTGTTAATTAAATAATTGTAAATGGAAGCAGAAAAAACACAACCATCTTTAGCTCCACGCGAGACTCGCAGACCTCCGTTTAGTTTTGCTAAACGTCATGGTATTTTAATTGGTAATGAAATTAATGGCCGTGTAATGATTTTTCAACGTCCTGATGTTAAACCTCCTTCGCTTGCTGAAGCACGTCGTTTTGTTGGCAAACCACTAAATATACGTACGCTGTCGGACGATGAGTTTGATGAGCTGCTTACCCAGTTATATGACGACAGTGCGACGGGTACTTTAGCATTGATGGAAGGTTTTGAGGATGACCTTGATTTAGCCAGTCTTGCTGAAGCGTTACCCGAGCCACAAGACTTAATGGATGCAGATGACGATGCTCCAATCATTCGTTTAATTAACGCTCTTCTTACACAAGCAGTAAAAGAAGGTGCATCAGATATTCATATTGAAACTTTTGAATCAAGATTGTCAGTGCGCATGCGAGTGGATGGTGTATTGCGTGAAGTTTTACAACCACCCCGTAATCTCGGTGCATTAGTTGTTTCACGTATCAAAGTTATGGCTGCTTTAGACATTGCAGAAAAACGATTGCCACAAGATGGACGTATTTCATTACGTGTTGCAGGTCGTCCGGTTGATGTTCGTGTTTCCACCCTGCCTTCTGGCCATGGTGAGCGTGTTGTATTGCGTTTGCTGGATAAACAAGCAGGACGACTTGATTTAGGACACCTTGGATTAAAACCAGACCTACACAATAAAATTAAACAAGCCATTGAAAAGCCTCACGGCATTGTTTTAGTAACCGGTCCAACCGGTTCTGGTAAAACAACAACGCTGTATGCAGCATTGAGTGAAATTAATGATAAGAAAAGAAACATTCTCACGGTTGAAGACCCGATAGAATATTTCATCGATGGTATTGGTCAAACTCAAGTAAACGTCAAGGTCGATATGACCTTTGCGCGAGGACTACGTGCAATTCTACGACAAGACCCCGATGTAGTGATGGTGGGTGAAATACGGGATTTAGAAACTGCCTCTATTGCCGTACAAGCAAGTTTGACAGGGCATATGGTATTTTCGACCCTGCATACCAATACGGCTGTCGGTGCGATAACCCGTATGCGAGACATGGGCGTTGAACCATTCTTATTATCCTCAAGTTTGGTAGCCGTTCTTGCACAACGTTTAGTTAGAGTGCTTTGTAGTGAATGCAGAGTTTCTCATACTGCAACGGACGTTGAATTTGAGCAAATTAAAAATGTGCAAATTGGTAAAAATCTAACTGCGGCGCCTGAAATCTATTCACCTGGATCATGCAGTGCATGTAACAACACCGGCTATGCCGGTAGAACAGGTATTTACGAACTAGTAGCGATTGATGAAAAGATGCGTGGCATGATTCATGATATCGGTGCGGAACAAGAACTAGAAAAATATGCGCATCAGCATACGGCTAGCATTCGACAAGATGGCATACGCCTGGTGCTTGAGGGAGTAACTACACTTGAAGAAGTCATGCGTGTGACTAAAGAAGATGTTGAATACTAAACCTCGAGCTAAATTATGCCTGCTTTTGAATATACTGCACTAGATTCTGCCGGTCGCGAAAAACGCGGCGTCATTGAAGGCGAAAGTCCCCGTTCCGCTAGGCAACAACTGCGATCCAAGGGATTTGATCCGCTGGCAATCAATCAAGTTAGAGAAAGCAAAGGTAAATCCTCTTTGGGAAGTATTTTTGCACGTCGATTTAATTCAACCGATTTAGCGTTATTTACTCGCCAATTATCAACTTTGGTTCGTTCTGGTACGCCCTTGGAAGAATCACTTAGAACTATAGGTAATCACACTGAAAAACCACGTGTAAAACGTACAATCATGGGGGTTAGATCCAGGGTTACCGAAGGTTATTCATTAGAAAAAGCGATGGGTGAGTTTCCATCTGATTTTCCTGAAATGTATCGAGCCACTATTGCGGCAGGTGAAAAATCAGGCTACCTGGATGCGGTGCTCGATAGGCTTGCTGATTACACAGAGGCTAAACAAGAAACTCAACAAAGTGTTATCGGCGCACTGGTTTATCCAATTGCATTGCTATTTATCGCATTTGCGGTGGTCGTGTTACTAGTGGTTGTAGTAGTGCCCAAGGTTGTTGGAATATTTGAAGATCTTGGCCAGGAGCTACCCCTTCTCACTCGAATACTTATTTCAACTAGCAATTTTCTAGTTGCCTACGGCATATATATATTAATCGCTATCATATTGGGTATCATTCTGTTTCAACGTGCAATGCGCAGCGAAATATTTAGAGCAAAAGTGCAAAAGTTCTACCTTCGCTTACCCATAGTCGGAAAATTAACTCAAGGTGTGAATACTGCCCGGTTTTCACGAACCTTGAGTATCATGACAGCGTCTGGTGTACCCGTTTTGGACTCATTGCGTATAGCTGCAGAAGTCGTTATGAATCGACCCATGCGCCAAGCTGTACAAGAAGCTGCTGTTAGCATTAGCGAAGGTGCAACCATATACTCATCACTAGAACGCTCTGGCCACTTCCCGCCGATGACTCTACACCTTATTGCGAGTGGTGAGCAAAGTGGTAATTTGGAAGAAATGCTGGATCGAGCAGCGTCGCAGCAAGAACGAGAACTCAACACAGTGATAAATACTACCCTTAAATTACTAGAACCCTTAATCATAGTTTTTATGGGGATCATGGTGCTTGGAATCGTAATGGCAGTACTAATGCCTATCTTTAACTTAAATCAGTTAGTGGGTCAGTAGTTGTCAAATAATCACTAATTGAGCTAAATACCACTCATAACTATATGATATATTTAGCTAATTTAACCCATAAGTCATGTTCAATACCAGCTGTCTGTTGAGAGGCACCAATAGTAAAAATAGCTGAATAGTAAGTAGCACAGTTATTGTTATAATTCAGTAATATTTGCCCTTAATAATCAGCGAGTTAATAAAATTTAGAGAGCTAGTACATTATGAATAACATCAGAAATGCAAAAAACCAACACATGAAAGGTTTTACCTTGATCGAAATTATTGTGGTGGTGGTCATTATCGGGTTACTTGCTGCTGTAATTGCGCCAAATATATTTGGACAAGTTGAAGAAGCTCGTATTAAAAAGGCTCTTAGCGATCTTCGTGCTTTGGAATCAGCTCTAAATCTATATCGTCTTGATAACTTCAACTATCCCACTACGGATCAGGGCATCCAGGCATTGGTAACCAAACCGAGTGGCAGCCCTGAAGCTAAAAATTGGAGAAAAGGTGGATATATACCAAGAATGCCTTTAGATCCTTGGGGAGCTGAATATCAATATGTTAATCCAGGCGCTAGTGGTAGTGATTTTGATCTGTTTACTTTTGGCGCAGACGGAGCACTGGGTGGAGAAGAAAATAATAAAGATCTATCCACGGCTGATTTAAGATAATTTCCCCAGTAAATATAAATGCCTAGCTAATTGTATGATTAATCATCTTCACAATTCAGCTAAATGCAATTCGGGGTTTTCATTACTCGAATTGTTGGTGGTTATTGTCATCATTGGAATTGCTGTGTCATTTGCAACATTAGCATTTGGAGACAATCAAGCTGATCGGATGTCACATAAATCACAGCAATTAGCTGCGCTCATTGAACTGGCAAAAGAACAGGCATTATTTGATTCAGAGGAACTTGGAATACTATTTACAAAAGATAGTTATGCTTTTTACAAATTAACTTCTGTTATAGATAAAGAAAAAAGAGAGAAATCGGTTTGGCAACCGATTGAGGGTGACCGAATATTATCCAAACGCACCCTACCCGATGGTCTTTCCTATAAACTATTTCTCGAAGGCATTGAGGTGAATTTTTCGGCTGCAAATCTAAATGAAATAACTCCACATGTATTTGTACTTTCTGATGGGTCTATAAGTCCATTCGAACTTGAGTTGACTGATAATATTGATCATGTATTTAAAATGGTCATGGCTGAAAATGGTAAGTATCAGATAGACGCAGTTAACTAAGTATGTTGTTCGCAAAAAATAATCAAAAAGGTTTTACACTATTGGAAGTAATGGTTGCACTCGCGGTTATCGCATTAGGTATGGCGGCTGTAATCAAAACAGTAACTACTACAACTTCTAACACTATTCATTTGAGAGATAAAACGTTTGCATACTGGGTGGCACAAAATCAAATAGCAGAAATTGAACTCACAACAGGTAAGCCAAAAACAGGTTTTATAGATGGTGAAGAAGAACTTGCAGGTATGACCTGGCATTGGACGAGAAAAATCGAAGGTACCGAGGACCCTGATACAAGTCGAGTAGAAATTTCCGTTCGCAAGGATAAAGATAAGTCAGCTCAAAACTATGCAACCTTAATTACATTGATGTTTAACCCGAAGTAAAGAAGATCAGCAATTCTTTGGCATATGAAATTTAGAATAAATACACAATCAGGTTTTACGCTTATCGAAATGATGATTGCGATATTTATATTCAGTGTGGTGTCTATTATGGCCTATGGAGGCATTAACTATGTTTTAAAAGGTCAAAGCTACTTAAAAAGTTCAACAGACCAACTTAGAGATATGCAATTAACCTTTAGATATTTTGAAAAAGATATCAATCAAATGATTAACCGTTCTATTCGCAACCAGTATTCAGACTTGCAACCCGCGTTTGTTGGTGATGAAGATAAAGCGTTTAGTTTCACACATGCGGGCTGGCGTAATCCTGCAAATCTTGTGAGAAGTAAAATGCAGCGTGTTTCTTATGAATTAGATGAGAATATATTGAAACGCCATACCTGGGGGCAACTGGATGGTGCTATAGCAGAAGAATATTTTACAACGGATCTTCTTGAGGGCGTTGAATCCATAAAAATGAGGTATTACCGTGCCGGACAATGGCATACCACCTGGCCTCCTCTGAATAGCAGCACAGTGCAACAAATTGGAATTACTCCTCAATTCGAGATTCCTCAAGCTTTAGAATTGACGATTAAAGTGGAGCGAATGGATGAGATTAAACGTTTGTTTGCCGCACCAACTACTTCATGAACGATTCGTTAATGAAATATAAGTCTCGAAATAATCAGAGTGGAGTGGCATTAATAACCGCAGTATTAATTGTTTCACTTGCAGTAGTTGCATC
The DNA here is from genome assembly GCA_964486815.1 of uncultured Thiotrichales bacterium. Taxonomy (GTDB): domain Bacteria; phylum Pseudomonadota; class Gammaproteobacteria; order UBA4575; family UBA4575; genus JABDMD01. The sequence continues at coordinate 8,609 of CAZAOO010000001.1, forward strand.
AATATCGATTGCTGAAAATTATGAGCTAAATTTTCGACGCACGGTTACCGCTTTCGATAGCGGGCAAGCCTGGTCTTATGCAAAAGGTGCGGAAGAATGGGCTATGGCCATTCTTGCCAGAGACCAGGAAGATAGTGGAGATTATGATGGTTTTGATGAAGCCTGGTGGAACAATGACGAACCATTAGTGTTTCCACTTCCCAACGGTTATATCGAAGGTAAACTTGAAGATGCTCAGGGTAAACTAAATGTGAATTTACTCAAACAAGGTAATACGGTAAATAACACCATTAAGGTGCGTTTTGAGCGCTTATTTGCCGTACTGGATATAAGCCCAGGCATTGTATGCGCCATTATTGACTGGATTGATTCTGATGATTCAAATCCTGAATGTCCTGAAGGAGCTGAAGCCGATGTTTACAGTCGTTTAGAAGTTTCATATTTGCCTGCAGATCAGCCGATGAGTGATATTTCAGAGCTACGATTAGTGCATGGTATTACAGACGAGATGTATTTTAAGTTGTTACCTCATATCACAGCATTGTCAGATCTTAATGCGCCGTTAAATATTAATACCGCATCTGCCGAGGTACTGTCCACATTAGGACCCAACATTCCATTAGGGGTTGGGCAAGAGATGGTTGAAGCGCGAAAAGAAAAACCGTTTAAAAATCCAAATGATTTAATCAGTTTCCTTCAACAGAAGAATCTAACACCAGATATCGCAAATAGTCCTATAGCGTTTGGAAGCAGTCATTTTCTATTAAATACACGCTGTGTAATTGGTAATAGCCAGGTAAAGATGGTGAGTATGATTTATCGTGGTGGTGGTAATAATTTAAGAATAATTAAACGCAGTCAAAAACTTTAACCAAAACATTGGCCAAAAGCACTGAAAAGATAACGTAAAGAGAAATATTATGGAAGAAACTGTAATCATATATATACAAAGTGATTTACTACAGAATCAGGAAATTGAGGATTCCCATTTTGTTAAGTGGATTAAGCTGGATGAAGAAGGTGTGCCTATTACTAGAGGTGCAGAAGCACGCCTGGAACAGGTTTCAACAGTAACTCAGAATGCTAATGTAATCGTTTTATTGCCGTTAGAACAAATGTTACTTACCAGTGTAAATACTAGAGCACGTAAGCAAAAACATTTGCTAAAGGCAGTGCCGTTTGCACTAGAAGATGAGCTTGCTGATGATGTAGATGATTTGCATTTCGCATTAGGCCAACGCTATGGCGAAAATGACTTTCCAGTCGCCGTTATCGACAAGAACTCTTTGGACATAATAATAGATGAACTTTCTGAAGCAGGTATTTATCCGGATTTATTAACAGCAGATGTATTTGGTCTTCCGTTCAGAGAAGGTACCTGGACAATTTTGATTGAAAATGATCGTGCATTAGTACGAACTGAAAAATATCAAGGCTTTACAATTGATCTTCACAATCTCCAACAAATGCTTACTTCTTCATTGCGTCAGGCAGAAATAACTCCAACTGAACTCAATGTGTACTGTTGTGATGATCAGCAAACAGGTATTAAAAAGCTAAATTTACCTATTAGTACGAATGAATTAGATGACTGCCCTCCCGGTCTATTTGCTGATGGTCTGGATGAGAATGAGTGTATAAATCTATTACAAGGTAATTATAAAAATAAAGATAAAAAACACCGCCAAGCAGGTCCATGGAAAGTGGCAGCGATGCTATTTGGAGTATGGATTGCACTTTCCTTCATGTCCGTCTTTATTGATCATTCAAGATTAAGTAAACAAGAAAAAAATCTCGATGCTCAAATTATTCAGATTATGAAGCAGACTTTCCCTGATATGCAAAATGTATCTGCTGATAGCGCACGCACAAAAATGGAAGCAAGATTAAAAAACTTTCTTGATACGACAAGCTCGGGCTCACAAGCAGGTTTTATGGAATTACTTGCTTTAAGTGGAGAGTCTATGAAGCAAGCAGGTAAAGTTGATATAGATACAATGATATATCATGAAGGTACGCTGAATATGAACGTAAAGTCACCTGATGTTCAAATACTGGATAGCGTCAAACAAGCTTTGAAAAGTAAAAATTATTCAGCAGACATACAGTCAGCAAATACCCAAGGCAACACAGTAACTGCCAAATTAGTTGTTGTTAAAGGAGATGCAAAATGAAGGATTGGTGGGAAACACTTCAAGCACGAGAACGCTATATGGTATTAGCAGCTGCCGTTTTATTGTCACTAGCTATACTATATTTAGCAATTTGGTCTCCTATTGCATCCAGTAGAGATGCCAAGCAAAAGCGAGTAGAAGCAAAACGTGACACAGTTACATGGATGGCAATAAAAAAACAGGAGGTTGAACACCTTAAACGTATTAACCCGAATTTATTTAATAAAGTAAATGATGGGCGTTCATTGCTTGCTATTGTTGACACTGGGGCTAAGCAGATGGGTATTCGCCCCGCTATCACGCGAATTGAGCCTAAGGGTGAAGATAACGTTCAAATTTGGGTGGAAGATATGGCGTTTGATTATTTAATTGTGCTTCTAGGAGAATTGGAAAGAAGAAATACAATAGAAGTCGTCGATGCTTCACTAAACCGGTCTGATCAGGTTGGCAAAGTAACCGGTAAAGTTACTCTAATAAGGTAGTTATGAAAATCCTCTTAAAATTTGTATTAGCGTTAATAATATTTACAGGTGCTATTGCATATTTTGCACCTGCTTCCATTATAGAAAAATATTTGCCTCATAACATTTCCACTACGGGTTTAGGTGGTACTTTGTTAAATGGGACTATTCAAAATATTGTTATTGATAAGATAGGTATACAGAATACTAAATGGGCTACAAAGCCTTTAAGTATTCTTTCGGGGAAAGTTCAAGCAGACATCTCATTTGATTCAAATAACTTGATGGGTGGATTGGAAACAACTTATGCAGGCTCTGATATACAAAACAAAGATATTGATCTTAGAGGTGAATTATCACTTTTGGCGCCCTATTTTGAGCGTTATGGCTTAACCATTAGCGGTAATTTTGATGCTAAATTTAAAAACTTGCATCTAACAAATGGTATCCCTTATAAAGCTGACGGATTACTAGAAACGACAAATACTAGTATTTTAGGTATTTTTCCACTTAATCTGGGTGATGTAAGTAGCAAGTTCACACCTCTAGAAGACGGATTTCAGATTTTTTTAAATAATCAAAATGGTGAATTAGATATTAATGGCGTGATAATGATTGCAGGTAGTGGCGCTTATAATGCTGATTTAACCATCTCTAAGAACGATCGTACACCTGATAATGTTATCCAGACTGTACAATTAATTGGGGAAAAAATCGGTGAAGATCGGGTGAAACTGGTACGCCAAGGGCAACTAGGCATTTAGGCAATATTTAATTCTATTTTTGTTGATTATTTTTAGATTTTGTTTGGAAAAGAGTTTCAAAAATTGATTCTTTTACACGCCACTCTTTTACTACAATTTTAGAGATTCTACGTTCTGGAATAGCTCTTCGATCCTTGCGAACATTCAGCCCATATTCAGTTAATATAGGAAAGTGATTAACAACATTGCCAGTTCTCCTTTCCGGCAGGTTTCGGCGGTCATTGATGATAGGGTTAATTGGCATAATATAATTGTATTAATTTATTAATTGGTGGAGCTAGGCGGGATCGAACCGCCGACCTCTTGCGTGCCACGCAAGCGCTCTCCCAGCTGAGCTATAGCCCCAAATTCTGCTAATTTATACTGTAGTTGAAATATATTCAATTGCTCGTTCAATGCGTTGGATGGTCTTTTTTGCACCTAATAGTTCTAATGTTAAATCAATTGATGGCGAATTAGCGCCACCGGTTACTGTCAATCGTAAAACTGGTGCAACATCACCTAAGTTTAAGTCCATAGCATCAGCAGTTGACTTAATTTCTGTATGGATATTCTCGGCGGTCCAAGTATCGATCTTAATTAACCTTGATCTAAGCTCATTTAACATATCCATTTTATCATCATTAAAGTTTTTCTTGGCTGCTTTATCATCATATTTATCAATATCTTTGTATAGAAATTCGCTTTTATCACATAATTCTTGCAATGTTTTACATCGATCTTTCATTGCATCATACAATTTAGACAAGCTTGGTTGATCATCAAAAGTATAGTTATGTGAAATGAAATATTCCTTTAATGTATCTTCAATATCTATTCCTAAGGTATCTTTCATATGTTGCTGATTGACCCACTGTAACTTATCGATATCAAATGTTGCTGCAGATTGTTGAATAGAACCTAAATCAAATTCTTTAACCATTTCTTCAATACTGAATATCTCTTGGTCGCCATGAGACCAACCTAAACGCACAAGATAGTTAAGCAAACCATTCGGAAGGTAACCTTCTTGCTTGTATTGATTGACTGAAACAGCACCGTGCCTTTTAGATAAACGTTTTCCATCTGGACCATGTATTAAAGGAATATGCGCATAAATAGGCGGTGTTTTATTTAACGCTAGAAATATATTATGTTGACGAAAAGTGTTATTGAGATGATCATCACCACGTATAACATGAGTTATATTCATATCCATATCATCAACTACAACTGTTAAATGATAAGTGGGTGATCCGTCTGAACGGGCTAAAATCAAGTCATCAAGTTCAGAATTCTCTACGCTTACTTCCCCCCTTACCTGGTCTCTAAGTAACACCTTTCCGGTTAGTGGGTTTTTAAGTCTAACGACGGGTTTGCTAGATGAATTCGGTAGTTTACTTAAGTCGCGACAAGCTCCGTCATAACGAGGCTTTTGTTTATTTTTAGATTGATTATCGCGCAACACATCCAAGCGCTGTTTGGAACAATAGCAGTGATAAGCATGGCCTTCGTCGAGTAACTTTTGAATAGCCTTTTGATATATATCAGTACGTTTTGATTGATATACAGGTTCAATATTCGAGTTAATGTTTAACCAGGATAAGCTAGATAGAATGTCTTCAGTAAATTCACTATTTGATCTTTCTTTATCTGTGTCTTCAATTCTAAGTACATATTCACCACCAAATTTGCGCGCATATAGCCAATTGAAAAGAGCTGTTCGTGCTCCTCCAATATGGAGATAACCAGTAGGACTAGGCGCGAAACGTGTGCGTACTTTCATATCATGTAAATAATTAATAGACTCTAAGCTTTCATATGAGAAAGCTAAAAATTGAGAACTTATATTGTACAGTGGATTATATGGGATTAAAGAGAAATAAACCGAATCAGATCTGGATCATCGTGGTCTAGTATCGTCTTGCCTAGACTGATTTTGCCTTCTCCCCACAACGGAAATTCTTCTCTTCGTAGATAGACGCTTCGACCATCTTCGGTTAGAACGTATGTGCCATTAGTGCTCTGGTCTCTGATTAAGAATTTACCGCGTCGGTATTCAACTATTGCATGCTGTCTTGAGACCAGATTACCTTCAATTACAATTCCACAATTTAAATCACGCCCAATGGTCAATGCAGGCATGTTTGCGAGTAAGGCTATCTCACTATCATGAAAGGAAAATTGTAGTTTTGACGACTTCATATTTTCTAATGTGGTGGTACCCGAGAGTATTTGAGTCGAGGCTTCTCCCTCCCACATTACTTCATAAATAGTGGTTTGTTCCTGACGGCCTTTTATACGAGAAGTGTCATAGCGTCGTGTGAAATGAGCAATTTCTGGTGGTATGTGCTTAACAATTGCCTCTGTTGCAATTATTTGACCGCCTTTAGCAATATCCCTCATTGCGGCAGTAACGTTTACAGAATCACCAAACATGTCTGTAGCTTCAACGATGGCAGAGCCATAATTCATACCTATACGCAAGGCTAAGCTGACTCCATTAGGATCTACGGTTTCCTTTGCGGTCTCTTGCAGCTTAAATGCGGCTTGAAATGCCAACTCTGGGTCAGACAGATAACAAAGGATTTCATCACCGATAAACTTAACAACGGTGCCTTTATGTCGCTTAATTATCTCAGACATTCGAATAAGGCACCGTGCGATGCTGTCCTGGGCTAATGTATCACCATATTCCTGATAGAGCCGGGTACTACCCTCAATATCAACAAACATAATCGTAACGTCTTTACTACCTTTTGCCATATCGCAGTCTTAGTAATTTTCTTCTAATTCTAAATATTGATCTTCATTGTTTAATTTGAGCCTTCCCAAATAAGACATACCTAATAATGGTGTAGTCGGTGAGTTCCCTTCGATAATTACGGCATCTATATTCCTTAACATAATCTCTCCAACCTTAACTTCATCAAGTGATATAGCATAAGCCAATGCTTTTCCTGAAGCCGTAGAAACCACTGTTTCTTCCCCTTTGAGTTTATATTGTATCCCAAGACGTTTAGCTAATGCAGAATTTAATGCTATTGAAGTAGCTCCAGTATCTACTAGAAAATCAACCGGGTAGCCATTAATTGAGCCAACAGTTCTATACATATTTGCTGCATCACGATAGATCTGCACTTTCTTCTTTTCAGTCTTATTGTAACTAGCGCTTACTCTATTACCCAGCTTATATTTTGATCTTTTACCTTTAACATCTAAAACTGCATATTTGCTTGTAGCTTCTATTAACTTCACACCTGCAGTTGCAGGCTCTCCAACCTTCAAAAAATGTTGTTTATCGTTTATGTTTACCATAGCTTTGTTTTTAAACAATGCCATTACTTCTATATGAGTAATCTCTTGTTCATCTGCATAAATTACTGAAGTAAAAAATATGGCTGCTAAAGCAATTTTCCAATACTTTTGCATAATATTAAATCAGAATAATCATTCATTTGCTTTTTTTAGGAACTGAGTGAACTGGCTCTTATCATTAGCAGCCTCAAAAGCGGCTTCAGGTGTTATTTTATCATCTGTTAATAATTTTTTAATTGCAGTATCCATACTCTGCATGCCTACAGCCCTACCCCCTTGAATTGAATTATCAATCTGGTCAGTTTTACCTTCACGAATAACATTTGCTACCGCATGTGTGTTAATCATTATTTCTACTGCTGCTGCTCTACCATTACCATCTTTTGTTTTAATAAGCTGCTGTGAAATTACAGAACGCAATGATGTAGACAGCATAGTACGTATATGGTCTTGCTTATTGGTTGGAAACGAATTTATAATTCGATCAACGGTATCTGCTGCACTATTGGTATGCAAGGTACCTAAAACCAATATCCCTGTCTCTGCAGCTGTGACGGCAAGACTCATTGTTTCTAAGTCTCGCATCTCACCCACGAGTATTACATCAGGATCTTCACGTAATGCAGAGTGCAGTGCACTTGCAAAGGTATTGGTATGCTCGCCAACTTCACGCTGGCTTATTAAGCAATTTTTTTGCTCATGAATAAATTCAACAGGATCTTCGATTGTTAATATATGCCCTTTAAGGGTACAGTTAATTTCGTTGACTATAGCTGCTAGGGTTGTAGACTTTCCTGAGCCCGTTTTACCGGTTACTAATATCATTCCTGATTTTTGCTTGCTTATGCTTGTTAGTACTTCTGGCATAGACAGGTCTTCTAACGATGCAGTTTCCATCGGAATGGAACGCATTATTACACCTACTCCATTTAAATGTCTGAATGCATTAACTCGAAAACGTCCACAACCTTCTATACTATGAGCAAAGTCTGCATTATCTTCTTTCTCAAAAATATTGCGAGCACGGGCTGGCATAAAGCTATTTATGGCCTCAAGTAACTCTTTTGTGTTGAGTCTGTCTTCAGAAATGGTTTCTAAATCACCAAGCACTCTCATTCTTGGTGGTTCACCTGACAAAAGATGCAAATCGGAGCCACCGCGTACAACTAACATCTCTAAGAGCGTATCGATTTCTATCATGATTTATCTGTGTATTATATATATTTGTTAGTTGGCTTTAGGTAATAAATCAGGATCAGTCACAAACTGTTGAAATAGCTTTTTATCATTTGCATGCAAGTACGCATCATCGGGATCTATTTCTTTATTTTGTACTGCTATTAATAGTGCTTGGTCTTTTAGTTGCATGCCTACCCGACTACCAGTTTGTATTTGATTGGGAATTTGAAAGTTTTTCTCTGACATTATTAGGTTACCAATGGCATGATTCATAATCATAATCTCAACTATGGCTCTTCTACTTCTACCATCAACCGTTTTCAATAAATCTTGCGTTACCACTGCATGCAAGTTTTTCGATAGAAATATTTTTCCCTGTCCTTGTTGCTCAGCAGGTAGAGCATCAATAATTCGATCAATGGATTTGGTTGCAGATGTTGTATGCAAAGTACCAAACACTAGATGCCCTGTCTCAGCCGCCAGCATAGCCATGCTTATCGTTTCTGCATCACGCATCTCACCTACGAGTATGATGTCTGGATCTTGGCGTAAAGATGCTCGCAATCCATCTCCAAAACTCTTCAGATGCGTACCTACTTCACGTTGCATTACTTGTGAGTTTAAGCTGGGGTGGATAAATTCAATAGGATCTTCAAGTGTAATGATATTTTCTTTGCGTGTTTTATTTATATGGTGTATCAACGAAGCTAGGGTTGTTGACTTGCCGGTACCAGTTGAACCTGTAACTAACACCATCCCTTGTTTAAATTTAGCAAATGTTTTTATTACTGGAGGTAATTTTAAAGTCTCAAATTCAGGGATTTCTGTAGGAATATGACGAAAGACTGCACCAATGCCGGATGCTTTTCTAAATAAATTAACACGAAACCTACCAACCCCTTCAGACATATAAGAAAAGTCCAAATCATCACCTTGACGAAATTTATCTTTTTGAGATTTGGTTAATATTTCACTCATGTACCCTTCTAATTCTGTATCACCAAGATCTCTAAATTTAATAGGCACAAGGTCACCATGCATTCTAAACATAGGAGGCACCCCAACTGCCAAATGGATGTCAGAACAGCTTTGTTCCCGTCCAAGTTTTAAAAATGCATCTATTCTAGCCATTTTAATATTGTGTTATAGGGTGACTGCTTTAAACCAATAAATGGTGAATTGCATCTTTTAATTCACCCATGCTTTGGAATCTATGTTCGGCTTTAACACTCATTGATTTAGAAACGATATCACTCAGCTCTTGATTTACTAATTCATTCTTATCACAAACCTTTTCAGCCTTACCTTGCACATGTTGATACATAATAGACATACTATCCTTACCAGAGTATGGAGGTCTTCCTGTCAACATCTCATACATTATTGCACCTAAACTATAGATGTCAGTACGCTCATCGACGTCTTTGCCTAATATTTGTTCAGGAGCCATATATGTAGGTGTTCCTACAAGTAAACCGGTCTTTGTAAGCTTTGTGTCAGTTGACTGCGTAGCCGCAGCAACACCGAAATCAACAATTTTTAATATTCCTTCTTCATTAATGAGGATGTTATTTGGCTTTAAATCACGATGCACAACATTAGCAGCATGCGCACTTTCCATACCATTACATACATCAAATGCAAACTTTTTAGCACGTTCAATATCCATTGGCTTTTTATCCTTTACTTCCGCACTTAAAGTGTGGCTCCTGAAGTACTCCATGGATATGGCATGTGCTTTCCCAAAAGAGAGCATGTCATAGATTCGAATTACATTTGGATGAGTAATTTTCCGCGCAAAACGCAGTTCATAAATGAAGCGTTTGATAATGCTTTCATCTGTAACAAATTGTGCATTTAGGAACTTAAGGATTATTTCTTCGCTAATAATCGTATCCTCCACAAGGAATACAGAGCCAAAAGCACCTTTACCAATTTTCTTGATATAGCGATAACGGTCTGCAAGCATATCATCCGGTTGCATATCATCCGGATTGATAATTTTAGATTCAGTTGAAACATTGCCGCGCGTAATCTTGCTTGGCATTGTTAATGTATCTTTATTTATATCAACCTCATCTCCTTTAAATACCTGTATAGAAGAGCCTTTAGGTTCTTGCTCAACAATTTTATTAATAGCTTCTTGACCCAGTTCTTGAATTTCTTCTGCTTGGTTTGCTATTATTTTATCAATCGCTTTAACAACTACTTCAACATCATTATCATCAGTAATGATCATTAAAGTTTTAATTGCCTCTTTTATAATATTGCCCGATTTTGCACTCAGCATTTTGACCGATATTTGAGTAGCTTCGGATGCTTTCAATGTAGCAAATGCTTTCAGCAAAACCACAACCATTGCTTCATTGTCAGTATTTTTGCTCAGCATGTTAATCAGTATTGGCACACATTTTTTATTACCAAGCTCTGCAAGACCATCAATAGCACGTTCCCTCACCCACCAGTCCGAATCATCTAAAGATTGAACTAAAGCCTCAAATGTACTGGCGTCTTTTGTTGCATTAATAATTTCGATTGCAGATCTACGAATGAACTCATCATCGTCTTTAATTAATTGGATTACGGCATGAACTACACGTTTACCACCAATTTTACCTAATGCATCGGCAGCACGGCTTCTTACCCACCAGTCTTCATCTTTAATTGCATTTAACAGATCTTTTACTGATTTTTTATCAGCAATTTCATTTAATACTTCTACTGCAGCGCGGCGAACATATTCAGACTCATCTTTTAAATGGGGAATTAAATATAAGACAGTTTTAGGGTGTTTCACTTTTACGATAGCTTCAATGGCTTTGTTTTGTACTTTAAAATCTGGGTCACTTATTAATTTACATAGTTGTTCTATGTCATCAATCTTATTTGATTTGGTTAATCCATCTAGTGCTGCTAGACGAACAGCTTTGTTATCATCGGTTAAGAGTTTGCTTAATGATTCATTTACACTTGGGGTATCAAAATTACCAAGTACTTTAGCAATATGCGTTCTAATAATAGGATCTTTTGTATCCATCCTATTCATAAGCTCAGGCACAATAGTGTCACTAGCGATGGTTTCTAATAATTTAAATAATGCTGCTTGGTCGTTATGTTCCAATTTATAAGCATAGCGTAATAATTTTACTGCATTTACTTTCTGTTTTAGTGCGGTAAGCAAGCTTATAACCATAGGTTTAGATGCATTCTGTTTTTCGAATAAATCAACAAACCTATTAGGATCCATATCAGAGGATTTTGATAATGCCTCAACCACACCATCACGCACTTGATTGTTTTGATGTGAAAATAGCGGTTTAAAATGTTCGGCATTTTTGACTGTAGCTAAGTCAGATAATACCTTGACGATATCTTTTGCTTGTTGTTGGCTTGCGCCATCCAGACGATCAGCAAGCTTTGGAATTGCCTTATTTGCGATCTTTTGTAACTTATCGAGGTTCTTCTGGTAATCAACTCCTGAACCTTGCGAGATGATCTGATCAATCGTCCCATCTACGCGAATTGCACCTAATACACCCATATTTCCAAATAGCTAGTTGTTATACGTTATTTGATAGTAATTATTATTGTGAATTTGTAGAACTAATATGGCTTTTTTACATGCCTGTCTCGTCTAAAATTCTTCCTAAATCCTGTTTATAGAAATCGGCTATATCCTACTGAAATATAGTAGTATATTTCTAAACAACAATAGTTTACCTTGTTCTACAGGTTAGGCCATGAATTAGAGCAATTTCACCGACCAAATTACGATATGTAGGGATAGCAGGCTATACAAGGCCGCCAAGACATCATCCAGCATTATTCCAAATCCACCTTTGACCTGTTTGTCGATAATCGAGATAGGCCATGGTTTCCATATATCAAACAATCTGAAAAGCATGAAGCCTAAAATAACCCAATACCAGGTTAGCGGAACCATGAGCATAGTGATCAAGTATCCAGCTATTTCATCAATAACGATCCCGGGATGATCATGAACGTTTAACGCTTCTGCTGTTTTACCTGCTGTCCAGCAACCTAGCAAAAATACCATAAGTATGGATAATAAATAAAAAGCTAAAGATAATTTGCTCAGTAAAAGAAAAATTGGGATTGCTACGATCGTTCCCATGGTTCCTGGAGCGTATGGAGATAAGCCGGAACCAAATCCAAAAGATAGTAAATGAATCGGGTTACGCAACACGATTTTAGAAATTGAATTATTCATGTAACTTAAAAATGATCAAATCCTTTAATTTCTGGAAGCTCTGTTGGCATGCCACCATTAAACATTGATATATCAGAGCCTGCTACTATATTTCCAACTTCTGTTAGGATGATATTTTCATTCTGAAAGTGAGTTTCAAGCATATTTTTATCTTTCGCACTAATGGTAAATATAAGCTCATAATCTTCCCCGCCGGTTAACAGATCCTTAATATCATTTTCGACATTGATTTGCTTTTTCAATACATCAGAAACAGGAATGTTTTCTAGAGAAATATTCGCACCCTTATTGCTTGCAGTGAGCATTCTTTGCAAATCTATCAGGAACCCGTCAGATATATCTATAGCTGCATGAGCATAGGTTTTAATGATTTCTGAAATATCCAGCCTGGGACTAGGCATATGTAAACGCTTTAAGAAATAATCTTTATCAATTGTGGTTAATTCTGCATGGTAATTATTTTCCAGAATTTTTAATCCAATTGCAGCATCGCCTATGAAACCAGTCACATATATCAAATCATCAATTTCACAGTTACTGCGAAGTAAACCTTGATTATTCTCTAGTGAACCAATAACTTGTGTGGTGTTAGAAAGTGGCCCCTTAACCATATCACCACCAACTAACTTTAAGTTATATCTATCCGCTAAGGTATAAAAACCATTAGAAAATTTGGCTAGCCAATCATGATTAATGTCAGGCAATGATAAACTTAATGTTGCCCATAGAGGTGTTGCGCCCATAGCAGCTATGTCACTCAGATTTACTGCTAAAGATTTATGACCAATATACTCCGGGTTGCAATCTGGATGAAAATGCACACCTGCATTGAGCGTGTCGGTAGTCACAACTAATCTTGTATCGGGTTGCGGACAAACTATAGCGGCATCATCACCCACACTTACCTCTACATTGTTACAAGCAGATTGATGTCTGGAAAAATATTTTTGAATTAACGCTTGTTCTGACAAATGTTCTGTAAAAATATAGCAGTGATTAATAATAAATAATTCAAGTGCGTTGTTGTGAAATCTTGTCTAAAACCCCATTAACAAATTTATAGCCTTCTATTGACCCAAACTTTTTACACAAATTTACCGCTTCAGACAAAATTACTTTAGTAGGTGTTTCTGGCTTATACAAGAGTTCATAAGTAGCAAAAAGAAGTATGGCGTTTTCAATTGGGTCTATTTGTTCAGTAGGTAAATTTAGATGTGGTGTAATTATGGTTTTAAGGGCCTCGTTTTGACTGATTGAAGAACTTACTAGATCGACAAAATATTCTTTGTCTGCTTTTTCCCAGTTGTCATCTTCAATATACTGTTCAAGCAGTACTTCGATTTCATGTCCAGATATCTGCCACTGATAAAGAGCTTGTAATGCGAGTCTTCTAGACCAATGTCGTTTTTGCGGTTCCACAATTAAGTATTATATCGACTTTAATACATTAATCATTTCCAACACACACAAGGCCATATCCCTACCCTTGTTATGTTTCATATTAATGCTGGATGAACGCTCGAGTGCTTGTTCGGTGGTATCTGTAGTGAGCACACCAAAAGCGATAGGAATATTAGTTTCTAAACATGCTTGTTGAATACCGTTTGCGCTACTACTACATACATAGTCAAAATGTGGTGTACTTCCACGTATCACACAGCCCAAAGCAATAATGGCATCGTATTGTTTACTTGCAGCAAGTGTTTTACTAATTAATGGTAGTTCAAAAGCGCCTGGTACATAAAAATGTTTTATATCCTTTTTGTCTACATCATTATCTAACAATGTTTGGTGGGCTGCTACTCGCATGGCTTCAACTATTTCGCCATTAAAACGTGCAGAAACAATAGCTATTTTTGAGCTTTTGCCGGAGCAATCTGCACCAATTGTTTGACTATGTTTCATAATTATTTTGTGATTATTTTCTGATCTATATTATGAAATTGATTGAGATAATTTTTCTAGATAACGAGCCACCAGATCAACTTCAATATTGACCAAGTCCATGGCTTTTATCGCACTCAATGTCGTATTTTGCAAAGTGTGCGGAATAATTGTAACGCAGAATTGGTTATCCAGAGTTTGATTAACCGTCAAACTCACACCATTTATACAAATAGAACCTTTTACAGCAATATATTTTATCAGTTCAGAAGGTATTTTTACCCAAAGCACGGTTTCATTATCATTGTCGTCACGCTTGACTAATGTGCCAAGACCATCTACATGCCCACTAACCATGTGTCCACCAAGGCGTGTAGAAGGTGTCACAGAGCGTTCTAAATTTGCTTGATTATTTCTTATAGGCTGACCAAAACTAGTACATTTGAGCGTTTCACTCGACACATCTACTTGAAATGAGTTAGTTTGAAGATCATAAGCAGTTAAACAAATTCCATTCACAGCAATACTATCTCCAAGACTTACCCCGTCCATAAACTTAGTAGATGCTTGAATGCGGTATTGATGAATATCGTCTTTAGTGGCGATATTTTTGATAATACCGATTTCTTCAATAATACCAGTGAACATGACTTTTTTGTTCTTACTTATGCAAATCAATGGTGTAAGAGGTCAAAGGTAATGCGGTTGCATTATTAAATGTTGCTCCTGCTTCTATTCCAACTTTTGCAATTTCTTCTGCACTTTCTAGATGACCATGTATGGCATACATCGCTCCTAGGGCAATGTCGCCGCCCGACCCTACCGCCCAGAATCGTGAATATTCAAAAACTTCTCTTAATGCATAGACTGCGTATATTCCGTGAGGATTCACAATTACCGTATCAATTCTAGAAGACTCATAGGGGTCATCTTCCTCGTCTTTGGGGTTTAAAAAGTATTCATCTTTAAGGATCGGGTGTAATTTTCTAAAAGATTCAAATATATCCAATTGAGAACTGAAATTTAATTCATCCCCATGCTTCTTTAATATGCTTTGAATAACAATATGATGAGCTGCGCTACCAACAATTCCAAAATAATTGTCTTTATATTGGTAAATTTTATCATGTGTATTGTCAAATTCACTCGACTGCTTAATATCTCCAAATGTGGTTAATGTGTCAGCAGCGATACATGCTTTGCCATTTTTTTGAACTGCAACAATAGTAGACATAGTTCTTTAATGCTTATATTTAGGTTTTAATTTTAATTTAATATCTTTGCCAATTTTTCTGATCTGACAAATATCAAACTCTATACGATCTTGCATGCTTTGAATGTAGTCTAAATTTGCCATCCCAATGCTAGCATTTCCCAACATATGGGGAGCCATATAAACAATCATTTCATCAACTAATTTATGTTTAAATAGATTACCTACCAAAGTAGAACCTGCCTCAATCAGCACCTCATTAAAGCCGTGACTAGCAAGGTCCTCAATAACAGCTACTAGATCAATATGTTCGCCTGTCTTTTTAGTTTGTATTACTTCAATATTATTTTTCGCTAGTGTTGCTAATTTTTCACTCTTATTAGCACAAGTATAGATAATCACTTCTTCAGCATTATGCAATATCTTAGCATCCATAGAAATTCTTAAATCAGTGTCCAAAACAATTCTTTTTGGTTGCTGAAAGTTATGCTTCATCCCTAACTCATTTTTAGTAAGCCTGACATTCAAATTAGGATCATCAGCCACTACAGTATTTATACCAGTAACAATTGCACAACTTCTAGCGCGTAATTTCTGCACATCCATTCGTGATTCATCACAGCTTATCCATTTGCTTTCACCTGACTTCAATGCAGTTTTGCCATCCAGGCTCACAGCTGATTTTACCGTGACATAGGGTTTACCTGTTTGCATGCGTTTTACAAACCCTTTATTCAACTCCATAGCTTCACTTGCTAAAAGATTCGTATTGGTTTTAATTCCATTTTTCCGCAGATACTCTAATCCTTTGCCTTGAACAAGAGGGTTAGGGTCAACCATGGCAGCTATAACTCGAGATACTTTTGCTGCAACCAATGCTTCAACACAAGGAGGCGTCTCCCCATGATGAGAGCATGGTTCTAAGCTTACATATACTGTTGCACCTTCACTGTCGATAGTTGATTCTAAAGCAAGCACTTCAGCATGAGGGGTACCTGGAGTCACATGGTAGCCACGGCCTACAACCACATTATTTTTAACAATTACACATCCAACCCGAGGATTGGTACGCGTCGTATATAGGCCTTTAGTTGCTAATTGTAATGCCTCAGCCATAAAGGCCTGATCATTTGAATATTTATTCATACTGATTAGCAGCCAGCTAATTTATGAAGGTTTTAATGGGGTTTCTTTTCTATATCGTCTGCAATTAGCGCAAGCTGGCTTTTCAGCATTTCTGGTGATAAGTCATTCTCAACACGATCAATTATGTCTTTGAACGCTTGAACATCCTCAAAGCTCATGTACACAGAAGCAAACCGCACATAAGCGACTTGATCAAGCGAACGTAGCTCCTGCATAACCCATTCACCAATAACTTTTGCAGAAATTTCACGTTCACCAACACCTAGTGCTTTACGTGAAATTGTATTTATAGATGTGTCGATATGTTCAGTTGCTACAGGACGTTTCTCGCAAGCTAGAATAATACCTTTGCGTAACTTTCCCTCGTTAAAGGGTTCTCGTCTACCATCATGCTTAACGACCCTTGGCAAATTCCTTTCTGCAGTCTCGAAGGTTGTAAATCTTTCATTACAGTCTAAACATTCACGACGCCTGCGAACTTGGTAGCCCTCGCTCGCAAGCCGTGAATCAATCACCTTTGTTTCTTCAGACCTACAAAAAGGACAATGCACGAGATATGTAAAGCCTAGTAATAAGTTTGTGAACTCTTAAACTTATGCAACTGCCTGTTGTTGTACACTTGAACCGTAAACTGGAAAGCGTTTACATAAATCAAGAACTTGATTCTTAACGCGATCTATAATTTCTTGGTTTTCCAAGTCATCCAAGATATCGCAAATCCAGTTAGTAAGCTCCTTGCACTCAGCTTCTTTAAAACCGCGTGTCGTTCCAGCAGGTGTGCCAATACGCAAACCACTGGTAACAAATGGAGACTGAGGATCTCCAGGTACAGTATTTTTATTTACTGTGATATTTGCATTACCTAAAGCAGCATCAGCAGCTTTACCCGTAATACCTTTATCAATTAGGTCTACTAAGAACAAATGACAATCAGTACCACCAGAAACAATTTTATAACCACGTTCCATGAATTGACTGGCCATGGCTTTAGCATTCTTAACCACTTGTTGTTGATATTGTTTAAACTCAGGTTTAGAGGCTTCCAGGAATGCAACGGCTTTAGCCGCAATCACGTGCATTAGGGGTCCACCCTGAGTGCCTGGAAATACTGCAGAATTTAATTTCTTTGCAATTTCTTCATTTTTACGAGCAAGAATGATTCCACCACGTGGCCCACGTAATGTTTTATGCGTGGTTGAAGTGACAACATCAGCAACAGGTACAGGATTAGGATATTCACCAGCCGCAATTAAACCGGATACGTGTGCCATATCAACCATTAGTAGCGCACCTACTTGATCACAAATATCTCTAAAACGCTGCCAGTCCCAAATTTTAGAATAGGCAGAAAAGCCAGCAATAATCATCTTAGGTTTGTTCTCTTTAGCTAGACGCTCAACTTCATCATAGTCCACTTCACCGGTCTTTTCGTTTAAACCATATAGAACGGCATTGTAGTTTTTACCAGAAAAGTTCACTGGGCAACCATGTGTTAAGTGACCACCATGTGACAGATCTAAACCCATGATAGTGTCGTGTGGTTCAAGCAATGCTAGAAATACTGCAGCATTAGCTTGTGAGCCTGAATGTGGTTGTACGTTTGCATAATCGGCTCCGTAAAGACTCTTTAAGCGATCAATTGCTAATTGCTCAGCAACGTCTACAAATTCACAACCACCGTAATAACGTTTTGCAGGATAACCTTCAGCATATTTGTTAGTTAGTACCGTACCTTGAGCTTCCATTACACGTGGACTGGTGTAGTTTTCTGAAGCAATAAGTTCTACGTGCTCTTCTTGGCGACGGATTTCCTTATTGATTGCATCTGCTAGTTCGTTATCAAAACCGGCAATAGTCATATCAGGTGTAAACATTAAAAAGGTCTCCTACTGGGATGTTATGAGAAATATGAGGTTATAAATTAAGCGCTAAATTATAGCTCAAATCATTAGATAAAAATTGGAAAATATGGGTAGTTTTCAAGCGTTTAGCCTGAAAATTCCAGACGTACCTACCGATAGAGATAGGGAAATTGCAGGGCTAAAACTTATATTTAAGCTTTGTTGACAGATAATCAATATCAGATTTTTCCATCTGATAACGCTCCCACTCTGCACTCACACCAAAACGAGAATTTAAAACATAGTTAGCACCTAAACCATAGAATATATCTGTACCACGATTTTGTCCGAGATATTCAGCACTCGTTTCATAGTAATCTGAATTCACTTCCCAATTGAACAAACCACCTTTCATATACAAAACACCATTATCATTTATTGGATAACTACGTATACCTGACAGGAATAATCCATTCGATTCGAAGTTCTGAGTGTCTACTTCAGGAAACCATAGTGATGAGCCTGAAAATATATCATCTATACCAAAAGAGAGGTCATCTTGATATTCAAGTTGTAATGAAAAATTTTGAGTAGTCCGGTATCCACCAAATAATGAAAGACTATTGTCTTGAAGATTGCTGCTGTGTTTATAACTTAAAATATCATTAGTAGAAAAATCGTTAACTGACAAACTACTTGGAGATGGTAAAACATCTTTCTTCTCAGCATCTGCGCCTAGATACCATTCTGCATTTACACCACTCAGTGACAGCATGGTAATTCCAGCTATTAGAGTAAATTTACTTAAACTACTTCTCATGGTGTTTCAAACTTTAGGGTCGTCTCAAATATTGATAATTAAATACGTACATAAGTATAAGGGATCTGTGTAGAAAGTAAGCATATTTATCTGAATTAATTGACTTAATTAACATTTGCTAATGTTATTTTAGCGTTTTTTTGCACATAAAACGTTCATAAAGCGACAAATTCGATTACTTAATAATAAAATTTAATTCCTTACATAAATTAGATGTATTGAACGAGCGACAATTTATTCGAATTTGTTTAATTAATCCAGGATTTTTCGTGCATTTCCGAATAATTTCAGCCACGCACCATCATCTTTCCACTCAGTTGGATGCCACGAATGCTGGACACTACGAAATAAACGCTCAGGATGGGGCATCATAATTGTGATTCGCCCATCTTCGTTACAGAATCCAGTTGAACCTTGCGGAGAGCCATTTGGATTATATGGATATTTTTCAGTAAGTTGTAATTTATTATTAATGTAATTAATCGTTACTAAACGGTGATTTTTCAGGTAATTCAATGAATCATTAGACACTTCTGCCCGCCCTTCGCCATGTGCAACTACAACCGGTAATGTTGAACCTTGCATGTCTTTAAAAAGTAAAGATGCAGAATCATTAACTTCGACCATAACTAGTCTAGATTCAAATTGCTCAGAAGTATTTTGCACAAAGGTTGGCCAGTGATCTGCGCCGGGAATAATCTCTCTTAGTTGAGACATCATTTGGCAACCATTACAAACTCCCAAAGCAAATATATCGGCATTGGAAAAATATCTTGCAAATTCATCTTTCAAAAAACTATTAAAAAGAATCGACTTAGCCCAGCCGCCTCCGGCACCCAGTACATCTCCATAAGAAAACCCTCCACAAGCTACCAAGCCATGAAAGTCATTTAAATTATGATGTTTCTCAATCAAGTCGGTCATATGTACATCAACAGCATTGAATCCAGCGCGATCAAATGCAGCAGCCATTTCCATATGGCCATTCACACCCTGTTCACGCAACACCGCTATTTGTGGACGAACTCCCATATTGATATAAGGAGCACTGGTATCTTCATTTATATCAAAGGTTAATTTAACACTTAAACCGGGATTATCTTTATCAATGATCGTTGAGAGTTCTTCATCAGCGCATTTAGGATTATCGCGTAAAGACTGAATAGCATAACTGGTACTAGACCAATGTTTTAACAAATCAGACCAATGCTGTTTAAACAAAATTTCATTTTTGTATGAAAGGTTTATGAAATTTGTATTATTAGGTTTACCAATTTCATGTGTTGTAAAATCCAAATTATGTTTCACAATAATATTGTTTACTATATTCAAATCTTTAGCATCAATTTGTATCACCACACCAAGTTCTTCAGAGAACAAACTAGCCAGTACATCATTACCTAAATCATCTAAGACAATATCTATACCAGTATGACTGGCAAAACTCATTTCACATAAGCACGCTAACAAACCACCATCGGATCGATCGTGGTAAGCATGTATTAATTTTTCAGTTTTTAATTCAGTAATCGTTGCAAACAAATTCTTAAGTAAATTGGTGTTATCTAAATCTGGTGGAGTTTTACCTAATTGTGAATAAGTTTGCGCTAAAGCAGATCCTCCCATGCGATTTTTTCCGACACCCAAATCAATCAACAAAAGACAAGATCGCTCTAAATTTGAATTTAGTTGTGGTGTTAATGTTTTGCGAACATCAGCCACTGTAGCAAACGCTGAGATGATTAAAGACAAAGGTGCAGTAACAGATTTATTCTTACTATCTTCTTGCCAAACACTTTTCATTGACAATGAATCTTTACCAACAGGAATAACGATACCTAAATCCGGGCATAATTCTTCACCTACCGCTTGCACCGTTGCAAACAGATTCGCGTCTTCACCCTCATGTCCCGCAGGAGACATCCAATTTGCTGATAAACGAATATTTGAAAGTTGCTTAACATCTGATGCAAGGATATTAGTGATCGCTTCACTAATCGCCATGCGGCCAGATGCAGGGCCTGAAAGTAAAGCTATTGGTGTACGCTCACCCATCGACATGGCTTCACCGGTATAACCTTTATAACCACTACAGGTAACTGCAACATCTGAAACAGGTATTTGCCAAGGACCTACAAACTGATCACGCGCAACCATTCCAGTAACGGTTCGATCACCAATGGTTATCAAAAAACTTTTTGATGCAACACTTGGTAATTGCAAGACTCGACAGATCGCCTCATCAAGATCAATTTCAGAAGTAATCAACTCTTTAGTACATCTAGACTTTGAGTCAGCATTTCGTGTCATTTTAGGTGTTTTACCAAGTAAAACACCCATCGGAAAATCAATTGGTTTATTGTTAAATAGCTTGTCAGAAAGGACTAACTGCGGATCTGTTGTGCTGTTGCCCAATACAGCATAAGGGCAGCGTTCGCGCTTACATAATGCTTCAAATTCTTGTAATTTTTCTTTGCCTACAGCAATAACATAGCGTTCCTGTGCTTCATTACACCAAATTTCTTTAGGCGACATACCAGGTTCAGCATTGGGAATATTCCTGATTTCAAAAGAGCCACCTAATTCAGCATCATGAATCAGCTCAGGGACTGCATTGGATAAGCCGCCTGCTCCTACATCATGTATAGAAATAATGGGGCTATCTTTGCCATGTACTACGCATTGCTCAATCACCTCTTGACAACGACGTTGCATTTCAGCATTGCCGCGTTGCACCGATGCAAAATCCAAATCTTCAGAACTGGTTCCACTGGCCATAGAAGAAGCTGCACCACCACCAAGACCAATTAACATGGCAGGGCCACCTAAAACTATAATCGGTGTGCCATCAGGAAATTTTTCTTTCAACACATGTTCAGTTCTAACATTGCCTAAACCTCCAGCAATCATAATAGGTTTGTGATAACCGCGAATATCACTTTGATCTTGTTGCTCGGATGCATCCAGTTCTAATGTTCTAAAATAACCAAGAATGTTGGGACGACCAAATTCATTATTAAATGAAGCAGCACCTATCGGCCCTTGTTTCATAATATCTAAAGCAGAAACAATTCTTTCCGGTTTGCCATAATCAAATTCCCAAGGCTGAAGCTTTCCTGGCAAATTTAAATTAGAAACCGAAAAGCCACTTAGTCCTGCTTTGGGTCTGCTACCACGCCCTACTGCTCCTTCATCTCGAATCTCTCCGCCAGAACCCGTCGCAGCACCTGGGAAAGGTGAAATCGCGGTTGGATGATTATGAGTTTCTACTTTCATTAATATATGCACATCTTCATCAATAAATTGATATTGATGTGTTGATGGATTTGCATGAAAACGAGTTGCAGAATGTCCAACCATTACCGCAGCATTATCACTGTACGCAGATAAAATGTTTTCAGGTGAATGTTTATAGGTATTTCTAATCATGCCAAACAAAGTTTGTTCTTTTACTTGGCCATCAATCACCCAGTCAGCATTAAATATTTTATGACGACAATGCTCAGAGTTTGCTTGTGCAAACATCATCAATTCAACATCAGTGGGCGAACGGCCTAGTTGGCTATACTTCTCAATTAAGTAATCTATTTCATCTTCTGCAAGCGCAAGTCCCATTTCTTGGTTAGCATGTAACAATGCTTCTTTAGGATTAGCATCTAAAACAACTTCTTTCAGCTCACGTTTAGTTTCTTCGCTAAATATAATATTCGCTTCATCTACATCAAATAAAACAGATTCAGTCATCCGGTCATGTAACAAACCAGCAATTTTCTGGGTTTCATTTTTATCTACAGCTTTTTTTAATGAAAATTCATATAACGTTCCACGTTCAATTCGCTCAACCTGGGTGAGTCCACAGTTATGGGCAATATCCGTCGCTTTAGAGGACCATGGAGAAATGGTTCCAAAGCGTGGAATAATTAGAATTTGTAAATCAACAGCTGTGGCAGAAGTTGAAGAGGATGTATAAGAAAGTAATGCTTCTAGTTTAGAACGCTCATCAGTATCTAATGCGCTTGCAGTCTGAATAAAATGAACAAATTTGGCTGAAAAACCTTCAATATTTGAAGAAATACTCTCTATTTTGCGCTGCACTGAATCGGTTCTAAATTGAGATAACGCATGACCGCCGTTGATGATCAACATGAAAATACAGTGCCTTTTGTGGGTTTGATAATGACTATAAGGAAGCCGTGAATCATAACGAAAATAGACGGTCTAATCATTAAGATAATGGTGCTATCGTGGTACAGCCAAGTTGCTTGTATCTATAGTACAATTATGGTGTTTTATGTCCTATCTCGGATATTTTGAGTAAATGGGGGCGACTTGGTTTCGACGTGGATTGCGAAACTAGAGGTGCATGCCGAGTATGTTAGCTAACCTCGTTAAACTTGCTGCAAACTTATAGTTGCAAACGATGACAACTACGCTCTAGCTGCTTAAAAACCAGTCTATAGCCGTCCGACCAGTTCAGCTTACGGTTCTGGACCCGGGCGTAACCTTAGTAAGCTCGTGGTGAAGTCTGTCTAGAGCGGATCCATTAAAACTAATCTGGGCTCCCCTCTATATGCCCTGTCGGTCGGGAGTATAGGGGCTAAGTTAAAGAGCGACTAAGCATGTAGTACCAACGGCAGAGGATTTGCGGACGCGGGTTCGATCAATGGTCGCCCTTACCTGTAAAGGTAAGGTGAAAACGGGGCTCACATCGGTGAAACCTGACGGCGTTTAAATAGAAGTATTATTTAAACGGCATGGCAATACCGAGGGGTAAGTAGAAGGCTAACTTCAGGCTTGCCCTGTAGAGACTTATAGACTCGCTGAGTTTTTCTAATTACTAGAAAAATAGAGCGAATACTAGGATTCGCAAATGCGAATAACACGCCCCGCTCCAGTCATTAATGAATAATGATTGGATGAAGGTATAGTCCAGCCCTTTTCGAAAGAATTGGATAACTGTCCCGCCGCCTCCACCATATTTAATTATCCCTAATGCTAAAATTAGGGATAATTAAATTTTTGTATGCAGATTGAGGATCATGACTAACTATAAAACAGTTAACTTCATTTCCAATATAGATGCAGCCTACATTGCAGGCCTCATAGACGGTGATGGTTCGATTTTACTTTCCAAAAGACATAAAGCCGACAATAGACAGCTTGTAATATCCATTAGCAATAATGATAGAAATTTATTGGATTCGATCTCCAATATAGTGGGAGCTGGGAAAATAACCACTAAACGAACCACTAGCGTTAAACACGAGCAAAATTTCACCTATTCAATTTCAAACCGACAAGCGATTACCCTGTTAGAACATATTGAAACGCATTTAAAAACCTATAAGAAAAAAAGAGCAAGATTAATTTTGGATGAATACATTGCAGTAACGCCACGCAATGGAAAATATTCAGAAGCGCTAAAACAACAACGTGAAGAATTTATTGAGAGGTTTTTTGCATTAAACTAATAATTTATAATCAATCGAGTCTGACCCTATCGATTCCCGAATTTACCGCCTGCGGTAACGACTAGAAAGTGGGGTTTATAGGCCACTAAAATATGCTGGTCCTGAAATATAACCGTCTCTTTAAAAAGGGGATGCGGGTTCACTTTCGACCTCCCTGTAATAGTAGATCCTTTGCTGAGGTATAAAGTGCGATTGTAAAGTGATCAGTGTGCCGTCGTGGCTGTGAACCTTGCCATCGGCGATGCGCTGCTGCCAAATTTGTGCATCAATATAAGGGAATTTAATCATCAGATATTCCAGCACGGTAGCCATGCCGGGGTTACTCTGCGGCAAACTTAACTTCGACGGGTAGTCGGAAATCACCAGTAAATGTTCCAAATTTTGACTATAACATGGGCGTAATAGCGTTAAATTCTGATGATCATTCACTACTGACACGAAAATCGATGTACAGAACAGCGCATATTAAATAATCCCGCTAGTACCCCTATTTATATAGGTTATCGGCACTGTTTAGCTCGCTTTCAGGATGGTTTGTTTCGAGTCTTTTGTTTATTATCAGGAAAATATGAAAATACTTAGGGTTACTTAAACATGACGAAATCAACGAATGAATTCATCTCTCCACTTTCCGCACTTAGAGGTCTTATCGACACCAATCAGATAGAACTATCTGATGACGACTTTCTTAAAGATAAGTCTCATGTTTGGTCACCACATAACAAGATCATCAACGTCACACCTGGACCGGCGTTTGGGTCTGAACTGGTAACTCAATTTTCGTCCACTCATACAAGAGGCATGCGTGGCCCAGGCGTCGCGAAATTTTTTGCTGCGGTTCGTGAGAACTACGGAAGAATGGTGGGTTTGCAAGATGGCGGTAAGTCCATATTCTTCACAGGCTCGGGTACTTCAGCAACCGAAGCGGCTGCAGGTTCATGCCGTACGCCAGATGAAATAAACTCAGATAAGCCGGTGATCATTACCATGGAAATAGGTTGGTTCAGTCAAGCCATGGGCAATTGCGTTGAAAATATAGGTAGAAAAGCCATCCGCTTACAGTGTGATCTTGGTGATGACTTGCCTTATGCGAAGGCCAGAGACATCTTAGAAAAAGATGCGGAACATAATATCAAGATGGTGATGGCACCGCAGAATGAAACTGCTGCTGGTGTCACTATTGATCCTAAGAAAATACGCAACTTACTGGATGAATTAAATCACCCCGCTCTAGTTGTGATTGACGGTATTTCTTCTATTGGCAGCATACCAGTTTCTATGACAGAAATGGGCATCGATATGCTAGTGGGCTGTAGCCAAAAAGGTATTATGGGTACACCGGGTATTGGTATGATCACGATTAGTCCTAAAGCAGTAGAAAGAATTCTCGAATCAGAAAAACAGTTGAAAGATGCAGGATTGGCAAAAGGACAACATTACCTAAATCTTGGCAAGATAATTGAAGCCATGGACACACACGGTCTACATATTGAAACGCCAAGTAATTACTCGCAATTTGCTGTAGCGTTAGATTCAATTGGAATCGAAGGTATTGATCGCGTGTGCGATCGCCATAGAGAGTGTTCTGAAATTTACCGTGCCGCAGTACTGGCAGCAGGTTTTAAATTAGTAACGAAAGATATCAATCTCGCATCAAATGCAGTAACTGCAATTAAAGCTCCTGATAGTTATGGCGAGAAAGATATCCAACTAGTACTAAACATCATGTACTTCAAGCACGCGGTAGAAGCAGCTGCAATCCCTGGTTATCCGAATATGGGTTGGCGACTTTGTGCAACTGGTGGCATTCAACCTCAACACGCGCTTATGGCTTCAATCGCCTTCTTGAAGGCCGCTGAAGAAGCTGGGCTACCGGTAGACTGTGGTAAGGGAATATCTGCTGCATCTAAGACGTATGGAGAAACAGTTAAGTATCACCGCCCTCTTCCTGGAATAGATATGTACGGAAGATAAGTCTGTCAAAAATAGTGTAGGGAGTATAAGGAAGGTCACAGTTACATTAGCTAAAGAGTGTCCGTCTGTCGATTCAACCTATCGATGCTTAAATAGCAGTAGTAGACATTTATACAAATCATATTATTTCTAAAATTAATTGCATTTAAATGCTAGAAGTATTTATAACTATATATTTTTGATATATGGTCTGTTTTACGATCTATTTAAGAGCTTTTTGCCGCTTCGAGACTGGTATAAATTGGCTCACCCCAAGCATGAGTGTCTTTGCTTCGACATCTAGCAAAGATTCGATCAAATAAAATAATTACATTGAATTCAATATACTGGCTAGGCCCTATAATAGCTACCGCCTCTAACACTAATAGCTAAATTCATACCCGCTTTCGGGCATACACAGCCATTTAGCATTCATTGACAATTGTTCTAAATGTTAAATTAACTCTGGGTTTATCTACTGTTTTTGTTGGTGGCAAACGATGTAGCCAATGAGTTTGGGTTTCATCCTTCATTATCAGTAAGCTTCCATGATGTATATTTAATGATACAGACTCTTTAGTTCTTTTATGTTTAAAAGAGAATTTTCGTTCTGCCCCAAAACTTAACGATCCAATGGTTCCATTCTTTTTTAAATCTCTTTCTGCATCACTGTGCCAAGCTATCCCCTCTGTACCATTATGATATAGATTAAGTAGGCAAGAATTGAAGCTATCGCCAGATTTTTTCTCCACTATTTCTTTTAATTCTAATAATTCTTCAAACCAAGGCAGTGCTAGCTTGGTGTTATTAGAGTATGTGTATTTAAAGGGCTTGTCTGCATACCACGCTACTTTTCGTTTGGTGATAATTTTTTTACCAAATATGACTGCTTCATCATTTTTCCAATTAACTTTGCTCAATAAACTTTTTAGATAGGCATCTGCAAGTTCCAAAGAGAGTATTTCTTCAAAATAATATACAACACCATCTTTTCGAAGTAAGTTTTCAGGTTGATTACTAAGTTTAGAAAATAGATTCATTTTTAATATTTTTCTATTTTATGTTGAACAGGAAACAGACATTGCTGATTTCCAAGTCAAGTTTCTTTGGTATCATTTCCTACTGGAAATCAGAATACTATTTAAGAATTTAGCAAATATTTAATGTTCCCATATTTTTCTAATAGCACCTTTTTCTTTAGATATCTTTGAACCACTTAGCTGATCCCACAGGCTCATCCCCACCATTACCTCTACATGCTTTGTAGGAACCTGGAATTTATCTAATGATTTATTTGATGATTTATGTGGCATTATAAATGACCACATATCAAGTGCACCGCTTTTTCTCTCAGCTAATACGGATTTAAAATATGAATGTGGAACTGGAAGTTTTATTGGACTGTCATCAGTTGTTTTGATTGTCTCAATTACAAAATCAAAATCAAAAATTGGGCCGCCGATTACATATACTTCGTAAACATCTTCCAAATTATTTAACTTGCGAACAGCTGTTTCTAATCTCTTCCAAACACCACGATTGAACCCTCTTGTTTGTGGAGACATGTTTGATAATAAAAAGGTTTCACTATCTTGTAGGACTAGTTCATTTTGATTTGCGCTGGCGACAAGATGACCTCTATCAAACCCGGATCCTTCATATTGCGCTTTATCAACTCTGAATAGTTCGGGTATACGAAAATCAGACCTAAAGTTTTCAGATCGTTCAACATCTTTCAAACCGCGGTCTACTATTTCAAGAGCTCATTTAGCCTGGCGATAATAATAGGAATAGCCAACGATATAATGTCGATTAATAAGAATATGGTCTGCCTCAGGCACGCCATATCTTGTTTCTGGTCGTTGACTTGCATCTTGCATATAACACCCGTTATCGTAGATAAATAACTCTGAAATCTATTGTATTACGATAACGTTTAAAGTTGTTTATCTACAACCAAACTTTACGACTAAATATAAGCTCACACTCATCAAGATAATGATTTTTTATTTATTTCAACAAGATAGGTGAGATAAAGAGTCGTTGACGCCTTCACTACCCAACAGATATTAATGTAGCCCAGTATGCCTGCTTAACTTCTTAATCTGTTTTCCTTTCAATTTTATTGAAATCAGACATCGATTTCTTGCTTGGTATAAATTTAGTATAAATTGGCAAACATTGATAAATGTCTGCAGAGGCATACATTAATTTTTCATGTGGTTCATTTTTCTCTCTATATACAATTTAAAATCTGTTTCAACAAATTTTTTGTCCTCGTCTTTTGCCAGGCTCTTCATATACCAACCAATCCACATATCTGCATTAGCGAATCTTTCTCCAGTCCTATTCTTTAGAGTTTCGAATATCTTATTCGTCTGCTCTTCATTTCTAGAGCTAATTTGATTTATTAATTGAATCATCAATTCTCTGATAGTTAGATTATTCATCAATTTATAGTGCCTACTTTCATGCAAATGGTCCGTTTAATTAACGCTTATATGCAGTTTATATTGAAGTATTAAAACACACACCATAATATACCTAGTTAATTAATTGAAAATAAAGATGCAGATACTGCTGGGCGCGATTCTTCCACGAAAAATCTTGTGCCATTGCTCTAGTCTGCAGTCGTTGCCATGCTTGCTTGTCTTTATACAGATCTAAACCACGTAAAATAGCTTGTACTAGTTGCTCGGTATCTTCTTGCTCAAATATTATTCCAGTATTATTAGTAACAAGATCCTTGTTATCAATGACGGTGTCCGCAAGTCCTCCTGTTTTGCGCACAATTGGAATTGTTCCATAGCGCTGACTATACATCTGGTTTAAACCACATGGCTCAAAACGCGAAGGCATCACAAAAAAATCCGCTGCAGCAGTAATCTTATGGGCAAGTGCTTCATCATAACCAATCTTAACCGAGAATTTATCCGGGTTTAATTTGCTAATTTTAATTAAAGCAGTTTCTAATTCTTCATCACCTTTGCCAAGCATCACAAATTGTAAATCCAAGTGTGCAAGAAGGGGTAATGCATTCAATATTAGATCTATACCCTTTTGAGAAACAAGTCGTGAAATAGTAGCCAATAAAGGTATTTTTTTGCTACACGTGAGACCTAATTTTTTTTGTAATAGAATTTTATTTTCTGCTTTTAATTCAAGCGTTTGGGCATCATACCTTGAGTCTATATGCTTATCGATTGACGGATTCCACTCATCTTCATTAATTCCATTAATTATTCCACTTAGTTTATTGGAATGTAATTTCAACAATTCATCTAAGCCTGCGCCATATTTTTCTGTTTGAATTTCTTTAGCATACGTCGGGCTAACTGTCGTAATCTGATCTGCATATAAAATTCCACCCTTAATAAATGAAAACTGATTATAAAATTCCATATTTTCAAAGGATGCCAATTCATTTGGTAATTGTAATTCAGAACAAAGTGAGAGTGGAAAGACCCCTTGATATGCCAGATTATGGATAGTAAACACTACTCCGGGACGTGTTTGTTCATACTGTAATAATGCTGGTGCCAATGCGGTTTGCCAATCATTACAATGCAAGATATCAGGGTACCAATTAAGCTGCATAGTGTTCGCAGCGATTGCAGTGATAACACGTGAAAATAAGGCGAATCTTTTGCCATTATCATCCCAAGACTTATTATTACTATTTGCATAAGGACTACCTTCTCGATCAAACAATGATGGGCAAACTACTAACCATACGATCAAATTACTCTCGGATAATATGGTTTCATATAAACCCACATTACCTTCCAAAAACTTTTTAGATGCGATTAAATTCGGTTGCTTGACATACTTATTTAGCTGCCTATATGCAGGAATTATTATGCGCACATCTTGCTTAAGCTCTAGTAAAGCTTGAGGCAAAGCTTGCGATACGTCTGCTAGTCCACCTGTTTTAATTAAAGGATAAACTTCGCTGCTTGCAAAAAGAATTTTAGCTTGAGTGTTTTTCAATTTTATTAATTTTTACTAATAGGTCTTAATATAATTGCACCTAATGGTGGCAAAACAAGTTCTAAAGAATTTTGGTATCCCATCCATGGCATATTGTCTGTTTTTACACTGGCGATATTTCCTATATTAGTACCAGCATAATATGAAGAATCAGAATTTAATATTTCTTTATACTCACCTTTATAAGGCACACCTATTCGGTAATTGTCACGTTTTACAGGGGTTAGATTTAATACAACAACAAACACATCATCTCCAGAGATGCGCTGGTAACTTATAATCGATTGCTCTCTATCATTACAATCTATCCACTCAAAACCTTGCGACTCAAAATCATATTTATGCAACTCTGGTGAGTTTACATATAGCAAATTCAAATCTCGAATCAAATCACTTATTCCCTTGTGATTCGCATAATCAAGAACGTACCAGTCCAAGGCTTTATGATGATTCCATTCTGTTCCTTGACCAAATTCACAACCCATAAATAACAATTTCTTACCTGGGTATGTAAACATATAAGTATAAAGTAAACGCAGATTTGCAAACTTCTGCCATTCATCTCCTGGCATTTTATTAAGTAATGATGATTTTCCATGCACCACTTCATCATGTGAAAATGGCAAAACAAAATTTTCTTGAAATGCATATAACAAACCAAAGGTTATATCATTATGTTGATACCTTCGATGTATAGGATCTTTTTGCATATACTTTAAGGTGTCATGCATCCATCCCATATTCCATTTCATTGAAAAACCTAACCCCCCTGTCCAGGTTGGTTTGGTAACCTGTGGCCATGCAGTTGATTCTTCTGCCAGAATGAGTGAGCCTGGAAACTCGCCATGGGTGATACTATTAAGCTCTCTTATAAAATCTATTGCTTCTAAATTTTCATTTCCTCCGTACCGGTTCGGTAGCCACTCACCTTCTTTTCGTGAGTAGTCTAAATATAAAAGCGAAGCTACTGCATCAACTCGTAGCCCATCTATATGAAATTCCTCAAGCCAATAAACCGCACTCGAGAGCAAAAAGTTACGCACTTCATCACGGCCATAGTTAAAAATTAATGTGCCCCAATCGGGATGTTCGCCCATACATGCATCGCTATGCTCATATAAGGCAGTGCCATCAAAGTTTCGTAAACCATGATCATCTTTGGGGAAATGTGCGGGCACCCAGTCTAAAATAACCCCAATATTATTTTCATGGCATTGATTTACAAAGTAACGAAAATCGTCAGGTTTTCCAAAACGCGAAGTAGGAGCAAAATAACCCAAGCATTGATAACCCCATGAATCATCAAATGGGTGCTCACTAACTGGAAGTAATTCTATGTGTGTAAAACCGAGATTTTTTATATAAGGGATTAATCTATTAGCTAATTCTTTATAATCAAGAAATTGATTTTGTTCATCACGTTGCCAGGAACCCAGATGTACTTCGTATATAGACATTGCTTCGTGCAACCAGTCAGCTTGCTCACGCTTTGCTAACCAATTTTTGTCTTGCCATCGAAATTTACTTGACCCTGTAACCAATGATGCCGTTTTGGGGCGCATCTCAAACTGCTGCGCATAGGGGTCTGCCTTAATCTGAATTTGTTCAGATCCTCGACTACGAATTTCAAACTTATAGGGTATATCTGTTGCAACTTTTGGGATAAATAATGCCCAAACACCACTGTTGCCCATGTTTTGCATTGGATGACGGCGTCCGTCCCAGTGATTGAAATCTGCAACCACACTCACACGTTGTGCATTAGGTGCCCAAACCGCGAACCTGACCCCTGATATGCCATCAATCTCTACACAATGAGCACCTAAAATGCGATAAATATGCCAGTGTCTTCCTTGATTAAATAAATATAAATCATATTCCGATATGCTTGGTATGAAAGTATAAGGGTCATACTCAGTATGAGCTTTACCCTCCTTATCCTCCCAATACAGCCTGTAGTGGCTAGGTATATCTTCTTTAGAATACGAATATTCAAATATATCAGTGTCAGGAATACGGACCATTGCAGGCCCTTTTTCACCAATTTGTACCGACTTACAGAATGGAATCATTACACGTATGACATTTTCAGAATGCCCATCACAAAGCCCCAAAACTGAAAAAGGATCATGGCATTCGGCATTTATCAACTTTTCTAAAGAATGATTAATTGGTGGTTGTATTGATGTTATTATAGTTGGCATTTATATTATGATAAACTTTAGTAAATTATTATGCAGCTAGGTACTTCTAATCGTAATGTTAGCCTATTAACTAGAAATACTATCGCTCTGATACTAGCTGGTGGCCGTGGCTCGAGATTAAAAAACTTAACCGAATGGCGTGCAAAGCCAGCTGTCCCTTTCGGTGGAAAATTTAGAATTATCGATTTTCCTTTATCCAATTGTGTTAATTCAGGTATTCGTCAAATAGCTGTCCTCAGCCAGTATAAGGCACATTCGATGATACGACACATTCAAAGAGGTTGGTCTTTTTTCCGTGGTGAATTTGGTGAATTTGTAGAATTATTGCCAGCACAACAAAGACTTGAAGCTTCATGGTATCAAGGTACAGCTGACGCGATATATCAAAATCTAGATATTATCCGCACCTTTAACCCCGAATACATTTTGATATTAGCCGGTGATCATGTCTACAAAATGGACTATGGCACCATGCTTGCTCATCACTCTGATAATAAAGCAGATTTAACTGTAGGTTGCTTAGAAGTTCCAAAAGAAGAGGCAAAAGCTTTTGGAGTAATGAGCGTAGATTCGAATACCAAAATATTAGACTTTGCGGAAAAACCAGAGAACCCTCAAACTATTCCCGGAAGTGATGATACATCACTAGCCTCAATGGGTATTTATGTTTTTAACACACGTTTCTTAATCGAGTTACTGATCCGCGATGCCGATACAAAGTCATCTAGTCATGACTTTGGTAAGGATATAATTCCTTATGCTGTAAAACATAATTATCGTGTATATGCCTTTCCTTTTTTGAATAATGCAACTAAAAAACAAGTTTATTGGCGGGATGTTGGAACAATTGATTCATATTACGATGCCAACATTGAGCTAATAGACATAACACCTGAACTTAATTTATATGATTCAACCTGGCCTATCTGGACATATCAAGAACAGTTGCCGCCTGCAAAATTTGTTTTTAATGAAGAAAAAAGACGTGGTTTGGCCGTAGATTCTATGGTTTCTGGTGGTTGTATTATTTCAGGCGCTCATATTGAGCATTCGTTACTATTTTCAAATGTTGTCGTTAAACAATATAGTGTTGTAGAAGACAGTATTATTCTGCCAAATGTTCGCATTGGTGAAAACTGTAAAATCAAAAATGCCATCATAGATAAAAGCTGCGAGATCCCTAATGGAACTACCATAGGCTATGATTTAGAAAAAGATAAGAATACCTATCATATAAGCCCTAAAGGACGCATATTGATTACTCCAGAAATGCTTGGACAGGCGGTCCACCATGCACGTTAATAAAAAATTAAAAGTTGCCATAATGTGGCATATGCATCAACCCGATTATCGCGATGCAACTACAGGACAGTATCAGCAACCCTGGACCTATTTACATACTATTAAAGATTATGTCGATATGGTTATGCATTTGGAAATGCATACTAATGCCCACGTAATAGTAAATTTTACGCCAATTTTACTTGAGCAGATAGATGACTATGCTAAACAGGTTGCTAGTCACTTAAAAGATCAAACTGCCTTAAACGACCCGTTGCTTGCAGCGCTCGCAAGCCCTAATCTCAACGCTGATTTAGAATTACGCAAAGAGCTGATTAGTTGGTGTTCAAGAGCGAATGAACAACATATTATTCAACGCTTTCCCGCATATCAACGTTTAATTCAGATTAGTCATGAAAATAAACCTGACATAAATTCACATGAATACTTAAATGATCAGTACATTTTTGATTTACTGGTTTGGTACCACTTGGCCTGGTTAGCCGAAAATGTACGACGTAGTGACATTCGTATAAAGAGGCTATTAAAAAAAGAACATGCTTATGATATACATGACCGATATGAACTCATAACCGTAATCGGTGAATTAATTTCTTCCGTTATTCCCCGTTATCGTGCATTGGCTGTTGCGAAACAAATAGAACTCACAACAACTCCTTATACGCACCCCATTATACCTTTGCTACTTGACCTGAATTCAGCAACAGAGGCAATGCCAGGCGTACCCATGCCTAAAAATGAAGAATATCCAGATGGATTAGCTCGAGCAAAATGGCATATTAACAAGAGTATCGAAATATTTAAGCAGCACTTCGGATTCTCGCCTTCAGGTTGTTGGCCATCTGAAGGAGCGCTCAGCTCTGCTACTTGTGAGTTATTACAACAACATAACTTTAAGTGGACTGCAAGTGGAGCAGCCGTATTCTGGAACAGCATTAAAAGCATCAAGGCAGACAAACAACTCAGCCAAGACTTTTCAGAGCATGTTCCAAATCAATTAGTAGATCAAGAAATTGTATGTTTCTTTAGAGATGACCGCCTCTCTGACCTAATCGGATTTGAATATTCATCTTGGCATGCAGATGATGCAGTTGCCAATCTGATTCATAACCTGAAAGAATTAGCGCAAATAGAGTCAAAACATCCGGATCGCATCATATCCATTATCATGGATGGAGAAAATGCCTGGGAACATTACCCTAATAATGGTTACTATTTTTTAAGTGCTTTATATAAACAATTGAGCAATCACCCGGATATTGAATTAACAACTTATTCTGCTTTCCTTGCTGAGGATGATACTCAACTACAGGTTTTAAGTAATCTTATAACCGGTAGTTGGGTTTATGGAACTTTATCAACCTGGATTGGAAGTAAAGACAAGAATCGTGGTTGGGACATGTTATGTGAAGCCAAGCTATGCTTCGACAAAGTAATCGGCAGCAATGTATTAACAACTGAAAAAAGTGATCTAGCAATTAAACAACTAGCGGTGTGTGAGGGTTCAGATTGGTTTTGGTGGTTTGGTGATTACAACTCAGCTGATTCGGTCAGCGACTTTGAAAAACTATTTCGTAAACATCTAATTAATTTATATACGTTACTAGAGCAACCAACTCCTAGCTACCTTGCTTCGAGTTTTACTTTTGGACAAGGCACTCCTGAAGGTGGTGGCTCAATGCGTCGCAGTGGCTAACTTCATTGCTTAAGTGTTCTTTGTTATCAGAGCGGCGAGCTGGTATTTTATGTCATGTAACTTCTTTGCCGGGCAAAGATAGGCTTGGTAGTTTTGGTGAGGGTGCCTATAAGTTTATAGATTTTCTGTCTTCATCTGGCTTCACGGTTTGGCAAATATTGCCTCTTGGGCCTGTTCATTCAGACAATAGCCCTTATCAATCTCTTTCAGCCCACGCCGGTAATATTGAGCTAATAAATCTTGATTGGTTGCGCGAGAAGAATTGGATATCTCAGGATGCACTTGATATTACTTGCCAAAAATATTCCAATTACCATCAACAGTGTCTACAGATAGCTTATAAGAATTTTACAAGTGACAAAGACCAGGAAACAGAAATAAATTTTCAAAAATTTATTAAAAAGCATGAGTACTGGCTAACGACTTTTTCGCTATTTATAGCATTGCGTGAACATTTTGAATATCAGCCATGGACTAGCTGGCCTAAACCGTACCGTGATTGTGAACCCACAGCATTAGAAGGTTTCAGAGAAAAATTTCAGCCATCAATCCAGGCAATACAATTCCAACAGTTTGTTTTCTTTACACAATGGGAAGAACTTAAAAATTATGCTAATAAAAAAGGTATATTAATATTAGGTGATTTGCCTATCTTTGTTTCTCATGATAGCGCCGACGTTTGGGCAAATAGAAAATACTTCACACTCGATGCATCTGGTCATCCTGAATTTGTGGCAGGTGTACCACCTGACTATTTTTCTACGACTGGCCAACGCTGGGGTAATCCGCATTATGAATGGCTCAGGTTAGAAGAAGATGGCTTTAACTGGTGGGTCGATCGTATCAAGACTCAATACGAATTATACGATGCAATTCGTATTGACCACTTTCTTGGTCTAGTTCGACATTGGGTAATTCCCGCTTCAGATACTACTGCCATGAATGGTCGCTGGGTTCTGGTTCCAGGTAAGCACTTGTTACAGGTGCTTATTCAAATATATCCTAACATCCAGTTTATTGCTGAAGACCTAGGCACGGTTACACCAGAAGTTCTCGCTTTACGTGATGAATTTTCTTTACCGGGAATGGTTGTACTACAGTTTGCTTTTGATGGCAGCCAAGATAACCCTCATTTACCAAAAAATCACGCAAAAAACTCTGTCGCATATACTGCGACGCATGATAATGACACTACGTTAGGATGGTACGAATCACTCAATAATGAAACAAAAAACTATATTCATGAATGTATTAATTTTGAAAACGAGGAAATGCCCTGGCCAATGTTGCGTGTTACTCTGGAATCTAAAGCAAATCTTGCCATGTTCCCGATGCAGGATATTCTGTGTTTAGGAAGCGAGCATCGTATGAATACACCGGGTACTACTGAAAACAATTGGCTATGGCGTTTTGAATGGCAGCAGATAGATGCAGATTTACCTACAAAGCTCACTCAATTGTTAAAAACTTCTAATAGATAAAGAATAATTTATTAAGTTTTTATTCCTCAACCCAAACCATGCAGCCAGTTTCAAAAGAATGGCAAAGGTATTCATGATATGGATACATGCGAATTTTGATAAACTGTATTCCAGAAACTTTTAGATTAAGATTTAACTTAAAATTATGCTCATCATTTGATGCGGAGTTACTCGCTGCGAAACGATGAGTTTTAAAACTAGAAAACATCCCCTCAGTTACTTCTTCAGCACTTATTACTGCTTCTACAATAACATCACTATCTGACAAGCCATTCAGTTTTGCAGTCACTTCTATTGTAAAACCCTCGCCTTGATTTACTATATTTGGATGTTGTGAAATACATTTAACATTTACACCTGGCCATGATTTTTTAACTTTTGCCTTCCATTTACTAAGCTCAATAGCATTCTGATTGTTATTATCTTTGATCACTCTTGATTTATTTAATGCTAATAGATAAAAGTTTTGAATGTAGTCAGACAACATTCTATGGGCATTAAAGTTAGGAATAATTGACTTCATTGCTTGCTTGGAATGCTTTACCCATTTGGCGGAATACCCTTTTCCATTCCTGTTGAAGTACATTGGTACGACTTCATTCTCAATAATATCGAGTAGATCATTAGCCTCTTGCTGATTACGATATTCAGGATCAAATTCTGATCCATGGGGTGTTAATGCCCAACCATTCTTACCATTATAACCTTCACCCCACCAACCATCTAAGACACTTAAATTTAACACACCGTTCATGCCAGCTTTTTGCCCAGATGTGCCGCAAGCTTCTAATGGATATTCTGGAGTGTTTAGCCAAACATCAACACCTGCTACCATTTTTCGAGCTAAAGCGATATCGTAATCTTCTACTTGTATCAACTTGCCTTGAAATTCAGGTCTTTGTGTAAGTTCGTGAATCATTTTAACCAGTGCCTTGCCCGGCACATCTTCAGGGTGTGCTTTACCTGCAAATAGTAACAGTGTGGGGCGTTTAGGATCATTGAGAATTTTCGCTAAACGTTCTTCGTCAGAGAATAGTAAGTTTGCCCTTTTATATGTAGCAAATCTTCTGGCAAAACCTAAAATCAGTAAATCAGTGTCATGAGATTTTATTAATTTAGTAATTCTTTTAAATGTAGCATCGCTGCGACCATTCCTTGTACATTGCTTTTTAATACGCTTGTATACTTCTGATAGCAATTTAGTTTTAAGCTCACGTCTCAAGCTCCATACTCTGTGAGGTGGTATACTATCCAAGCAATCCCAGAATTCACTATTACTGGGGTCACGTCTCCAATCACCAAATCTCATATCAAATAAATTTAGCCACTCTTTTGCTAAAAAAGTTGAGATATGCACACCGTTTGTTACACAACCGATTGGATTTTCATTTGGTGAGATTTGAGGCCATACATGTGATGCCATTTCTGAGGCCACACCTTGATGAATTAGACTTACAGCGTTATGAAAACGAGAGGTTCTGAACGCTAAAGTAGTCATATTAAACTCATTTTCACTACTACCATCCCCCACCAGCATAAACGAATCAAAATCAATACCTAGATCTTTTACGAATTTACTAAAGTATTTTTGCACTAACTCTTTTTTGAATACATCATGCCCTGCAGGAACCGGAGTATGAGTTGTAAATACAACATTGCTCGCATTTAATTCTAACGCACTAGAAAAGTCCAAGTCGTTACTGATGGTTTCACGACATCTCTCAAGTGTCGAGAATGCTGCATGGCCTTCATTGATATGCCAAACAGTAGGATAAAGATTAAGTGCTCTCAATGCCCTAACACCACCTATACCCAAAACAATTTCCTGTAGGATGCGTGTTTCTTTATCTCCTCCATATAGCTGATGCGTTATTTGACGATCAGAAGCTTTATTTTCAGAAATATCGCTATCTAAGAGATAAAGGCTTATGTTTCCTATAACAACCTGCCAAACTTTTAAAGAAATGGTTCGATCATCAAGTTCTATCTTTATTCGTAATTCGTCACCTGATGATGAGTAACAAGCTTTAATTGGCAAATGATCAAAGTCTGTGGGGTGGTAAAGTGCTATTTGATTACCACAATTATCTATTTCTTGATTAAAATAACCCTGACTATATAACAAGCCTACGCCAACGAATGGTAACGCTGCATCACTCGCTGCTTTACATACGTCACCTGCTAGAATACCTAAGCCACCAGAATAGATCGGAACACTCTCATGCAATCCGAATTCCAAACAAAAGTAAGCGATTAAATCACTTTTAGCATCTATATCATCTGCAAATTTAGCATGTATATTTAAACTTCTATAAGAATTATAACTAGATAAAACTCGTGCATAATCTTCCATATAGTTGCCATCTTGCACAGCATCGTCTAATTTTGATTGCGCAATATTTCGTAAAAATAATTTAGGATTATGTTTGCACTTATCCCATAATTTATAATCTAGACGCGCATATAGCCTGCGTGCTCCACTGTTCCAGCCATAATATAAATCATTAGCAAGCTCCTTCAGTCCGTTCAGCTCCTTAGGGATTGTTGGTTGAAATTCTATTTTAAATTTTTTAATAGCCATATTTTTTGGGTTTATTCAGTAATCGAGTTTTATATTATAATCAAGCAAGTGCATTTACATATGAGTAGACCAATATTTACATAAAGATATGGTCAATATATCCTTACTTCGGGCACATCAACCTAACGTTACATGATTTTAAAGTAACGATTAAGTTACAGAAGGTTAATTATTGATTCTCAGCTATGGGAGTGTGTATGTATTTAGCACCAGCATGGAGAATATACTTAATCCTACCTAAAGCATATTTTAATCTATGCAAGGTCAAACTTATGTAAAGCAATAGGTATATAAACATATGCGTTTTAAAGCTTGTTACACTTACAGTTAAGCAACGTATTCTTTCTAATAAAACATATAAGTAATATTATGTAACTAATTGATTATATTTAAGTTATTATGTCATTTTAATTTATTAATTTGCTCGTAATAGCCACTCACCACATTTATAGCACATGAAAATTAAGCAAGTAATTCTGTGAAAAATAACACCTCAATCTTAGTTGCAGATATTAGTGAGACATATGCACGTTTTGCAAGTTTTTCACGCCCTTCAGAAAAACTAAC
Source organism: uncultured Thiotrichales bacterium (assembly GCA_964486815.1). Taxonomy (GTDB): domain Bacteria; phylum Pseudomonadota; class Gammaproteobacteria; order UBA4575; family UBA4575; genus JABDMD01. Next base: position 48,864 of record CAZAOO010000001.1, read on the forward strand.
TGACATACAAACTTATGTATGTTCAGAATATGAAAGACCCGAATACGCTATAAATGATTACCTAATTAAACAAGATATAGAGCGACTTGAAGGCATTTGTATTGCAGCAGCCGGACCTGTTATTGAAAACAGTATAAATGTAACAAACAATAATTGGAAAATATCTGCCTCTAAGCTTAAAAATATATATAAAACTAAAAATATAAAGTTACTCAATGATTTTGAAGCCATTGCATACTCATTTCCACACTTAGCTAAGCGACAGTATAAGCCTGTATGCAATATTATCCATTTGCCACAAAAAGAACATTTCACCTATGGCTTATTAGGACCTGGGAGCGGCCTTGGAGTAGCGGGTCTGTGCTGCAGAGAAGGCCAACAATTTGCAATAGTAACCGAAGGTGGCCATATCAGCTTTGCGCCGGTAACTAATTTGCAATTAGAAATTCTTTCTATTTTAAAGAATAAGTATGATCGCGTTATTGATGAACATTTAATTTCTGGACCTGGATTGGTAAACCTCTACGATGCTTTGTGTGAAATAGATTCTATACAAAGTAAACCTCATAGTCCTGCCACTATATTTGCAGCTGCTTGTGAGCCAAGTGACCCCGTAGCCGCAAAATCGGTTGGTATATTTTTTGAAATACTCGGCCAAGTCGCTGGCGACCTGGTGCTTTCATTAGGTGCATATGATGGTATTTTTATCTCGGGCGGAATAGTACAGCGTTATTCAGAGTTACTGATTAAGAGTTCATTTCACAATCACTTTATAAATAAAGGTTGTCATCAGCATTTACTTGAAAAGACTCCAGTATGGTTAATTACTGATAAGTACCCAGGACTCCTAGGTACAAGGATTTATATTAAAAACTATATAACTAAATCTTAATCAAACGATTTAAATCACCTAAAGTTAGCGGCTATCTAATAATTAAATAAAACTTTCTTTAACTCTGCTGTGTTTTATATTTATGAGTAAGTTTGCTTTAAATTTATTCGTATCATCCAAACTTTACAACATTCCCTCTGTTTTTATAAACTCAATAACCTTATCCAGGCCATCTCGTTCTTTTAAGTTAGTAAATACAAATGGACGATCACCACGCATCTTCTTGGCGTCACGGTCCATAATTTCAAGCGAAGCACCCACCATGGGCGCCAGATCTATTTTATTAATAATTAATAAATCTGACTTGGTAATGCCAGGACCACCTTTACGTGGAATTTTATCTCCTGCGGCCACATCAATTACATAAATAGTTAAATCAGAAAGTTCTGGACTAAAAGTTGCACTTAGATTATCTCCACCGCTTTCTACCAACACAAAATCTAATTTTGGAAATGCATCACAAAGCTCTTGTACTGCAGCTAAATTAATAGAAGCATCTTCACGAATAGCAGTATGTGGGCAACCACCTGTTTCTACACCCCTAATTCGCTCTTGAGCTAACGCTTCATGTTTAATTAAAAATTCAGCATCTTCTCGCGTATAAATATCATTCGTAACCACTCCAATTTCATAATCATCACGCATTGCCAGGCATAATGCATTTAGAAGTGCTGTTTTGCCAGAACCTACTGGCCCACCGACGCCTACTCTTAAAACTTGTTTCGTCATAAAATTCTCTTCTTTTAGGATCTAAATAATCTTGAATATTGGGTTTCATGGTTTGCACTAGCAATGCCTAGACCTACTGCTGTACTTCCTATTTCATCATCATCCAGTTGCATTCCAGTTTGCACTAGATCAGGAATCTCTTTTATTAATGCTGTAAGCATGCGTTGGCCAGCTGTTTGCCCTAATGGTATTAGCTTAATAGCTGCATTAACCTGGTTTTCACACCAAGCCCAAACATAACCAGTACAGCAATCATCCCTGCTTACTTGACAATTGTATGCTGCTAATGAAAAAGCAGTAGCATAGGTTACGTACTGTGTTTTTATAATGTTATCAGCTTGTGGCACATCTAAATCAAATAACAATTTTGACAAAGCTTTACCAATATAATGATCTTCATCTCGAAGCTCTCTTGCTTCGCGACTGGCAAGTAAGTATTTGCTCCAATACTCAACTTTTACAAACTCATTTGATTGCCACGCATTATATAGACGCATCAAGATAGGTATTTCTAAATATACCTGTGTATTGCGCATTAAACCTGCGATCCAATTCAACGCACTGTCTTCATCCGTTATCCATTCTTGATCACATGCAAACTCCAGTCCTTGTGAATATGCAAATGCACCAATCGGTAACGAAGGACTGGTTAATCGCATTAAATTCAGCATCGCTGTATGATTTGTAACTTCCGAAACCATAATTATTGAGAATGCTAATCTGTATGATTATCTGAATGCGTATGCCCATCAGGTTGTTGCGATGAATGGGAATGATAAGCACCAGACTCAGGCTCAAATGCACGCAATTCATGGCTAACTGTTAGGCCCAGGTTAGCTACCATATCATCCAACACATGGTCTTTTTGATATGATAGACAACCTTCTTCAATTTGTAATGGCATATGACGGTTACCTAGATGATAGGCTGCTTTTGCCAAGAGTAATTGATTGTTAGAGCTTGCAACAGAAACTTCTTCCGCTGCCGCAATTACTTTTGCAATTACTCCATCATTACTTTGCAAACCATCTCCACCACGCAACACTAAACCTCGTGGCAGCATAATGCCGACTTCATCTCCATTATCTAGTTTTGTTTTAATTCTCGCCTTTTTACGTAAATCATACGCAAGTGTAAGCGTATGACTGTATTCATGGACATGATCAATATGTTTCGTAAATGCGAGCATGATTTTAAAACAAGAAATATTTTTGCGCCATAGGAAGAATCGTTGCTGGCTCACAAGTTAGCAATTTTCCATCAGCGCGCACTTGATAAGTTTGAGGGTTAACATCTATGTTTGGTTGATAAGTATTTAGACACATGTCTTTCTTTTGTACATTGCGTGTATTACTGACCGCAGCTACCATTTTTTCCAAGCGTAACGCTTCTTTAATACCAGAATCCATTGCGGCTTTTGAAACAAAGGTTATAGAAGTAGATGCATTCGTTTTGCTTTGTGCTCCAAACATATAGCGATAATGGGTTGGCTGTGGAGTTGGAATAGAGGCATTTGGATCACCCATAGGTGCTGCAACAATGAACCCGCCTTTAATAATGAGTGAAGGTTTTACTCCAAAAAAAGGTGGTTTCCATAACACCAAATCTGCAAGTTTACCTACCTCTATAGAACCTACTTCATCCGCAATACCGTGAGTGACCGCTGGGTTGATTGTATATTTTGCAATGTAACGTTTAATCCTGAAGTTATCATTACGCTCGCTATCTTCTTTTAGGGCACCACGCTGGATTTTCATTTTATTTGCGGTTTGCCAGGTCCGTATCACCACTTCACCTACTCTACCCATTGCTTGTGAATCCGATGCGATCATGCTGAAGGCACCCAAATCATGCAAAATATCTTCTGCAGCAATCGTTTCTTTACGAATACGTGATTCAGCAAAAGCCACATCTTCGGGAATATTCGGATCTAAATGGTGACATACCATAAGCATATCTAGGTGTTCATCTATTGTGTTTATTGTGTAAGGGCGCGTTGGATTGGTACTGGATGGTAAAACATTGGATTGACCGCATACTCTTATGATATCAGGCGCATGACCACCGCCGGCACCTTCCGTATGATAAGTGTGAATAGCACGATGTTTAAATGCTGCGATGGTATCTTCTACAAAACCGGATTCATTTAAGGTGTCTGTATGAATAGCCACTTGAATATCGTACTCATCTGCAACACTTAAACAATTATCAATCGCCGCAGGAGTCGTGCCCCAATCTTCATGCAACTTTAAACCCATCGCTCCTGCTTCAATTTGTTCATTTAACGCCAATGGCAAACTTGCGTTTCCTTTACCCAAAAACCCTAAATTCATCGGCAAGCTATCTGCAGCTTCTAACATTCGATGAATATTCCACGGACCCGGCGTACAGGTTGTTGCCTTCGTGCCGGTTGCAGGGCCCGTTCCTCCACCTAACATCGTGGTAACTCCTGACATTAATGCATCTTCTATCTGTTGTGGGCATATAAAATGAATATGTGCATCAATACCTCCTGCTGTAAGGATTTGTCCTTCACCCGCAATCGCTTCAGTACCAGGACCAATTATTATATCTACATTAGATTGCACATCCGGATTACCCGCTTTACCTATTCCTACAATTCGACCATTCTTAATTCCAACGTCTGCTTTTACGATTCCCCAGTAATCAACAATTAACGCATTAGTTATCACAGTATCTACAGATTCTTTACAACTGACCTGACTCTGGCCCATGCCGTCACGAATAACTTTCCCGCCACCAAACTTTACCTCTTCACCATACGTTGCATAATCTTTTTCAACTTCTAGAAAAAGTTCAGTATCTGCAAGACGAAAACGGTCACCAACCGTAGGACCGTACATCTCCGCATAAGCTTGTCTTGATATTTTTGCCATAGTTATTATTCTCTTTATGTATCCAGCGAACCCATTACTTTTGCATTAAATCCATAAACCATCCTCTTCCCACCTAGATCGATTAGGTTTACGTCTCGTTTTTGACCTGGCTCAAATCTTATGGCCGTGCCGGCTGGTATATCTAAACGTTTACCTTTCGATTTTTCACGCTCAAATTCCAATGCAGAGTTAGTTTCATAAAAATGATAATGAGAACCGACTTGAATAGGTCTATCTCCAGTATTAGCAATAGTTATATTTGTTACCTCTAGCCCTTGATTAATTTCTAACTCGCCTTCTTCTACAATAAGTTCACCTGGCTTCATGGTTTTTGCTCTTTTATTTTATTAAATAATAGGATTATGAACAGTGACTAGTTTTGTTCCATCAGGGAATGTTGCTTCCACTTGAACATCGTGAATCATCTCAGCTACTCCATCCATTACATTTTTTGTTGAAAGCAATGTACGGCCATATTCCATGCATTGGGCAACCGTTTTACCTTCTCGAGCACTTTCGAGTATTGCTGCAGATATATATGCAATAGCTTCGGGGTAGTTCAATTTTATACCTTTTTCTTTTCTTCTCTCTGCAAGCAAACCTGCAGTAAATAGTAAAAGCTTATCTTTTTCACGTGGTGTAAGTTCCATTAGCAGTCCTTTTTTCTTATATTCAATATCATCATAATTATGTTGCCCATATTCGTGGCTCACATGGTTCCTTATCTACTACTAATAATCGTATTTTTTTCCATATTTCAATAAATTTATTACGTATAGATATGGAGTTTCTATCTAAACAACGACACACGAGAACCGATCCTACTATTGTCACACTTAATCGACTTACATCATCAATCATTTCTTGTATTTTCAAACAAGCCAAAGCTAATTTTTTAGAATCATTATTCACAACGGCAAGAAGCCCCATTACAGGTTGTGTTTGCAGACCCCACAAGCTATTAAAAACTTCTGCGCGATCATTTATAGTCACCCTATCTATTAACAGAGGCTCATCCTCTTTCCAGATTTCAAAACTTTGCTTAAACATACCTTGCAAGAACTCTTCTTTACAAGCAGGACGTCCAAAACTAACAATCTCCCATCCTATAAACGAAGCCTTTTCACTAAGCTTTACTTTTATACTGGAGTCCACTCTTGCAGTATCAAATAGAATTATTTCTTGCGGGAGCCATTCTAAACATGCATATTCTTTTACTATTAAATTTTGATTTTGCCATGCAGTAAAGCCATTTGACTTGTAAAACTTACTAGCACCTGGCGTAGTGATAAGAGTAGAAGTATTTTCTTCACATAACACATCAATATTCAAACTATCGCCACCAACTATTCCGCCTGGTGGATGTAGCACATACAAGTGACATGTGCCATCGAGTTCAGGATAAAATGGCCTTTGCAAAGTAAGCGGCCCCTCATGACACCTTTTACTTAATACCGTTTTATCGTTTTTATAGGTAAGCCCTAACTGTAAACGTGCCTCCCAGCTAGATATAGGATTAATCTCATCATGGGTCTCAGCAGCAAATTTACTCATGCTGAGCCTATTTGGTCTTGTTTTTGATCACTAGTATTAAAGCAGCAACTAGCACTAAAAATAACAACCCGACCCAGCTAAAAACCGCATGGTACAAAAAGTTATGTGTAGTCTCCGATACACCATATGAGCCATGTCCTGGATGTGAAAAAGCCATGGTTGGGAATGACGCAGTTAGGAAAATAATTAAAGTTAATAATTTTATTTCTAGATTTCTCATTCTATCTCCTGTTATAAAAACTATACTTTTAAATATCGATCAATCAAATCATCACTTAATTCATTTATATTTCCCGTAGCAACCATTTCACCTCTTTCCATAATACTGAAATCACTTGCAACTTTTTTAGCAAAAGGTAATTTCTGTTCAACGAGTAGTACGGTCAAACCTAATTCTTTATTAAGTTTATTTATAATATCGCCAATTTCTGAAACAACGTTAGGCTGGATGCCTTCAGTAGGTTCATCTAAAATCAGTAGCTCAGGCTCTATTGCCAAGGCTCTCCCAATCGCGAGTTGTTGTTGTTGCCCCCCCGATAAATCACCACCTCTGCGATTGAGCATTTCTTTTAGAACTGGAAATAGCTCATATATAAGCGTAGGCAATTTTTTACCGCTAGATGCTATCCCTGTAATCAAGTTTTCTTCGACGGTCAATTGAGAAAATATTTCTCTGCCTTGTGGCACATAACCAATACGATGACGGGCACGCTGTTCTGCTGGCTTAGAAGAAAACTCAATACCATTAATGTTGATTTCTCCATTCGCTATGGGCTCCAAGCCCATTATGCATTTCAACAAGGTTGTTTTACCCACCCCATTTCTACCCATAAGACACATACAAGAACCTTTATCGATTTCAAAATCAACATCCCATAACGTATGGCTTTCTTTATAAAATTGATCCAGGTTATTTATAATTAACATAATGGTTTAATCTTTAATTATTCGCCCAAATAGACTTCGATTACTTTTTGATTGTTTTGCACACTATGCATATCGCCCTCAGCCAGTACGCTGCCTTGATGTAAAACGGTAACTCGGTTTGCAAGCGAACGTACAAATTCCATATCGTGCTCCACTACTACAACAGAGTGTTTTTCAGCCAATGAAGTGAGTAATTCTGCAGTATGTTCTGATTCTTGTTTGGTCATGCCTGCCACCGGCTCGTCTACTAACAAAAGCTTAGGATTCTGCATAAGCAACATGCCAATTTCTAACCATTGCATTTGACCATGCGATAACTCACCAGCATCTCTCTTGCTATGTTCACGCAATACAATAGTTTTGAGAACTTCTTGTATTTTGTCATCATCTTCACTGGTTAACTTGAAAAATAAATTCTCAAAAACTTTCCTTCTACCTTCTAGTGCTAGCTTTAAGTTTTCATAAACCGAATGGTTTTCAAATACTGTTGGTTTTTGAAACTTGCGCCCTATTCCTAAATTAGCTATCTCAGCTTCACTCATGGAAGTCAGATCAACCATGTCGTCATAGATCACTCGACCTTCATCAGGTCGTGTTTTACCTGTGATGATATCCATCATTGTAGTTTTTCCTGCACCATTAGGTCCGATGATGCTGCGCAGTTCGTTTTTCTTTACATAGAGACTCAAGTTATTAATAGCCTTAAACCCATCAAAACTTACTGACACACCATTCAAATATAAAATGGTGTCATCAGACACATGTGTTACCGGAGAAGTATTAGTTTGAAAATCACTCATTACTAATATTCAACTTTTGTGGTTTAACTGGTTCTTTTATTTTCTTTCTTTTCATTAATGATACTTTCTTTATTGCACCGACGATTCCATGAGGCAAAAACAATGTTACTACTACAAATAAACCACCTAACATAAATAACCAAACTTCTGGTGCCGCAGCTGTGAAATAGGTTTTAGCAAAATTAACAACTATCGCCCCCAATGCCGCACCATAAAGCGTGCCGCGACCACCCATCGCTACCCAAATAACCATCTCAATGGAATTTATTGGAGAAAACTCTCCAGGATTAATGATCCCAACTTGTGGAACATACAACGCACCTGCGACACCCGCCAACATGGCAGAAACAACAAACACAAATAACTTAATATACTCATCTCGATAACCTAGTGCACGCACTCTACCTTCCGAATCTCGTATCGCTGTAACCAAACTACCCAAACGAGAATCAACAATAAATTTACATATAAAATATCCCAAGGCTACTGCTATTGCAGAACAAACAAATAATGCATTACGCGTGTAATCAGACTGCAGATCAAAACCTAATATCTCTTTGAAATCAGTTAATCCATTATTGCCACCAAAACCTAGGTCATTGCGGAAGAACGCAAGCATCAATGCATAAGTTAACGCCTGAGTTATGATAGAAAGATAAACACCTGTCACACGTGATCTAAATGCCAGCCACCCGAACACAAATGCTAATATGCCTGGCACTATGAATACCATCAACATAGCTAACCAGAATTGATCAAATCCTTGCCAAAACCATGGCAACTCTTTGTAATTCAGAAATACCATGAAATCAGGCAAGATTGGATTACCGTATACACCTCGGTCTCCAATTTGACGCATTAAATACATGCCCATGGCATAACCACCTAATCCAAAAAACGCACCATGCCCTAAACTAAGAATTCCTAAATAACCCCAAACCAAATCTAATGAAATCGCCAATAAAGCATAGGTTAAATATTTTCCCAATAGCGTTACAACATATGTAGACAAATGAAAGATGGATGATTCGGGTACCCATAAATTACAGATCGGCACAATGATCGTTAGCAAAACAAGGGTAGCGATAAAATACCTACCGCCTTTATCGTTTTCTAACAAACGTAAAATCAATGGTTTATATTTCATCATCAGTTATCCACAACTCTACCTTTTAAGGCAAACATGCCACGTGGGTACTTTTGAATGAATAATATTATAAAAATTAATACTAGAATTTTGGCAAGAACTGCGCCTGCATAGGGTTCTAAAAACTTGTTTGCTACACCTAAAGACATTGCTCCAACAAAAGTACCCCATAAATTACCAACTCCGCCAAACACCACCACCATAAAAGAGTCTACGATGTATGCCTGACCCAAATTAGGGCCAACATTGGTAAGCTGACTCAATGCAACACCACCTATGCCCGCAATACCAGAACCTAAACCAAAAGTAAGTGAATCTACCCAACCTGTACGTATACCCATCGCTTTTGCCATGTTGCGATTTTGTGTGACTGCGCGCATTTGCAAACCAAATGCTGTTTTTTTCAACAAAAGCATCAAACCAACTAACACTAACAGTGCAAACAAGACGATATACATCCTGTTGTACGTAAGTGATAACGCAGGATTAAACTCATATGAGCCACTCATCCATTCTGGAGTAATTACAGAGCGATTTAATGGTGAAAACACTGAACGAACCGCTTGTTGCAAAATCAAACTTAAGCCAAAAGTAGCTAATAATGTTTCTAATGGTCGACCATATAAAAAACGTATTACGCCGCGTTCAATTCCAATACCGATTAAACCCGTAACGATAAAAGCAGCAGGAATAGCCACAAACAATGAATATTCAATTGTATTAGGCATAATCTGCTGAACCACAAAAGTAGTATATGCCCCTAACATTAGCATTTCGCCGTGAGCCATATTGATAACACCCATTACGCCAAAGGTAATGGCAAGACCTACTGCGGCGAGTAACAACACTGACCCCAAGCTTAAACCGAAAAATATATTTTCAACTTGCTTATAGAAGCCTGTTTTTAATTTAGTAGAATCTAAAGCAGATTGTACTGTAGGCAATATTCTTTCATCCGCATTTTTATGATCTATATATTTTGTATTTAGATCTTCAAGTAGAAGACGAATCTCAGGATATAAAGAGCCTGACAAACTGTTAATTGCGCTTAATTGAATTTCTACATCATCCGATTTTGTATCTGCAGCTGCGATACAAACATTCATCAACTCTTTAACTTCAGAATCTTTTTCTTGTAATATTGTTTTGCGCAACACATCTACCGTTGATGAGCTGGGATTTTTAAGCATGTTACGTGCTGCACTAAGGCGGATACTTTTATCATCACTAAAGATAGTAAGTGCTGCTAACTTTTCGTTCAGTAATCCTCTAATCTTATTATTGATACCTACTTTCTTATATATTTTCTTGAGATCTTTGTTAGTTTTTGCATCTTTTACGGTATTTGAGATAGGATTTATGAGGTCATAGTTTTTAGATGTAACCTCATTTATTACAATAATATCTTTATTTTTTTTATGATAATAAACTTTACCTTCTTGCAAAGCCGTCAATATACCCATAGCTATTGGGTGGCCAGAGTCTGCAATTGCATTGATTGCAGTAGTTTTATCGTTAAAGCTATTCGATGAAAGCAACTTGAAACTGCTCTGAATAGAATCTTTATTAGCGTTTATTTCTTCTGCACTTAACCCATTTGCATATAGGCTAGTCAGAAATAATAAAGCAAACATTATTAATGTTAGTAAGCGCTTCATACCTAATATGCTTTGATGAATTATTTAGAAACCAGCCACTCTCACTATCAAGAGTGGCTAGCATGTATAGTTAGTTAATATCAACTATATTGAAGAAATTGTACAACTAGTAATTTTGACCTGAACACTTTTTAGTCTCTGTATTGTAGTTACCGCAATTAATTGGATCGGTCCAATCTGCAATAATTACACTACTTTCAGACAAGAAGTCAGTCCATGCATCACCTTTAACTTCGCCATCAGTAGACCAAACAATTTCAAATTGCCCGTCATCTTGAATCTCACCAATGAGTACTGGTTTAGATAAATGATGGTTAGTATTCATTATCGCAGTACCACCAGTAAGGTTAGATACCTGCAAGCCATACATTGCAGGGCGAACCTTATCTACTTCTGTAGTACCTGCTTTTTTAACCGCTTCAGCCCACATTTTAAAGCCGATATAGGTCGCTTCCATTGGGTCATTGGTTACTCTTTTGTCACTTTTAATAAATGATTGCCAAGTTTCAATGAACTTGTCATTCTCTTCAGATTCAGCACTCATGAAGTAATTCCATGCAGCTAAGTGACCTACTAGTGGGCCTGTATCTATACCAGATAATTCTTCTTCACCAACAGAGAATGCCACTACCGGAATATCTTCTGCAGAAATTCCTTGGTTTCCGAGTTCTTTATAAAATGGCACATTCGCATCGCCATTAATTGTAGAAACTACAGCGGTCTTTTTGCCTTCTGAACCAAAGGTTTTAATATCAGAAACAATAGTCTGCCAGTCAGAATGACCAAATGGTGTGTAGTTGATCATAATATCTTCTTCAGCTACACCTTTTTGCTTCAAATAAGATTCCAGAATTTTGTTTGTGGTACGTGGATATACATAATCTGTACCTGCTAGTACCCAGCGTTTTGCACCTACTTCATTCATTAGATAATCTACCGCTGGGATAGCTTGTTGATTAGGAGCTGCACCGGTATAAAACACATTTTTAGAGGATTCTTCACCTTCATACTGCACTGGATAGAACAATAAGCCATTCAGTTCTTCAATAACGGGTAAAACAGATTTACGCGACACTGAAGTCCAGCAACCAAAAATCACATCGACTTTATGTACTTCAATCAACTCACGCATCTTTTCTGCAAATAATGGCCAATCTGAAGCTGGGTCAACAACCACTGCTTCTAATTCTTTTCCAAGTAAGCCACCAGCTTTATTTTGCTCTTTAACCATCATAAGCACAGTATCTTTAAGAGTTGTCTCACTAATGGCCATAGTTCCAGATAGCGAATGCAGAATACCTACTTTAATTTTATCCACTGCAAGACTTATTTGCGGCAAGATTAGACATGCAACAAATAAAGCTGTAACAACCGCTCTTCTAAACTTCATATTCGACTCCTGATATTTTCTAATTAACAGTCTTACTCAACGTAATTGAGTGCTTAAATGCACAAGATTGTGCAGTTGCACTAAGTCAATGCAGCTTACGTGCCAATAATGTTCTTGTTAAATTAGTGTATATATTTCAGGAGCTTAATGAATTATTTCAAGGATATAGTAGTTAGAACATAATATTTGGCTGTATATTTAGCACTTTAATAGTGCATTCTTGCACTATTAGCGATCATGTATTCTTCTAATTTATAAGTATCTAGGATTATTAAAAGTTGAACTCTCAAATCAGCTAGCGGGATTTGAGGTGCACCTTATTCTAAGGTACACATATAAATATCAACCATTATTTAGTGCTGATAAGGTGCTTTACACAGTAGGTTTAATTTATTATAAAAATCTATGCTTAATTATTAGCAGTTTTTGTAACTCTTATTCTTGCAATCAATATATAAAGAATCTGCTGCTTCAATTTGAGAAGCTGTCATTTTCTTTGCTAATTCGTTTTTAAACTCGTTTGCTGATTCACCCAAACCCTGAATGACTGCAGCATTTACCCACATATAGGCATATACATTGTCTTGCTCTACACCTTCACCATTTGCATACATCTTGGCAATTCTAAATTGCCCAATAGCTGCACCTTGTTCTGCAGAATTCAGTGCTTTACTTGCAGCTGCTTCCTCTTTTGTTTTGCAACCGTGAAGAATAATTACTAGAGGCGACGTTAATATACAAACGAGTAAAAATAATTTCATGCCAAGCACTCCAGTACATAAACATGAGATTAATTTTCTGCAAGAACTATTACGTAAAAATATAACTACTTAGAAAATACCGCTTAAATACTCCAGGCAGTGCGCATAATAGATAAAATAATCAATGCTTAAAATGTTAACTAAAATAATAAAGTCAACAAACACTAAACATAAAAATAATCTAATTAAAATGAGGGAGTGCATACTAAATATATATTCGTATAAATATGATAATAAATAGCGAATTTTAAATCTTATATTTTGTGCATTATCAATAAGTTCATATGCACTATTTGTTGATACCATAATATTTACTGTAAATAATGATTAATTCCTAACAAGTTACTAAAGTTAATTTGTAGAAATACTTAAATAACTCCTTAGAGTTGATATGAAATATTATCAATTCCGCGTTAATTATTTCTGTATAACTCGCTATTATGTCTAGTGGTATTTATTTTATTAGCTATAACCCAGTAAACAATGCACACATTACATGTTTATTATATTGTGGTGTTGTTATGGATCTTAATTATTCTAAATAAATGTGTGAGCGGCAGGCTTAACTATATTTTTTTCAGCAGTATCGATTTTGGTTAACACTAATGTACTCAATTATACTTGTTACTCACGCAATTTATAATTCAACTGTTTTTCTAGCATGCGCCAATTGGGCATAAAATTATCTAATAACTGTTTAAATATTTCATTATGACAACGCTCTAACAGATGTGTCATCTCATGTACGATAACGTATTCCAGACAGGCTGCTGGTTGTTTTGCTAATTCCAGATTTAACCAGATTCTCTTTCTAGGAATATTGCACGTGCCCCAGCGTGTTTTCATTCTTTTTATTCTCCATTCTAAAACCTTTCTTCCTATAATTGGCTGCCACTTATTAATCAAAACAGGAATTTGTTTTTTTAATTCTGCACGATACCAATCGTATAATAGTTTTTCCTTGCATTCTAAAACAGTTTTTGGCGCAACATACATATGTAGCTGTCCAGATGCCTGTTTTTCTATATGAGATGAGCCCTGTTGTTCAATTATTTCCAGCTTATATTCATGATCCAGAAAATAAATAATTTCACCAGAAATATATTTATTAGCTACTTCTCTTGGTTGAACATTAAAGGTTTCAACTTTGTTACGAATCCAGTTTATCTTTGATAAAATAGCCATTTGAACTGCTTGCTCAGATAGGTATTTAGGTGCTGAAACACGAACAAACCCATCAGATGAACGAACTAAAAAATTAATATTTTTAACATTCTTCCTAACAACTTGTATATTGATATCAGAAACAAGTAAATTACTATTCATCTCTTGCAAATCCTGAATTCCTGGACAAAGATCATATTAAGCATAGGTTACAGTCTGCATTGTCTACTATAACTACTCGATCCCTTTAGCAGCCATATCATCCTTAACCAAGCTGATATTTTTACTGATCTCTTCTTTGACATACTCACTAATTACTGAATCATATTTTTCAGCCGATTTTTTAGCCGCTTGTTCTGGTATTTTTTGAGAAAATTCTATTGTTTTTTTACCTACAGGTGAATTATAAAAACTAATAAGCTCTTTTACTTCTTCATGAGAGTATGTTTCTTTATATAAGGGTAAATAGATGTCTGTTTCTACTGATTCATACGGCATTTTTTCAGAAATGTAGCCTTGATAACCTTTAACCATTTCAGTAAATCTGGCTTTTAATAGCTCACCTACTTGTTTCCTCTGATCTTCAGTTAGTGATTTGGCACTTATATTTTGTTCTGCAGATTGAAAAAAACCTGATTGCATCTGATTTATAATTACATTATTCAAACCAGCATAATTATTTTTGACACCTGTTAACACAAATAATGTTCTTAAATCGTCATCATAAGAATCTGCTATAGCAGTAAAGCTAGTAAAAAGTAGTGTGGCTGCAAAAAATATCTTCATGATTATTTATCTCAGTAAGTTGTGTATCGTTTAATGTTCAATTTTATTTAATTATTTTCATAGTAGTCTACCAATATGCGTCTAACCGCATGAGTTGCTTCTGTTACTTGTAGGTTATATTGCTTGGCAATTAAATCACCAATTTGTTCAATACTTCTTTGGCCATCTATAGCGCCCAATACCTGCGCCTGAAGTAAGTATCGCGATGATTCAATTGCTTGCTCATATTGTTTCGGTATTGGAATTGATGTTGTTTTTATCCATTTGGGAAGGTAATCGTATCTTGGTGGAACCACAACATCTTTGATTTTTTCCGCATAAAATGAAAACACTGATTCCGTGCGGCCATGGGAACTTAATGGTGAATGCAGATAATTAATAATAGTCCGATTACTCGAGACTATTTTAAAGCCATTTTTCTCGATTAACTCGACTACTTCTTCTTCACTATAACGCCAAGACTCTTGTTTATGTGAAAATGCTAGGGAACCTGTATTGATCCAAGCTCCACCAATCGGAATACATGCATTGATTCTAGGAATATAGTCTCGTAAGTTTTGCGGTATGATATCTATCAGCCATGGCGTCACGACCGTATCAAATCTATTATCTTTGATTGGAGGATTCATTCCATCAGCAAACATAAAATACACTTTACCTTTAATACCATCAGGAATATCACATGGAGCTTTACATATTTGTTCAGCAACAAATGAACCCTTATCTATAGGTGCTATAGGGTATTCATTCAATGAAAAGGAATTACCTTGCATAACTTGACAACCTGCTAATAACAATAAGGGGTTGATGTCTAATAATACAGAATATGTAGGTGAATACTTTTGATGGATATCATAAGAAAGCCTACCTGCCCCTGCACCTATTGTTAACACTTTACCTAAATTCGTATATTTGTTTATTACACTATCAATCACTTCCAGCATTTGGTCATTTTCACCATTTTCCCAGGACCAATCACGGAAAATATTATCGTAATAACTGGTTAACCCCTGAATACCAGGTATTTTAGATTGCAATGTATTAACTGAATTATTTAACTGCTCAGCATCATATTGGTTTAAATTTAAGGCTGCAATTAATTCTGTGACTTGAGTTACTTGTTTTATTCTCGAATCAAGTAATTTTCCTATACGTTTTTGACCTGTTTTACTTAATCGTTTGTCTTTTTGAGCTTCTCTCAATCTTAATTGTGCTTGCTGATTAAGATGAAGAAAACCATTTAAACGTGCTGTCCATTCTAATAAATTTAATTTAGGGTGCTCGAATAACCAAGGAATGATGTGCTGGCCACATTTATACAGAGGGAAAACAGTGTTGCATTGATCGCACTGGATATCATCAACTTTAATAATGAAAGAAGCATGTTTATGAAAACATGCTGGACACGCAAAATTTTCCTGAAAAACAGTATATTCTGAATCAGATTTATTAATTTTTTGAGGTGTCAGTGTAACGCTCAATTTAGATCTGTTTAGACAGTTTAAGTTAAGTCGTATTGTCCTAACTCATTGATTAAATGTCACGCATCTTATCATACCAAAATCACCAACCATAAAAAACAGGACAATCTTAAGATTGTCCTGTCTGTTGAAGGCTGCTTTTATTGTTTACTTTAAACAATACTATTGAACGCAATATGCTCCATTCCAGGGTTTGCACCAAGGGTGGGGTTACCAAGAGCAGCTGCAAAATTACCTGCTTCACCATGTAAAGCCAAATAATTTAGTACCACAAGCTCAGCTAGTGTAACTACACTATTTGCATAGGGGCTGGAGTTGGTATCAATTGTACCGTCAGGTTTGAATGCGCCAAGTTGTTGCGAAGCTGCACCGTTACGCATAATTGCGGCGGATGCATTATTAGGACTATAAACAAAGATAGCACTGGATGCTCTTTGTGAATTATCCGAACGCCAACGGAACTTGGTAGTGCCGTTACCATCATCTTCAGGATTATTAGTATCTGCTACTACAGCACCGTCACTGAACAAGTAAACCATCAACGGTTTGCCAAGTTGAGCTGCATACTCTAAAGATGCACCTAGCACCTGACCTATTTTAAAGTCTTTAGCATCCGTTTCAGGTCTTGGGTTTTGATGATAATCACGACCACCATATTCCATTGTACCTACTCCACCAAAGCCATTCACAATCACTTTCATGGTTGCTGCCGCTTTACGGAAGTCAGCATCGTTACTGATTTCATTACCAGGAAAGATGTTTGTAAGGATTGCATCGGCTTCTGGATCTAAGTCTGAAGGAAGAATCGGTGAATTAAATGTAGCTAAACTCTTGTCATAACCACATTGAATCAATTCTTCAGTTGCGGTTGCTTCATCAATTGCACCAAGTTTTAACTGAGCCAATATTTGTGCTGCAGTTGCAACACTTCCGCTTGGGAAACCATCTGCTTCACCACCACTGAGGCCAATTGCCTCATTGCGATTACTCACGCGAGTTGGGCCAAGTTCTGCCGAGATCATGTAATCGGGAGCTCTGGAGCGACCACCCGATTCCGAGTTTCTAGTGCCAGTAGATACTACAAACTCACCATTGGCGCCTGCTTTAGCAATTCCATACATAGGGTTATGTGGGTTATTACCAGTGTCATTTTCCGAACGTGCTGGTATTACAGTGCCATTAACATTGGCACGTGTTGCAGCACTTGTTTTATCCAGCATGCCACGTAATAAAGCACTATTCGGATGCATCGCCAATCCAAAATCAGTGTTCACACCAATTGCATTCGGGCTAATTGCTGGTGGCAAACCTAATGTTTGATAAGCATCATCTGGTAAAAAGTCTGTTTGACCACCTGCACCACCTACCATGATATTAGAACCCGCAATATTTGCACCGCCACCTTGGTCAATTGCAAGGAAAGGAACTTTGCCTGCACCAAACGGACCGCCTGCTACAGCGTCACCAATTTCACAAGCCGCATGGACCCTGTTAACCATCATACCCAAGCTTGGTAGAAGAACCGTGCTAGTGCCTGCGATGAGTCCTCTTCCGAGAAACTCTCTGCGGGTAACAGGTCTACCATGACCGGTACGTCGGCATGATTCTTCGATGCGCTGCTCCATCTGCCGATGTGCCTCTTGCGCTCGTCGATATTGCTCTCTGTATTTCGCCATTTTCGTTACCTCACTAGCCTTAGTTAATTGTTACTGCACTACTTGCTAACGCAGCAGTACATACAGCTTGTAATACTTGTCTACCCTCAGCTCCAGTACATCCATTTGCACAGTTTTCAGCATCCATAATGCCTACTAGTGCAGCTATAGAAGCTGTACGCTCTGGTTGATTAACCAAGTTATTACCTATGATTTTGTCGTATACAGTTCCTGCTATGGCATCTTTCTCGCCTGCAGCAATTGCGCAGTTATTGTCATTAAAGAAGTTTCTGCAACGACCATCGTTATTTGCAATCTTACCGCAATAAGTTGTAGCCAGACGTTGAATCGCAATTTGCTGAGCCGAACCAAACCCTAATGCATCTGCAGTAGGTGGTAGTTGGTCACGCAATTCTGCATAGCGATTGCGAACATCATTGTCACCCTGACTAATTCCAGTTAATGCAGCCATGGTGTCATGTACTTGAGAGAATGTGCGTACACCAATATCTGGCTCTGCAACATCTACAGGAGGTAGAGGTGGTGTAGCTGGTGCAATCGATTCAGTTGAACCGGTTTGGCCACCAAGCACTTCAAAATGAAGACTGAATTGGTCTACGTTCATACCTTGATCTGAAGGTATTAGCGCACCTAATGGTGATATTTCTTGACCTGATTGTGTCACCATGGTGTCTACTCTACGAAACGCTTGTGCTGCTAGTGGAACATTATTATTTACTGCAACTCGAATGTTCTTAACTTGCACACCGGTTACATCACTAACCAATTTAGGTCTAGCAAATACATAGGCAAATGGATCCATTTCATATGCTTGCATTTCGATATAACCAGGAGCACCTAAGATACTTGCTACATCAAAACGTAATGATGTGATCGCACCAGCACCCGCATCAAAGTTTTGTGCCACTTGTGCACCGTTAAGGGCAACATTATGTATTGCAACCATTTTGAAGACACCTTTCCATAGGCGATTATTCGTTGCTTCATTACCAAGTATAAATAAATTATCATCTTGCCAATTTAGCATGTCACCTTGAACCGCTTCTTCTACTGCTAATTGTCCATTAACGTAGATTTTACGTCCACCTGACATATTGTCATAAGTCATGACTACATGTGTGAGTTCAGTAGTTACTATATCTTCTGTACGCAGTTGAGGATTGCTACCGTTGGGCCCTGAATTAATAGTCTGAACACGTGAATCATATTGATCAACCTGTTGACCCATAGTGAAATTACGTCGCCCAGTATCAATTGAATATGAAACAATTCTAGCAGGTCCAGTTTGAGTTAGGTTTTCTGGAATGATCCATGCCTCAACACTAAACTGGTTTCCACCTGATAACAGGTTAAATAATTTTTGGCTATCGGCTAATGATGCCTGTGCTTTACCATCAATATTTCTCAAACCACCTTCTGGCACCCACTCAGTGCCTTCCAGGTTTAAGGTCATGTTTGCGCCTACATTACTGGTACCAACTGTTGTGTTACCAACACCTTCACTAAATGCAAAGTGAGTAATCATGTTAGCATCTGCACGTGGAATAGTGCCTTCAACTGCTTGAGAGAAGTTAGTTGTAGCACTTGCTAATACATTGCCGTTATTGCCACCATTATTTCCTCCTGCAACAGACTGTGCTGCCCAAGTATTAATAGCCTGCAACATTTCTGTAGCAATTCTTGAACACTCAAGTCCGCAGTTATGATTACTGAGCGGTCTTTGATATAAACTAGACTGTGTTGGTACAGCCAAATTAGACAATGCTTGACCACTTACAATGTTGTAGGAAGTTGTTATATCTGCAACAGCGAATGGAATAGCTTGGGGATTGCTACCAGCATGACAAAATACACAGCCATTACCTGGAGCTGTTATTACCGGATGAACAGTTGCAGCGAATAATGCTTGTTCATTTGCAGCACCATTATTATTACCAGGATCTACTGGATCAGGCATTGGGTCACCTGGATCTACTGGGTCAACACCTGGTGGCAAAGGATCACTTGGATTTCCACCGTTATTTCCACCTGTATTACCGGCAGTTGATTGTGTTCCACTATCGGAACCTCCACTACTTCCACCGCCACATGCAGTGAGAGCAACAGCTAACAAGATCATGCAAATCATACGAAGTGCATACTTGTTAATAAATAGAATATTATACTGACTCATGATATTTCTCCTAATTGGCATACTTAATTCGTTGAGTAACATCTTTAGTTACCCATGCAATAAGCAGCCGTCTCAGCAAAGACTCGCTTCATACTGCGATTATTTGCTTCAAAGATATTTGCAATATTTGTAACTGCTTGAACATCAGCAGCACCATTTGGACTACGGTGGCAAACTTTTTCAAACGCTTTTGTGACCTGACATTCTGAGAACTGTCGTGTTTGAGCAAGTTCCATACCTAACTCTTTAGCACCACGACCTACACCGTTGTTTGCAGCATTCCAACCAACCCAGCTATTTTGACCAGAACGCCAATAATTTACCCATGAATCACCAGTAGTCGCGAAACCAGTTGGGAATACACCCGCATCATTTAAATATTTAGGCTGAACAACACCAGCTGTGTAAACTAGACGTTCACCTTCGTCAGCAATTTCAGCAAAATCATAATAAGCAAATGCACCGGCTAATCCATCCATACCAGCGTGACAAGTTAGACAATCATTAATAAATATTTTGCTGTCACCACCAGGTGAACGATCTACATCTTGACGAACACGATCGGGATATGCAGTTTTATCACGGAAGTTTTCCATATCCATACACATAAAATTAAGTGTCGCAAACCGCAAAGCAGCACGATTGGTGCCTGCCACTAAAAATGCTTGAGCATAACCCCGCGTCGTCATAATGCCTGCAGTTTGACCTGCAGCTAATTGATCATTGAGGGCTGATTGACTCATAGCTACCAACATCGCTGGATCACTCAGATCTCTACGTCGATTTTGCAAGTCTTCATAATGATCATTATTAAAAACTGAATAAGCATCGTTTGTTGCTTCTGTAGAGCCAATATAAACCGTGTCTGCATATAAGATTTGATCAAATGGAACATCATCTCGAACCATGCCCATAACGGTTGCAGTAGAATCGTTAAGATCTCTATAAACAGATTGATCACGATTGGTCCAAGGAGTTGCCCAATCTTTAATAGTAGTGTTTATGAAAGACGGATTAGCCATAGCAATATTTGCAGCTGCTATACGAGATGCTGGTGTTTGATCTGCAATCAAATCCGTCATCTGTGTTAGCACAGCTTCCGTAGGAGGCACGCCAGTTAATCGGTCATGCATTCGCTTAGCTTGCTCGCGTGGACCCGCAAACGTTACTGACACGCTAACAATACTCAATGTAAAGATAAACGCACTACATACGTTAATAATTATTTGTCTACTTAAATGCATCTTAGCACCTCTCGTATTTAAAACATTCATATCGACTGACTCATGTCGATCACTTAAGTAGTTAAGTAAACGAGAGCTTATCGACAGCCACTTCCCGGACTGCATGGAATTAGAAAAAACGAAACGAAATGCTATATACAACTATGTCAATGATTCAATCAACATATCTGCTGCTGATAATCATCCATAAATTGTTATGGTACTAACTTGCAAATCTGACAACCATCTTCCTGATAGTTATCATGCAAACAAGATAGCCGTTACATTGCTCCAAACTCCAGGATCGAATTCTGAAGGTAAACAAATGCAATTAATTTAATAGTACGACAAGTGGGTTAGATTTACCTACAAACGGTAAAATGAAATACAGAGCATAATAATGCACATTGAATCAATGCATTATATATAACTCGTATAATCTTAACGAACAGTTAAGTTTAATAGTGGATCTAGAAGATGTTATAACTAATTGATAAAAAGTGTTATTAAAATAAATATAAAGGATTGTTAACAAAATGACTAACTTTTCATTCTAAGTATAAATATTAATAGTGCATCACATTGCAGCTACTATGGGTTATCAAATTCATTGGACATGTTCAATATTTAAGACTGTGCCATTTAGTGAAATTACTTTTACTTTTTTACCTGCATCACAGTCATTTCCATGTACTTTCCACAAGGTGTCATCAACATGGATTTTTCCATAATTATTGCTGATTGGTGTACTTAATGTGAATATACGCCCAATCAATTCTTCACCCCGTTTATTTAATGCGGGATGTGTATCTACCACAGGCACTTTTTGTCTATACAAGCGCCAACCCAAAATAGAGAGTACAGATAAAATACCGAATAGAGTAAATTGCCATTGCCAGCTCAGATCAGGTAGCAGAAATAATATAAATCCCATTACTGCTGCAGAAGCGCTGAACCAAATAAATACTGCACCTGGTACAAATGTTTCTATCGATAAACAAACCATGGCTAATATCCACCAATGCCAATATTGTAAATTTGTAATGAATTCGTTCATAGATTAGTTCCTCAATACAATAGGTTGACCTTATTGTGATTTAGTCTTTTCAGATAATGCGCTTTTTGCGATTTCTGAAATCCCAGCAATTGACCCTATTAAACTAGAAGCTTCGAGCGGCAACATTATAATCTTTTGGTTCTCAGCAGATCCTATTGTGCTTAATGCTTCTACGTATTTCGTTGCAATAAAGTAGTTAACTGCCTGAATATCACCATTTGAAATAGCATCTGATACCATAGTCGTTGCATTCGCCTCTGCTCTAGCTAATGCTTCTCGTGCTGCGGCATCACGTTTAGCAGCTTCCAGCCGGCCATCTGCATCTAGAATGGCTGCTTGTTTTTCACCTTCAGCTTTCAAAATTTCAGATTGTTTATAACCTTCGGAAGTCAAGATTTCTGCACGTTTATCACGTTCCGCTTTCATCTGCCTTGCCATTGAATCGACTAAATCTTGTGGTGGCGCGATATCCTTAATTTCAATACGTGTAACTTTTACACCCCACGGAGAAGTTGCTTCGTCTACTACAAGCAATAATTGAGCATTAATCTGATCCCGATTTGACAAGGATTGGTCTAGATCCATTGAGCCAAGTACTGTACGTATATTGGTCATCGTGAGGTTAAGCATAGCTCGTTGTAAGTTATTAACATTATAAGATGACTTAACTGGATCTAGTACTTGATAAAACACCACACCATCAACACGCACAACAGCATTATCACGAGTAATAACTTCTTGTGACGGTACATCTAATACCCGCTCTTTCATGTTTACCTTATTGCTAACGATGTCGACATAAGGAATGATAAATGACAACCCGGGTTCCAAGGTCTTACGGTATTTACCAAAACGTTCAACCGTCCACTCAAACCCCTGCGGTACACGCTTAACCGCCATAATGACGGTTAGCACCGCCAACACTAAAAATGCTACAGGTAATATTTCAAGCATGTGTTCACTCCTAACAAAGACTATGTAATGATATCGTTTTGATTGTAACGATATATTTACATATATACATAACTAAATCAACACAATTAGTATTCATATTTAACTAATGTTAATATATATTTACTTCAGTAACTTATACGTTATATATGCAACCTGCTCAAAATAAATCCTTTAACAATGTTCATGATCCAAAGTGGGCCACTGGAGTTTCCAGATTTATCAAAGCCCATATGGCTGCAAGTGGCACTAGCTACGCTGATTTAAGCCATAAGTTAAAATCACTTGGAACAACACAAACACCCGAAAACCTTAGAGTGAAAATAAACCGCGGTAATTTTGGTGCTCAACTATTTGTACAACTATTATTAGCGATGGGTAAAACAGAAATAAATCTTAATGAGCTAAAAACTATTATTAGCAATTTAGATATTTAAAAAACACTGACAAAATTATAGATTCAGTAATTTAATACACTTGAACTGTTTGACATTATCTTTAATTCCCTAATCGCATTCCGATTTAAAGTAACTTATCAACCCCTTAAATATACCTTTCATCTCCTTCTTTAATCGTTATATATATATGTAAGTAAAAATGATCGCCTGATTTAAGTGGTGCTAAAAAATGCTTAAAAAAACATTATTTATTATAAAACTAGCGTTTTTGATGATATATCTAGCGCCTTTAACAGTAAGCGCAGAAGATTTATCTCCTCATGAGATTATTGAACAGACTTCTGCCCAAGTTTTAAGTGCACTAAAAGAAGATGCAATAGAAATAAAGAAAAATCCAAATAAAATAAACGATGTAGTTGATGAAATAATATTGCCTATTTGTGATTTAGAAAGAATGAGCAAATACATACTTGCCAAGCATTGGAAAACAGCAAGTATAGAACAACGCAATGCTTTTATTATTGAGTTCAAGCAAATGTTGATACGTAACTACGGTACTCATTTAGCACAATATTCTAATGCGATAGTTACCGTAATGCCTGATAAAATCGTAGAAGAAAAATTATACCAAACAGTAAGTACAGAACTCAATACGCGTATCGGCTCCAAACCCTTTCAGGTTGATTATGTGTTTAGAGTTGCTAAAGGAAACGCTAAAGTTGTAGATGTACGCATAGAAGGAATGAGTATATTAAAAACATTTCGCACGGCCTTTACGAAAGAAATAGCGGAAACCTCACTTGCTGAGCTAATTGAAAGAATTACACTTGTAAATCAACCTTCATTAGCAATGAATACCAGCCAATAAAAATAAATATTCAAATATATCTTACACCGGCAACAACTTCTCCGTTATCGATATCTTCAATCCACCAATGTGTGAATGGTTTGCAACGAACGAGATACATTCGTTGAATTTTTGCATTAAACTCTAAAACTTTTTCCTTACCTTCAAAGTCTTCAGAATCGAACTCTCCATTAGCGCCATCACAAAGAACCTTTATTTTATGTTTGCCTGCTATGATTTTTATAAACTTCTCATCTCGAGTCGCAACTATTTCTCCATCTATTTCTGAAATAGTCGCACTATGAATATGATCACCACTCATAAACACACCATCACGCAAATAAGCGACTGAATCAGCTGGAATTTGTTCTATTGCGTACCAGTTGAGCGCGCCACATGAACTCAAAAACATAGACATTATTATAGTGATTACAGAATATTTAAATTTATACATCGTTGTATTTTTAAATTTTCGCTGACAGGTAAGTTTAAAACGCATCAACGGTATACCCAAACTATTTTTAAGTAAATAAGCTATTGACATAAACATAGTCTAGTTTAACTCAGGAGTTACAATGTCTTCTGCATTAGCTGCAACAAATTCAAGTTTTCTCATACAAGAATTAGAGCCCATACTGATTTCTCTCTATAAGAGTGAAAACGGCAAATCCCCAACTTTGTATGAATTAAAACAATATTTAGTAAGTTATGCTTCTGAAAAATTAGTTGATATTTTAATCAATTCTGAGTCATCCATTTTTTCATCAATGTCCCCTAAAGAGACATTAACTACTATAAATCTTTATATCAGGAAGCTTAGAGTACGATAGTTCGTACCATTACATAAATTTTTAATGTAAATTACGGGCAGGAATAATCCATTGCCCATATGATTCTAGAAGTATTCAATAACTACAAAGATGAACTGCTTATCCTTGCCTGGGTATCGATTGGATTCTTCTTTATAAGTATAGCGATAATTCCCTACCTGGTAATTAAAATGCCTGAAGATTATTTTCTTGAGCGATTTAGAGTCCGTGTCAGCAAAAAGAGCGTCCATCCAATCATTGCTCAATTGCTCACAGGAATCAAAAATCTAGTGGGATTTTTCTTTATCATACTAGGAATCCTCATGCTTGTTTTACCTGGTCAAGGAATTCTCACAATGTTAATGGGACTATTTTTAATGAATTTTCCAGGAAAATATCGATTTGAGCGGAAACTCGTATCCCTTCCAAAAGTATTAAAATCATTAAATTGGATAAGATCTAAAGCCAATAAACCGCAACTAATGGTAGAATAAACAAAGGCGAATCACTCTATTAGTGAGCAATCATGCAAGATATAAACTCAAAGGCAACCCCATTCTTTAGTGGAATGACATTTATTACAGGTGTTATCTGCACTGGAACTGCTGCAATTGGCATGTTCTGGCTGAGCAGAATTATCCCTGGAATCTATCACACTCTTTCAGAAAGTGGCTTCTCATTCATGTCGAATTCATTTTTATTTCATATTGTTTGGGCAGTATTCTTTTTAAGTTTACTCATGACTGGCATAAAATTACTAATCTCAGCATTACATAAAAAAACTAAAGATTTAGTACCGGGTGTACCTTTATATTTTGTAGGCGCATCATTAGTAATTATTAGCTTATTCTATTTAGTATTTGGTCAGTTTATATCTGCATTTATTTCTATATTTGCGGGCGGGCTGTGTATATACATAGAAGGCACAAGTGAGATCGCATAATCTCTATGCTGCTTGTATTAATCATGACTGTGCAAGGTAGTGATTAGCGCCTCCATACAC
This sequence comes from uncultured Thiotrichales bacterium, assembly GCA_964486815.1. Lineage (GTDB taxonomy): Bacteria > Pseudomonadota > Gammaproteobacteria > UBA4575 > UBA4575 > JABDMD01. The sequence continues at coordinate 75,187 of CAZAOO010000001.1, forward strand.
TCACATCATCGCTGCGTGGGCTAGAATTGACAATAAATTCCATAGATACCCACCTTTTCATCCCCAAAATTCACATCCTTTATCGGTATGGGCGCGCTTCTGAAGGAGCTTTATGTCCCAATAGAAAGTAGAAAAATTGTCTAAAAATTATTGTATTAACTGTTTAAATGCAGCTAATCCTAGTTAGGATCATATGGAAATGAAATTTTATTCTTTGGCTAAAAATATCATAATCTTAACTCTACTTGGTTTTGGGTTATCGTCTTATACAGTATTTGCAGATGACTCCTTAGATAGCACACAAATAGCTAAATCAGATGATGTTTACTCTGTGCCTGATGACTATGGCAAAGCTAAAAAAGGCAAATTTTACTCTGAGAGCAGTGAGTCAATACTTGAAGATGGACGGTTATTTTTGCAAGTTAACGTCGCTTCATATCACCCACATGAAGATAAAGATGATGAATTTAATGAGTTCAACCCTGGTGCAGGTCTAGAATATCATATGGATAGCTACTATTTTGCTGGTGGTTTTTTTGAAAACAGTATCGATAAATTTAGTACCTACTGGGGTGTAGGTCATGAGCGCACAATAGGCACTGACTGGTTTGGGCTAGGAATTTTGGGTGGTATTGTTACCGGTTATGACGGCGGATTTTCTCCACGTCTAGCAGCAGTGCCTTATATACTGCTAAAAAATGGGCGCACTAGTGCAAAAATCCATTATGTACCGGCAGTGGGCGATGTAGATTCAGATGCAGTCGGCTTTTCTTTGCGTTTTGATATGGGTGGTTTGTTCTAAATAGTTATTTTTTACAGAAGCAAGCATTGTCTAAAACAGTAAAGAAACAATAACCTTTAAACACTCCCACGCTATAGCTATACTTACCTCTGATGGTTATGGGGTTGTTATTTTATGAGCTTTAGTGATTTCATTCTTGCCGTATTAGTACTCATTGGCGCATCTTTTGTAGTTTGGGTATTCGATCTCAACCCCTACAGTAAACAGTTTCAAGTATATAGCCAGACTTGTGACAATATGATCCTAGAAAATACTTTTTGCAAAGGAAAGTGGCAAGATAGTCCAACAAGAACATTTATTGTAAGTGAGTATTCTGATCAAGTAATCTCCAAGCTAGATAACCAAAATGAACAGATAACTTTTGATAATTGCACAGTTCAGGATCGTAAAAACTGGCAGTGCACTGATCGGTCTACACAGTTAGAGATTAAGGTTAAAGACGGTTTGATTATATATAGTGAAAAAAACAACATTCGTCAAATAACCCGCCTACAATGGTTACAAAATAAATTTCTTCAAGTAATAGACCTGTAATACATATGAGCGAAACCATTTTTGACAAAATTATCAACAAAGAAATACCTGCTGATATAGTATATGAAGACGAGAAATGTTTAGCATTTAAAGACGTAAACCCTCAGGCACCTATTCATGTGCTTATTATTCCCAAGAAATCTATTGCGAAAGTTTCTGATGCCGTTGTGGACGATCAAAAGATTTTAGGACATTTGCTGCTAAAGGCATCTGAAATAGCTGATATTCTTGGTGTTAAAGATGCTTTTCGTTTAGTTATTAATAATGGCGAGAATGCAGGTCAAACTGTGTTTCATTTACACATACACCTATTAGCCGGCAGAAGTTTGAATTGGCCTCCAGGTTAAGTGCCAGATTCTAACTCTTTGCGTGCTATAGCTAATTTGTCTCGCTCTTCTTCGTCAAGATTAGGATATTTTAGCTTCATACCTTGCAGAGTTTCTTTAACAATTTTTGCTACGCAATAACGCATATAAGGCTTATCGTCTGCAGGTATTGCATACCATGGAGCCCAGGGTGCAGATGTAAACTTTAAAGCCTCTTCATAAGCTTGCATATAATCATCCCAATGCCCGCGCTCTTTCAAGTCCGCCGATGACCACTTCCATTGTTTTGTTTGTGTATCTATTCTGCTTAAAAACCTTTCTTTTTGTTCATCTTTAGATACATTCAACCAAAACTTTAAAATTACTGTACCGTTTCTAGCTAAATGTTTTTCTAAATTCTGGATAGATTCATAACGTTCACTCCATATCTTGTTTAGATCAACCTCATCAGGCAAGTTCTGGTTTTTCAAAATTTCAGGATGAACGCGTACAACCAGCACTTCTTCATAATAACTGCGGTTGAATATGCCTATACGCCCTCTTTCAGGCAAACTTCTGTTAGTACGCCATAAAAAATCATGGTCAAGTTCTGTGGAAGATGGTTTTTTAAACGAGTACACCTGGCAACCGGCAGGATTAATGCCGGACATTACTGCTCGAATAGTAGAATCTTTCCCTGCCGCATCCATTGCCTGAAAAACAAGCAAGATCGAATGTTTATCATAAGCATAGAGAATTCTCTGTAAATCTTGAATACTCTCATTAACTTTATTTAACTTTTTTTCATAATCTTCCTTTATGTCAACTGACACAGGTGGTTTGCTAGATACGGTAGACAACGAAAAACTGCCGTCTGTAGGCACTAAATATTCAGACTGTTTAGCTTCAAACATAAATTATCCGTATTAGTAAAATATGATTTCCAAAAAAAAGCCCCTTAGTAAACCCAAGGGGCTCTTATCTTAATCAATTAGATAATTAAAGTTTTATGCCTAATTTGGACAGAGTCTGCATTGTTAAACCACCACGCGGCAGTCCGTTTGCTCTTTGATATGCATCAACAGCCACCATAGTTTGGCGACCTATTACTCCATCAATTGCTCCTGGATTATGGCCAGCTTTAGCCAAAGCAGTTTGAATATCCGTAATGGTAGTACCCGTCATATTGGTTTCACACAACACTGGCCTCCACTGCATAAACTCTTCATTTACTTTAACTTTCTTTGAGACCAATTGAGTCTGAGCAGGAATTTCAATTTTCTTTTCAGTAGCAGGAGCCGCTAACTTACGCTTTTTTACAACCTTGTATTCTGCTGGCACTTCAACAACTTTAGTTACCGCAGGGGTTTTTACTTTTTTCTGTTGAACTGTCTTATAAACTGCTGGCACTTCCTTTAGGCATATAGTTGAGCCTGTAGCTTTGCCGTTTCCGCCCACGCTACTGCCTTTGAGTGCCCACATTACTTTTTCATCAGCTGATTTTATACGTTTTGTTACTGTTTCATACATCGCAGGAATTTCGGTTTTCTTTTCTTGTGATGCTGAAACAAGTTTGCGAACCTTCTCAACTTTATATTCTGCAGGAATTTCAACTTTCTTGGTTGAAGATGGGCTCTTCAAAACACGCTTACTTACTGTGTTATAAACAGCCGGTATTTCAACTAAACACATGATCTCACCGGTACTACCGTCGAGTCTTTCTACCGGACCACGGCCTTCTTTCCATTCTGTTGTCGCAGGCTTGACTAAAACTTTTTCAGTTACTGTCTCATATACCGCCGGCACTTCGATAAGTTTAGAGGAAGCTTCCTTAATGAGAACTTTTTCTTCTTTCCATTCATACTCAGCAGGAATGATATCAATATTTGCAGAAGCTTCTGACTTCAACACTTTCTGAGTTTCAGTTTTATATTGAGCAGGAATAATGTATTCAGCGTAACAACCGCCTACTTTTGCGTCAGCAAGATTCAAACCATTTGCTGCAGCACCAGAAATTATTGAAGCATTTGCGCGGCCTGCATCTTTATTTTCACCACGTGTCCAGATCTTTTCAGCAGGAGTTACCAATACTTTTTCGCTGACAGTTTCATAAGTAGCAGGAACAGGAATCAGTTTTTTTGAGGCTTCTTTTACGAGAACTTTTTCTTCCGTCCATTCATATTTGGCAGGAATGATTTCAATTTTAGATGAAGCTTCTTTAACAGTTACCTTTTGCGACTCAGTTTTATACTCGGCCGGAATAATGACCTTTGCGTAACACTCACCTGCTTTAGCATTAGGCAACGCAGATGATGCATCAGTGGAGACCTTTTGAACCTCTAATGCAGTAGTACTTCCAGCTTTCTCAATCATTTCACCAGCCATCTCTCCCGCTTCTTTCATAGCGTTCTCGTCTGCGAAAACCATGTAAGAGCCTGCCAGGATAGTGATGGATGCAAATGTTGTGAAAATTCTCTTAATTTTCATCGACTTCTCCAATAATGTTAAATAAAGTTATTATAATTACGTAGCCTGACTTGAGGGTATAGACCAGACAGCATTACTTTTAGATATAGATAGTATACGACAACCTATTGCTAACCAAAAGTATAACTCACACTTCTAAGTTAAAAATTTATTTGTCGCTAGATAGTTACTAATTGCAATATTTCTCTCTAACTTCAAGCGCCTCCGGCATCCACTCATTTAATAATTTAATCCGAGTTTCATGACTTGGATGTGTTGACATAAATTCTGATGGTTGACCTTTGCTATGTTCGGCCATTCTTTCCCAAATTTTAGGAGCTTCTCTAGGGTCAAAACATGCTCTTGCCAAGTATATTAGCCCCATATAGTCTGCCTCAGACTCATGCTTTCTTGAGAATGGCAGTAGAACGCCATACTGGGCGCCTGTGCCCAATGCACCCATGACCATTCTTTGAGTACCAGCGTCCATAGACCCTAAAGCCATACCAGCGGCCATAGTCCCATATTGAACAAGTTTTTGATGAGCCATCCGCTCTGCACCATGTCTTGCAATAGCATGTGCAATTTCGTGGCCCATAACCGCGCTAAGACCGTCTACATTTTTAACGATTGGGAGAATACCTGTATAAACTGCAACCTTGCCTCCTGGCAGCGCGAAAGCATTCGCCTGTTCGGAATCGATGACATTAAATTCCCACTCAAATCCAGGATCATCTTCAATCACTTTAGCAAGTCGGTATCCGATCTCCCTTACAAGGTCCACAGACTGACCCGAGCGCAAAACGTTAGCTTCAGATAATATTTGTTGATAACTCTGCAAACCTAATGCCATCTCTTGTTTGTGAGAGATATCTATCAGTTGTGAGCGCCCCGTCATCGAGGCTTCTTCTTGGTTACTGAAATAGTAAAACGCTAAGTAGAGGCCAAATAATACAATTGGCAATAATCGCAGCGCGCCACCACGACGATTTCCACCACTACCGTATCTATACGCACTTCTTCTCAAAATGACGGCTTCACATTAATACAATAATAAAAAACAAGCATTAACGTAGAAGTGCTTTAGCACCTATGCGTAAAACATCATCGATTATAGACCCATCACCACCAACATCTAAGAATCCACTAAGTAGATCCATCATGCCATTATTTGAAGGTGCTGCCTGACGAGAACCAAGTAAACCATCTGTAGATGCACGTTTGTTCATAGCGCCCATTACAACCGTTGCGATCACGGGTAATAACTTTTTAATTAAAGTCGAATCAATGCCTGTTTTAGCGGATGCATGACTCGCAAGACTGCGGCTTGCATCTTTGTTTCCCAAAATATGACCTAAGATCCCATTACCATCCAAGCGTGTATTTTGATTACCTAATGCGTTGGGCTGATCATAGTAACGATCATGGTTACCTGAATTTAGTGCTCCCAATAAGCTCTCTAAACCTCCTTGCGTGTTGGTACCATTTTTTATGCCACCAGCTAAAACAGGTAAAACTTGCCCTAGCAGTTGTTGCATTTGATTTGGCTGCAGTCCTGACATCGAGGTTAGGGAATCTAATGCGCCACCTTTTTGAGATTGCAGAATCATATCTAAAATATTCATTTCTTCACCTATTAAAATACATTTGTAAAATACACTTGAGACTTTAGCTTATTAGTATTTACATATACATTATATTTCACTCTTGCGTAAATAACGCTAAGAATCTTCATAAATTTGCATTGTATGCTTGGCTATCATAAGTGCTTCGTTAGTTGGGATAACAGTAATTTCCACAGAACTCTCGCGGTTACTAATAGTAGCCAGATTATCTATATTGGCTTGTGTATCTAGCGATATTTTCAGCCACTTTGCTAACTGGCAAATTCTTGCACGTATGATGTGCGAGTTTTCACCGATACCTGCTGTGAAAACTAGTTGATCCAAGCCACCTAATTCCGCCACTAATGCGCCTAAATGACGATTCACTTGATAGCAAAATAGATCCACGGCTTGCTCTGCTGCTGGTTGATTTGAATTCAATAATTTACGCATATTATTAGATTCATTAGATACTGCAATCAATCCAGATTGTTTGTAAAGCAGATTAGAAATTTCATCTGTACTCATGGAAAAATGTTCCATTAAGTGCAACACAACACCAGGATCGAGATCACCACAGCGAGTTCCCATCACTAGACCATCAAGTGGAGTGAACCCCATAGTAGTTGAAATTGATTGCTTATTATCGATTGCACACATACTGGCTCCATTTCCTAAATGCGCAATTACAATTTTTTTATTATCTAAATTTGCTTGTTCAGCTAAACTTGCAACTATGTATTCGTAAGACAAGCCATGAAATCCATAGCGTCTTACACCTTCGTTATAATATTTGTCTGGAAGAGCAAATCGTTTTTTCACTGCAGGCATTGTCTGATGAAAAGCGGTATCAAAACATGCAACCTGTAAAATATCAGGATATAAGGCCTTAATTGTTTGCACAGGTGCTAAATTATGTTGTTGATGCAATGGTGCGAGTGGCTGAAAACTTAACAACTCCTCATTTACTTGATCTGATATCACTACCGGTTTTGCATATTTCGGTCCACCATGTACAACTCGATGACCAATTGCTACGACATTAATGTCTGCTTGTTGTGACAACCAACCAAGAAAAAACTCGATAGCCACTTTATGATTCGGTGTTGCGACGGTAATATCAGCAAGGTTTTTTTCAAGCAGTAATTTCTGGTTATCGTCATAAATACTGATCTGCGCATCATCCTGGAAGAGTCTAACTGCACGCGCATTAATAACCTGGCATAGCGCTTCATTTTTAACACCAAAAATCGAGAGTTTGACGCTGGAGGAACCAGCATTAATGATTAGAAAGCTCTCCATCACTTACCTTCTTTACAATTAATTATTAGCAATCATCAACGCAAGTGCACATGCGGCTAAACGGCTTACTGCATCATCTGCTCTACTCGGAAGCACAACCGGAACTTTTGCACCCAACACGATTCCTGCTCCTTCCGCCTTAGCCAAATATTCCAGCTGTTTTGCGAGCATATTGCCTGCTTCAACATCTGGAACAACCAATACTTCCGCCTTACCAGCAACATTCGACTTAATACCTTTAATTCTCACTGATTCTTCGGACACAGCATTATCAAACGCAAGAGGACCATCCAATAGGCCGCCTTTTATTTGGCCACGGTCGGCCATTTTGCATAAAGCCGCTGCGTGTAAGGTTGATTCAAACTTAGATGTGACCGTTTCTACAGCAGAGAGTATTGCTACTCGCGGAGTTTCAATGCCCAACAAATGTGCAAGATCTATAACATTACGAATAATATCTGCCTTGGTTTCAAGATCGGGACCAATATTGATGGCTGCATCCGTTATGAATAATGCTCTTGGATAAGTTGGTACATCAAACGCAAACACATGACTCATTCTTCGTCCAGTACGCAGACCACCTTCTCTACTTACCACTGCACTCATGAGTTCATCGGTATGAATCTTGCCTTTCATGATAGCTGAAGCTTTTCCATCTCTTGCCATATCTACAGCAATTTTTGCAGACTCATGACTATGTTGTGTTGAAATAATTTCAATACCATCAATCTCAATTCCAAATTCAGAAGCTACATCTTTAATACGTTGTTCTGGTCCAATAAGTATTGGTTCAATTAGACCTTCTTTTGTTGCTTCAATAGCGCCTAGAAGTGCAGATTTACCAACAGGATGAACCACTGCAGTTCGTAATTTCGGCATATCTGAGACCGCTTTAAGTAAACGATCTAAATGTGGTCGCGGTATAGTTTGCATAATATTTAGCCTAAGAATTAATAGTTATATAATTTAATTACTGCTTGCTGGGTACCACTTGAAGATTACATTTTTTTAGCAACTAAGGTAAGCTGGATTACTAAAATTCGATTACAATTAATACACCAGGAGAGCACCAATGACTGTTGCAAAAATTACAGAGATTAGTTCGTCGTCTACCAAAAGCTACGAAGACGCTATTGAAACAGGTATCGAAAGAGCCAACAAAACACTTAATGGAATCAAAAGCGCTTGGGTTAAAGATCATCAAGTGTCTGTTAAAGGTGGCAAAGTAACAGAGCACCGAGTGGTACTTAAAATTACGTTTGTACTTGATTAATCATCACCCATCTAGAGTGGACATGGATGTTTGCTCTCTGCTTATCAACCGCATTGGCTAAAGAGTTATTATGAAAAGCGTAATTATCGGAATTCTTGGCTTACTTTCTATCCTTTACATCATGAATCCTACCGCCGGTATATTCGAGCTTATTCCAGACAATTTGCCTTTAATCGGCAATCTAGATGAATTAGCTGCAAGCACTTTATTGTTAAGCTGTTTAAGTTATTTTGGTATCGATTTGTTCAATCTTTTTAAGAAAGATAAAGCAGTACTTGAAAACGAAGAAATTACCAAAAAATAATTCCACTTAGATTTACACTTATTTATTGCGATGGATTTCAGTTAAACGACTATCAATCCATTGCTTTAAGCTTTGGATACGTTGCTCACTTGTACCTTTAACTTCAGTATCATTCAAATTCTTGCGTATATAAAGAATCAACTCTTCAAATTTTACTGAGCGTTCACGATAATAATCTGCATTGGTTTTGCTTTTATGCAAGTCTTTCTTGAGTGATGCAAAAGTTACTTCGCCATGCTGTTTAGCTGCTCCACTTTCAAATGATTCTTCTTTTATTTTTTCAACTAATGAAAGCATATCGGCTTGCTCTACATCGGCATGTGGGTAACAAGCTAGAAGATCATCGATATGTATTATGCCACGTGTAGACGCGAGTAGATTATTATTTATTTTTTCCTGTATTTCTTTTACATGAACCTTGGCAAGCAAAGCGGCTTTAGAAATTGAGATGAAACGTGGCATTAATTACTTTACTTTAACAACAAGTATTACTGACTGCATATAACCTGATTTACCTAATAGATTCATAACCACCTTTAACGCCACTTCTACTGAAAACCAGCTGCCATAACTGTAAATTTCTTGCACGAAATGCTCCCGCGCAACACAATAAATAGTATTTCCACATTCTATAAAAACGTTCGCCATATTTACTGCCTAACTGACCCCAACATGAATCAAAGTTATCAAACCACGCCATTAAGGTTTTATCATAGTCTGTTCCAAAACTATGGTAGTCCTCTAAGATAAATTCTTTATCTGCCGCTATACTAATATCTTTCATCGATGGAAGCACACCATTAGGGAAAATATACTTATTAAACCATGGATCAGGTCGATGACGCGTGTAATTCGATCCGATTGTATGTAAAAGGAAAAGTCCCTTTTCCTTTAAACAACGCGAAACAACTTGCATATAGGATTTATGATTTTTTGCCCCGACATGCTCAAACATACCAAGCGATACGATATGATCAAATTTTTCGGATAATTGTCGATAATCTTGTAACCGCACTTCGACTGAAAGACCTATACAATCTTTTTTTACATATTCTGCTTGTTGTTGTGAAACCGTAATGCCCACCGATTGAGCACCATAACGTTCTGCAGCAAACTTAATAAAACTTCCCCACCCACAACCAATATCCAAGATACGTTGGCCTTCTTTCAAACCTATTTTTCTGCACACTAAGTCAAGCTTATCTTCTTGTGCTTGATCTAAAGTACTAGCTTTTTTCCAGTAACCACAGGTATACGTTAATCGTTTATCAAGCATACATTTAAACAGCTCATTACCTATATCATAATGATACTCGCCTACTGCAAACGCACGCCGAATGCTCTGTAAATTAAATATTTTGGATTGTAGCGCCGCCCAGACATAGGCTTTAGATTTAATCCTATGTTCAATATCTGTAGCAAGTAATTTACTGAACATGTCATCAAGTGACTCAACGTCCCACCATTGGTCCATATATGATTCACCCAAGCCTAAAGATCCATCAGACATAACACGTTGATAAAACCTATCATCTCTCACCTGTATGTCCCACTCTCGTGAACCATTTATTTCAATATCTGTGATTGCTAATAATTTTTTTATTTGTTGATTAAACTTAGCCATTGCCAAATTTCCACTTATTAATTGTTGTTTTAAAATTATTTAACTAACTGACATATCAGCATACAATCATTTCATAATAAAAATAAAACCCATAACAATAAAAGATAAGCCTATGTTGCTATCTATCAATCTGCTTTTTGCCTTGTTAGTGCTGTTGATTGGTGTGCTGATGTTTTTAGTTAAACATTAAATACTCATCAACACTAAACATTTAGTTCTCGCATAATACATTGGCCTCGACAAATTTTGTGCAAATATTGCGCATTGCGTCAGCGTCTGTAAAAAACACCTAAATAGGATATTTATGTGCAAGCTTCTAATTCTAGAAACTTAACGGCAATGAAACATTATACAGTCATTATTTTCGCGGTTTATCGGCATACCCAGGCTCAAAATACCATTACCATATAAATATGCTTTCTGACCTCGTATGCGAATTTTCCCAAGATCTTCTGCTACTATGAAAGTGCCATTAAGACTTTTATCTTGAAGGACAAATTCCCCATTGTCATAAGTAATAATGGCATGATGTTTGGAAACAAAGTTGTTTTCGATTCGAAGTTCACTTTGATGAGAACGCCCCAAGCTAAACTGTTTTAGCTGAGTATCGAAAAAATAGCGCTGGCCATCAAACTCGAGTGTTAAATCATTCGTATTGCGAATCGGTTGATTCTCTTGCCATATAAGCTTGAGATTGGTTTTGCGACGATCCGATATACGTCGCCTGTCTTTTCGAACGATATTAAAATCACTGTCGAGTAGCGGGAACTGTATCGAGGCGGCCTCAAGTCTACGGTCTCTCTCTCGTTGAACGTATACTTTTGACTCTAGTATTGCGCTTTCCATTGATGAATTCTATATATTCAATTTCAATCGCATCAGTATAAGCAGGGAATTAACAGCAAAAAGTGAATTGCATCAATAATATTTGAATTAATAATGAACTATATTTTCACAGGCTAATATCTATTATTTACTTATTATTTTCATGGCTTTACACAATTTATCTCTACTATTTTGCAGTATGTACAGATCGATATTTATGCGTGAATCCAAAGCCTATCCCCTCATTAGAAAGATGCACTACCACCGCCCATACTCGTATCAACTTTACAGTATTTTTCTCTGCTACAGAAAATACCAGCTGTACTCTCCTGCCAACGTATGCATGTTCAGGAACAGTATCTAGATATGCACCACGAGTACTAAGATTAATTGGACGGCAGCGAGTCAAATTAAGCTGTGGGCAATATAAACGTAGATTTGATGGTGAGTTTTTACGACTAGTTCCTCGTCGTTCTTCATCTGATGCAGCAGTTTGGTTCATCGATCCCTCTTTTATTCAATTATCAATTTACATATCGATTTCTATAAGACGATTATGTCAAGCCAAGTAAATCACTAATACATAATAATACCTTGTTTAACAAGACCTTACATATACACTGAGAAATAGTCTAACTTAATTTGATCAAGTTTTACATCTTAATAGATTGTTTTGCGCGAACGGAAGAAATAGCTTTCTTTGCCCTTATATAACGATGTTAATTACTAACGCCACAGTATATAGCACATAATTTATGCAGTATTAATTGTGAGTCACAATCGAAATCTAGGTAAATCAAGGCTTTCAGAAGAATTAAGCTTGGTAAACGTAACGTTTTTACATACAATGTCGGCGTTCTGTCACAGAGCCAGATAAGTTATTATCTGTCGTACCTACCTGGAAAGTTAGGTGGTACGTGACAAACAATAAATTAATTTATCGTACGATTATCAATTAAATAACTTCGGAGTTAAAAATATGCTTACTAAGAAATTTCTAATCCCTGCGGCTATTGGCTTAGCAGCGATCTTTTCAACTGGTTGCCAAACAACAGAAACCATGGCAGAAGAAGTGGATCCAATGGCTGAGCTGCGCTCAGTAGCAGAAGAAGCTTTACGCACAGCTAACACTGCTGCTCATGACGCTGCTAATGCTAAAGATATGGCTCTAGCTGCACAAGAAGCTGCAAACGCAGCTCAAGCTTGTTGTGATGCAAATTCACGTCGCATGGGCCGCATGTTTGATGGTTCTATGAGCACTAAGTAAGAGCTGCATAAGATTTGTCCTCATTTTGAGGATAAGCAAAAAGGGCCCTTCACGGGCCCTTTTTTGTGCTCGCAAACTTCACATGCATCGTTTACTCAATTTTAGTCCCCACTGCCATTGGTATACCAGTTTTGTTCTTTGCCAATTGGTTTGCGAGTTCCCAATCGACTTGATAATCTTTTTTAGATTTTGTTGCGCCTATTATAGCCTTTACAAACTGAGTTAAATTCCTCGAGTTCGTACTTGATTCATCACCTTCACTTGGATGCATTTCTGTATAAAGCTTACCGCCGCTCCAGGCTATCTTATATGGTTGATTAATGATGGTTACGGGCGTATTCAAAGAAACCCTTGAAAACAGGTCTTTTATGTCATCCGGATGTAAACGCACACAGCCATGCGTTACACGCATACCTATGCCTCGTGGAGCATTAGTTCCATGAATGAGATAGCCTGGCAAGCCTAAACGTATTGCATAATCCCCTAGAGGGTTATCAGGCCCCGGCGGAACCGTGGCTGGCAAAGGGTCATTTTTTTCTTCATGTTCTTTTCGAATTGATTCTGGCGGAGTCCAGGTAGGATTTTTTTTCATACCTATAATCGTTGTTTGCGTATTAGGAGTATCCCAACCCTCTTTACCGATGCTTATAGGGTAGGTATGCACGTAGCCTGGTGATTCTTTAGGAAAATAATACACACGCATTTCAGCTAAATTTAAAATCAAACCTTCGCGCTTAGTATTTGGCAAAATATATCGCGTCGGTATGACCACCTGAGTGCCATTACCTGGCAGCCAGGGATCTACTTTTGGATTGGCTAGAACTAGCTCTTGGAAACCTAAACTATAGCGTCTTGCCAATTCGATAAAGGTATCAGACTCTTTAGTAGTAATCATGGTCATTTGACCCACGATAGAATCACCATTTTTAGGTAATTGATAGCGTTCTGCATGTAGCTGCATTGAGCTACATAAAAGCAATAAACTAAATACAGGATAGTTATATTTCATGTTAAATTTTGCAAATTCAAATTAGTTGTGTTTATGGTTTAAACTATAGTGGGCAATTGGATCGAAGTAAAACAAAACCGTATAAATGCCTGGTAACACTAATGACTAAAAGACCTAAAAACTCGCCGAATAACACTTTTATAGTGGGAAATTATAAATTTACCTCAATTGGCGTGTATTTATTACTGCCCTGTTTGTTATTTGCATGTGCCTCAGCACCACCCTCAAAAACACTACCACAGTCCAAAGTGGCCGTCTCAAGCATTGACCACAACAACTACCGAAAGCATTTAAGTGATGACGTGAATACAGTGAAAGCCAAACTCAAACATGCTCAAGCACTAGAAAAAGAAAAACAGCATGTTGAAGCTGAACAGCTGGCACAGCAGATCATTGTAGATGTTGAATTAATACAAATTAAAACCCAACGTATAAATGTAGATCAAGAAGTAAAAAATATTGAAAGCAGTATAACTAATTTAAGCCAAGAGTTAAATTGGCGCGAACCTGTGCAGTTCAGCCCGCTAAATTAACCTGTTAAATTAATTACTCTAATTCAAGAAATATTATGTTTAAAATATGCTTAGTTATTTTCATGCTCACTCTATTATGTAACTGCGCGAGTGCACCTAAATCTTATCCGTCACTTGAAGATGCAAAAACATCTCTAGAGAAAACCAAAAGTGAAGCTGGCATAAGTGAAGTCGCTTCTGTAACGCTTTATGAAGCAGATGAACAGATTAAATCTGCTGAATCTGCATTAAACGAAAATGATACTGCAAACGCTGACCATCACATTTATGTAGCCACACGCAAGCAACAGATTGCTCAAGAACTATTTCTCAAACACCAGCAAGAACAAGAACTGATAAATCTTAAACAGCAACAGTTGGAGATAATTGCCCATGCGCAACGTAATGATTCTACACGCGCTACTTCAGAGACACTCAAAGCCCAGCAACGTATTCAACAACTCGAACATGCGTTAGGTCAATATAAAGCAGAAGAAACCAGTCGCGGGACAATACTAGTGATCAACGACTTATTATTTAATTCCGGTGGCGCTAACCTAAAAACCCCCTCACAAAGAAGACTCGATTCCCTGGTGCAATATTTGCAGGGCAATTCACAACGAGAGATAATCATTGAAGGCCACACAGACAGCATAGGCAATCCTGAAACAAATAAACGCTTATCTTTACAACGTGCGAATACCGTAAAAGAATACTTGATTTCCCGTGCAATAGAATCTAGCCGCATAGAAACACGTGGCTTTGGCGAAGAGGTTCCAGTTGCAACCAATACTACCAACGCAGGTAGAAGCTTAAATCGCCGTGTCGAAGTTGTGATCAAGACTCCAGGACAGTGAATACAAGCACGTAAAAAAGATAGGTGCCCATGAGTAACGCAAACAAATTAAAAGTGAGCTTCAAACAAGACATTTTTTGCGCTAAACGCTTATGTTCCAATGCTGCGATTAAAGCCTCACACAGTAGACCATGCTTATGAATATATTTGTGCTCGATATTGACATAAAAAAATGCGCTAAATTTCATTGTGACCAACATGTCGTAAAAATGATTCTAGAAAGTGTACAAATAATGTGTACTGCTTTAAACAAGAAAGGGTTTACCACTCCCTATAAATCCACTCATATAAAACATCCTTGCGTACTTTGGACTGAAAAATCTTATGATAATTTTCTTTGGCTCTCAAAATTAGCACTTGCTCTAAATGAAGAGTTTAAATATCGATATAATAAAACTAGCAGTCATCGTTCAATTGATGTGTTACTTGAGGTTCATCAAAAAGAGTTTGAATCTTTAGGACTAACAGAATTTGTACAAGCTATGCCAGATGAGTATAAAGTGCCGGGCGATGCAGTAAGTGCTTATCGAAACTATTATTTGGGTGAAAAAATGAAATTCGCAAAATGGACGCGGCGAAGACCTCCTTCTTGGATCAATGAAGTACTTTAAACTCGGCTTATGATTACCGAATGGAGACATGTACTAGATATATCTAGAGCTTGGAGTATATTAAAATAACTCAATGGCTGATAAGAACAAACTTGACCAAATCGTTGCCAAGGTCCGAAGTGACAATGAAGAGCGAGATAAGGGTTACCGCGAAAAGGCACTGAAAATGTATCCGTGGATATGTGGTCGATGTTCACGTGAGTTTAACCGTTTGAATCTTCGCGAGCTGACGGTTCATCATCGAGACCACAATCATGACAATAATCCACCAGATGGCAGCAACTGGGAATTATTGTGCATTTATTGTCATGACAACGAGCATTCCCGTTACATTGATTCAGAATATTCGAGAACTACAACTGACATAAAGAAGAACACCAGCACCCACCAACCTTTTTCAGATTTGGCGTCTTTGTTGAAGCAGGAAGATTAAAATTTCCCATGAAGCAATAACAACAAGATCTTATCTATAATCAATTATAGAACGACCATATAAGGCCTCAAGCTGGCATAGTAGACCTAATATGATGCAAAATTGATGTGCTCACAATTGACCGAAAGTGGGCGCAAGTATTATTCAGGCTAATTTTACAACCAGACTTCCAACCTCTCCAACAAGCTTTTATTAGAGAATCTAATTGTAATACGCGAGTAGCGCCATAATAACGGGTATGCTTAATACCACTAAACCAAATAACGACCATTGAATGTAATTAGTATTTTTTAGTGTGGTACGTTTACGCACAAATCTCATAATGGCACGACCAATTAGTGAAATAATATAAAATACAATGCCAGCGAGTATCAGTATGGCGATTACATTCACTTGTGTTGACTCCTATAAGTTTCTTTTACTACGCAAACAATGAATAGTTACGCAGCTGTGGCTGCATTTAAGCTATGCATTAAAAGCGAAAATTTAATATGTAATACTCATATCGCAAAGCTCTTGTTATTGCTTTGCAACGGCCCGCTCAATGCCCTGCTCCGCCACATCCACCACCATTTTAATTTCTTCCGGTGTAATAACGTATGGTGGCATAAAATAAATAACATCTCCCAACGGCCTTAGCAAAGCATCATTCTTCAAGCCATACTTATAAACTTCTAGCCCTCTACGTTCTTGCCAAGGATAAGGTTGCTTACTTACTTTATCTTTTACCATTTCAATGGCAGTAACCATTCCGGTTTGCCTGACATCTCCAATATGCGGATGAGACTGGAAACGTTCGCATTGTTTAGCAAACTCAGCGCTGAGTATTTGATTATTGCCTATCACATCTTTTTCATTGAAGATTTTTAAGGTAGCGAGTGCAGCGGCACAACCTAATGGATTTCCAGTATAACTATGTGAATGCAAAAAGGCGGTCAGGTTTTCGTAGTCATCATAAAACGCGTCGTAGACATCATTTGTTGTTAACACCACAGACAATGGCAAATAGCCCCCTGTGAGTCCTTTAGACAAGCACATGAAGTCTGGGCTGATGTTTGCTTGCTCGCAGCCAAACATTGTACCGGTTCTGCCAAAACCCACTGCAATCTCATCTGCAATAAGGTGCACACCATAGTGATCACACGCTTTTCTTAACAAAGTTAAATATTCAGGTGAATACATTCGCATATAACCAGCACATTGAATCAATGGTTCAACAATTACCGCACACACTTCATCATGATGTTGCGCTAATGTTTTTTCCATATGCGCAAACATGCGAATCGCGTAGTCTGCTTCTGATTCTCCCGTTTCACGGTTATAACTATCGGGACTTGGCACGGTAATTACATCTAGCAATAAAGGTTCATACACTTCTTTGTAAAGTGCCACATCGCCCAAAGATAAGGCACCAATGGTTTCACCGTGGTATGAATTGCTTAGATTTATAAATTTAGTTTTTTTAGTTTTACCTTTGTTCTTCCAATAGTGAAAACTCATCTTCAGCGCTACTTCCACCGCAGAAGAACCATTATCGGCATAGAAACATTTTCGTAAGGGCTCTGGTGTGATTTCTACCAATTGCTCTGATAAGTTGATAACCGTTTCATGCGAGAAGCCTGCTAATAGAACGTGTTCCATTTTATCGAGCTGTTCTTTGATGGCATTACTAATAGTTCCATTTGAATGGCCAAATAAATTCACCCACCAGGAACTAATGGCATCTAAATAGCGATTACCATCAAAATCTTCTAACCAAACGCCTTTTGCGCTTTTGATAGGCACCATAGGGAGATGCTTATGGTCTTTCATTTGTGTGCAAGGGTGCCAGACGACATTGAGGTCTCTTTTTTTGAGTTCTTCTGATTGCTTAGACGATGTCAAAATACGTAATCCTTTATGTTTACTTAATAATGTATGAGGTATTTATTACAAATACATATCTTTCTGGGGAAATATTGGCCGTGTGATTCATTCAACTTCACTCACCTCTTAGCTAGCAAAAGCTACTGTAATTATGCTTCACATGAAACAAAAACCAACCTACTGCTTAAATATCGTACTTATGTGTCTGATGTAAAATAAAATGCTAAAGCTCGAAATTACTTTAACTGTGAATTTCTTTAGCTTCTCACGGTCCTAACGTACACTGGAGTTATTCATGAGCACTAATAGCGTATATATCGTTGATGGCAGTCGCTCGCCGTTTCTAAAAGCGCGAGGCAGACCAGGCCCCTTTCAAGCATCCGATCTTGCGGCTCAATCCGCTACGCCACTACTCATGCGCCAGCCATTCGAACCTGAAGAATTTGATGAAGTCATCGTCGGCTGCGTTGGCCCCAGTGCAGATGAAGTTAATATCGCACGAGTTATTAGTTTGCGTTTAGGTTGCGGAGACAAAGTACCTGCATGGACCGTGCAACGCAATTGCGCTTCAGGCATGCAAGCAATTGATAGTGCGTTCTCAAACATCTTGTTGGGTAAATCTGACTTAGTGTTAGCAGGTGGCGCCGAGGCAATGAGTCATTCTCCTGTTTTATTTAATCACCATATGGTGACTTGGTTAGCGGATATGAGTCGCTCCAAGACACCTTTGCAGAAAATAAAAACCATTACTCAATTACGTCCTAAATTTTTTGCACCGGTAATAGGTTTGCTAAAAGGCTTAATCGATCCGGTTGTTGGATTATCCATGGGCCAAACTGCAGAAAATGTTGCACAAATATTTAACATCACTCGTCAAGATATGGATCAGTATGCAGTAGATAGTCATTTACGTTTAGTGCATGCGCAAGAGAGCGGTTATTTTGATAATGAAATGGTGCATGTCTATGATAATGAAGGAAACGCCTATTACAAAGATGATGGTGTTCGTCCTGACTCAAGTTTAGAAAAGCTTGCAAAACTGAGGCCTGTATTTGACAAAACACATGGCAATGTTACCGCTGGCAACAGCGCTCAAATTACCGATGGTGCCTCTTGGTTAATTCTTGCCAGTGAACAAGCGGTTAAAAAACATAAGCTTAATGTTATGGGACGTTTAGTCGCTTCCAACTGGGCAGGATTAGACCCACGCCACATGGGTTTAGGACCCGTGCATTCGACCATTCCCATGTTAGTCGAACATAACTTAAAAGCTAATGATATCGACTGCTGGGAACTTAACGAGGCATTCGCAGCTCAAGTATTAGGATGTTTGGCTGCATGGAAAGATCCTCGATATTGCCAAGAACATTTTGGCTTAGACTCAGCCTTTGGCGAAGTTCCACATGAAAGACTTAATGTAGATGGTGGCGCGATCAGCATGGGGCACCCTGTAGGTGCTAGTGGTACGCGAATCGTTCATCACGTGTTAAATGTTTTGCAGCGCAATAACGCTAAATTTGGAGTCGCCACGATATGCATTGGTGGTGGCCAAGGTGGTGCCATGCTCGTTGAAAATTTTCAGTAAGCACTACGTTATGTCTGACGAAATATTCAAGCATTGGAAAGTAGATCAACAGGACAATGGAATTGTCTGGTTAGGCATGGATGTTGAAAACAGTAGTACTAATATTTTATCTGCAACCGTCTTGGCTGAGTTATATCAACTCTTATCTAAACTATCTAAAAAGACTCCAGCAGGAATTGCGATCACCTCTAATAAAGATAAAGGCTTTATCGCCGGAGCAGATGTTAAAGAGTTTACTCAAATATCTAACCAACAAGAAGCGCTTGAGCTAGTTCAGTACGGGCAAAATGTTTTTAAACTGCTCGATAAAATGCCATGCGTAACCATCGCTGTAATCAATGGCTTCTGCATGGGTGGCGGATTAGAGCTCGCGTTAGCATGTGATTATCGAGTTGCACTTGAAGATCCGAAAACACGCTTGTCATTACCTGAAGTGCGCTTAGGCATTCATCCCGGTTACGGAGGCACTGTACGCATTCTGCGGCATGTGAATCCTCTAATTGCAATGGATCTTATGCTAACAGGCAGGAGTATAAGCACCGGTTACGCAAAAAAGATTGGATTAATTGATGATGCAATCCCGATGAGATTGTTACACAGTGCTGCTGATAAAATACTGCTAAGCAAACCTGAGAAGAAAAAAGCACCTACGGTTTCAAAATTATTAAATAACGCGCTTATCAGACCTATAATTGCCATGCAAATGCGCAAACAGGTTGCCAAAAAAGCCAAGCCAGAACATTACCCTGCCCCTTACGCCATCATAAATCATTGGCAAAAATATTATGGCAATGAAGAAAAAATGTTACACCATGAAGCGCAATCTGTAGCTGAACTGAGTACGAGTGACACTGCAAGAAATCTTGTGCGGGTATTCTTGTTGCAAGATGAACTAAAAGCCCTTGCCAGCGCCGATAACGCTAAAATAAAGCATGTACATATTATCGGCGCCGGTGTAATGGGTGGAGACATCGCAACCTGGTGTGCATCACAAGCTTTGCAAGTTACCCTGCAAGACTTAAAAGCCGAGAGTTTGGCAAAAGCCAAACAAAGAGCGTATAGCTACTTTAAAAAACGATTAAAAAAACCATTACTCATCAAAATAGCCATGGATCGTTTTGTGTTAGATATCAATGGCTATGGATTACAAAAAGCAGACATTGTTATTGAAGCAATATTTGAAAATAAAGAGGTTAAACGAGATTTATATGCATCAATTGAGTCTAACTTAAAAAAAGATGCGCTTATCGTTACCAATACCTCAAGCATTGAGATAGAACAACTTTGTGATGCAATCAGCGATCCTACAAGACTGGTCGGCCTTCACTTTTTTAATCCTGTCGCTAAGATGCCTTTAATCGAAATTGTAAATGGAGCACAAACCAATCCTAGGGTTTCCCAACGTGCGATAAATTTTGCTAAGCAAATTGGTAAACTACCTTTACCTACAAGAAGCTCTCCTGGATTTTTAGTTAATAGAATTTTGACGCCCTATATGGTCGAGGCAGGTTTATTACATGAGACGGGCCATTCAATAAAGGATATCGATCATGCTGCCAAAGAATTTGGCATGCCTATGGGCCCTGTTGAACTCGCTGATACTGTTGGGTTAGATGTGGGCTTACACATAGCCAAACTTTTAAGTGCCGCTTATGGATATAACATTCCAGCTTCATTCGAATCCATGGTGGATGCGGGAGACCTAGGCAAGAAAACTGGTCAAGGATTTTATACCTGGAAAAAAGGCAAAAAAACCGCACCCAAAGGGAAATCGACTAATATTGACAGTAAAGTTATTCAGGATCGGCTTATTTTGAGATTCCTAAATGAAGCCGTAGCTTGTCTTCGAGAAGGGGTTGTGGCAAATAAAGATTACCTGGATGCAGGTGTTATATTCGGCACGGGTTTTGCTTCTTTTCGTGGCGGTCCTATTAACTACATAGAATCACAAACGGCATCAAATCTACTTAACACACTTGAAAAGCTCCGCATTCAGCATGGTGAACGTTTTACACCAGACTCGGGGTGGCAAGATCTCTCTTCGTAAGCACTAGTCTTTCTTAGTAGCATATCTATGATACTACTATAAATTGTAGAATTATTAGCCTGATCCATATAATAAATTTGATTATATATTATATATAACTTATTGTTATATATATAATTAATTGCTTGATTTTTGTACCATGCTCTAAATTAGTGCTTTTATTGATGGACCTCCTACATTAAAGTTAATAGACAATAAAAATAATGTAGGCTCATGAATAGCTTATAAACATTACTCATCTTTAGGAGGATCAAATGGAATAATTATTGCCATTAATTATTCAGCTTATAAGTGGAGCTGTAGGTGGAAACGTTATAGGGGCACTCGCTAAAAAATTAAGCCTTGGCTTTTTAGGTAATACTGTTGCGGGCTTAGTCGGTGGTGGTCTTGGTGGTCATTTTCTAGGCGATACTATTGGCAGCATGCTAGGCAGCGGAATGGGTGGCAGTATTGGTGCTGCTGCTGGCGGCGGCGGTATTGTGATGGTCGTTATTGGTCTCATTAAGAGCATGATGGCTAAATAAATATCATGGCGCTTATGTTAAACATGGGCGCCAGTTTTATTTCAATATCCTAGTTGTAGCAAGTAAAGCTACTTCTCAACCACCACTAAAAAATCTATCGTTTTGATACAACACATTCTGAATGTGTTACTATTATTATTTACGACCACCACCACGGTTATCATTTTTAGGACGTGCTTCGTTAACTCTTACACTACGCCCTTGAACATCTGTTTGGTTAATCGCATTAATTGCAGCCTCACCATGGGCATTGTCCGGCATTTCTATAAATCCAAATCCTTTTGATCGTCCCGAGTCTCGGTCCATTATAATATTTGCACTGGAAACTTCTCCGTGAGCAGAGAATAAATCACGAAGCTCATCTTCCGAGATACTGTAAGGCAAGTTGCCGATATAAATATTCATCATTACTCCTTATTCAACGTGAACTGTAAATTATCACACCATCGGCAAAGCAATTCACAACTTCAGCGATGTAAAAGGTCAAGGTCGCACTTGAGTTGTTAAATAAAAATCCCTGGTTTTTCCAGTAGCTGCGTAGCTTGATACGCAAAAAATATAACTAGGAATTTCTTTAGATAAAAACAAAATAAGACGAACAGAGTGAGATATGAAAATACTAAACCATGTAATAGAACTATCTGATATGACCTAAAAGTGTTTGAATACTGAATTAAAGTAAACATTAACAGTGTATGAGAATGATGCACGAATCACTAATAAGTGTCTATATTTATCCTATTATTCATGTATTTTCAATAAATCTATACATGAGTTGTTTATTTGCAACGCAATAATTGCCATTGGCCACTAAGAGGATGTTGTATCCACGGATATTCATCCTCCGCTGTTTGCCCAGTGAGGTTTGCCTGCCTTACGCCAGGGATCATACACAATGCCTTCCGACCAGTTTGAATCAGCGGCATAAATTACCACCGCATTGTGTTCACGTAATCGACTGCCAATTCTTGAAACTAACCAATCAAACTTTAATGAGTCTGCGTTCAACTTTCGAAGCTTCAAATGCAGGTCTTCAGCCCAATGACAACATAAACCTCTTTTCTTTACACCGGTATTGACAAGCATGTTATGGAACAGCGCAGGACTTTGCATATTATATTCACTAGCTAAATCGATTGTTAGATTGATTAGCAGATCTGAGGTATCTCTTGCATCAGTTAACAGCACCTCATCCGAAAGAAAATAAATAGCTTTTGTTAGACTTTCTCTTTCGTTTACAACTTCTTTGGGTGCTGATACGTGAGTACAAGCATTTATAAAAAATATTGCCAGATAGCAAAGCAGCCTATTTTGTACAAAATAGCTCACGTAGAGAGATAACGGCTATTATATAAAATAATTATTTAATCTATCAATCTGGCTTGACTGCATATCTGCCGCTGCCAAGTAGCATAATTACAAAGCCTGTAAGCAGATAGAATGTTTGCAACTCCAGACCCCAACCGCCGTGCTGTGTCAAACTAAGCAAATCATCAAGGTGCACAAGGATGATAGCAAACAGCATATTAATGGAGATCAAGAATCCACCAAATCGAGCATAAATTCCCAGTATAAGTAATATTGGCGCTACAATTTCACCCACATAAACCCCATATGCGAATACAGGATGAAGCCCAATTCCCTCAAGCTGATTTTTAATGAAGCCAAGTGTCTGCAAATCAAACAATTTATCAATGCCATGAAACAGCATTAGTATGCCAACAGTCACCCTCAGGATGAACTTTGCTACATCTTCGCTTCGATAAATGCTACTCATAGGTGCCTTAATTTTAACTCTTATATAAATGGACGATCTTTAGTATACAATACTAATTATAAATACTAGTTTATACGACAATATCGTTTTTAACCCTCAAGCTTTCCTGCAGACTATCATAACCAATTTCAGTAGCAGCTAAACTACTTGCATCGCATAGTGTCATAACTTTAACAATTCTAACTAAAAATTTACTTATTTTATTAAAAATGGAAACAAAATCTAAGCATCCTCACAAAGCCATCCCAAGCATACTAATGTTTTTTTTATTTGGTACATGCCTATTACCCAATAATGTTTTAGCAAAAGATCCTGCTAGAATAATTGCTGGATGGGTAGAAAAAGTACGCATTGAACATCAGGACTTCACAGTTAAAGCTAAGTTAGATACTGGTGCAAAGACATCCTCTATTAATGCCATAAACATCAAATCTTTCACCAAGGATGGAGATAAATGGGTAAAATTTACGCTTATTCTGACTGACAGTGAAAACAATGAGCATTTAATAGCAATGGAAAAACCACGTTCCAGGCGGACCAATATTAAAAATCATGATGGCAATCATGATAAAAGATATGTTGTAGATTTGGAAATGTGCTTTAATGGACACATCGTACCAACAGAGTTTACTCTGGCTGATCGCAGCGAATATATTTATGATGTTTTACTGGGTCGACGGTTCCTTAAAATGTTTGCTATTGTAGACCCTAAAAGAATTTTCCTTACATCAGATCACTGTGATGAATAATCACAATTTGCAATAATCTGCTATTTATATACTAAGCTAATTTAGCTTTAATTTCGGCTCATACTCTAATTATGCAAAACTTAGCTATCCGTTTTTGGTCGATATTATTTATTTCCGTTGGATTAGCCATTATTGCACATAAAGTTTTTCAGCTAGGTATACCTATAACCCCAGACACATCTACACAAACATGGACAATTCAAGCGCAACTGGCATTAAATGGTAGCGGTAAAAATATTAAAGCATCGTTATCTGTTCCAAACATTACTCCTGGATTTACAAAAATATATGAGCATTTTATTTCCGGTGACTTTGGCCTAAATGCAAACACTAAAGGTGATAATAAAACCGCAACATGGGCTAAACGTAAAACAGAAGGAATTCAAACACTTTATTATCGAACAACTGTTACACGCTCCAACATTGAACCTAAATGGTCTACAAAACCAAAGTACCCTGAAGCTCCAGTATTTTTTGAACCTTACTTAACTGCTGTAAACAAAATCATAGAAGACACCAGAAGCCAATCTGTTGATACAGAAACTTTTACTTTTGAACTCATCGATCAACTGCGCAATTCGGATGGTAATGAAAATATTTCATTGGTAAGAGGTTTGGCAAGAACTGATGAACAAATAGCAGAACTACTTACCAAACTTTTAGCTGTTGCGCATATTCCGACGCGTCAGTTATGGGCAATTAAACTAGAAGATTCAGCTAATAACTTAACACCACAAGTTTTTATCCAGGCATACAATGGTGATGAATGGCTTACCTTTCATATAAAAACTGGAGCTATAGGGATTCCTGAAGACTACGTTGTTTGGAAAGTTGGACACGGTCCATTATATAGCTTGAAAGGCGTTGAAGATGGTGAGTTACGTTTTTCTATTACAAAATCTTACATAGATCTGCTTGAGGTCGCTAAACTAAATACTGAAAAATCCAATTCTCTCCTAGGTAAGCTAACTTTATTTTCTTTACCTGTAAATAGGCAAATTACTTACAGCTTAATATTGATGCTGCCACTAGGGGCGTTGATAGTAGTTTTTATGAGAACCATTATAGGTATTCAGACCTTTGGAACCTTTATGCCGATCTTGATTGCCATAGCGTTTCGTGAAACCCAATTATTCTGGGGTATCGTACTTTTTACTGCTATAGTTTTTGTTGGCCTGTTAATACGCTTATATCTAGAACGTCTTCGCTTATTGCTCATACCAAGACTCACTGCAATACTTGTAATAGTGGTGATGCTGATGTTGCTAATCAGCTTCCAAACAAGTCAATTAGGACTTGATCAATTATTATCCATATCTTTATTTCCAATGGTTATTCTTGCTATGACGATTGAACGCATGTCTATAACCTGGGAAGAAAACGGAGCACAAACAGCATTAATCCAAGGCTTAGGCAGTCTTCTCGTTGCTTGCCTAGGGTATCTTGTTATGACTAATAAACACTTAGAATACCTGATGTTCGCATTTCCAGAATTTCTGCTTGTGATTTTAGGTATATGTATATGGATGGGGCGTTATACAGGCTACCGAGTAAGCGAATTATTTAGATTCCGTGACTTCAAAAGCACCACCTAAAAGTTATGCTTAGTTTTGCAAATCCATTTCTATTAAGGAAACAAGGTGTGCTTGGCATTAACCAACGCAATAGCGATTACATCATGCGTTATAACAAGAGAAAACTATACCCTCTTGTAGATGATAAATTACAAACTAAACAACTAGCTATTAACGCAAACATAGCCGTACCCAAACTTTATTCAATTATAAGATTTAATCATCAACTAAAAAATCTAGAGTCACATTTAGAAGAGCACGATGATCTTGTCATTAAGCCCGCACACGGTAGTGGCGGAAATGGAATCCTGGTTCTCACTGGAAAGATTGGTAAATTCTATAAAACCCCTAGTGGTGAATTAATTAGCATAAATACAATAAGACATTACATCTCCAATATATTATCCGGCATGTATAGCTTGGGTGGAGTCCCTGATAGCGCATTCCTTGAGTATCGTATTCAATTTGATCCAGTGTTTGATGAAATTAGTTTTAAAGGTGTGCCCGATATTCGCATCATCGTATTTCGAGGTGTGCCGATATCTGCAATGGTTCGATTACCCACTAGTGATTCGAATGGTAAGGCAAATTTACACCAAGGGGCGATCGGAGTTGGTGTTGATCTTGCAACCGGTAAAACGACTCATGGTGTGATTGGCAACACCTCAACCACACAGCATCCAGACACTGGATACTCTATACAGGGTATGCAATTACCATACTGGGACAAAATACTTCAAATCGCTGTCAAATGCTCGGATACGGTGGGATTGGGCTATTTAGGTGTGGATATCGTCTTAGATCGTACGCTGGGGCCTCTGATGCTTGAACTGAATGCCCGACCAGGCTTGAATGTTCAACTAGCGAACCAACGTGGTTTATTATCGAATTTAAATTTTATAGAACGAATGGACAAAATACCAAGCGATATTGACCAACGCGTTACCCTCGCCAAGTCGTTAAATCAGGCATAAAACAAAACCAGGCATAAGAGAAGAAACAAAATTATCTTTATCCATTCAGCATGAGCATCAATTCAATTAAAGCAATAGTAGCTATACTATTTTTAATTACAGACTTTAATAACTATAGTTTTGCTGATGATGTATCTCCTAATCAGGAAAACACTGAGGCTGAAGAAAATCAAAACAAAACTGATATAAGCGTTGAGGATGCAGAAGAAATTAAAGTCGCACCTAATCTTAACCTTAAAGATGTGGCACCCGCTCCTGAGCCGCTTACGGTCACTCCTAAAGAGATAAAAAATGATACTTCTAAAACAGAACCTAAAAAAACTAAGAAAGCTGAAGATAGTAAAAGCTCTGACTCAATAACCAAACAAGACGATTATCCGAAAGCGACAGCAGTAAAAGAAAAACCTGAACGTGAAAAACTGGTTATATTAGGTGCTGAAGTACCTCCCGGTACTTCAACCCGGTTAGCATGGTCACCACAAGTCAATATTTCCGGTCTAGAATTACCCACTCCGGTATTGGTTATAAACGGAGCTAATCCTGGCCCAACTTTATGCCTTACTGGTGCGATTCATGGAGACGAGTTAAACGGGATCGAAGTGGTTCGTCGTGTATTGTATGACATATCACCAGAAGAACTAAATGGAACGCTAATAGGTATTCCCATTGTAAATCTGCAAGGCTTTCAACGCGGCTCACGTTACCTATCTGATCGTAGAGATCTAAATCGTTATTTTCCTGGTGAAGCTAATGGAAGTCTGGCTTCAAGAATTGCAAATTCGTTATTTACTGAAGTAATCACTCACTGCGACTATTTAATTGATATACACACTGGTTCACTACGCAGGACTAATTTGCCACAGATTCGTGCAAATATGAATAATCCAAAAGTTGCAAAATTTGTTGAAGGCTTCGATAAAATTGTGGTTGTACATCATGGCGGTAATCCGGGCATGCTACGTACTGCTGCTAATAATGCAGGAATAATTTCAGTAACTATGGAACTTGGTGAATCACTTCGCATTCAAAAAAACCAGATTGTTGCTGGCACTCATAGCGTAAATAGCTTGCTTGATAAATTTGAAATGTACCCCCGTGTGCTCATCTGGGGTGAACCTAAACCCGCCTATTACCAATCCAAATGGTTACGTGTTGAAAGTGGGGGTATTTTATTCAGCAAAATGGGTTTGGGCGATAAGGTTTCTGTAGGCGATATACTAGGTATTGTTACTGACCCCATCACTAATCAAAGTGCAAACTTAGAGTCCCCAATTAAAGGTTATATTATTGGTATGGCTGTAAACCAGGTTGTAATGCCAGGATTTGCTGCATACCATATAGGCATTGAATCTAGTAAAGAAGATATGACTAAAACAGAAGAAGGGGCTCAGCTTGGTATCAGTCCAAACGGCGAACTTGATCCAGAATAAAATGGAAAATTTTAGGATTTGAGCATCCTAAAGTTTAGATAATTATTTTTCTTACTATAACGGTAAAGAAATACAGTCGCCCAAATCAACTCGATAAATATCAGCGGATATGCCCACCCAAAGAATAATGCCCTTAACATACGAGCATTATCCCTTGCCTGTAAATCTGCAAGTTCTATTGCTGCAGAAACTGTAGACATATCAATTTTGCTTACTAATAGAGAAGTTAAAATTACTACAACCCAGCCCATGACGACTGCAATAACTCCCCTAATTGCCGTTATTTTTGCATTATTAAAGGGGTTCTGAAATGCAAAAATGCCATACACAACTAGCATTCCAATAAGAATTAATACAAATTTATACATAATTATCCCAAATTCATGTACTTATTATTAGTATTGTTCAACTATAGGTATATATTTATAAGTAAAGTGTAGCCAAAATTAAGCGTCAAATGTAGTTTGGATATATATTCTGAGTGTTATTTGTCATAAATTAATAAAAATTAGTGGGTTAGCTTAGGATTACCTTACTTTTTATTATTGTATTTTAAAGTTTGGCTCTAAATAAAAGACAATCTACAGCCCTTTTTCAACCCACTTTTACTCCAACCAATTTTGCTTTATAGCAATATTGGTGCAGTTTTAATTTAATAGTTATACAGGCCTACTATGGATTCCAATACGATTACTTCTTTTAAGCAATTAGCATTAAAGGAAACACTTTTAAGATCATTGGATGAAATTGGTTATGAGACACCTTCACCTATTCAGTCTCAAACTATACCGCTATTACTAGAAGGTCGTGACTTAGTTGGACAAGCACAAACAGGTACGGGTAAGACGGCTGCATTTGCATTACCTATTCTCAGCAATTTAGATCTTAAACAAAAAGATCCACAGGTATTAGTGCTAGCACCTACCCGTGAGCTTGCGATTCAAGTTGCAGAAGCATTTAAGAAATATGCAACACACATGAATAATTTTCATGTACTACCTATTTATGGTGGCCAAGATTATCGTGGCCAAATACGTTCACTGCAACGTGGTGTTCACGTGGCGGTGGGCACACCTGGTCGCGTCATGGATCACATGCGGCGTGGGACATTGAAATTAGATAATTTAAAAACCCTAGTACTTGACGAAGCAGATGAAATGCTACGCATGGGTTTCATTGACGACGTTGAATGGATACTTGATCAGATTCCTGAAAAAAGACAAATAGCTTTATTTTCAGCGACTATGCCACAACAGATCCGCAGAATTGCAAATAACTATCTGAATGATCCGGTAGAAATCACAGTAAAAGTTAAAACCACTACAGCAGAAACCATACGACAACGTTTTTGGCCGGTAAGTGGCATGCATAACAAACTCGATGCTTTAACTAGGATATTAGAAGCAGAAATATTTGATGCTATGTTGATATTTGTACGCACTAAAACCGCTACCTCAGAACTTGCAGATAAATTAGCAGCACGAGGATACTCAACAGCAGCACTAAATGGTGATATTGCGCAGAATACTCGTGAACGAACTATCCATCAATTAAAAAATGGTAAAATAGATCTACTGGTAGCAACAGATGTTGCAGCGCGAGGCTTGGATGTGGAACGCATTAGTCATGTAATTAATTTTGATATTCCATATGACACTGAAGCATATGTACATCGTATCGGTCGCACGGGTCGCGCAGGACGTTCAGGTGATGCAATTTTATTTGTCGCACCACGTGAAAAACGTTTACTCCATGCTATTGAAAAGGCAACTAATAAAAAAATTGAAATGATGGAACTTCCATCAACTGAATTGATAAATGACAAGCGTATCGCAAATTTCAAACAAAGAATAACTGATACATTAGCCAGTGAAGACTTGAGTCTTTTCACTCAATTAATTGAACAATACCAAACAGAATATAATGTCCCTGCTAATGATGTTGCCGCAGCGCTTGCCGTACTACTTCAGGGTGACACGCCATTACTGTTAAAGAAAAAGCCACATGCTTCACCTTCTAAAGATTGGGACAAAGAAGATAACAGAGGCAAAGAAAGAAAGCCCAGAAATAAAGAAAAAAATAACGAAAGAAATAAAGACAGAAATAAACCTAGAAAGAGTAGTGATTCAACATCGAGAAGTGAACACCAATTAGAAGAAGGCATGCAGCGCTTTCGTCTTGAGGTTGGCCATAAACATGAAGTCAAACCTGGCAATATTGTCGGCGCTATAGCTAATGAAGCGGGACTTGATAGCAAACATATCGGAAGAATTGTCATACATGACGACTACAGTGTGATTGACTTGCCTAGCGGTATGCCTAAAGACGTATTTAATACATTAAAGAAAACCTGGGTTTCTGGAACACAACTTAAAATTTCTGAATTAGGATCAAACTCAGAGTCCAGCGAAAATAAAAATCGCGCTTCTAGAAAGCCAAAATCCAATATTAAACCAAGATCCAGAACCGAATCTAAACCGAAAAGCAAAGATAGAAAGAAAAAGAAGAAAAAATCTACTGTAAGCTAGATGTTCAAAGATTGCCTTAAAAACATTATTAACATCAGAGTTAGTAAAGTTCCTAGTCACATTATTACGTAGGTTCTCATATGCTTCTTGGCTTTCTCTTTTTTCCACCAGGTACGTGGACTAATCCCTTTAGTTAAGAATATGATATTACATGCCAAGTTAACGCATACAATATTTACAGCCAATAGCAAGGCCGCGCCTAATGAAAATCAATTCTCCCATAACCCAACATAATTCCAAAGGTAGCTGCAGGTGGCAATAAAGCAACCGCAACCATAACGCCTACCAGTACACTAGATAGCCCAGTAGTTAAGGAGAGTGCCGCTGCAGCACCTGAAGCCAACGCTAAGGCTACTGAATCTAATCCCACTTCAGTTCGTGAAAGAAGCTCAGGGCTAAAAGTGTCTGTTGGTCATATAAACCCGATCGCGATCGACATAACCACAGCAATAGCGATTCCTACTAAAGTTGTAAAGGTGGATTTAGCCATCAATACAACATCCCCAAGTGCAGTTCCCAAACCTAAAGCTAGATTTGGTCCTAGCAAGGGTGCAATCACCATAGCTCCTATAATTACGGTAACATTGTCTTTAATTAAACCCACAGCTGCAACGATTGTTGATAATACCACTAAGAGCACAAACCCTGTATCTAGATGAGAATTTTTCTCTATACCGTTATAAAGAATCTCTCTCGTAGCGGTGGCAAGGTCTTCTTCTCTTCGCTCATCATCTGATAATTTTGGCAACGATACTTCGATAGGCATGACCACGATCTTTTCATTGGGCTGTGTCTCTAATGCTTGTTGCAATTTATCAAGTGTCTTTTGGATTTTATTATCTGGAACCAACAGGCGCATCTGTTGCATGCCATCCTCACCTAAAGAACCAAGTCGAAAATCACATATTTCTAATTGTTCTGCTATTGCAGCTACAGTATCTACAAGTCCTGCATCACATACAACTTCTATATATTTCATTGCAAAACACCAAATTGACTAAAATTGATAACTACTTATCCTTATCCTGCTTTAAAATTATTCGATAAATATTTATCAAGGTGATTTGCAAATGCTTGACGGTCACTTTGACTAAGTGGCGAAGGTCCACCGGAATGCTCGCCGCTGGCGCGCATACTATCCATAAAGTCACGCACCTCTAAACGATTTTTTATAGTTCCTTCAGTATACATCTCACCACGAGGGTTCAAAGCTAAACCGCCTTTATCAATAACTTCAGCAGCCAATGGGATATCACTTGTAATAACAAGATCGTTTTTAACAAGTCGCTTTACAATTTCATTATCTGCGGCATCAAATCCTGAGGGCACCTGGAGCATGGAAATATTTTTTAGCGACGGCTTTCTAATAGGTTGATTTGCAACCAATATTAGATTGATACCAGTACGTTCTGCAGCACGAAACAAGATATCCTTGATAACAACAGGACAAGCATCTGCGTCTACCCAGATTTGCATTATGTAGTTACTTACTAATTACATAACTTAAAATCTCAACTACTTGCTCTGGCGTTTGAGCCCATGCCATGGCAGCAGCATCCACTTTTTTTAATGGATGAATAATATCTTCATCATGTAAAGTAATATATGGTTTTCCTAAAGCAGCACAGCATCCAGCATCAAAAGCAGCATTCCACTGCTTATATTTATCACTAAAGCGAACTATAGCGATGTCACAATGCTCAATTAGTGTTTTGGTGCGAATACTATTTACTTTTGAAGATTTGTGATCACGCCAAAATTTACTATTTTCTTCACCTAACACATCACCAGCAGCATCACTCGCATCATGATCTGTTACAGCAGATGTAAAATGCACTGGCAAGTTATTTTCTTTAGCACCCGCTTGAATTTTTTCACGCCAATCGGTGTGAATTTCACCAGACAAATAAACTAACCATTCCATGTATAACTTCTTAATTGTTATTGAGATTTAAACGAAAGTAGAAGATAAATATATTACACAAAATACCACTTAACACCTAAGTAGTGAGCGGTGTATGGAAAATATTTTATCTAGTGAACATGCCCGTGAGCAATTTCTTCTTCAGTCGCCTCACGCACACTAATGATATTGACATCAAAATTCAGTTCAACACCTGCGAGAGGATGATTAGCATCAACAGTCACCATATCATCTTCAAGATGTTTAACTACGATACGTTGCATTTCACCATTTGGATTCTTTGCTTCAAAAGACATTCCAGGCTCAATATTATCTACACCTTGAAAAGCAACTTTAGCTACTGTTTCAATCAGCTCTTGCATAACCTCGCCATAACCTTCAGTCGGCTTGACTTTAACAGTAAGCGCATCATTTTCTACCTTGCCAACTAACTCTTTTTCCAAGCCTGGAATTATATTTCCTACACCATGCAAATAAGTGAGGGGCTCCATGCCTTCGGAGGTATCTATTACATTGCCTTCATTATCTGTCAGTTTATAATGAATACTTACTACTGAATTATCACCTATCATCAACGACATATCTTTTCCTTATTGAATAAATTTCCCATATTTAGATCACTGTCTATACGTGGCCACTATATTCATTATTACTGGGATAGAATCAAAATTCTATATAGCACATATACTATAAAAATAATGACAAACAAGAATACAGGCGCTGGTATATTTTTGGATTTTTCAACTATTAAATAAGGATGTTCAATGAGATAAGCATCAATCAGCGTTTTAGCCTCTTTTAGCCCGATTGACCTTTTCATACGCAGCGCCTTGATGGCACCGATCCTTCTACCCTGCTCCAGCTCCTCGATGACTTCAGGTTCTAAATACATATTTTCTCACTCATACAATCAAACTCCTTATAATGATAATTTGAAAATAGCACTAGCTATTGCGTGCTGTATGAGGTGCTCTAATGTACATGAATAAGGAAAATATAAATGCCATTATTGATAGATACATGACAACTCTCCATTCACTGCGGTAACTCTTTAAAATACTAACATCATTTACATAGATGGTTTCACAAGCTCCATTACCTTTATCATCGCGTGTAATACTTGTACCTCGTGAACCACCATTGTTTAGATTTTTATAACTAGATAACCAACCTGTAATTCTAATTTGATCACCAATACCGATATTTCGAAGTTTTTTACGGATATCTTTATCATCAGATATCAGATGATTATTTGATAATTGCTCAGTATCGAAACTGTCCCAAGCTTGTTGATTACGCGTATTAAAATTACACGTAAATTGTCCGTTCCAGAATACAAATTTTGGCAAAAATTCTGTGTAAGCGCTTTTATCCCATACCACACAGTAGTCTGCGACATTTAAATGGTCATTCCATCGTTTATGTAAATTATAATCACCATCATGAAGCTTGTATGACACGACTAATCCATATAAAACATAGTCATACATTGGTTGTATTTCATAATCAACCTTATTAACGGTTGTAGAAAATGCTGCTTTTTTTATAATTTTCTGTGCAGGCTCGTTTCTTAATTCATCAACCACAAACATATCTTCAGACAAGTTATTTCTATTCCAGAAACCAAGCAGTATAAGAATAAAACTTAGTGGAATAATAAACTTCCAGATCAAAATAGCAACTTAATATAATTTATGAATTATTTGTTAGCTCTAGTATCCTGGACGGATCATATCCTTTTAGCACTTCACCATTAATCAAGAGCACTGGCACGCCTTTTCCTCCTAAACGTTGGTACTGCTCTCTACCTTCTGGTGATTTCTCAATATCATACTCGTGGAATTCAATATTATTTTCATTCAGTAGTACCCTGGCTTTTTCACAATACCCACACCAGGAAGTGGCATAAAGAATAACTTTTCCATCATGAGCCATAGAATAATCTGGTGGTGGACTTATAAAGCTAGCAATTGAAGACCAATTCAAAATTACAGCTACAGTCGCGATAATTAAAATATATTTTTTCACCTACTTTCCTTTAACGCATTTTTGCAATATTTCATTTAACTTATGCTGACCCATGCTATTCATTAGCTTTATGTTTTGAACAGGTATCAGATCTACATCTGGATAATTCTCAATCGCCCTCTCAAGCATATCTTCTCGTAACAGATGCAACATGGGATAAGGTGATCGGTTAGTATAGTTCTCTGTATCTTCAGGACCAGCGCCATTAAATTGATAGTCTGGATGAAAGCTAGCAATCTGAAATATACCCTCCAACCTCATAGCTACTAATAAATTATCCGCATGGTTGATAAAATCATTGTAGTCATGAAAATTTTGCAATACATAAGGATGGATTATTAAACTGGTTTCGATCGTTTCATCGTTTACAAGTAGTTCTAGCTCCTCTTGCAGTGCAATAACTAGTTCCTCTTGTGTGACAGATGCTGTAACAATAAAACGTATTCTATTTTTGACTAACACACGTTTGGCAAACGGACAAATATTATGTTCAACAACGAACAGCTCAATCCATCTTCGCACAGATTGAATTACATTATTTTCTTTCAAATTCTGAGCTAAATTAAAGCGAGAAAAAATAAAGAATTATTATATATGAACCGCGCGTTCATCCACCGCCAACGCCGCTTCATGCATGCCTTCAGCTAAACTTGGATGAGCATGAATAGTGCGAGCAAGATCTTCTGCACATAACTCGGATTCCATCGCTACTACGGCTTCGGATATTAATTCTGATGCACTAGGTCCAAGTATATGAACTCCCAGGACGCGATCTGATTCTTGATCAGCGATTATTTTAAACAAACCCTCTGTATCCCCCATTGCACGTGCACGGCCCAGAGCCATAAACGGGAATGTTCCAATTCTATATTTAATTCCTGCTTGTTTACATTCTAGTTCCGTTTTTCCTGCCCAAGCAATTTCAGGCCAGGTGTAAATTACCCAAGGGATATTATCGTGATTCTTAACTGCATGCTGGCCTGCCAACAATTCTGCAACGGCGATACCTTCTTCAGAACCTTTGTGTGCCAGCATCGCACCACCAATCACATCACCAATTGCATACACATTTTCCGACGATGTTTGCCATTGATTATTCGTTTCTATAAAGCCTTTTTGATCTGTTTTGATATTAGCAGACTCAAGATCTAATCCTTCTGTATTGGCTTTACGCCCCACTGCCACAATCAATTTGTCCACTTCTAGAGATTTTTGCTCACCATTGCTTGCATATTTAATCAATGCCTTGCCATTATTAATAGTTACATTCTTAACCAAGCTATTTAGCCGAATATCTATACCCTGTTTATTTAAAATCTTAAGGGCTTCTTTTGCCATCGTTTCATCCGCGGTTGACAAAAAGTCCGGCATGGCTTCAAGAATTACCACTTCAGAGCCTAAACGACTCCATACACTACCCATCTCCAAACCAATCACACCCGATCCTATGATTCCAAGACGTTTAGGGATTTCTTGCAGACTCAATGCACCTGTTGAATCTAAAATTGTTTTATTGTCGACTTTTGCTATAGGAATTTCAGCAGGAACTGAGCCACTGGCGATGATTATATGCTTAGCATTCAATGTTTCTGACAGCTGATTGCCGGCATTTTGTATTTTTACAGATTGAGATGTAACAAAACTTGCGACCGCAGTATAAACATCCACTTTGTTCTTTTTTAACAGACTAGCCACACCCCCTGTGAGGATCTGGACCACTTTATCCTTCCGTTTTTGCATAGTGGGTACATCAACCTCCATATTACCCACTTTAATGCCGTGCTCTTTTGCTTGTTCATTTAGGAAATGCACGTGATGACTTGAATCAAGCAATGCTTTTGATGGTATACAACCTACATTCAAGCAAGTACCACCTAATGTTGCTTTACCTTTCGCATTCACCCAGCGATCTACACACGCCACTTTCATACCTAATTGCGAACATCTAATAGCACAGACGTAGCCTGCAGGTCCTGCACCGATCACTATCACATCATTTTGTTTATTTGTTTCTGGCATATATGTTTTCTAAACCTGCAGAAGTAATCGATTAGGGTCTTCGACAATATTTTTAATATGATTCAAAAATTGAACCGCTTCTTTACCATCAATAATACGATGATCGTAACTAAGCGCTAGATACATCATTGGTGCGATGACCACTTCACCATTTTGAGCAATAGGGCGCGCCTGAATGGAATGCATTCCCAATATCGCGCTTTGAGGAGGATTAATAATCGGAGTAGACATCATCGAGCCGAACACTCCACCATTAGAAATAGTAAAAGTACCGCCGGTGAGATCTTCAATTGTGACCTTATTCTCTTGTGCACGTACTGCATAATTGTTAATTGTCTTCTCGATACCTGAAAATGAAAGACCATCAGCATCACGAATAATCGGCACAATCAATCCACGCTGAGTACTAACTGCTATGCCTATATCAAAATAATCATGATAAATAATATCTGTGCCTTCAACTGAAGCATTTATAATCGGGTACTGTTTCAAAGATTCTACTGTTGCTTTAATAAAGAACGACATAAAACCCAGTTTTATACCATGTGATTCTTCGAAACTTTCTTTGTAACGTTTCCGAAGATTAATGATATTTTGCATGTTCACTTCATTAAACGTGGTCAACATTGCAGTTTCATGTTGCGATTGAACTAGACGTTTTGAAATACTTTTACGTAAAACAGTCATAGGTACACGTTTATCTTCACGGCTAGTTTCAAGTGAAATCTGAGGTGCCATCATTATTTCAGTTGCTGCATCGATGTCGCTTGCAGTTGCTGGTTCAGCCTGATCGACTAACAGCTCGATATCTTTTTTAGTTATTCTTCCATCTTTGCCTGAACCATGAACACTATTAACATTAATATTATTTTCTGCAGCTAGCTTTCTTACAGCAGGACTTGTTCTAGATACACTTTCAGTTACATATTTTGCAACCAGAGAATCATTAGGTGCAGGTCTTACTTGCGATATGTTGCCAACTCCGTTCACCACATTTGAAGTTTCTTGCTCATGCTTAGTTTCATGTATGGGTTCATGATTAGACTTTTGATTTGAATCCATTTTGTTATCTGTTGCATCATCGTCAGTAATTGAACTATTTGAACTTTTTTTACTGGTAGTAATCACTGCAATAATCTCATTGCTTTGTACATGCTCATTTTTATTCTTGGTTATAGTTGTTAACTCACCAGTTTGAGGTGCTGTTATTTCTAGAATCACCTTGTCTGTTTCAATATCGACAAGTTGCTCCCCTTCCTCTACAAAATCACCGGGCTTTTTAAGCCAATCGCCGATAATGGCCTCGCTTACGGATTCTGCTAATTCAGGGATAGTTACATCTATTTTCATGACATTACCTCAATCGTTCATAACCTTAGTTTACACAGTCATTAAAGGCGGGACAGAAACTTGTTCTCGCAGGCCCAGAGCATCTTCAATAAGCGCTTTTTGTTGCTCTCTGTGAATATGCAATGAGCCCGATGCAGGTGATGCTGAGTACGGTCTTCCTGCATACCTTATTCTCTGGCCTTTGTGTAGACAAGTTTTAATGTTATGCCTGGTATGAATAAAGAACCATGCACCTTGATTACGCGGCTCTTCCTGGCACCAAACGATTTCGCGCACACCCGAGTATTTATTAATAATCTTTTTCACATCATTATGTGGGAACGGATATAACTGCTCGATACGAACGATAGCAGTATTAGTGATTTTATGTTCACGCCTTGTTTTAGCAATTTCATAATAGAGTTTACCTGAACAGAAAATGATCTTACTCACTTCTGCAACCTTTAAATCTTCAGCCTCATCCAAAACTGGGCTAAAACTACCCTCGGCAAACTCATGCAACTCTGATGAAGCAACCGGATCACGCAAGATATTCTTGGGGGTCATTACGATTAACGGTTTACGATACGGACGTAGCATTTGTCGGCGTAGCATATGGAAGATTTGTGACGGTGAGCTAGGCATACACACCTGCATATTATTTTCGGCACATAATTGCAGATAACGTTCCAGTCTTGCTGATGAATGTTCTGGACCTTGTCCGTCATAACCATGCGGCAATAGCATCACTAAACCACAAAAACGTTGCCACTTGGCTTCGGAAGAACTCAAAAACTGGTCCACATACATTTGAGCATTATTGGCAAAATCACCAAATTGTGCCTCCCAAATCACTAAAGTTTCAGGTTCTGCTGTGCTATAGCCTACTTCATAACCCAATACTGCCTCTTCTGAAAGCAGTGAATTAATTGGTAAAAAAAGAGGTTGGCCTTTTTTTATGTGCTGTAGTGGCACATATATTTCGCCCGTTTTTTGATCATGAAAACCAGCATGCCTATGAAAAAAAGTACCCCGCACACAATCTTGCCCGGAGATACGAACACCATAACCTTCTTCAAGTAATGAAGCATAAGCGAGTGTTTCTCCAAAACCCCAATCTGCATTCATTTCGCCAGTGCCCATTTTTAAACGCGCATCGACAATTTTCTGTACCGTACGATGCAAACTAAATCCTTCAGGCACACTTGTGAATTTTTGTGTGAGGTTTTTAATGCGCTCTATTGTAAGTTTAGTACTACATTTATCTCGCCAATGAGTTCCAATATAAGGCTTGTAATTGACTATATATTTACGATCTACTTTCATTGCAATTGGCCCACAAACTTGCTCGCCTCTTTGCAATTTATTTAGATACATTGTTTTTAGCGCTTTAACTCTGCTAGGTGTAATTGTTTTATTACGGATTAAACGATTAGCATATATTCTGGTCACGCCTTCTTTATTACGAATCGCTTGATACATTAATGGTTGCGTCACCGAAGGCTCATCTGCTTCGTTGTGACCGTGTTGTCGATAACAGATCATATCTATCACAACATCACGCTTAAATTTCTTTCTAAAATCTACTGCAAGCTGAGAGACATAGGCAACCGCTTCGGGATCATCTCCATTAACATGGAATATAGGGGCCTGTACCATTTTGGCAACGTCCGTACAATATAAAGTAGATCGTGAATCCAGAGGATCACTGGTAGTGAAACCTATCTGGTTATTTACGACTACATGAATACTGCCGCCTGTTGTATAACCACGTGTTTTAGACAGGTTCAACGTTTCCATCACCACACCTTGGCCAGCAAATGCAGCGTCTCCATGAATCAATAGTGGAAGAGCATCAACCCGTTCAATATCATTACGTCTTTCTTGCCGTGCTCGCACAGAGCCTTCGACTACCGGATTAATGGCCTCTAAATGTGACGGATTAAATGCCAACACTGCATGAACGGGCGAATGTTCTGTTTTCAAGTCAGCCGAGAAGCCTTTGTGATATTTAACATCACCAGAGCCATTCACAGGGTCTAGAGTATCTTCAAATTCTTGGAATAGTTCTTCGGGGCTTTTACCAAGTATATTAACCAACACATTGAGTCTGCCACGATGCGCCATACCCATAATCACTTCACTTACATTATGAAATCCACAACGCATAATAATCTCATCTACTATTACGATTAAACTTAAACCACCCTCGAGTGAAAAACGCTTTTGTCCTACATATTTCTTATGTAGATATACTTCAAGTGATTTTGCAGCAATAAGCATTTCTAGAATAGTACGCTTACGTTTATCAGAGAAACCTGATGACAAATAAAATTGCTCTAGTCGATGTTGAATCCATTCCTTCTGTTCTGGCGAAGTTATATGCTTAAATTCGGAACCTATGGTTCCGCAGTAGGTAACTGAGAGCATATTGATGATTTCACGCAGTGGTGCCTTTTTTATTCCACCAAGAGAACCTGTTTCAAAAACAGTCTCCATATCTGCATGAGTTAGGCCATGGAATTCCGGACTGAGTTCTGGAATATCAGGGCGCGCATCTGAACTTAAAGGATCGATATCGGCCTGGCGATGGCCTAAATAACGGTATGCGCTAATTAAGCGAATAACACCAACTTGTTTTCGATTATTTGCTTCGAAATTATTCTGAGGTATTTCAAAAACTTTTTTCTGTGCTGTATCGCGCAACTTTTCTCTAACACTAGAATGAGTAATATTTGTTGCAGAAACCTGCTCAAGCTTATCGAAGATTGCTCGCCAATACTCTGAAACCGAACTAGAATCTGTTAAATAATCTTCGTAGAGAGCTTCAACATAACTAATGTTATTACTGTTCAGTTGCCCATCACTTAATTTTAAAAGTGTGTCTTTATCCATTGCTATTGATAGTTTGTTTATCTACCTAGACAACTCTATGAGACAACAATTCTGACAGCTGCGCAAACATACGCAGTTACATTGTATGGGTGGGTCGATCAGCCTGTAGCGCACCAGCGAGAAGGCCTTCAATTTTATTTCTAGTCTGACTATTGTCTTGGTTACTAAATTGAACACCAATTCCTGTAGTACGATTGCCTTGAGAGTTTGGCGGTGTAATCCAAACTACGTTACCCGCAACAGGAAGCCGTTCTGTATCGTCCATCAATGTGAGTAGCATAAAAACTTCGTCATTAAGCTTATATGCTTTGTTGGTGGGAATAAACAAACCCCCATTCTTAATGAATGGAATGTATGCTGCATACAAAGAGCCTTTGTCTTTGATTGCCAGCGATAAAATACCTCTGCTACCTTCTGCCATAGTATGTTTTAGTTATTTTCGGTTCTAAACCGGTTGTACGAGTATTTCCTGACATCGAATAAGCATATCTTCGATGAACAACCTCTTATTTAGGGGCGCACTAGAAAACCTACGTAATTCAGTAAGTTTGTCCATGTATCTGAATAATGAATGTAAGTCTACTCGGCCCACTAGACTATGCAAGCTCCGACGAATGTCCGGATTTTCAAGCGTCACCGGCTGATCGTCATAGTGGCAGCGAGCCAGATCTGCACACCATGCTTGCTGCCACACCACCAGCCTCTCCAGTTGCTCGTCCTGGTGTTTTGATGAGATCTTAGTCACACTACTCTTGCCGAGAAGGAAATGACCTAAATCTTGATAGAAGCTCGCCCTATCCTCATCTAAGCCGGAGGCATCTAACTCTAGAGCTAATAAAGGACGATTTCCTGCAACTTTAAGCAGTGTAGGCCAATTTTCTTGTGTCTTTTGTTGATTAAGCCAACTTAGACTCTGTTCATCAGAGGGTAGATTAAACTTCCATGTCTGACAACGACTTTTAATAGTTGGTAACAGTGCATCTGCACGGTGAGTAATTAAAAATATAATTGAATTCTGAGGTGGCTCTTCTAAAGTTTTTAACAATGCGTTTGCAGCATTATTATTCATAGTTTCTGCATAATTCAGGCAAACGACTTTATAACCACCCTGCTGCCTACTTAATGTCATAAACTGGTTGATTTCACGAATATCATCAACTTTTATTTGCTCAGTCTTATTCGATAGTTTTTTATCTAGCCCTGCATCTTCATCAACATTCAAAATGCGGATATCTGGATGGGTTCGTGCCAAGAAAAGCAGGCAATCTTTACACCCACCACATGAATAATCATCGCGTGTCGGGCTTGTACAGTTAAGTCGCTGAATAAAAGACAAACAGAACTCAAGCTTTCCAACTGATGCAGGTCCTGATAATAAAACTGCATGCGCAAGCCGACCATCACTTAAAAAACGCAATGCGCGTTGCCAGTTATCGTGTTGCCAAGGAAGGATCATCAAGTAGCTTAGTCTTCTACAATCAACTCAGCAAATCGTAACTTAACAGCAGCTTGAATAGCTAATGCAGCTTGATCAATTTTTTGGTCCGCATCGACTACTGAAAATCTCTCGGGACTTGCTTTAGCCAGTTTTAAATAACTGGCTCGAACTCGCTCAAAAAATTCTAACTTCTCTTGTTCAAATCGATCTTTTTCTCCACGTCTAGAAACTCTGCGCATACCTTCTTGAATGTCACCGGACAGTAAAATCGTCAAGTCCGGCCTAAATTGATTTTGCACTGATATTTCTATCCTATGAATCACCGGGAAAGACAAACCCCGCCCTCCTCCCTGATAGGCATAACTTGCATCTGTAAATCGATCACATAGAACCCAGATATTCTCTTTTAAGGCAGGATATATAACTTCTTTTAAATGTTGCGCGCGCGCAGAAAACATCAATAGCAATTCCGTCATGGGGTCAATCTCTACCTCATCGCTATCAAGCAGAATTTCTCTAACACGCTCACCGAGTTTAGTACCGCCCGGCTCACGCGTTACTAAGCATGAAATATTTTTAGTACTCAAATATTTCTCTAAAAGTTGAATCTGTGTAGACTTGCCTACTCCTTCAGTACCTTCGAAAGTAATAAACTTCCCCTGAAACATTTCCTCTGTATCTCTACCCATAATCTTCCCGAAATTTAAAAGACTTATTTGCTTTTATGATCCGCTTGATACTTATGTTTTTTTCCATCAAGTTGGTATTTGATCACTGCATTACGGTGTTCATCGTAGGTTTTAGAGAAATGATGTGTGCCATCTCCCTTCGACACAAAGTACAAAACTTCAGAATCCGCAGGATGCAATGCAGCTGAAATAGATGCGCGACTAGGCAATGCAATGGGTGTAGGTGGTAAACCCTTATGCACATAAGTGTTGTAAGGGGTATCTGCTTTTAGATCTTTGCGACGAATATCTCCCTTGTAGTCATCACCCATCCCATAAATCACCGTTGGATCTGTTTGTAATCGCATGCCACGTTTTAAACGGGTATTAAATACGGCTGCTACCAGTTCTCGCTCATCATCTACACTGGTTTCTCTTTCAATAATTGAAGCCAGGGTCAATACATCTTCAGCAGATTTAAGATGCGTATCTTCAGGACGATTAGACCATTCTTCCTGTAATACTCTAGCCATGTAATTATAGGCGCGTTGAAAAAATTCAACGTTCGTTGTACCTGCAGGAAAATGATAAGTGTCAGGATAAAACAAACCTTCTGGATGTTGCTCTATCCCTAGCAAGTCTAACAATTCTTCTTTGCTAGTTGCGACTTGTTTAATCTTTTCATGTTTTTGTACTTCATCCCATAATTGTTTAAACGTCCAACCCTCAATTACAGTGATTGCAAATTGAACCGTTTCACCCTTGATTAACTTGTTTAACAACTGCACAGGGCTAAGGTTTGCTTGCAGTGTATATTCACCTGCCTTAATAGAATTACTCGCACCACTTAGGCGGCCAAACACACGCCAGGGTAAGGTTTCTTTTATTAAACCACGCTCAACAAGCATTCGTGTGATTTGCTTGAAATGCATGCCAGGCTCAACCACAAGCTGTACTTTTTCATCACTTAATGACAAAGGTTTATTGGCATAATCTTTAAAATACATAGACAGCATCGTAACAACGATAGTCAATATGATTAACAACGAGCTTATTAGACG
This sequence comes from uncultured Thiotrichales bacterium, assembly GCA_964486815.1. Classification (GTDB taxonomy): domain Bacteria; phylum Pseudomonadota; class Gammaproteobacteria; order UBA4575; family UBA4575; genus JABDMD01. The sequence continues at coordinate 119,330 of CAZAOO010000001.1, forward strand.
AGTTAAGGTTTTCACGCAAGATATCCTAACTATTAAATGCTGCTACTAGCTGCTCTATTATAGCGGTTTTAACAAGTTTTCGCTCACAATAATAACGCACTGGCCAAATTGCGTTAATGCTGTTACATAGGAACATCGTATGTATTTGCTTCATTTCAGAATATTTGAAAGCACGCACTTCAACAACAATCTCTTTTTCAAGACAATATTCAATAATTTTCTTGCGCATCACTCCTTCAACACCACATTGATCAAGACTGGGCGTAATCAAGCAATCCTCACGCTGAAAGAAAACGTTGTTTGAAGTTCCTTCTATGACGTTATCCTCTTCATCACAAACCAATCCTTCTTGAAACTCGTCTTGCCACTCGCTTCGTGCGAGAACTTGTTCAAGACGATTTAAATGTTTGATTTTAGAAAGCTTGCTTTGTCTTGATAAACGAAAATTACAACATGTGACGTTAATCCCTAGGTCAACGTAGCTCGCAGGGTACTCGGGCCATGGGAATTTTTGCACAATGCGTGTAAGCGGCTGCACGGTAGGTTGGTAGCCCCTACCACCAACACCACGGGTAATAATGATTTTAACGACACAATTTGAATTGCTTTCAGAATGCAGGATTTGCTGTAGTTCTTTTTCAAGAGACGGAATATCTAAGTTCTGTAAGCCCAGTATTTTGCAACCCTGCTTTAATCTATCTAGATGATCAGCCCAATATTGAGGCTTACCCTGTTTTATCGCTATTGTTTCAAATACGCCATCACCGTAAAGCAGCCCACGATCTAGACTGGAAAGTTGCTCTCCCTGGGCGCCATTAATGATGACTTCAGGATAATGCATATAGGAACCTGAATATTTGAGTCAAATTTATATGAACAAATATATCAACAGAAGTAATTAGATTTTTTTCATCACGACAGTACCATTTGTGCCACCGAAACCAAATGAATTAGACAACGCTACCTTGATATTTTTATCACGCGCCTCATTTGGCACATAATCAAGATCGCAGTTCGGATCCGGAGTATCGTAATTTACTGTTGGAGGTAAAATACCATGATATAAGCCAAGAATACTGAATACAGCTTCAACACCACCTGCAGCTCCCAGCAAATGTCCGGTCATGGATTTAGTAGAACTTACCGCTAGCTTTTTTGCATGATCGCCATAGGTACTTTTAATACCCTGTGTTTCAGCAACATCACCTGCCGGCGTAGAAGTACCATGTGCATTGATATAATCTACATCAGTAGGATTTAAACCAGCATCTGCCAGTGCATTTTGCATACACTTTGCACCACCACTACCTCCTTCTGCAGGAGACGTCATGTGGTAGGCATCACTACTCATACCATAGCCTGCTAACTCACAATAAATATTAGCAGAACGAGCTTTTGCACTTTCGTATTCCTCTAATACGATAACACCCGCACCGTCTCCTAACACGAAACCATTCCTATTTAGATCAAAGGGACGGCTTGCTCCCTCGGGATCATCATTGTGGGATGAACAAAGCGCTTTAGCTGCAGCAAAACCTCCAATACCTAATGGGCAAGTTGCCATTTCCGCGCCACCTGCAATCATGATATCTGCATCCCCATACATAATCATTCTTGCTGCATCACCTATATTGTGTGTACCGGTTGTACAGGCAGAAACAATTGAGATGTTCGGGCCACGGAAACCTTTCATAATTGACAAGTTTCCTGAGACCATATTGATAATGTTGCTTGGAACAAAGAATGGAGAAATCTTTTTTGGCCCACCCTTTAGATAGGCTTCATTACTTTTCTCTATGCCCGGTAATCCGCCGATACCGCTACCGATTGCAACACCGATACGATCTGCATTTTCCTCGGTAACTTCAAAACCAGAATCTTCTATAGCCTGAATGCCTGCGCCAATACCATAATGAATAAAAGGATCCATCTTACGTTGATCCTTTTTGCTCAAATAATCATCTACAACAAAGTCACGAGTTTGTCCTGCAATTTGTACTGAAAACTCGCTAGCGTCAAAACAATCAATTTTGGAAATTCCGCTGTTACCAGCTGTAATATTTCCCCAAGCTTTTTCAATGGTAGAACCGACTGGAGACACAATCCCCAAACCAGTAACGACAACACGTCTACGTGACATAGTATTTACTTTGTATTAAAAACTTAAAATGATTAAACAGATTACACTTATCGCAACAGTTCAGCTCAAGAAAACAACAAATAAACTTATTTGATGTTATTTATTGTTATTAATGTAATCAATTGCTTCTTTTACTGTAGTTATTTTCTCAGCTGATTCATCAGGAATTTCACATTCGAATTCCTCTTCCAGAGCCATTACTAGTTCCACAGTATCAAGCGAGTCTGCGCCTAGATCATCAACAAAAGATGCGTTTTCTTTAACTTCATCTTCACTAACACCTAATTGCTCAACAATGATCTTTCTAACTCTTTCTTCGTTCGTGCTCATAAAATTGCTTCCTCTATGCAAAAATTTCAGACCTTCATAAATCGGGTCGCTATTGTATTGAAAAGGTTATCGCCTTGCCATCATCATGAATACCACTAATCTGTTGTAATACCAAATTAGTCTTTATGTACATTTTCTGATTTCAACTGTTTTTATTGAATAGATACAAGGCGTTAGGCGATATAGTTTATGTAAGAATAGTTTTTATTTAACATATTCTAAGCCATATATAGCCCGCCATTAATATGAATTGTCTCTCCTGTTATATAACCAGCATTCTCAGAAGCTAAAAATTTAACCGCTTCAGCTATGTCTTTGACACTTCCCATACGACCGAGAGGAATTTTACTCGTCAGTGCTTTTTGCTGCTCTGCATTTAATTCATCAGTCATATCGGTTTCAATAAAGCCCGGTGCGATGGCATTTACGGTTATTCCACGTGAGCCTACTTCCTGGGCCAATGATTTTGTAAATCCGAATATACCCGCTTTCGCAGCCGAGTAATTAGTTTGACCCGCATTGCCAGCAGAACCCACTACAGAGGAAATATTTATAATTCGTCCGTTCTTAGCCTTCATCATATCGCGCAAACAGGCTTTAGAGAGTCGATATATAGAAGATAAATTCGTATTGATGACATCGTTCCATTCATCCGCTCTCATTCGCATTAACAAATTGTCTTTTGTGATGCCAGCATTGTTTACCAATATCGTGGGTGCACTATACTTCTCTTTGATGAAATCAAGGCATGCTTTGATTGAATCGTCACTTGTTACATCTAGTACTAAACCAAGTCCCTGGTATCCATTTGAATGCAATTCTTCTTGTATTTTATTAGCACCGTTTTCAGTTGTGGCCGTGCCCACAACAGCAAAACCATCTGTTGCTAATACGTGCAATATGGCTTTGCCGATTCCACGGCTAGCACCGGTTACCAATGCGACTTGCTTATGCATAATTACAAACTTCCCTATTCCGAAATATTTTCTAATGTTTGTTGCAAACTTTTCAGATCGTGTACTCCATAACATGGAACATTTTTATCTATACGTTTTGCCAATCCCGCAAGCACTTTACCAGGGCCAAGTTCTACAAATGTCTGTGTGCTCTGTGTCACTAAATGCTGAATTGTTTCTACCCAGCGCACAGGGTTAAAAAGCTGTAGATATAAAGCTTCTTTGATATCTAGTTCGCTTGTGTGTGCTTGCACATCCGCATTATGGATTACACTTACATTCGTCGCATTAAACGTTAAATCATTAAGATATTCACGCAATTTCTCTGCTGCAGGCTGCATTAAACTACTATGTGAGGGCACATTAAGAGGCAAAATTACCGCGCGCTTTGCACCAGCATCTTTAGCTGCATCAATCACTCTTGCCACTGCTGCCGAATCCCCTGCAATAACTACTTGTCCTGGAGCATTAAAATTAACAGCTTCAACAACTTCTCCTTGTGATAATCGCGAGCATACTTCTGCAAGTTTGTCGTCATCCAAACCCAATATCGCTGCCATGGCGCCCTGTCCTTCTGGGACAGCTTGCTGCATTACTTCACCACGAAAACGTGCGAGAGGTATGGCTGTATCAAAATCAAGCATACCTGCACAAACCAACGCCGTATATTCTCCAAAGCTATGCCCAGCCATATATGCTGGTGCTTTAGAAAACTGTTTCGACCATATACGCCATACCGCCACACATGAACAGAGCATGATGGGTTGCGTGTTTTCAGTTCGGTTGAGATCCTCTACTGGACCCTCTGATACTAAAGCCCATAAATCTTGTTTCAATATTTCAGAGCCATGCTCAAAGGTTTGCTTAACTTCAGGATATTCGCTAGCTAGCTCGGCTAGCATGCCAACCGACTGGGAACCCTGACCTGGAAATAAATATGCGTTACTCATTGTATATAGTGCTGATAATTAACAGATAAATACTAGTGTATTTTGGTTATTTTATGGATTATTTGATGAGGATTCTGACCGAGATATTGTACTCATAAATCAAATCGCTTGTTTTATTTTTTTCTTCTCTCATAATATGCGGCTTATTTATTAAAGTACTTGAATGTACGGGAGCTGTATGGCTAAGGAAGACCAAATTGAAATGGAGGGTACCGTTATGGAAACCCTGCCAAACACCATGTTTCGCGTAGAGCTAGAAAACGGGCACGCTATTACGGCTCATATCTCTGGTCGCATGCGTAAACACTACATTAAAATTTTGACTGGTGACAAAGTTACAGTAGAAATGACGCCGTATGATTTATCAAAAGGAAGAATTACTTTCCGCGGCAAGTGACAAACCTCATAGCCTTCCCTATAGTTCTCATAGTTTGCCCACGCAACTACAGACTAAACTCCTAGTGAAATAACATCAAACCTCTAATTAGTAACTTCTTCTAGGTACTCAATTTCCAATCCGTTGCCCGAAGTGTTATCACGAATTACCTCGCTGGCACGTATTAAGACTTTACCGCCGTGTTCTAAACGTCCAAATAAAATCTCTTCAGCGAGAAGTTTCTTGATGTGTTCTTGAATAACACGCTCCATGGGTCGCGCACCCATTTTCACATCGTAACCTCGTTCAGCTATCCACTCTTTAGCAGAAGCTTCAACCTGGATTTCTATATTCTTAGATTCCAGTTGTGCTTCGAGTTTTGAAACAAATTTTTCTACAACGTACAAAATAGTTTTCTTATCTAGTGCCGAGAATTGAATGATCGCATCCATTCGATTTCTGAACTCAGGTGTAAATGTACGCTTGATAATTTCCATGCCATCAGTCTGATGATCTTGAGAAGTGAATCCAACGCTGCTGCGACTCATTTCAGATGCACCTGCATTGGTGGTCATCACCAGAATTACATTACGGAAGTCCACTTTTCTACCATTAGTATCCGTCAACCTGCCGTGATCCATAATCTGTAATAAAAGATTAAATACATCAGGATGAGCTTTTTCAATCTCATCTAACAATAAAACACAATGCGGCGCTTTTAATACTGCATCAGTTAGTAAACCACCTTGATCAAAACCCACGTAACCAGGAGGTGCGCCAATTAAACGCGAAACAGTATGGCGTTCCATATATTCAGACATATCAAATCGTAGCAATTCAATACCAAGTATCATTGACAACTGTTTTGTAACTTCTGTCTTGCCAACACCTGTAGGCCCAGCAAACAAAAATGACCCAATTGGTTTTTCTTCATTACCAATTCCGGAACGTGACATTTTAATTGCCGTAGCTAATGTGCTAATTGCATTGTCTTGACCAAATACAACTAGCTTTAAATCACGCTCTAAATTCTTCAATACAGTCGTATCATCAGAACTCACGTGTTTCGGTGGGATACGCGCAATTTTAGATACCACATCTTCAATTTGTTTAACCGAGATGGTCTTTTTACGTAAAGACTTTGGCTTAATATTCATATTCGCCCCAGCTTCATCAATCACGTCAATTGCCTTGTCAGGCATGTAGCGGTCATTAATATACTTATCCGCAAGCTCTGCGGCGGTTTTAAGCGCTTTGTCAGAGTACTTAACATCATGATGAGCTTCGAAACGACTGCGCAAACCTTTTAGAATTTGATAAGTTTCTTCAACCGAAGGCTCGTCAATATCTATGTTTTGAAATCTTCGTGCTAAAGCGCGATCTTTTTCAAATACCCCACGGAATTCTTGATAGGTAGTAGAACCAATACATTTAAGCTCACCCGAACTTAACATTGGTTTAATCAAGTTTGACGCATCCATCACACCACCAGAAGCGGAGCCTGCACCAATTACAGTATGAATTTCATCAATAAAGAGGATGGCACCCTCTTCTTCTTTTAGTTGATGCAAAACGCCTTTAAGACGCTTTTCAAAATCACCGCGATACTTGGTGCCTGCAACCAGACCACCCAAATCTAATGAATAGATTGTACTATTCTGTAATATTTCCGGTACTTCTTTTTCAACTATCCTTTTAGCCAGACCTTCTGCTATAGCGGTTTTACCTACACCTGCTTCACCAACTAATAACGGATTGTTTTTGCGACGACGACATAGAATTTGCACTACGCGTTCAATTTCATTATCACGACCAATCAAAGGATCTATCTTTCCTTCCATTGCGAGAGCATTTAAATTTGTTGCAAAACGTTCCAATGGTTTTGGTGCACGCGCATCACCATTCAAGTCTACTTCTGGATCACCGCTCAATTCATTTTCAGATTCCATCGGTACTTTTGAAATACCATGTGCAATAAAATTCACAACATCCAAGCGTGCAACATCATGTTGTCCTAATAGATAAACCGCATGAGACTCTTGTTCGCCGAATATAGCAACCAGCACATTTGCACCGGTTACTTCAGCATCTTTTTTACTGGATGATTGCACATGAAATACTGCACGTTGTAATACACGTTGGAAACCTAGAGTAGGTTGTGTATCGCGATCATCATCTTCAGGTAACACCGGCGTGTTATCGCCAATAAATTCTGCAAGCTCTGTGCCAAGCTTGGTCAAATTTGCGCCACAGGCTCGCAACACATCCGCTGCTGCAGGATTTTGTGTAAGCGCAAGCAGCAAATGTTCCACGGTCATGAATTCATGGCGCTTTTCACGCGCTGCTTTAAAAGCGACGTTTAATGTAAATTCCAGCTCTTTATTTAGCATGAGTACCTGTCTCTAATACTTTTACTTAAGCCTCTTCCATGGCACAAAGTAATGGATGGTTATTCATCCTTGAATAATCATTAACTTGGGCAACTTTTGTTTCCGCAACATCGCGAGTAAATACACCACAAACACCCTTACCTCGCGTATGCACATGTAACATGATACGGGTAGCCTTTTCACGATTCATCTTAAAAAAGCTCTCTAAAATATGTACTACAAACTCCATAGGAGTGTAATCATCATTCAATATGACAACTTTGTACATCTGAGGTTTCTTGGTCTTAGGCTTAGCCTCTTGGACCGCCAACCCATCATCGTGGCGAATTTCTTCTTGATCAGACATACTCTAATTGGCAAGCTATTAAATTAATATTATATACAGCCCTATTTTGCAGCCTAGTTACAATATCTAAAACGCACCATTTGGCTTACTGTAAGGATACTGTGTAATACAGAGTAAGATGGGTGCAAACAGAGTGAGTTTCAAGTATTTTCAATAAAATAGATTAACTAGTTATCCCATATTATTGATTTCATGGATATAACTTATTTTATTTGATATAATTATTTGCAATATATCGTATATTTTATCTATTCACTTGGTGAATTTCGCAATTCGAAAACGTTAAAAAATTCAGAAAAATTATGCATTGGGAACCACATATAACCGTCGCAGCAGTTATTGAACGGGAAGATAAATTCCTTTTGGTTGAAGAAATGGTCGAAGGAACCCCTGTGCTCAATCAGCCCGCGGGCCATTGGGAGTCAGGAGAAACACTGATCGAAGCTGCGAAACGCGAAACCCTGGAAGAAACAGGTTGGGAATTTTACCCAACAGCATTAGTTGGCATTTACCAGTGGCAGCATCCACGTAAAGATGAAACGTTTCTACGCTTCGCCTTCTGCGGTGGTTGCAGTGAAAAACAAATATCAGCTGAGCTGGACGATGGAATTTTGAATGCTAAATGGCACCACAAAGATGAAATTCTGGCATTACCTGAAACTAGAATTAGAAGTATCCTGGTAACCGAAAGCTTGAAAGACTACCTGTCAGGTAAGCGTCAAAATCTGGATATGATGCGTAGCATTTATCAGCATTGGTAACTTCATCACTGTCGAGCAGTTTAGTTAATTTATGACAGATAAGATCATCGTCGGCATGTCTGGCGGCGTGGACTCCTCCGTCGCAGCATACCTATTACAAAAACAAGGCTTCGATATTGAAGGTTTGTTTATGAAAAACTGGGAAGAAGATGACGATGATGAGTACTGTTCTGCATCAGTTGACCTAGCAGATGCGCAAAGTATTTGTGATCAAATTGATATTCCGTTACACACTGTTAATTTCTCTAGCGAATACTGGGACCGCGTGTTTGAATATTTTTTAACTGAATATCGTGCCGGACGAACCCCAAACCCTGACATTATTTGCAACAAAGAAATTAAGTTCCGCGCCTTTCTTGAACACGCACTAAATTTAGATGCAGACTACATAGCAACCGGACATTATGCTAACTGTAAAATTACAGAGTCCGATGCAGTTTTACATAAAGGAATCGACTCCAGCAAAGACCAAAGTTATTTTTTACACACACTAGGTCGCCAACAATTATCAAAGTCGCTATTTCCAATCGGAAATTTAGAAAAATCTGAAGTTCGAAAAATTGCTAAAGATAATAAATTTGACACGTTTGACAAAAAAGATAGCACAGGAATCTGCTTTATTGGTGAACGTAAATTTAGAGATTTTTTAAAAAACTACATTCCTGCACAGCAAGGCGAAATAAGAACCCTGGATGAAAAAGTAATTGGTGAACATGAAGGCGTAATGTTTTATACCATTGGGCAACGTCAAGGCTTGGGGATAGGTGGCCAACGTGAGCATTCAGAAGAGCCGTGGTATGTAACCAAGAAAGATATAGATGCAAATTGTCTCTATGTTGTGCAAGGCCGTAATCATGCATCTTTATTTCACTCTAAATTATTCACAAAAGATTTCCACTGGATTGCAGGAGAACCACCCGCTTCATTAGAAAACCTGAAAGCCAAAACTCGCTACCGACAATCAGACCAATCTTGTTCAATCAGCCTTTTCAACAATAACTGCTATGAAGTAACATTTGATGACCCACAATGGGCCATCACCCCAGGTCAAAGCGTGGTGCTTTATCAAGATGATAAATGTCTGGGTGGTGCTATTATTGAAGACCGTTATAATTAATTAATTTGGCTCACACGTGTTCACAATTTCGAAAGATCAAACTATAGCGCTTACTGGTTTATACCAGTCATTAGCGTTGGTACAGAATATTGCCTGGGATGGCAATACAGAGCACTCTTGCATGATCCCAACAATTGAAAGTGTGCTAAACCTCAATCCTGCTCAATTCATAGAGGTATATGGCTCGATCGACAACCTTCAACTTGGTTTACAAACACTTAAAACAGCATTACAAAATAAAAGTGAGAAACATGCAGTAGAACGAACACGCTATGCGATCAACCTAATGTATCTTGCTTCCAAGTTGCAAGAAAACAAACAAGCATTATCATCTCTAGGCAGTCAGATCGAACGAATAAGCAACCAATATGATTCCGTAGCGGATTCATTCGACGATATCACTCAAGATTTAGGCGGTCTTTACCGTGAACATATCAGCCCACTAGGGCCAAAAGTTATTATTGAGGGAGATCCGGTTTATTTAAAAATGGACCAAAATGCCAGCAAAATAAGAGCATTACTATTAGCCGGTATTCGCTCTATTAGCCTCTGGAAACAAGCCAATGGTAAGCGCTGGACTTTATTGCTTGGTAGAAAATCACTATTAGATAATATAATTGACTTGGAACAGCGTATTTGACAACAAAATCTAGCATTCCTGCCCCATTTACCACTTACAGGCAGTTACCCTTTGATAGTAAATGTTTAATAATCACGCTCCTTTTTGACCCCTAGCTTGGTCACAAGGCAAACAAATTTAAACGTACTGCTGAGGAGCCTGTATGAGTAATAGTTTCAATACCAAATCCAACCTTGATGTAAATGGTAATACCTATGAAATCTATAATGTGGGCAAATTACCTCAGGCAGAGCGTCTACCCTATTCCATTAAAATTTTACTTGAGAATCTTTTGCGTAATGAAGATAACAAGACCGTTACCAAGCAAGATATTGAAGCGATTTTAAATTGGGACTCTAAAGCTGACCCAAGCAAAGAAATAGCCTTTCGCCCGGCACGCGTATTGATGCAGGACTTCACAGGTGTTCCTTGTGTAGTCGATTTAGCGGCTATGCGAGATGCCATGAAAAAACTTGGCGGTGACCCAGAGAAAATTAATCCATTACAACCGGCAGAAATGGTGATCGATCACTCTGTACAAGTGGATAACTTTGGTTCCGATAACGCCATGGATTTAAATGAAAAATTAGAATTCAGTCGTAACAAAGAACGTTATAGCTTTCTAAAGTGGGGACAGAATGTATTCTCTAACTTTAAAGTAGTTCCTCCCGGCACAGGCATCGTGCACCAAGTGAACTTGGAATATTTAGCACGCGTAATCTTTTCTAAAGACCTCCCTAGTGAACAGGGCGGCACCACACAAGCCTATCCTGACTCTGTAGTCGGTACCGATTCACACACCACCATGATTAACGGTGTGGGTGTTTTAGGTTGGGGTGTTGGTGGTATTGAAGCAGAAGCTTCCATGCTTGGCCAACCGATCTCTATGCTTATACCAAAAGTGGTTGGTTTCAAGCTAACCGGTAAACTGCCTGAAGGTGCTACGGCAACCGATTTAGTGTTGATTATTGTTGAAATGCTTCGCAAACATGGCGTAGTGGGCAAATTTGTAGAATTTTATGGTGACGGCTTAGATGTGTTACCACTAGCAGACCGCGCAACCATTGCAAACATGGCACCAGAATATGGAGCTACCTGTGGCATCTTTCCTATTGATGCTGAAACTATTCGTTATTTGGAACAAACAGGACGCGATCCACAGCAAGTTGCACTAACGGAAGCTTATGCAAAAGAAACCGGCATGTGGCGTGAAAAAACAAGAACAGATGTTAATTTCAGCGAACACATTGAATTAGATCTGGGCAACGTCGTACCAAGTATTTCTGGCCCTAAACGTCCACAAGATCGTATTTCACTTTCAGAATCTAAACCTGCCTTTGCTAGAGACATTGCTGCATTAAAAGAAGAACGTGAAATCAATAGTGCAGGCAGTGTAGAAATTGAAATTAATGGTAAAAAAGAAACCTTATCAGATGGCGCGGTAGTACTTGCTGCAATCACTTCATGCACAAACACTTCAAACCCAAGCGTAATGCTCGGTGCGGGTTTGGTTGCTCGCAAAGCAGCCGCACTGGGCGTTAAAGTTAAACCATGGGTAAAAACATCACTTGCACCAGGCTCACGTGTGGTAACAGAATACCTCGAAAATGCAGGTGTAATGAGTGATCTTAAGGAACTTGGCTTCCATGTAGTGGGTTATGGTTGCACAACTTGTATCGGTAATTCTGGCCCTCTTCCTGAGCCTGTAGCCAACGCAATTACTGAGAATAACTTAGTTACCACTTCAGTTCTTTCAGGCAACCGTAATTTTGAAGGCCGTGTGCACGCGTTAATTCGCATGAACTACCTTGCTTCTCCACCACTTGTAGTCGCTTATGCTATTGCTGGTCGCATGGATATCGATGTATACAACGAACCCCTTGCAGAAGACAAAGATGGTAAGCCAGTGTTCTTGAAAGACATCTGGCCAAGCCAACAGGAAGTTACTGACGTAGTGTCAAACTTCCTTACAACAGAACAATATGTGAAGTCTTATCAAGATGTATTCCATGGTGAGAACAATTGGAATAGTTTAGAAGCAGCAGATAGCAACCTATATGCATGGGATGACTCTACTTATATCAACAACCCACCATACTTTGAAGGCATGACTAAAGACATCAGTGATGTTTCAGACATTCATGGTGCAAGAGTGTTAGCGTACCTTGGCGATTCGGTAACGACCGACCACATATCACCCGCCGGTGCCATCGCTCCTGATAGCCCAGCTGCAAAATACTTGCAGGAAAAAGGTGTTAACCCTGCTGATTTCAACTCCTATGGTTCACGTAGGGGTAATCACGAAGTTATGATGCGTGGCACGTTTGCTAATATCCGTTTACGTAACAAAATGGCACCTGGCACGGAAGGAGGTGTAACATTACATCAACCAAGTGGTGATCTAATGTCTATCTTTGATGCAGCAATGAAATACAAAGAAGAAAAAGTGCCTACTATTATCCTATCCGGCAAAGAGTATGGTTCCGGCTCATCACGTGACTGGGCTGCTAAAGGCCCTAGTTTACAAGGTGTCAGTGCAGTAATTGCTGAAAGCTATGAGCGCATTCACCGCTCAAATCTAGTTGGCATGGGCATCCTTCCATTACAGTATAACGACGGTGAAAATGCAGAAAGCCTAAGCTTAACCGGCAATGAAGTCTTCGATATTACCGGCCTACAAAATGGCGCAGCTAAATCTGTGACCGTTACAGCAACAGCTGCTGACGGTAGCAAAAAATCATTTGATGTAAAGGTTCGCATTGATACACCACAAGAAGTAGAGTACTACCAAAATGGTGGAATTTTACATTATGTGCTTCGCCAGCTAGCAGCTTAATAGCTTGCTAATTAGAACTAAGCCTCTGTAACCATATATTGCAGAGGCTTTTTTAATGTATGCGTACTAATAATATACTACTTGGATGTGTATTTGCCATGCTTGCAGAACTATGTTTTGTAGGTATGGGTTCATTAGTTAAATTACTTTCAGAAAATTTACCTAGCCAAAATATTCTATTCTTTAGAAATTTATTTGGTCTAATTATCCTCGCACCTCTTATTTTTAAACTCGGAGTAAAAACACTAAAGACTGATAATATAAAATGGCACTTTTTAAGATCTATATCAGGTGTTACTGCAATGTATTGTTTCTTTTACGCCTTATCCGAATTACCGCTTGCAGATGCAATGCTCCTTAAAATAAGCGCTCCCTTATTCATTCCCATCATTGCCTTTCTATGGTTAAGTGAACACATATCACTACGCGCCATCATGGCCATAATGATTGGTTTTCTTGGTGTTATATTAGTCATCAAACCAACAGGAACCATCCACATTGCATCACTAGCAGGTTTAATGGGTGGCGCATTCGCCGCGCTAGCAAAAGTAACCATTCGACGAATGTCTGCAACAGAACCGACCAGTCGCATTGTGTTCTATTTCGGCTTAATAAGTTTAATTATTTCATCGATTCCTATGCTTTGGTTTTGGCAAACACCTAACTTCAGCGAATGGCTGTTAGTCATTGTGCTAGGAGGTTGTGGAACATTAGGTCAACTGTTTTTAACCAAGGCTTACCTGCTTGCGCCAGCGAGTCGCATTGCACCCTTTACTTATTCATCCATATTGTTTGCCGCACTTATAGGCTGGGTGTTCTGGAATGAGTTAATCACGCTTCTAACCATAACAGGTGCCTCATTGATCATTGCTGCAGGCATCATCATCTTACGTGAAAAGGAGTTTAAGCAAGTCGAAAAAGAATCATTACCAGATACACTCTAGTTATTCTCAAGCGCCTCATTGCTGGCTTAGTGCCAATCGTGAGAATTTAGATATGCAAGTGAAAGACGCACATGAAAGTTGCATCAACTAAAGTTATTATTTTCTTAAAAACCAAATGATTACAGACAAGATTATGCTCACAATGATCATAGTAGTGATTGGGAAATAAAAACCAAAGCCATCTTTTTTAAATACAATATCTCCAGGTAATCTACCTAAAGATAATTTGCTGAGCAAAGGCCACATAACGCCTATGGCCACAATGATCAGTCCGATGGCTATAATTGTCTTATTCATTAATTTGTGCAAATAAATATAGAAATAATACTTATCTTTATTTGTTAGTAAGGTTTATTAAATTTAATTTCTTTTGTGCATTGGAATCACCAACAGAAATTTAATACCTTCAGTCCTTGCTTGACATTTTACCCAACGCGCAACTGACAACAGAGGTTGCCTTAGTCTTGAGACGTTTTGAGCCGATTGAGCCCACTTCCGGGTAACCTAGTTTAGCAAGTCTTTCACTTAATACTTGCTTAATATTGGTATCAAAAGCTAGATCAGTTGTAACAACAACTTGTTTATCTTCAACGTTTACAAGCACATCATTGACTCCATCTATCTCTCCTAGCTTGCTAGTAATAGTTTTTGAGCACCCACCACACCTGATGTTTTCTACTTGAAAGCTATATTGCATACTTTTCCTCTATTATTTAACTCTTCTATCATTTAACTAAGGATTTTAATTAAAGATCTAAACACTAATATTATATTAGATATACCAAATATTTACTAAAATCTGCTTGAAATCTCTAAATTTAGTACCATATATAACTAACTGATAATGAATTTGGTTATTTAGGATTGCTTATGAACGAAACGGTGTCACCCTCTGCTGAAGAATCTTCCTTAGCGAAGAATTTGAAATCCAAATCTATATGGATGCGTCTGTTATTTATGTTGGTTATAACCTTTTTTTATTCAATATCTAGAATAGTCGTAGGAGCCGTTATAGTTGTACAGTTTTTCTGGGTATTATTCACAGGTAATACTAACCAGAAGCTTCAAATTCTTGGTAAATCGCTCGCTACTTATACTAACCAGATAATCCTTTATCTAACGTTTAATACTGAGGAACGACCGTTTCCATTTGATATGGATTGGCCAAGTTAGTAATAGCATTTATATACCATGTTCGTTTTAACCCAAGTTGTGAATAGAAAATTTTGTTGCATACTTAACTAATACAACCAATTATTTATTTTTAGAATCTAAAATAACAGCATTCTCGGCTATACAATGGCTAACTACCTTATTAGCCTTGCTGGCATCATAGGTAATTCCAACCAAGTGCACATGGTCATTAGATTTAATCTTGCGCGAAAACCCACCTTTATTATTTTTTAGACGTGTTACTTGATTACAATAGGTTTTCCAATCTTCACAACCTCGTACTCGAAAACCACTCTTGGTAGTTTGCAAATATACGCCTTCAATATCAGACATCAATGTCATGGTGGTTTTTGTTTCTTCTTTTGTGGGCACTCTGCTATGTTTAAACTCATCTTGTAATGACTCAGAGTCTCCACATCTTGTACAACTGGCCCAGTAGACTTGTGCTCGATTCATACTGGTACCGCTCTAGTAACTCATGATGCATCACGGCTACATGCGTCATGACAGTTTTGAGCCTGTCTTTTCGAAGCGGGTGTAGTTGAATTTTCGACTGCAACTTCCCACTTTTGCATAGCCTTATCTATATCAAACTCTATATATTCGATGGTTTCGGGGGCTTTATCTATATCTATGGGTAAGACAGATCTCTTCATTGCAGGAAGTTTATTTTCTGCATTTGTAAAAGCTGTAAAACATTTTTGAACACTTTCATTCTTTAAGATTTCAGGATGACTTATTACTGCCTCACCATATCTTGCACATGATACGATACACACGTGAACATGATCAGACTTGAGCACGCCAACATATATCCAACTACGGCACTGTTACCCTTTGTTAAGCATTTCTTTGACAACCGTCTCTGCACTAACATTTTGCAGTAAAAGCAAATCAAGCAAGCAAACTAAGAAAATTAATGTGGTGCTAAAGTAGTATATGTTTAAACAATTTAGTCATAAGTGCCTTGTTTTATTGTTAACGGTATAGGTTTTAAAGCTATCGTATATCCACTTAGGGCTAATTAACAGATGAGTAAATTTTGAATTATTTGCAATCTATTACTCATAATTATTCATAACAGAAATATTTTATTTCTATTGCAGAACATTTATTAAACAATAACCCCTTTTATGTGTGAGTAACTTCACATTTATCCTATTTAAGGATATAAATTAGTCCAATTTTATATATGCTGTAACTCTCTAATAATTGGTTAGTTACCACAGGAGTTCGTAATGAAAGACGAAGAAATTAGCCAAATCAGCCTCAAGGATGTTATTACTTTTAGCAAATTATTTGTATTGATGGCAGCAGTACTTATGGCGCTTATTATGATTGCTCCGGCGAATGCTCTCCCTCTTTAGCCAGGACTGACTGAACCTTTAACCTCCGTAGCTCACACATCGAGAATATATATCAAGGCATACACTAAACACATACACCCAAAAACATATAGCAAGAACTTATACCAAGAAAATATATAAGAAACTAGATCGATGCTTGCACACATCGAAGCAAGCCATATTCATAAACCCCATCAAGCGCTTCAAATACTGGTTTTAATCGCCTGTCTTCATCACCAAAAGACTCAATTGCCAGCACTATTTCATCATATTTTTGTTCATCCAAATCTAGTACTTCCTTAACGTCCAACAAACCCATTTCAATTGCAGAAGATAGATGGGTATATACCGTCGTACTGGTTAATTCTCGATCTTTGACAATCTGCTCTATTGTTTTACCTTGTTGGAAGAGCATCAATGTCTCATTGACGGTTTTGGAAAGCGTGTTGTCTAGCAACTCGGTAAGAGGATGTTTTTTTATTTCATTAATAAACAGTTTCCCGAAGCGTGCTAACTTTTGTTCTCCCACACCCGTTATGTTACTCATTGCCTTTAGTGTATCCGGACGTTCCCTTAACATTTCTTGTAACGTAGCATCATGAAATATCACGTAGGGTGGCACTCCGGCTTTCTCAGCCAATGACAACCTAAGCGCACGCAAAGCTTCCCATAATACTTCATCTTGCGGCCGTATCGCCCGTTTGCCTTTCTTATTACTCGAAGCCTGTTTTTCTTGTTTCTCCATTTTACGTAGCTGCAGAGTTTGTTCGCCGCGCAATATTGGTCTACATTTTTCGGTTAAGCGTAAGGCACCGTGCCGTTCAATATCAATTTCTAAAAATCCCAACGCAATCAGCTGGCGCATCATCACTCGCCATTCTGCTGTAGAGAACTGTTTGCCTATGCCAAAAGTACTGAGTTGGTGATGACCGTTACGCTGGATACGGTCATCTTCTTTGCCTAGTAATATATCGACAATATAATTGACACCAAAGCGTTGTTCGGTGCGATATACACAAGATAAAGCCATTTGAGAGGCTTGAGAGGCATCCCACTTCTGAGGGGGGGGTCGCAAACAATTATCGCAGTTTCCACATGCATCTTTGGTTTCTTCATCAAAATATTCCAGCAAAGCATGTCGACGACAACTCACGAGCTCACACAAACCCAGCATCGCTTCTAATTTATGATGCTCTACTCGTTTGTGGGTTTCGTTAGCATTTGAATTCTGGCTGAATTGTCGCAATGTAATTACATCTTGTAAGCCAAAGGCCATCCATGCATTTGCAGGTAAACCGTCTCTGCCTGCACGCCCCGTTTCTTGGTAATACGCTTCAATACTTTTGGGTAAATTCAAATGCGCAACAAAACGTACATCAGGTTTATCTATGCCCATGCCAAACGCAATGGTAGCGACGATAATCACACCTTCCTCACGCAAAAATCGGCGTTGATTTTCTTGCCGTACATCAGCTGATAACCCTGCATGATAAGGCAACGCTACCCTGCCCTGGTCGCGCAACCATTCCGCGACTGCATCCACTTTCTTGCGTGATAGACAATAGACAATGCCTGCATCATCGCTATGATTTTGTGAGAGGAAGGTCCATAAGCGCTGTTTAGAATTCGCGCCATCACTAATTGCATAATGTATATTGGGTCGATCAAAACTGTCGATAAAGACTTTGGCTTGCTCTAATTGCAGTTGCGAAATGATCTCTTCACGGGTGCGCTGATCAGCCGTGGCCGTTAATGCGATTCTGGGTACATCTGGATAACGCGTATGAATTGATTTCAGGCGTTGGTACTCAGGCCGAAAATCATGCCCCCACTGCGACACACAATGCGCCTCGTCTATCGCAAATAGAGATAACCTGGCATTATCCAACAGCCTCATCATTCGCTCGGTCAATAAGCGCTCAGGTGCCACATAAAGAATATCTAAGTTTCCCTTAACTAAATCCTGCTCAACCTCGGTGGCTTCCTTATACTCCAGACTGGAGTTCAGAAAAGCCGCGTTTACGCCAAGCTGTTTAAGTGCATCGACCTGATCTTGCATTAGAGCTATAAGGGGTGACACGATAATACCCGTGCCTTCACGCACTAAAGCCGGTATCTGATAGCAAAGTGATTTACCACCACCCGTAGGCATTAACACCAAGCAATCTTGGCCTTTTAATAGCTCATCAATTATTTTTTCTTGAGAGGGGCGAAACTGCTGAAAACCAAATGTTGTTTTAAGAATTTCGGTAGCGTGCTGAAGCAATTTTTGATCAATATACGTGAGCGAGTGAGCTGCATATTATGACGTATGAACGCTTTAAGTTGAATCTAAAAAGAAACCAGTTAAAAAGCCATCATGTTGAAATCAGAAGGATCGTGCCATGAAGAGACAGTCATGGTGTATGTGCCATATTTATATGCTGAAGTAGGTAAAAAAGAATGAATGCAAAATCAGCCATAAATCAACCACAAACAAGGCTATACTTACCAATTATTAACCCTGATATTACTCTAAGTATTAACTTTAATAATAACAGCGAAAAAATAATGAAACTACTCATCCGCAATTTATCCCGTACAACCACTGAAGAAGAGCTCAAAGCGATGTTTGAGAAATACGGAACCATACAGTCATGCACGCTGGTAATGGATGAAAAAGAAGGCACATCAAAAGGTTTTGGATTTGTAGAAATGCCAAGAATTGGCGAAGCAAAAGCTGCGATGGTGAATCTAAATTATACCGATGTAGATGGCAGCAGGATTAGAGTAAAAAGAGCCACTTAGGCCTCAAACCAGTGATCGGTACGATTCACAATCGCAACCAGCGTTAACATAACAGGTACTTCAACTAAAACTCCTACCACTGTCGCCAAAGCAGCACCTGAATTAAGCCCAAACAAAGAAATCGCAACCGCAACCGCCAACTCAAAGAAATTAGAAGTTCCAATTAAGCAAGCGGGTGCTGCAATTTTGTGTGGCAAACGGATGGCTTTCGCTGCTGCATATGCAATAGCAAAAATCCCGTAGGTTTGAATAATCAACGGAATAGCAATTAAAGCTATTACTAAAGGTTGACTGATAATTTTCTCAGCCTGCAAGCCAAATAGAATCACTACCATGGTAAGTAATCCAACAATTGACCATGGCTTTAAGAATTGAACAAATGCATTTACGCCTTGCTCATCTTTACCTACCATCAATGCTTTACGCGTAAGTATCCCTGCAATCAGGGGTAATAGCACATATAAAAAAACAGATATCAGTAATGTATGCCAAGGCACTTCAATATTAGTTACCCCTAGCAAAAATGCAGCGATCGGAGCAAATGCAAATATCATAATGATGTCATTAATAGATACTTGTAATAGCGTGTAGCTAGGATCACCTTTAGTTAGTTGACTCCAAACAAACACCATGGCCGTACAGGGTGCAACTCCAAGTAATATCATTCCGGCAATGTATTCATTAGCCGATTGCGGGTCGACGAAATTAACGAAAAATACTTTAAAAAATAACCACCCTAATGCAGCCATAGTGAATGGCTTTATTAACCAATTCACAATTACCGTTAAAATTACACCTTTTGGTTTTTTACCAACATCTTTTATGGCAGAAAAATCAATCTGTAGCATCATTGGATAAATCATTACCCAAATTAATGCGGCAACTACAAAATTGACATTGGCATACTCAGCTTCAGCAATTATTTGAAAAACACCTGGAATTAGATTTCCGAACAGAACACCCACCAAAATACTCAGCCCTACCCATAGAGTGAGATAACGCTCAAATATACCCATATTTAAATTAAACCAACTAAATCAAACTGCTTGGCACAAAGTTCATATACGTTATCTACCCTATAAGCAAGATGCCCAAAGTTCCTACCTACGGTATATTTTCTGAAGCCCAAATGAAATTCCACATTTATCATTAAAATTCTAACCCCTAGTCATTTTAATTAAGGTACGATCCTTTTTGACGAAATGATGATACATGGCTGCCATAGCATGTCCTAAAATTAACATCCAAACAATATACTCACCCATTATCTCTTTATGGAAAAAGTCAATGGGTGCCTCAAACTCTTCAAAGCTTAACCCCATCCAGTTAGTAACCATTGTTTGATACAAAGAAGTAGATTCAAACTTGGGAATATCAAACAAAAAGAAATATTCGGTATTTACACCCGTACCGATGTAACCGGTAACAGGCATCAATATCATCACAGCGTATAAGGCGTAATGACCAAGATGTGCTGCTGTATGTGCAAGCTTACTGCCCGGCTCTTGATTTGGAGTTTTATTAAGGTTGCGCCAAATTATTCTTAGCACAACCACTGCAGCGATAGTGATCCCAATTGACAGATGTAACTGTAATGCAGTCCAATTTTCAGGTGTTTTTTCTTCTGTGAACCAATGTCGAAAATAAACTGTGCAGTAAGAACCTAAAAATAAAAGCGCTACCGACCAGTGAATCCACTTTGCGATAACTCCATAATTACGTTGAGTATTTTTAGCAGACATATAGTTTCACTTAAAACCTACTTAATTACCAATTACCTGTATTTTGCATGGATGCCCAAGGTTCGGCAATAGGCAAAGCCTCTCCTTTCTGCAGAAGCTCAATTGAAATATTGTCGGGCGAACGAACAAAAGCCATATGTCCATCTCGAGGAGGCACATTAATAGTAATACCTCTTTCCATTAATCTGGCACAAAGTTCATATACGTTATCTACCCTATAAGCAAGATGCCCAAAGTTCCTACCTCCGGTATATTTTTCTGCATCCCAGTTATAAGTAAGTTCAATCATCGGGACACGATGTTTTTTTACTTTATCCATATCATCTGCTGCGGCAAGAAATATTAATGTAAATCTTCCTTCTTCAAACTCATCCCGACTCACTTCTACCAAACCTAAAGCGTTACAATAGAAATCAAGTGACTTTTCGATATCACTTACTCTTATCATTGTATGCAAATATTCCATATATTTTTCCTTTACTTCGACTTGATTAATTAGTTATCAAGTGAATTGACAATCTAATAATATATACCAACTTTCGACCAATTTGTGAGTATATAAATGTACAACAAGTAGCATCATGGGTGATGCAATAACTTGAATCCTTACTTAATTTGAAAAACTGTATTATTTGTTGATCTTAAGGTCTTGTTAGCAAATATCTTTGATTATTTCTTCAGCATGAATTGCAGAACTAAAATAGTACCCTTGTCCGTTATTGATACCATAATCTTTAGCAATGTTTAATACTTCTATACTCTCTATACCTTCTGCTGTAGTGCTCAATTTAAGCTGCTGGGCTATTTCTTTTGCATGCTGAATGATGGCTCTACTATCTGCATCAGTAACCGCATTGAGCATAAACGATTGATCTATTTTTAACTCATCAAACGGTAATTTCTTTAAATATTCAAGGGATGCATGCTTAGTCCCGTAGTCATCCAGACTAAATGACAGCCCTAGCTTTTTATAGCTGAGCATCGAATCACGTATTTCGTCCACATTATTGATACTAGATGTTTCAGTTAACTCTATTTTTAGCATTTTGGTTAACCAATTATGATTATTAATTAGTTTATTTAATTTTTTCTGAAAATCTTTGTTCAAAAACCCATGTGCAGTGATGTTTATAGCTATGGGTAGCTTGATATCTTTTTCTTTCCATACTATTAACAAATTGGTTACGTTTTTTAGTAACCAAAGGTTAATTTCATATATTAGGCCTGCTTTTTCTGCATATGGAATGAATCTGGCTGGATCAAGCAGTCCATAATTAGGGTGTTGCCAACGAATTAAGGCTTCTGCAGATATGATTTTTTCATCACTCAAACGAACTTGAGGCTGATATAAGATCGTTAATTGATCTTCTTGAATGGCACGCTGCAACATACCAATTATTTGAATATCTTCTATGTGCTGTTCTGTATCTTCTGCATTATAAATGACTACTGGTTCACCAGTCTTCTCTGCGGTGATCAATGAATTTCGCGCCCTTTCTATCAGCTCAATACCGTTTTTTGCATGATTAGGGTATACCGCCACACCAATCGATACCCCCACATCCGTCGGTTTACCTTCCACAGCTAGTGGTTCTTGAACAGATTCCGCTATATTTTTAGCAATAGCATGGATGTGGTCTTGATCATTTACAGGATTGATTAACACTGCAAATTCATCACCGCCCAAACGTGCGATTAAATCTGTTTTCCTTAAAGCAACACGTATACGATTAGCAATTTCTTGTAAAATAACATCACCAACAAAATAGCCTAAGGTTTCATTAATTATTTTAAAACGATTTAAGCCAATAATAAGCAATGCAAACTCATCATCATCTCTACGTGAAACACCTAGTATTTTTTCTAATTGTTGATTAAAAAAGGTTAGATTAGATAAACCGGTTAAATCATCATGTGTAGCATAGTAATGCTCTAATACTTCTGATTTTGCAAGGTCAACAACAAGCTCATAATTTGACATAGCTGTGAGTCTTATAAAGATTGCCGTAATGTATGCGCTAAACGCCAAGAAATAATGAACAGGTTCTAGCTGACTAGTGAGAATAAGAATTAAAAAAGCTACGAAAAGAGAGATTAAAACAAAGGCAACTAAAATGAGCCCGTTTAAAGTTTTATTATCTTCTTGAATAGCTTTTGCATGCAAAAGTTTTTGCATGGCGTGAATGATAATAAATATTGCAGCACACACCACAACTGACAAAGCATAATTTTGCCAACTGTGAGTGATATTCATTTCATGCCTTACTTATATTTAAGAAGTACTGATTTCTTCTGCTACGTGGCAAACAATGACTCAAAACGCAGAGCGCATAAGTTGTACATGTGCACTTTGAGATCATTGTTAACCGAAGTAGCGGGATAAATCAGGGCTTATTACGCCTCGTGAATTCCGCCTTTCGTTAATGCAGCTGGATCTAAAAGTTTCTTGATTTGATCATCACTCAAATCTGTCATTTCTTTTGCCACATCAAATACTGGTCTTCCCGACTTGTAAGCTTCTTTAGCGATGGCAGCACCCTTTTCATATCCAATAACTCGATTCATTGCAGTTACTAATATAGGGTTCTTTGATAGTGCATCATTTAGATTACCTTCATTCACAGTGAAATCTTTAATCGCTTTGTCTGCTAACACCTTGCAAGAATTGCTTAATAGCTGAATGCTTTGCAAAAGATTAAAGCCAATAACCGGTAACATAACATTTAGTTGAAAAATACCCGACTGACCCGCCATGGTGATGGTGGTGTCATTACCTATTACCTGTGTGCTGACCATAGCAACCGCCTCAGGTATAACCGGATTTACTTTACCTGGCATGATACTGCTGCCCGGTTGCAAAGCTGGTAGTGCAATTTCACCCAAACCTGCTAATGGGCCCGAGTTCATCCAGCGGAGATCATTAGAGATTTTCATCAGACTTACTGCGAGCGCTTTTAGCTGACCACTCATTTCTACTGCAGAGTCTTGTGTGGCCAATCCTTCAAACTTATTGGTTTTAGATGTGAATTTTACCTTAGTTAAATCGGTTAATTCTTTAGCAACTAACTCACCAAACTTTTCGTCAGCATTGATGCCACTACCCACTGCAGTGCCGCCCTGAGCAAGTTGACGTAAACGCTTTAATGAATCATCAATGCGCTCCATTGCATATTCTATTTGTTGTGCCCAGGCATTCACTTCTTGCCCCATTGTTACAGGCATGGCGTCCATTAGATGCGTACGACCTGTTTTTACATACTTTTCACACTCGTGCGCTTTGTTTTTCAAAGTGTTAAATAAATGCGCCAAAGCCGGCTTGAGTTCTTCTTCAATTTGCAAACAGGCACTAACATGAATTGCGGTTGGAATGACATCATTTGAGCTTTGGCTCATGTTGACGTGGTCATTCGGATGAATTTCTACATCACCCACTGAATTAGCCAGATGGGCAATTACCTCGTTGGCGTTCATATTGGTGCTGGTACCCGAACCAGTTTGAAATACATCGATGGGGAAATGACTATCGTAATCCCCGCTTGCCACGCTCATGGAAGCTTTTTTAACACTGCTTTCTACTTCCTTAGTCATGAGGCCTAATTCGGTATTCGCACCCGCACATGCAGTCTTTATTAACCCTAGTGCCCGTATAAATGCTCTCGGCATAACCAGGCCACTAATTGGGAAGTTTTCTACTGCTCTTTGTGTTTGTGCGCCATATAGTGCGTCTGCAGGCACTTGTAATTCGCCCATGCTGTCTTTTTCAGTACGGAAGTTATCGCTCATTATTTTTTCTCTTTTAGTTCTAATTATTTTGTTGATCTTGTAATGATTGTCCAAATCGACATAATCGAGTGAGACACAGTGGCAAGTAGTGTATTTTGTGCTCACAGAATGGTACAAAGTGTACCTACAGAATGGTGTAAAGTGCACCTATAGAAAGGTGTATTTTGGACCTTCCTGGAACACCAAAGCCTCAAAACTACGTCTTATTACCTAATTTAAAGAAAGCATACTAATGAATTCCAGTCCTCTTACCAGTATATCCCCCGTTGACGGTCGATACGCAAGCAAAACTGAAAATCTTAAGAATATCGCCAGCGAATACGGCCTTATAAAATATCGCGTTATTGTGGAAATTGCATGGCTCAAGCATCTAGCCGAACGACCCGATATAGCTGAATTGCCGTTTCTTTCAGAAGAGGCTAGTACATTTTTAGATCAAATTGTGGCTAATTTTTCAGTTAAAGATGCCGAGCGCGTTAAAGAAATAGAAGCGACTACCAACCATGATGTGAAGGCAGTTGAATATTTCTTAAAAGAGAAAACGGCTGACCAACCTGAACTGGCTGAAGCTGCTGAGTTTATTCATTTTGCCTGCACGTCAGAAGATATTAACAACTTGGCTTATGGTTTGATGCTGAGCGATATGCGAGATGAAGTACTTAATCCTAGTCTTATGAAAATATTAGAAGAGATTGATAACCGCGCCAAACAGTACTCTGACATTTCCATCCTGACTCGCACGCATGGACAACCGGCTTCACCCTCCACCATGGGTAAAGAATTTGCCAATGTGTACGCACGCATCAATAGTCAGTTCAGCACCTTTAAAGCAGTAAATATTTTAGGAAAAATTAATGGTGCTGTAGGCAACTACAATGCACATATGATTGCTTATCCTTTTGTAGATTGGGAAGCACTGTCTGCAAAAATGATTGCATCATTGGGTTTAACTTCTAACCCTTACACTACTCAAATTGAACCGCATGACTATATTGCAGAATATGCGGATGCATTATGTAGAATTAATACAATTTTAATCGATTATAGTCGAGACGTTTGGTCGTATATTGCTATTGAATACTTCAAACAAAAAGTAATTAAAGATGAAGTGGGCTCATCTACTATGCCTCACAAAGTAAACCCAATTGATTTTGAGAATGCAGAAGGTAATTTAGGCATGGCAAATGCCATGCTAAAGCATTTCTCTGCAAAGCTACCTATTTCAAGATGGCAACGTGACTTGAGTGACTCAACTGTACTGCGCAACTTGGGGGTTGCCGTAGCACATTGTGAAATTGCGTATCAATCTTTGTTAAAAGGCTTATCTAAATTAGAAATCAATGTTGATCAACTTGATATTGATTTAAACAAAAACATTGAAGTATTAGCAGAGCCGATTCAAACAGTAATGCGCAAGAATAAAGTTTCAGGTGCATATGAAAAGTTGAAAGAGCTTACCCGTGGTCAGAAACTGGATGTTGAAAAGCTGACTAAATTTATAACTTCTTTGGATTTACCAGAAGATGATAAAAATCAGCTACAAAAATTAACTGCGTCTAACTATGTGGGGATTGCCAGCAAACTCGCAAAAAAAGATACTAGCTCAACCAAGTAGCTGATTGGGCGACCAAATAACTAGATGCCTAGTTAACTAGATAACTAGGCATCTTCCTTTATAAAAAAGAACTCCAGCTTCTTTATCAAGGCTTCTTGCGTAATGCTTGGTAACTGATACGCCCAACCGGCCAACCTTTGTTTAGATTTTTCAGCCAGTTCTGCAGCTGCTTTGGGGTCAGATTTTATAGCAGAATCCGGGTTAGATTCAGTTTGGTTTTCCGTCTTCACAGCAGCATTCATAACGCCTTGATCTACATCTTCTGCTGAGAATACGACTTCAATTGTGAAAAATTTGTCGACACCTATCTCATAGGCTTTAGTAGTAATTGTTAAGCCGTCATAGGTCTTAAAGATAGTTTCTACTGGAGAGACAGACTCTGTATTAAGTTTAGTGAATGTTGTCACATCGCGTAGCTGCATTGATGAGAGTGCATTCGCCACTTGGTAGACTTCAGACTCGGATATTTTCATACCTTCAGGCACCGTTGCATCCAAGGTATATTCGTATTCTTCTTCACCATCATTAGCGATATTAACTTCGCTTCCATCCGGGTGCTTAATTTGGATGGTTTTTATTCTTTCTGGTGGAATATCCAGAATATCTTTTTGTAGCCAATCGGTTACATCACGCTTTAAGTTAAGTTTTTTATTGATCAACCAGCTCTGTAGTTGGTCCTTTCTACGTATATATTGTGTATTTTTCCCGCTACTACCATCGTTACCAAAGATAATATCATTCGCTTCATCAAGACCTTGCAGTGAAAATAAGATACCTTGTGCTTTTCCATTACTAATATCTTCTACACCAAGCTTAGTGTAGTTTTCAGAATTAGATGTTTTTGCTTCAGTTAATTTTGCATCCGCAAGATTAGTAAGCATTTGTCGTACTGCCGCAATATTTGCCTGATATCCGTCTCGGTTAACTACGACCCAACCATTGTCAGACTTGCTTACTTCGGAAAGCAATGCATTACCTGCTTCAGTTACTGTAAATTTGCTAACAGCGTTCAAATTGCCAGTTAAGCCAGGTATTAAATCAGTATTAGTTTCAACGGCTGGCTGACCAGAATTTGAAATGTAATGATAAGTAGCATAGCTGACTAGCACGGCCAGAATGAGCAAGAAGAGTGACTTTAACTTCATACGCCGCTATTAAGCACCAAGTGCGCGTTTTCTTTTTCTAGATCTAACGAAAGAGAGTATTAATGCCAAAATTGAAATAACAATTGGCACTAAACCAATATTGATAAACTTTAGTTTTGAACCAAGATTTTCTATATCAAGATCCAAGTTGTGTCGAACCTGCCTAAGCTCTTTACGAACTTTAAATTTATCTTGCTGGAACCTAGTTATTTCTGCTTCTTGCTCTGGTGAAAGTTCTAACTGATTATTGTCATCACGAACTTTTTGGAGCTCAACCAGTTTTGCTTCTGTCTCAGCCAGTTTTGCCTTGAGCTTTTCTTCTGTTGATCTAAATTTTTGATCTGCAGCTAAACGTAAATTAGATACCACTTCAAATGGCCGAGTTGAGGTTTCACGACCACGAATACTAATTAAATCTGAACTGCCGGTTAGATTATCAATTGCATTGATAATCATGTCACCATTATTAGCCCAAGAGTTAAATATTTGCTCACCAAAGAATTCTTGTACTTGAACCCACATACGGTCACTTAACATATCGGTATCTGCCACGACGATTAGATTTGCATCATTTTCAGTACTCAATAGATGTTCACCATACTTGGTTTCATCTACTTTCTTAGCACCTGACATCGCAGGTCTAGTTTTAAAGGCTGAATTAAGCTTGCCCTCTACTCGCGCAGACAAAGTATATTTCTCGCCGGTTGGCTCAAAACCATTACTAAGCTGGTTTAGATCAGGAAGAAAACGAAACTTAACAGCTTCAATTGACGCTGCATCATCACTAGAGGTTGCGATGGGTGTAATCTTAATATCCGCACCCTCTTTAGCTTTAATAAACCCTGATACACCAGCGCTTAATATTTCTAGTTCTGAAGAAATAACATCTTCAGCATTGATATCTTCTTTAGTTACCGCTAGCAGCGCATAGTGTCGCGTTTCACCTTGATGTGCGCCGCCAACAGTTAAAGCGTATTTTCTATCCAGGACTACTTTGGTTGCATCAAAGTCTATTCCCCAAGCATCGAATAATGTTTTCAAGCTAGATGTACGACCGCCTTCAACTTCCAAAGGTGTATTTTGCTGTCGTACAGGTATGTCTACTTCTGAGTGTGGGTCTACAAAAAAGATAGCTCTACCGCCACGCATTACAAACTGATCAATCGCATACTGTGTTGGCACAGTGATATTCTTTGGATGCACAACCATTAAAACATCTACATCTGCATCGATTAAATCGGTAGTTACATCAAGTTGCTTCACCTCAAATAATTGTCTCATCTGAGCCACAATGGCCCAAGCTTTGGTCATTTGAGTAGTTTCCATATCAAAGCCACCAAAAATAGGTAATTGAGTAATTACACCCACTACAGTCTTCTCTGGGTTAGATAAAGTAGTAAGCAACTTACTAACATCGTATTCCAAGAACTGTTCACGCTGTGGCTGGAAAAATGGCAGCACCTCTACATCACCTACTGCATTACTTGCCGCTAAGCCAAAATACATATTCTCGCCAGATGCACCCACTGGAATCGCTTGCAGACCAAATGAGCCTGCCTGATCCTCTTCTTCGGAAAACGGTAGCGGGTCTATGACATTCAGAACGATATTGCCATTAGAAAGCTGTTCGTATTCATTTAAAAGTTCTTTAACACGTGTTGCATAGGTGCGAAGCTGAGGTAGATCTTCGCTCGCTTTATCTGAGTAGAACAGATACATGGTAACCGGTTCTTCAATTTTCTTGATTATATTTCGAGTGCCATCCGTTAAGGTATAAAGCTCATTCTCAGTTAGATCGATACGGCTATTGGTAAACAGTTTACTGCTTAGCATATTCACGACCAAAAACAATACCACCAGTACAATTAGGCCTATTATGGTAAATGATTTTGATTTTTGAGCTGCCATATTCTTAATCTGCTTTTTTCATTTCTACAATGATGGTATTGGCATATAACCAAAAACCAATTAATGATACGAAATAAATCACATCACGAAGATCAATCACCCCTTTTGCTAACGAGGCATAATGCGTCAAGAAGCTAAGTGATGAGATCGCATCCACTATATTTTGCGGCATCCATGCTTTGAAAAAGTTAAGCACTAACGGTGAGCCTGCTAATAAAAACAAGAAACAAATAACAACGGTAATGATAAACGCAATTACTTGATTTTTGGTCATCGCTGAAATACATGACCCGATTGCAAGAAACCCACCTGCCATCAGAAAGCTTCCAACATATGCAGCAAGAATTACACCATTATCTGGATTACCCAAATAGTTAATTGTGATCCAAATCGGGAAAGTAAGCACAAGGGCAATACCGATAAACACCCATGCGGCTAAAAATTTGCCGATTACTGATTCACCTACTGAAATCGGCAAAGTCATCAACAATTCAATGCTTCCGCTTTTACGTTCTTCAGCCCATAAACGCATCGCAATCGCTGGTACTAAAAACAAATACAACCACGGATGGTATTGAAAAAACGGATTTAAATCTGCTTGGCCGCGCTCGTACAAGTTACCCAGGTAAAATGTCATCGCGCCACTCATAATCAAGAAGATAACAATAAACACATATGCCACTGGCGTAGCAAAATAACTGCCCAGTTCTCTTTTGAATATTGTAGTAATATTTCTCATTATGACTTTACGATATTTTATGTTCGATATTTTATGGTCGATGCTTTACAGCCAATGAATTATAGATTTATGAAATATGGCCGCTGGTAATTTCTCGGAATATGTCATCCATTTTGTCACTGCTTGATTTACTGCGCAGACCTGCGGGTGTGTCGTCTGCCAATACCTTCCCATCTGCAATAATAATTGCACGAGAACATATAGCATCCACTTCAGAAAGAATATGAGTTGAGATAATAATAACTTTATCAGCAGCAATACTCTTAATAAGTTCTCGAACTTCATATTTTTGATTAGGGTCTAAACCATCTGTAGGTTCATCGAGTATCAATACCTCCGGATCATGCAAAATCGCTTGTGCCAACCCCACTCTTCTTTTAAAACCTTTTGATAAAGTTTCGATAGACTGGTTAAGAACTTTATCAAGATGCAGTCTTTGAATTACTTCTTTATTACGATTAATCTTGTTCTGACCAGATAATTGACGAACTTGCCCAATAAACTCCAGGTATTGAACTGGTGTCATTTCACCATAACTTGGCGCTCCCTCAGGAAGATAGCCTATACGTTTTTTTGCTTCAATTGGTTTTTCACTAACATCAAAGCCACATACCTCAACGCTTCCCGATGTCGGCGTGAGGAATCCGGTGATCATTTTCATAGTAGTGGATTTTCCAGCACCATTGGGGCCCAGAAAGCCAAGTACTTCGCCAGGCTTTACTTCAAATGATACATTTTCGACAGCAGTCAAATGTCCAAACTTTTTACTTAGATTTTTAATTTTTATCATGGTTCAGATATATCTTTAACGAAACATTGAAGTGCCTCATTAACTCGGCGGGAAAATTTTACTGCGGAAATTTTATATTTCAAGCACGAATTTTACAGGCACTATACGCGATATACTGCCCAATTCCGAACTTGATTGCCTAAATTTATCCCTAAAAATGATTGGATTATAAACATAACTCATAGTTCCGTAAGCCATTATTATAAAATATCTATATGCGGTGAGTTTATCGAGCTACTGGTTTATAATTTGACCAGTTTTAGCGAATATAGCACCTACACAACTAATAAAAAGAACAGTTTATTTATGGGGATTTCTACAGATAATTTTTTTAAAAACTTCATTCTCGGCGTTACCGGCGAATGCATGCAGATCGACACGCGCCAGAAAAATCAAGATGCAATATCGAAGTTGCTTTCCTCAGCTCAAAATCAAGTCTCGATCATAAGCCGATATCTTGATCCAACGATATTTAGTAATCAAGGTTTTATTAGCAATGTTTCCGAGTTTGTTAGGCGAACCAGAACCGCAAACATAAGAATTCTTGTTCATGGTACCAACCCCATGGTTAAAAATAATCACCGCGTACTTGGATTAAGTCAACGCGTTTCCTCTAAAATACAGATTCGTACAATCTGTAATGATTTTTCACAATTCAATCAAAGCTTTGTAGTGGCTGATAATATCGCTTACATCCATAATCTTAAGTCTGATTTATATGATGCAGAAGTAAACTTTAATGATCCTGATAAGTCTAAAGAATTAACCGAGACATTTAAAAACATTTGGGAACTAAGCCAGCAAGAGGCAGAGGTTAGAAGATTATGTATTTAAAAAAGTCTGCACCAATATGTATTTGGACACTACTTTTTGTCATGTTTATGTTTACACCAGGCATTTCTTTTGCAGACCAAAACGACCTATTACAGATTATTGATTTAAAAAATCGTGCTGCGGACGAAATTATTCCTGTAATCAAACCCATGTTGAAACCAAATGACGCCATTACCGGCACTGGCTTCCAGATATTTTTGCGCACCGATGCAAAAACATTGGAAGAAGTTACACGCTTACTCCAAGTCATGGACAAGGCACCACGTAACCTAATTATCAAAGTGCGTAATAATTTAGATTCAGAATCCAATTCTAGTGACTTTAATACTTCTGGCAATTATGATATTGGAAATGATGTGCAAGTTGTTGTTGGAGATCAACCTCCAAAAGACAAAGGCACTAAAGTGCGTATTAATAGCAATAGGGATAGTACTGACCGCAACACAGAACATATGATCCGTGTAATTGAAGGTGGCGAAGCATTTATCACTGCAGGTGAAATTCGACCCTACGAACACCGCACGATCATCAAACATCAACATGGAGTGTCTGTTTACGACAGCGTAGATTATCAAGACGTTACTAGCGGCTTTTATGTCACACCAAGACTAACAGGCAACGGCAATGTTATATTAAACATACAACCGCACTACCGCACGGTGAACGAAGAACGTGCTAGCACGATAGATGTGCAAGAATCAGATACCTCTATAGAAACCAGGCTCGGCGAATGGGTGCAAATTGGTGGTATCGATACCGATGCAAAATCTAAAGACAGCGGTATTTTAAGTACATCGCGCAACTCTAACAACATACGAAGCGAAATTTATATCAAAGTGGATTTGGAATAAGCTTTTAGCTTAGCCATAATTTTTGCAACTGTTCTTTTTGCAACATAAAATTATACATTGCTATCATTGGAATAGCAGAACGTATCTTGCCTTGTTGTAACATGTTAACAGCCTCTTTTGATGGAACCACATGCACACGTATATCCTCACCCTCTTCATCTAAGCCATACTCGCCACCCAATGTTGTCGAATCTGTCTTGCCTATGTATACGTGCGAAAGTTCGGAGAATCCACCAGGAGTTGGAAAAAATGATGCGACATGATACAGCTCATCTAGAATGCAGTTAGCTTCCTCTTTGGCTTCTCTGTGAGCAACTTCCTCACGATCTTCTCCAGCCTCAACCAGTCCAGCTATAATCTCGACCAACCAGGGATTATTGTCACTCATCGCGCCGACCCTAAATTGCTCAACCAAAACTACTACATCTCGAATAGGATCATATGGCAATACTGCAACAGCATTTTGCCGTGATACCTGCTCACGTATTAGTTCTTTACTAAATCCACCCGCAAACAGTTCATGCTGGATCGTAAGTTGGTCTACCTTAAAGTGACCGTCATAGTTACGTTTACGCTTTATTATTTTCCATTGCATGAGCTGAAGTTAAATAGTCTTTAGTAATGCAGCATAGTCTTCTTTTGTATCTACACCGATTCCTGTTGGCAGTTGAGATATTTCTACATGGATCTTATAACCATTTTGCAATGCTCTCAGCTGCTCCAAAGACTCTTTTACTTCAAATGAAGACGGCGAGAGCTTGGTAAATGTATTCAAAAAACTCACTCTATACGCATAAATACCGAGATGTCTAAATATAGTCTTCTTGTCAATTGCTGGATTTTTACAATTCAGCTTTGTGATATCTCTACTGAAATTTGATGCGATATTATTTTCATCAAAAACAACCTTAACTACATTAGGATTTAGATAATCTTTTTCTTCTGAAATACGCGCACATAGAGTAGACATACTAACTTTTCGATTGGTTATCAAGTTATGTGCAACCTGTTTTATATTTTGCGCAGGCATTTGCGGCTCATCACCTTGTACGTTCACAATAGCAACTTCATTATTCCAGTCGTAAATATTTGCAACTTCTGCGATACGATCTGTACCTGAGGCATGTTTATCTGAAGTTAAACATATATTTGCCTTGAATTTTTTTGCTGCTTCTACGATTCGTTTATCATCAGTAGCGATTACTACTTCTTCTGCACCACTCGCACACGCATTCTCATAGACATGTTGCACAATCGGCTTGCCATTAAGGGTTAATAGTGCCTTACCTGGCAAGCGTGTTGATGCATAACGCGCAGGGATTATTACTTTAAAATTCACTTTTGTTACCAGATATTACATTGCTTTATATTTTTCATACTCTTCTTCAGTAATTGGCCGCGCTTCATCCTCCAACATTACGGGAATTCCATCACGTATAGGATAGGAAAGACGTGCAGATGTAGAAATTAGTTCTTGCTTATCTTTATCATATTTTAATGGCCCCTTTGTTACTGGGCAGACCAGAATATCTAACAATTGCATATCCATCAGTTGATTCCTTCTAGTAATTTAGAAATACGCTTAGTGAGTTTTTCATTTGGTATAGCAACCACCGGCAAGTACCAAGTATTGGTTTTAATAAACTGCCTGCATTTTACCGCATCTTTCTCAGTCATGATTATAGGCAAACTATCATTAAACTCTATATCCGTATGTTTATAGTCATAGTGGTCAGAAAACCTGTGTGGAATTACATGCAAACCCGTATTCTCAAGAATTGCAAAAAAACGCTCAGGATTTCCTATACCAGCCACAGCGTGCACTTTTTGTGCTTCAAAGTCCTTGAGTGACTTCTTTATCTGATTATTATCTAGCGAGACCAGATCGTTATAGACCAGCTTGTATTGATATTCATATGAAGCGTTCTCGCCATTACTGAGAACAATGTCTGCTTTTTTCAGGCGTGAAACAGGCTCTCTCAATGGACCTGCTGGCAAACACCAACCGTTTCCAAATTCCCGCTCCCCATCTACGACAATAATTTCATAATCGCGTGGCAGTTTGTAATGTTGTAGCCCATCATCCGAAATGATGAGATCAAGATGATACTTTTCATGCAAATATTTTGCAGCGTCTACGCGTTTTGCCGCAACCGCGATAGGGCAATCCAGTTGATGCTTAAGCATCAAAGCTTCATCACCTACTTGTGCAGCTAGGCTGTCATGCATTACTTCAATAAGCTTAGATTCATCCTGCCTGCCATAGCCACGTGCCACTACACCTACAGCCAGCTCTTCTTGCAAGCAACGCTGTGCCAAATAAGAAACAAATGGTGTTTTGCCTGCACCTCCTACCGTGAGGTTACCTACTACAACGATACAGGTGTTTTCCAGACCTTTTCTAGAAACGAAGGTTTGGTGTAATACGCGTCTAAAAAAAGAGGCACACCTAAATATCCATGATAGTGGCAACAAAAATATACAAAGAACATTTTTTGAATGCCACCTTTGTTCGATATCAACTTTCAAATCAAAAATAATACCGCACTTAACAATACAATATGAACATCATACGCTAACAGCTAAGCCAGGCTTATTTCTCTGTCTTTTATGCAACAAAGCATATACTTCATCTTTATTTAAAAGTTCTTTGTGGCTGCCAATTTCAACAATAGCACCTTTAACCATTACAACGATTCGATCTGCTTTTTCTATCGTTGACAGACGATGTGCGATAACCAGGGTGGTGCGGTTCTTTTGTAATAACTCTAATGCATTTTGAATGCACTGTTCTGACTCGGTATCCAGCGCGGAAGTCGCTTCATCCAGAATTAATATCGGTGCATCTTTTAATAATGCTCTTGCAATCGCTATACGTTGTCGCTGGCCTCCTGATAACAAGACACCGTTCTCACCCACCAAGGTATTTAATTTATCAGGAAGTTTATCGGTAAATTCCAATACTCTTGCTGCTTTAGCTGCCTCGATTACACGCTCATCTTGGGAATCCATACCCTGGGCATACGCAATATTGTTTGCGATAGTGTCATTAAACAACGTTACATCTTGATTCACGATTGCGATTTGATTGCGTAATGACGCCAAACTGAGATCAACTACATTTATACCATCAATACTTATTGACCCAGAATCAATATCATAAAATCTAGGCAATAAATTAACGATGGTTGTTTTACCACTACCTGATTTACCAACAAATGCTACGGTCTCACCCGGCTCAATCGTTAAATCTATATGTTCTATTGCTTTTTCATCTCGTGTTTTATATTTAAAACAGACATCTTTATATTCGATTTTGCCACTACATTTAGACATTGATTTGTTAGCATGATCTTTCTCTTGCTCAGAATCTATTAGTTCAAACACACTTAACCCAGCTGCGATTCCAGTTTGTAAAATTTCATTCAATAACGTCAGATTTCGTGCCGGTGTCAAGATCGCAATCATTGCGATGATAAAGCTCACAAATCCACCAGCCGTTTCTTCTGTTGCTATTTCAGGTCTTGCTGCAATGGCAAGTACAGCTACCAATACAAACCCAACCAAAGTATGAATAACCGGTGTACTTGCTGCTTTAGTTGTAATCTTACGCATATTATTGCGTCGATAACGTTCGTTAGCGTACTCAAACTTCTCTATCTCATACTGTTGCCCACCAAAAATTTTCACTATACGGTGTCCAATTACACTCTCTTCTACAATATGTGTAATTTTACCGACAGACTTTTGCATTTTTGTACTAAACTTTCTAAATAACTTGCTGGTATAACCAACGATCGCAGCTATAACAGGAATTACGATCAAAAACAAAAGCGTTAACTTCCAATTATTGATAAACATGACACCGAGTAGAAAAATCACTTTAAAAGTATCCTCTACC
This sequence comes from uncultured Thiotrichales bacterium, assembly GCA_964486815.1. Taxonomy (GTDB): domain Bacteria; phylum Pseudomonadota; class Gammaproteobacteria; order UBA4575; family UBA4575; genus JABDMD01. The sequence goes on from CAZAOO010000001.1 coordinate 155,709, forward strand.
AAACTACGTAGACTTTTTACTGCAGCACCAATAATTTGTTCTACATCGTATGAAAACTTAGATAACAAAGTACCGGAAGACTGGTGATCAAAGTAATTGGTTGGCAAAAATTGCAGACGCTCGAACATCTCCTGACGAAGCAGCTTGATTACATGGGCACCCACATAACCAATCAAATATGTGCCGGCAAAATTTGCAACTCCTCTTAGGAGAAAAATGGCAAACAATACAACTGGAATCCATTTTATCTCATCATAATTTTTATCAACAAAAGAGCTATCAATAAAAGGTCCTAGCAGATAAACCATTAGTGCTTCCATTCCCGAGAGAACCATTAAAGCCAATGAGCCTAATGCTAAGTATTGCCATTTAGTAAAAGTGTAAGTTAAAAGTCGGCGGTAGATTTGCCAGCCCGATTGTTTTGGAAGATTAGGGGCTTGATCGGCCATTAGAAATTTTGTGAGTTAAATTACTTAGGCTTGGAAGTAGCAATCGATAATTTAGAGACACCTACTTTTGCAACAGTATCCATCGCAGTAACCACTGCTTGGTGAGGTGTCGTCGCATCAGCTCTTATAATTACACTTTTTTCCTTATCATTACCCACTACTTTTCGCAAAGATTGCAAAAGCGCAGGAGCAGTATTTTTTGCCAAACTCTGACCATTAACAAAGTATGCACCTGCTGGATCTATCGTAATCTCGATAGGAATAACCTCTAGTGTCTGCTCTTCCGACGATGCCTCAGGCAAATCCACTCTTAATTCAGCTTGTTGATTGAACGTGGTAGTCACCATAAAAAATATCAGCAATAAAAACACCACATCAATTAGAGGCGTGATGTTTACATCTAGATGATCTTCTTCTGTGCGACTAAAATTCATTCTCTATCTACTTATAAAATATTAAGTACCGACTTTTCGTTGGCCATGCATTACTTCGACCAGTTTAATCGCTTCTTCTTCCATACCCACTACCAGGGTATCTAATCTTCTTCTGAAATAGCGCACAAAAATTAAACTTGGAATAGCAACACTCAGACCTGCAGCAGTTGTAATCAACGCTTTTGAGATACCTCCAGCCAGTTCCCCCGGATCGCCAACACCAATGCTGGTGATCACACTAAATACCTGAATCATGCCAATTACTGTACCCAAAAGACCCAGTAGTGGCGAGATGGCCGCAATTGTGCCCAAGGTGTTAAGAAACCGCATTAACTCATGTGCTACATGTCTACCGGTTTCCTCAATGCTCTCTTTCATAATTTCACGATCATAATTCTTGTTGAGCAGGCCCGCCGCAAGAATCCTGCCTAGTGGAGAGCTCTTACGTATTTGTAAAATACGATTTTCGTCTAATTTACCTTCTTTACTCCATTGCCAGATCTTAGCTGCCAAGTACTTAGGTGCAACACGCTCTTTCTGTAATGTCCAGAATCGCTCGATAATAATTGCCAAAGCAACAATAGAACTAGCAATGATTGGCAACATTAACCAACCACCTGCTTTTACAATTTCATACACTTAGAATAACTCCTTGAGAACTTACTTTGCATAGACTCAACAACCTAAAGCACCCAGCATCTGAATAACTTCTATAAAAATCAGCTTTTTGAATGCCAAAAGCGTTGCCGCACTTCACGATATCCTGGCTGTAATTGCAATCCATTTTTATGTGAAAAATTAAACGTAATCATACCGCGTGAAGCGGTATTTACTAAGTCACTACCAAACTCTTTATAACGTGAGACTACTTTTTCATCGGGAAAACCATACGGATTCCTATAACCGGTAGCAAATACGACATACTCAGGTGAAACTGCATGAATAAAGTCCTTGGTAGATGAAGAGTTGCTGCCATGGTGTGGCGCGACAAGAATATCAACATCTAGTAAATCTGTATATGTTTCAATCAATTGCTTCTCTACTGATTTTTCAATGTCACCTGTCAACAATATACTGCCTGCTTGATGCTTAATATGCAGCACACAAGAACTATTGTTACTTGAAAGCTTGGCCTTTAACTTTGATTTTTCAGTTGGATACAAATAACTAAATTGCACTTCACCCCACTGCCAGCCTGTGCCAGCATCACAGTTACTAGGATTATTATGCTCGTATTCCTCATTAAACGTACTTACCAATTCAGCAACTTGTATATTATCTAAAATACTTTGCAATCCTCCTGCATGATCCTTGTCACCATGACTGACAATAAGTTTATCTATGCGGTTGATGCCGCGATGCCTTAAATATGGGATTATAACTGCCTGGCCCGCATTAAAGCTGTCACTAAACTTTGGCCCAGTATCAAATACTAATACCTGATCACCCGCTTCCACCACAATTGCTAAACCTTGACCTACATCCAGTGTAGTCAACCTCAATTCATTTGAAGGCACCACCGATGGGCTGGCGAACACCAGTGGACTGAGTAACACAATACTCAACGCCTTAACCGGCCACCCTTTAGGTGCAAGAATTAATATAACGCCAAACACTGCAGGTATTAATGCCCACGTAGGTATTGCATGATGCCAACTTGCAAACGGTATTGAATGTAAAAAATTTAGACAAATCCAAAATATCTCTAACAACCAGTTACTAATACTAAGAAACAATTGACCTATATCTTGACTAATTAATAGACATAATGAACCCAATAGCGTTACGGGAACCACAAAAAAGCTCACCCACGGCACAGCAAATAAATTAGCAATTGGCGAAATAAATGATGCTTGCTGAAAGAACATTAAGGTTAATGGTAATAATCCTATAGAAAGTACAAGCTGAATTCGAACCAGACTAGACCACTTAGACTTCGTCGTCGATTGATCCTTAATTGAAAAAAGAATGATAGCTACTGCAATAAATGACAACCAAAATCCTGGCGACAAGACCGAGAAAGGATCTAGTATGAGCACACATATCAATGCAAACGATAAAATATTCCAGGGACGCAATGACTGCATTGAATAAATAGCAAGAAATACTATTGCTGCCATCACCATGGCTCGCTGTGTAGGGATAGAAAACCCAGCTAACATAGCATAGAACACGGCTGCAAATATTGCAGCTATTGCCGCCACACGCTGGGCTGCAATTTTTAAACAAAGATTCTCATTACGTTTCCATAATTGCAGAACTATAAAATATACAAACCCAGAAACAATGCCGACATGCAAACCAGAAATTGCCAACAAATGGTTTGTTCCTGTTTGCGTTAACACCTGCCAACGTTTGGGATCCATTTGACCGCGTTCACCCAACACCAGCGCTTTAATTACTGCTGCAGATTTTCCTTCAGTTTGATCGAGTTTTTGATTTAAGGTTGCACGAAGATAATAAGTAGGGTCCAACAAACTCGTTTCATGTATGCGTTCATTTTTACCTTTACTACGCACATAACCCGTAGCACGGATTTTCTGCTCAAATAACCATTTTTCATAGTCAAAACTACCCGGATTTGCATAACCCCACGGACGTTTTAAACGTACACGCAAATTCCAAACCTCTCCTAGCTGAATAGGTGGAACATCCCCATACCAATTCAGTCTAACTTTTTTTGGTGACTGAACCTGTTTGCCATTTGTGGATAAACTTGCTTGATGAATAAAAAACTCAAATCGAGAACTTCGACCTTGCTTGCTGGGGATAGAAATAACCTGACCACTGACGTCTAAATCGATTCCTTCTATGGATCTATCCAACTCAGGATACAGATTGGAATAAGCATGAATAAGCGCCCAGAAAAATCCAAGCAAAACACTTACCACTAAAATGCTACGCGGATATTTAATCACGATCAGGACTGTCGGTAGAATTCCAAAGGCCCAATACCAGTGCGGCAAGCTGGTAAACACTGTTAGACTATAAGCACCCAATAAAAATGCGATAGCTACCTTAAACATACACAACAACACCCAACTAAATGCATATATTCAGTATTGTATCCTAACCAGTCAAGCATAGATCCAAATACATTAAATGCCGCGCAATTTCCTAAAAAAAATATTTCCTGAAACTAAAATCAAGGAAGAGAGATCTTTTAGTATTTTTGGTGAACTGATTCATGATCAAAATCTATGGCATATGCGTAGAAGATCAGTTGCTGGCGCTTGTGCTATCGGGTTATTTTGTGCATTCATACCTATACCCTTTCAAATGCTGATAGCTGCTGGATTTGCAATCATCTTCAGATGTAACTTGCCAATCTCTGTTGCGCTGGTTTGGATCACTAACCCCATAACCATGCCACCGTTGTTTTTTCTAGCCTATAAAGTGGGGGCAGCATTAACCGACACTCATTTAGGACCATTTGACTTTGAATTAAGTTTTAATTGGTTATTTACAGAATTACGCGAACGTTGGCGTCCTTTTATGGTGGGCTGTTTTTTTCTGGCTACTAGCGCGGGATTATTTGGGTTTATAATTGCGAGAGTATTATGGCGAATTCGCGTAATATCATTTTGGAATAAACGAAAACTTCGTAATTTAAAAAAGTAAACCGCCAATCTAAATTAGCTGCTTAAGATTAGACGTCATACATGATTACAGCTATTAATTTAAGACTTTGTAAGCATACCGTCTTCAAGGGTATAAGTGATATCCATCGATTCTGCAATTTTAGCATCATGGGTTACGATCACAATCGCTGTGTCTAGCTCTTGATTCAGCTCAAGCATTTCATCTTGTACTTGCATGGCATTTTTACTATCCAGATTACCTGTAGGCTCGTCTGCAAGAATCACTTTTGGATGTGTTACCAGCGCCCTAGCAATGGCTACACGCTGTCTTTCGCCACCAGAAAGCTCTGTTGGTTTATGCAAGATTCTAGCAGCAAGACCTACCCTGGTTAACATTTCTTTGGCTTGTTCTTGTGCATCAGATATCGAGCCATCACGTAGCAACAATGGCATTGCAACATTTTCCAAGGCAGTAAATTCAGACAATAAGTGATGAAATTGATAGATAAATCCTAAAGATTGATTACGAAGAGCACCTCGTGCAGCATCCGACAATGCTGACATGTCTTGACCACAAACTGTTACCGTTCCAGAATTCGGTACATCTAAGCCGCCAAGTAGATGCATTAACGTACTCTTACCACTACCCGATGCCCCGACAATCGCAACTCTGCTTTTTTGCTCAACACTGAAGTTGATATTTCTTAATACCTCTACACTCGCGGGCCCGCTATCAAAAGTCTTGTTTAAATTCTCACACTGCAACACGATACTCATAATTACTTACTCATACCTTAAAGCTTCAGCTGGTTGAGTGCCTGCAGCTTTCCAGGCAGGATAAATTGTTGCGAGAACAGTAATAATGAATGCGACAACACAAATCGTCACAACTTCGCTAGGAATAATATCTGAGGGAAAGTCACTTATCGGATAAACGTCTGGAGAGAGAAATTTAGCACCTCGAATTTTTTCTATCAATCTAACAATGCTTTCCAGATTAGAGGATAACAGCACACCACCAAACGCGCCTAAAAGCGTACCTACAAACCCAATAACGGTTCCTTGCACTACAAATATCCCCATGATGCTCTTCGGCGATACACCCAATGTTCGCATAATGGCAATATCACTTTGCTTTTCCGTTACCACCATAACCAGCATCGATATAATATTAAATGCCGCCACAAATACGATAATGATAGTAATAATGAACATCATCGTTTTTTCCATTTTCAAGGCACGAAAAAAATTCCGATTATGATACGTCCAATCAGTCACCCAGTATGTCCCACCAAGTTGATCACGTAATTTATAAGTTAGATCTTGCGCATCAAATAAATCTTCAAATTTTAATCTCAATCCAGTAACAGAATCACCGAGATGGAATAAGCGTTTTGCATCGTCAATATGTATGACTGCAGTGTTACGATCATACTGCGGCATGCCCACTGTATAGGTACCGACGACTGTAAATCTTCTAAATTTAGGAATGATTCCTGCTGGTGTAACTGTTGCTTCAGGCGTGATAACAGTTATTTTTTTACCAACATCCACTGCTAGATAATTAGCTAAATCACTTCCCAGCAATATTCCAAATTCACCTGATTTTAGAACATCCAAATTACCTTCTTGAAAATGATTGCCAATTTCTGACACTCTAGATTCGAGCTTTGGGTCGATACCATTCACCATGGCACCAGTGACCTGTTTACCATTAACAATCATCCCCTGTCCTGAGACGTATGGGGCTGAACCTTTAATCTCGTTATTCCCCTCCAGGTCCCGCTCTACTTTCTGCCAATCTCGCAACTTGCCATCCAGCTCTAGCACCGTCGCATGTGCCGTCATGCTTAAAATTCGTTCTTTAATCTCAAACTGGAAGCCATTCATTACAGAAAGAACGGTGATAATAAGGGTGATACCCAGCGCTAAGCTGAATACCGATATAAGCGAGATAAACGATATAAAATGATTACGTCGTTTGGCACGCAGATAGCGTGAACCAATGAATAGTTCGAGTGGCCGGAACATTTAGATTATATGTTTATATGGTTAAATTGGTTGAAGTATTTATTCTAATACATTGAATTAAAAGAACTCTTAATCATCATTGGCACAAGCTAACCGATTGAGAATTATCTAAACGCTAGGCTCAAAGTACTATCTTTTTCCTTTGACACCTAAGGATATATCCTTTAGTCCGCTAAAACTCGACTGTCATCCTGCTTTATTAATAGCTGTATTCCAGCTGATACTTGGCAATGATATGATTCAGTTAAGTTTATAAGAAGTTGATTAGATCCATGCGAATTTTTATTAGTTCAATACTTACCCTGTTTTTTGCAATAGCAACCTTACAGGTAAACGCTCAGGTAGTGAAGTTGCCGGGCACTAGCGCACAAGTGGTTACTAATTCCAGCATGCCGGTCCGTGGTCTATCTAAATCACAGGTTGAATCACGTTTTGGCCAACCTGGCTCTAAGCAAGGTCCAGTAGGAGATCCTTCTATCTATCGTTGGGACTATAATAATTATTCTGTATTCTTTGAAAACAGTATCGTTATTCATTCCGTTGCACATTGATTCAAAGTTTATCTACTCGCAAAATAGAGCTTATCTAAAACTCTAAAATCACCTGCCGTGGCTTCAAACCGCCTTGCTCCTGAATGGGAGCAACAAGATGCTGTAATTCTTATTTGGCCACATTCCAATTCGGACTGGATTGGCCAACTTAGCTCTATTGAGAAAACCTATATAGAATTGAGTCGTTATATTTCAAGAAATCAAAAATTAATCTTGATCGCTTACAACGAAAACCATCATCACCACATAGAAAATATTTTATCAAAACATAATATCCAACAAGAGAATATCATCCTATTAGATATCGCTACAGACGACACCTGGGTGCGTGACTTTGGCCCAATATATGTAATGTCTAATAGTGCATTAGTTATTTTTAATTTTACATTTAACGCATGGGGTGAGAAATATACTTATGACCATGACAATGCATTTAATAAATTATATAAAGAGAAAATCATTAATAGCGTAACTATTAATGATATTGATTTTATTCTAGAGGGAGGAAATCTTGAAGTTAATAACCAAAGTTTATTAATGTGTTCTAGCAGTTGCTTTAAACGTAAAAACAATAAAAATAATTTAAATATAAAATCTATTCAAACTGACTTTCACAAATGGTTTGGTTGCGATAATATTTTATGGATCGATGATGTAATACTTGCTGGCGATGATACAGATGGCCATATAGATACATTAGTCAGATTCTGCAAAGATGATGTAATTGTTTATTCAGCACCAGGACATCATGCTGATCCTAATAATGAATGTTTGCTATCGCTAGACCGTCAAGTAAAAATGCTTCGTAAAAATGAGTCGAGTATTGGTGAAATAATCCCTCTCCCTTGTCCTCAGCCTATTTTCCATGATGGCAACCAATTGCCCGCTACCTATGCCAATTTTTTAATTACAAACAAGTATGTTTTTGTGCCTGTTTTTAATGACAAACAAGATATTAGTGCTCTTAAAATAATGGAGCAGCTATTCCCGTCTAGAGAGATCATTGATATAGAAAGCAATGCTTTAATCCAACAGTACGGCGGGATACACTGTGCAACCATGCAGATTCCACAAGGATCCTTAGCTGTAGATTAAATAGCTAGAGAATAATTATGAATAAAATCAATGTCGCACTTGTGCAACAACAAATGCATGCTGATTATGAGACTAACCTCAATTACAGTCTCGAAAAAATCAAATCTGCTGCCAATAATGGTGCTGAGCTTATTGTGCTATGCGAACTGCATAGCAGTCTTTATTTCTGCCAAGAAGAGTCGTCAAAATATTTTGACCTTGCTCAACCTATACCCGGACCTTTAACAGAGGCACTATCAAACAGTGCTAAAAATAATAATGTTGTACTTGTAAGTACTATATTTGAAAAACGCGCAGCAGGCTTGTATCACAACACTGCAGTCGTATTTGATAAAGATGGCAGCATTGCAGGTATATACAGGAAAATGCATATACCTGATGATCCTGGTTATTTTGAAAAATATTATTTTACAGTTGGTGACCTGGGGTTTGTGCCCATCAAAACGAGTTTAGGGAAGTTAGGGGTAATGGTTTGTTGGGATCAATGGTTTCCAGAAGGCGCGCGCTTGATGGCCTTAGCTGGAGCACAACTACTGATCTACCCTACTGCAATAGGCTGGGACCCACGTGACAATGCAGATGAAAAAAGTCGACAGTTGCAAGCTTGGCAGACCATTCAACAAGGCCATGCAATTTCCAACAACTTACCCTTAATATGTGCAAATCGAGTAGGTCATGAAATTGATTATTCTAATCAATCCCCTGGCATAGATTTTTGGGGACAATCTTTTGTTACCGATACTATGGGGGAAATTATATCTCAAGCCTCTTCAAAATCTTCAGAAACAGTTCAGGCGGCTATAGATTTAGATGAATCAGAACAAACACGCCAACAGTGGCCATTTCTTCGTGACCGGCGAATTGATGCTTATGGAAGTATAGATAAACGCTTTATAGATGAAGATTAATATACATTAATCTTGTTTATTATGACCCGTGAAATATTGATAAAAGTTTTGGATTGCAATCGTTAACACTGCAATACCAAGCGCCATAACCAATAACAATACCACAGCAGCAGTACCCCCCGTCCAATCTACACCTAAAAGATTTACGATATTTGTTTCACGATATTCAATATATTTAGGAATTACACGAGAAATAAACAACGCAAAGATAATTGTAAATATTATTCCTTTAAGCAACATACATAAATCTCAAATTTCTATCTGACAATTATGACAGCAACAAAAATATTATCAAAATATTTTTATATTGCACATTAGCATAATATTAATTCAATATTAGAATTATGCCACGAAGTCAACGATTTATGATTTATATGTCAAACACTGATTAGTTTGGGAAACAATAAATCGTTGTTATGCAAAAACACAACAACCGGAAGGAGTGCTAGGCAGCAGCAGCTTCGAGATTTCGTTCTTGTACATGCAAATCTGCAGCATCATATGCATACACACGGTTTTGGCCTTCTATCGATGAACGACTCATTGCTTTTTCTGCAATTTCTGTCAAATCAAAACCACTTTTTGTCCTGTCTTCAACACATGATACACCGGCAGTGACAGTTACACGCAATGCATCTGTAGAATTATTTTCATTACTGGGCAGAATATCTAATTTCTCTATTTCACTGCGTAATCGGTCAGCCAACATAACAGCCATATCTGGCTTGGTCTGTGTAGTAGCAACAATAATCCTATGGTCATCATAGCGTGCAACGATATCTGAAGAACGTACCGAGCCTACCAAAAAGTCACTTACCTTTCTCAAGACAACATCACCTACTAGTTTGCCTTGCTGCTTAACTACTGCTTCAAATTGATCTACTTCGTATAGAATTACAGAAAGCGGCTGATTATAACGACGTGACCGTTGAGTCTCTTCGTCTATTCTACGATCAAAATAGCGACGATTATAAATATCTAATATCGGATCAATTATACTTGCTTGATCCATTGCTATCGCTTCACCAATGTCACGAGTAGTTTGATAGGTAAGGAAACATAGTAATAATACAAATGCGGCAGCTGCAAAACAGATTGATGAGAACGTTATACCTGAATGAGGAACCTTTCCGGTCCACAACATAAAAATATATGCAGTGTAACCCACCATAAAGCCAACAATGAAGAATGAGAGTACTTTCCAGTTATTACGTACCTCACCAAGAGGTAGTCTTTTAACTAGTTGTTGAACTGTAAAGAGTGAAGCAGCATATAGAAATATCCCACTTATAAGCAAAATGTTCGCTAATAACAAATACATGAAAATAACCTCTAAATCATCCTTAATTTAAAAGAGTTAGATCAGAAATAATGTCTTATGGCACTAACTCACTAATAACTACATCCACTGTCTCGGACAGATCAGTTTTAACAGATTGGACACTTCCGAATATGTCACCACTCTGCATAATTGCCTGTCCGGACTTGGAAATTCTGGCAATAACTTCAACCTGCTCCATGCTAGATAAAGTCATACTAGGCATCATTGAAACAGAATCATCCAGGGTTACAGTAGTTGGTAGGTCTCCAGCGGTCATTTTAACTAGCGCTAAAGGCATTTTGGGTCCATCCATTGCGCGGGCATAAATAAATAGTGTGTCTGACTTCTCATATTTTTTGTGAAGCTCATCACTTAACTTAACATTTACTATTATGTTTGATTTTGAGATATCTTCATTAGCAGGGACAACATTCTCGTTAACAATTTCGATGCCCGCTTTTTGCTTAGCATCATTTAAATATTTTACAAGTGCAGTTCTCACATCACTTTGATCATTTGGTACTTGTTGTAATAACTTCTCTAAATATCCAACTGACGCTGCATAATTTTGCAGCTGATAGGAAGCTAAACCTGCATACCACAAGCCACGCTCATTATTTGGACTAATTTTCAATGCGCGTATGAAAAGCGACATAGCCTCTTCATCGAAATTATTGCCTGCTGCAAGACCTTTAGCTTCGCCATAAGAAATCAAAGTATCAGGATTTGCACCATCAGATAATTCATTTGCTTTTTTATATGCAGTTTCGGCATCTTCGAAGCGCTTTGAAACCACATAAGACCTTCCTAACATCAACCAACCATCAATATTATTCCCGTCTCTTTTAAGCTTATCTTCTAACTCGGCAATAGCTTTATCAATATCAGGCATCTGACCTTGTTGTGAAGCCATCTGTGCTTCAAATTCCGGATCAAGAGAAGCTAACCCATTATTTAATTTTAAATACGTAAAAACAGTTAACACTGGCAGGAGAAGCAAAATAATAATCGGAAGCGTTTTACTACTTCTTTTTACTACTATCTCTTTATAATCTTCTAAATCATCAATCAAGGATCGCTCAAGATCAGATTTGGCAATAGTGTATTGATCCAAATCGATCAAATCATTGTCTCGATCACCCTCTAGTTCTAATAGCTTTTTCTCATAAACCGCTCGATTAATTTTTTTCCGATCCAGGTCTTCAGGTGCCTCTTTCGCTAGTAAAGGTGGCATAATAATTATCAACGAGATAATTACTAACACTACACAAATAATCCAAAAATATAGCATTCTGTTTTTATTCTTTAGTTTCTTTTAGAATCGAGTCTAATTTCTGCTTGTCATTATCAGAAAGTTCTACCTTGATAGATGGCCTTTGTTTTTTTACAAACATAAGCACTAAAAATAAAATTACTGCTAGAAACAGAAACGGACCGTACCATAGTAAATATGTTTTTGGCTTGACCAGTGGTTTATATAGAACAAAATCTCCATAGCGATTCGCCATAAAGTCAATAATCTCCGAATCTGATGCGCCGTTTTTTAGCAGCTTATTCACCTCAACTCGTAAGTCATGTGCCAGTTCCGAGTCGGATTCTTCTATCGTTTGGTTTTGACATACAAGACAACGTAACTCACTAAGTAAATCACGGTAACGTTGTTCATGCTCCGGTTTGACATCTACTGGCGCAATTGCGTCTGCTGCTCCAATGACCAGAACAAATAACAAAAACACTAGTTGATTCAAGCCACTAATATTGGAAATATTATGTTTCATTTTTTAATTCTAGTACGAATGGAATAATTTTATTTTCCATATCATTGCTTGTAATTGGACCAATATGCTTGTAACGAATAATACCTTTTTGATCTATGATAAAAGTCTCTGGCGCTCCGTATACACCCCAATCTATTGCCACCCTGCCAGTCTCATCAAAAGCGTTAGCTTTAAAAGGATTACCAAAGTCACGTAGGTACAATTTAGCTTTTGCAGAATCGTCTTTATAATTCAAACCATAAATAGGAGCGATATTTCTATCCGCTAACGCCAACAAGGCAGGATGTTCTTGCTTGCAGGCAAAACACCAGGTTGCCCAAACATTTAATATAGATACTTTCCCTAGAAATTCTTTATGTGTAAATTGTGAGGAATTATCTAATAATTTTGGTAATGAAAATTCTGGGACTGGTTTGCCAATTAACGGTGAAGGTACTTCTGAAGGATCTTTATATAATCCGATAAATAAAAAGCCACACAGTACAAAGAAAAATATTACTGGTAATAAATACTTAATCATCTGCTATGTACTATGCAGCAGCAGCTGCTTGTTTAGTATCTGCTGGTGCAATTGCAACTTTTTCACGTTTTAATTTAAGCCCATAGCGTTTATCTAGTGCAGCTAACAATCCGCCTAAAGCCATTAGCGCAGCACCAAACCATATCCATTGGATAAATGGCTTGTAATATAAACGCATACCCCAGGCTTCATTATCAATTTGCTCTCCTAAGGCAACATATATATCGCGCAAAATTCCTGTATCAATTCCAGCTTCCGTCATAGGGCTCTCTTGAACCAGATAAGTTCTTTTTTCAGGTAACAATGTTGCTATCAGCTTATTATCTTTATAAACACTTAAAGAAGCTTGTTTAGAAGAATAGTTAGGACCTTGGACATTTTTTACACCATTAAACCCGAACTCATAGCCTGCCATTTCTACTTTTTCACCAATTCGCATAGGCACTTCTTTCTCTTGTTCAAATGCACCCACAAAGGTAACACCAATAACAAAAACTCCAATGCCAACATGGGCAATGACCATTCCATACGTTGCACGCGGAATCTTCTTGAAACGTTGCAGAGAATTTAATTTTGATTCATTCCGAAATACATTTCTGAAAAAATAATATAAGGCAGCAGAAATAGACCACGCGGCTAAACTTATCCCTACCACTACAAGAATAGATGTTTTACCTGCAACCACAAACGGCAATGCAATTCCTATAACTAAACCTATTACTAAAATTTTGAACAACTTTTTTAGCGTTTCTGCCAAGCCAGCTTTTTTCCAGCGCAAAAAAGGCCCTATACCAATAATCAAAACTAAAGGCAGCATAAGAGGTACAAAAACAGCATTAAAATACGGAGGCCCTACAGAAATTTTTCCAGCATTTAACGCATCTAAAAATAGTGGGTAAAGAGTTCCAACCAATATTGTAAACATGGCAACCAATAGCAGCACATTATTTAATAGCAATGCGGTTTCTCGTGACACTAGCTCAAACTGCCCAATAGACTTAATCTTTGGCGCACGTAATGCATAGAGTATTAACGAGCCACCAATTACGATTGCCAAGAACATTAATATGTATACACCACGAGCAGGATCTGTAGCAAAGGCGTGTACAGAAACCAGCACACCTGAACGTACCAGGAACGTTCCTAATAAACTGAGCGAAAATGCCAGAATAGCTAACAGCACAGTCCAGTTTTTAAAACTGGAACGCTTTTCAGTTACCGCAAGTGAATGAATTAATGCCGTGCCAACCAGCCATGGCATAAATGAAGCATTTTCCACCGGATCCCAGAACCACCATCCGCCCCAACCCAGTTCTCGATAAGCCCACCAACTTCCAAGTGCAATACCAATGGTCAAAAACACCCATGCCATAGTGGCCCAGGGACGAGACCATCGTGCCCAAGCCGAATCAAGTTTGCCATCAAGCAGTGCTGCAATCGCAAAAGCAAACGCCACTGAAAATCCTACGTAGCCCATATAGAGCATGGGTGGATGAATGACCAAACCAGGATCTTGCAGCAAAGGATTTAAGTCTCTACCTTCAAATGGAATAGGAAATATTCGCTCAAACGGATTTGAAGTGAGTAATGTGAATAATAAAAACCCAACACTTACAAAACCCATCACACCAATTACTCGTGCAACCATATTATTCGGCAAACTACGGCTGAAAATAGTTACCGCATAGGTCCAGGCACTTAGCATCAGCACCCACAGTAACAAAGAACCTTCGTGTGCTCCCCAAACCGCTGAAATTTTATATTGTAAGGGTAAAGCAGTATTGGCATTATTTGCTACATACAAAACTGAAAAATCATTCTTAATAAAACTATAGGTAAGACAAATATAACTAATGATAATAAACAGGAATTGCCCACGTGCTGCGGGTTTTGCAACCGCTACCCACTGACTGGTATTAGTTTGAGCACCAATTATGGGAACAATAGTTTGCACCAGCGCTAAACACAGCGCGATGACTAAGGCAAAATGTCCGATTTCAGGAATCATATTTTATTCAACTCTATTAAGTAGGCACTAATTAATAATTTTGGTTAATAATTTTGGTTAATAATTTTTCTTGGGAATATTATCCGGGTGTGATGCACCAGACTCTTTTAAGGCATCTGCAACTTCTGGAGGCATGTAATTTTCGTCATGCTTGGCTAAGACCTCTTGTGCAACGATAAGCCCATCAGCATTCAGCTTGCCTTGTGCTACGATTCCTTGTCCTTCTCTGAATAAATCCGGTAACAAACCTTTATATCTGAGCGTAACCGTGCCTTCAGTATCGGTTAAATCAAATTCAGTTGTAACACCGTCATTAAAACGATTCACACTGCCTTCGACGACTAAACCACCTACCCTGAATAATATATTTTGTTCGACCTCACCTGCAGCAACTTCAGCAGGAGTATGAAAATAGGTTTTATTTTTCTGCAACGCGTATACACCAAGCGCAGTTGCACTAGTAAATCCAAGAAAAAGGATAGTAACAAAAATTAAACGTTGTTTTCTTTTTGGTCTCATAATTAATTACTCTTCTAAGCTATCTTCTATTTCTCTAATTAATTTTTTCTTGCGTCTATTCGCAAACAATATACTCAAAACAAGTGCTGTTAGTGTGATTGCATACGAACCCCAGATATACATCCACTTGCCATCCATATATAAAAATTCTTGCATCTTTTAACTTCCTACTATTAGCTCTTTAACCCACTTTGTTGCACGTTCACGCGAAATAATTTCGTTTCGTATACGCATAAATAAAACCCATCCAAAATACACTTTAAATGCCACAGCCATTACCAATAATGGCCACAACATGCTTGGATCCATAGAAGGATTATCTGAAATTATATCCATATTAGGCTGATGTAACGAATTCCACCAATTAACAGAAAAATGAATAATAGGTATATTGATCACACCAACAATGGACAACATGCTTGCCGCTTTGGCAGCGACCCGCTTGTCTTCAATAGATGAATAAATGGCAATTACACCAAAATATAAAAACAAAAGAATTAGCTCAGAGGTTAAACGCGCATCCCATGTCCAGTATGTGCCCCAGGTAGGTTTACCCCAAAGCATTCCGGTAAGCAATGCAATCGCAGTAAAAACAGCTCCGATCACCGCACACTCAGAGACTACAATTTCTGAAATTTTAGTCTTCCATACCAACGCAACAAATCCGGCACAAGCCATCACCACATAAACGAACATAGACATCCATGCAGCAGGCACATGGATATAAATGATCCTGTACGACTCACCTTGTTGATAATCTGTTGGTGCAACGAGCAATCCCCAATACAACCCTATTGCAAATAATATAATAGTTAAACCACCCAACCATGGCAGCCATTTACCTGACCACTGATAGTAGTATTTGGGTGTAGATAATTTATGAAACCATTGCCACATTGTTTTAACTCATACTAATTTTCAAAGATGCACTAATCGCTAGCGGCGCCAAAATTAAAGCTAATATTAGCCCCGCACCCAACAATGCCACATGACCGGAATAAGGCAAACCCGCTATCGCAGCACTTACCGCACCCGAAGCAAATATCAGTACCGGTATATATAGTGGCAGCACTAGTAAACCTAATAATACACCACCACCACGCAATCCTGCTGTCAATGCCACGCCGATTGCGCCAATTAAGCTGAGTATCGGTGTACCTATTAATACTGTGATAAATAATGTGGGTATAGCTTGCTGAGGGATATACAAGAGTAACGCCATCAAAGGCACGATGATTAACATAGGTAATCCGGTTATTAACCAGTGAGCAATGACTTTGCCTAATATCAAGACTGTGGGTGGATGCTGGCTAAGAAAAAGTTGCTCCACGCTGCCATCATCAAAGTCTTGTCGAAAAATACTTTCCATTGAAATTAATGCAGCGAGTAAAGCGGTAACCCAGACAACGCCTGGAGCTAATTGACTTAAAAATGCTTTATCTGGACTAACACCCAATGGAAATAAGGTAACTACAATTACATAGAATAATATCGGGTTCATTAATTCAGCACGTCTACGGAATGCAACCAGTAGATCACGTCGTATAATGGTTATAAGTGCACTAAACATTATTAAATAATCTAACCAGAAAGATTGATACGTTTTAATTTTGCCATAGGCAGTACTAGCTCGCGATGTGTAGTCACGATCAGCATGCCGTTCTTATCGAGATGATCTTTCAACACTAATTCAAACTCCGCTACAAATTCCTTGTCTAAAGCAGTCAATGGCTCATCTAAAATCCATAACTGTCTTTCTTCTAATTGCAATCTAGCTAGTGCAACACGGCGTTTTTGTCCGGCAGATAGTTTGCGAGCTAAAATATTTCTCTGCTTGAATAAACCTACTGCGCGAATAATTTCTTTAATCTCTGACTCTTGCCTATATGTACCTACTAGACGTTGTGCAAATACAAGATTTTCCAATACAGTAAGGTCTAACTTCACACCTGAAGCATGGCCTATATATGAAATCTGTTGCTGGTAACTCTCATGACCTTCGATGGGTACACCATTCCAGGTTATTTCACCATCAGCTGGATAATTATAGCCACAGAGAATTCTTAGCAAGCTGGTTTTGCCACTACCATTACTGCCTTCAACCACCAAAGCTTCACCTGATTTTATTTCGAAGTGAATTTTAGAAAATAGTTCAGTACTACCCTTCACACATTTCAAGTTATGTGCGCTGAGTACGCTTATCTCCTGTGTGCGCATAGCATTTTAATAGTTAAGGAAAAATATAGGTTAAGATGGGTAACTCATTAATTACATAAAGATCTTAACACGTGGTGGTGTAGAAGCGACGAACTAAAGCATGACACCGATAGTTGGCGCTTAATCGCCATCAATATCACCCGTCAGCTTCTGCAATAGCTATAAATGAGACCTGAAATTCACTGGCACAATCAGTAGAATAGCCTGCCTTTTAGCTCCCAATTGCCTTCAGTGACCAACATGAACAGCAAATTTTATCAATTATCATCCCAACCTAATGATTGAGTCTAATGATTGAGCTCAATGATCGATGAGTATATTTAACCCTCCACTACCAGACAAAAAACATTCCCATGTTACCTGGGGGCGTACCTATGGATGCAGTAAAGGGCTAGCACTTGCCAAAGCGATAGAACAGTTTAGTGGACTTACCTTAATTATTGCTCCTGACATTCAAACCGCACACAGTTTAGAGAGTGAGCTTACTTTTTTCTGTAAGCCCGGCATAGAAATCTATCTGTTCCCAGATTCAGAAACTTTAGCTTACGATGTGTTTTCTCCTCATGAAGACATCATATCCGATCGAATCTTGGCATTAAGTGCCCTGCCTAAAACCAAACAAGGTGCTTTGATTATTTCTGCTGGCACAATTTTATCCAAGTTAGCCTCTAAAGATTTTATTCTAGGGCAGTCATTAAACCTCTCTACTAATGACCAGTTAGATTTAGAAGGATTTAAACAAACTTTAATAAAAGCCGGTTATCAATATGTTTCGCAAGTTATAACACATGGTGAATTTGCAGTTCGTGGCTCGATTATCGATTTATTTCCAATGGGCAGCAAACAGCCATATAGAATTGATCTGTTTGATGATGAAATAGAAACCATTCGAACCTTCATCCCTGAAACACAAGTTTCGATTGAAAAAGTAGCATCATTCCAAGTGCTGCCTGCACGAGAATTTCCAACAGACGAAAAAGCGATTAAGCGCTTCAGACAGAATTATAGAATTCAATTTGAGGGTGATCCTAATAATAGTGTTATCTACCGTGGTGTAAGTAATAATAATTTACCATCCGGCATAGAATATTACTTACCGCTATTTTGCGAGGAAACCAGCAACTTTTTCGAGTACATACCGGACAATAGCCAATTAGCACTGATCGAAGACATTGTTGATGTTGCTACTGATTTCGAGAACGATGTTTTCTATCGTTATGAGCAAAGAAAATACGACCTGGAACGACCACCCTTGCATCCAAAGCAGCTATGGATTTCTAGTGATTATTTTGAAAAAAGCATCTTTAAATTCAACACTATAAAGTTACAGCAGTATGAGTTAGAACAGCTACATCGCGATCAATATAACTTTGATGCACAAGCACTTCCAACATTAACGATTAATTCTCGCATCAAAGATCCTGCAAGCGAATTAATTCGCTTTATTGAAAACAGCGGCAATAAGGTTTTATTTTTAGCAGAATCACCAGGACGAAGAGAATATATTTTAGATATTCTTAAAGATTTTAAAATTACGCCAACCGTTGTCAACTCATGGCATGAGTTCTTAGATAATAAACCCACTCTATCGATCGCTTTAGGTCCATTAGATAATGGATTAATTTTACAACAAGAAAAAATTGCCATCATTACCGAAAGTAATTTATTCGGCGCAAGAGCAAAACAGAAAAGACGACGACGCCGACAGATCAGAGACGCTGAGTTTTTAATCAAAAACCTTTCAGACCTGAGTGAAGGCTCGCCTATTGTGCATGAAGACCACGGTGTTGGCCGCTTCAGAGGCTTAAAAACGCTAAGTTTAAGTGGTACGGATACTGAATTTCTGACCCTAGAATATGCAGATGGCGACATTCTATATGTGCCGGTTTCGTCTCTTCATCTAGTCAGTCGTTATGGCGGCGCATCTGAAGATAACGCTCCACTGCATCATTTGGGTGGAGAAGCATGGAAGAATATCAAGCGCCGCGCCGCAAAAAGAGCTCGTGATGTTGCTGCCGAGCTATTAGACATCTACTCACGACGCGAAGCCAAGCAAGGTTATCAATATAAAGTTGATCATATTGAGTACAATGCATTTTGCAGTGATTTTCCATATGAAGAGACTCCTGACCAGTTAAAAGCGATTGAAGACGTCATGCATGACATGGAATCGACTCGACCGATGGACCGAGTCATCTGTGGAGATGTAGGCTTTGGGAAAACCGAAGTAGCGATGCGCGCAGCTTTTATTGCTGCCAATTCAGGCAAACAAGTCGCAGTACTCGTACCTACCACTCTACTATGTACACAACATTTTCAAACTTTTAGCGACCGTTTTGCAGATTTACCAATAGAAATTGAATGCTTATCTAGATTTATTCCTGCCAAAAAACAAAAACAAGTTTTAGCTGGTCTAGAAAGCGGTAGTGTTGACATTGTAATTGGTACACACAGGTTATTTAACACATCTATAAAATTTACAAAATTAGGATTAGTCATCGTTGATGAAGAACAACGCTTTGGTGTGCGTCAGAAAGAACTGCTTAAAAAAATGCGTACTGAAGTAGATATCCTAACCTTGACTGCCACCCCAATTCCAAGAACACTAAACATGTCACTTAGCGGATTACGCGATCTTTCCATAATAGCAACTCCGCCTACACAAAGGCTCGCAATAAAAACATTTGTCGGTATTTGGAATGACAATATGATTCAAGAAGCTTGTATGCGCGAAATGAAACGTGGCGGACAAGTTTTCTTTTTACACAATGAAGTTAAGTCAATAGAAAAAGTTACTAAAGATATTCAACAACTTCTACCAGGTAGTTCGATCCGCATAGCGCATGGACAAATGCCCGAGAAAGAGCTCGAGCAAGTGATGCTGGATTTTTATCATCAACGTTTCAGTATTTTAGTCTGTACTACAATTATTGAGAATGGTATTGATATCCCCACAGCAAATACCATCATCATCAACCGTGCAGATAAACTCGGGCTCTCGCAACTACATCAAATTCGAGGACGTGTCGGCCGCTCCCACCATCGTGCTTATGCTTATCTAATGGCGCCACCTCGCGCTAGCATGACACCTGATGCAGTCAAACGCTTAGAAGCAATTGAGTCTTTAGAAGACCTAGGTGTGGGATTTACACTCGCTACGCATGATCTTGAAATTCGTGGTGCGGGTGAATTGTTAGGTGCGGAACAAAGTGGACAAATCCATGAGGTGGGTTTCACTCTATATAATGAATTACTCAGTCGCGCGGTCGAAGCACTAAAAGCGGGTGAAATTCCTGATCTTGATCAACCTCTAGACCAGGGAATTGAAATCAATTTAGGTATACCAGCTCTGATTCCCGATGACTATTTACCCGACATTCATGGGCGTCTTGTTATGTATAAGCGCATTTCTAGCGCCAAAACAAATGATGATTTGGATGATATTGAAATTGAATTAATCGACCGTTATGGTTTATTGCCTGAATTTGCAAAAAATCTATTCCTGGTCACCCATCTTAAACTACTTGCGAGCAGCTTTGGTGTATCACGCATCGAAGCGGGACATGAAAATGTTCGTATCCATTTTGGCAAATCACCTAAAATTGATACTACGAAGATACTTGAGCTTATTTTGCAACAACCCGATACATATAAGCTTGATGGGTCAGAAAAGCTCACGGTATACACTGAAACTGAAAATATAAGGGAACGAATTGACACCATCGTCAATCTATTAAATGATCTACAATTACAGCAAGCCGCCTAATTATTAAAATTAAATCTATGCACTCACTAACCAAACTTTTATTTATTCTTGTTTTCTTGTTATTTTCTCAAGTAGCAATTAGCAAAGATTACATAGTTGAAATGATATTTTTCGCTAACACCAATATCAGCAGCAATTCTGTTCATATCTCTAATCAAACTGTATATCCGGATCTTGGTGGTTCGATCTCACTCAACCAAGGTTCGCAATCAAACGGTTTTGTAGCTCTCACACCAGATACATTTACTCTGTCAGGAAAAGCAGATGCGCTTAACAAATCTGGCAAATATAGAGTTCTTGAACACATCGCATGGCTACAACCCGGCTTGGCAAGCGAAGATGCTATAGCTGTACGGATTAATGCAGGCAAGAGTTTCAATGACCAATTTAGCGAAAGAGGCTTGTCAAACCAAGCTGTTAATGAGTTAAATGGTACGGTTAAAATTGTGCTTGGCCGTTATCTACATATGTACACTGATTTGGTTTATCGAAAAACCTTTAATGTTTCATCCAGTGATGCATTAGGTCGTAACCTCGTACTTGCGGATTTTCCGGTTAAAACTCATCGAAAAATGCGTAGCAGTACATTGCATTACGTAGACCATCCTTATCTGGGCATTCTTATTGAAATTAGACCGGCTAATTAATAAGACATCATCATATTACTAATCAAAAGCATCAGACATAAAAAAGCCCCACTTAAAACAAGTAGGGCTTTTAGGGTACTTAAGTTTTAGCAGTAAATTATACTAATTTCTTTCTTCTTGCAGCACCAAGACCAAGCATGCCAATACCTAACAACAACATAGAAGCCGGTTCTGGTACATCTACAGGATCTTGTGGGTCAGGATTTCCTGTAACCTCTCTTCTGATTTTTCGCGCCAGTATATTCTCGTACTCATTGAAGTTAGCAGCAATTTCGAAAAACCCTCCACCTGCAGTAGAAAATGCATCTAGAAATGTTGAATTTACACCTGACCCAACACCGATTGCATTAACCGTGATCCCGCTCGCTTTTGCATTGGCTGCTGCCGTATTCGCACCGGCTTGACCACCACCAGAATTAGGCAAACCATCTGTAGACACATCAATAACTAAACGATCACCAGCAATACCGTTACCTAAAATACCGGCAACCGCGGTATTTACTGCACCAGATGTATTAGTTAACCACGTTGTTGACTGATTCCTGGAAACATACCGCCAAAAGCTGCAGCAGCTGCATTAGAATCAATTAATGTCCAACCTATTTCCAAAGCAGCTGTGCTTGAGGAAGAAAACTGATATGCCGCTGCATACAAAGTATCACCTTGGTTAACAAAGTTATCCAGGAAATTATTGCTGAAAATATTATTATAAGCACCTGTTTGCAATGCAAAATCCGGTCTTGAAATACTACCTGAACCATCAATAACCAGAGCAAGTTCAATGATCGCAGCATTTGCAGTAGTCATCGATACACATGCAGAAAACACCACACCAATAACTAATTTTTTAAATTTAGAATTACCTCTCATACCATTCTCCCAATAAGTCAGAACATATAAATATGTTGTATAAGCAAATAGATGCAACAAAATACCACACATCCATTGTTGTAATACTTTGTTGACCAACTGTACTAAATGCCAGTTTAACATATTCTATATATACCACAAATTTTATTATTGTGAATCCATTCACATTGGAAAAAGAAATTCACATCATTAAATAAATTGTGATACTCGATCACATTATAAATACTATCCATCATGGATTGAAGCTCAACAATCTTAACGAACATTATGTGCAATATAATATGCAATATATTGGGTAATTATACGTTAAAAGTTTACTAACTTGATATAAATTAACAGCTAAACAGTGAGTTAATAATTTGATAAGAATTTCACTATGATAGATTTTACTGAAATCATCCCAGTGTCTATCACTAGTCTAATGTCAGCCATAATTATTTCACCATCGGCTTTGCCTGCCGCCCAATTCACAGATAATGCGCAGCAGGCATAGTTAAGGCCTAGCTCTCTTGCTAGCGCTGCCTCTGGCATACCGGTCATTCCTACAATATCACAACCGTCTTTTTGCAAGCGCTTTACTTCTGCAGCAGTTTCTAATCGTGGGCCTTGTGTAGCTCCGTACACACCGCCCTTATAAGCATCTATGCTACTGTCTAGTGAAGCTTGTAAAAGTTTCTGTCTAAGCGCTTCATTATAAGGTTGGGTAAAGTCAATATGGGTTACTTCGGATAACGAGTCTTCAAAAAATGTATGCTGGCGATCATAGGTGTAATCAATTATTTGATCGGGGATAACAATTTTTTCAGGTGGAATATCTTTATGTATACCTCCTACTGCTGCTATTGCAATTACATCACACACACCAATGCTTTGAAGCGCCCATAAGTTCGCACGGTAGTTAATTTTATGAGGTGGGATAGTGTGACCTTTTCCATGACGGGCAAGAAAAATAATTTCTTTCTCCGCTAGTTCACCTTTAATCAATTCTGAACTGGGAGAACCATATGGAGTTTCTATACTTTCACTTGAGATGATATTTAATTCTTCTATTGAAGTAAGCCCAGTGCCACCGATTATTGCAATCTTTGCCATTTCTTATGAATCACTTTCAGCTATTGCGTAAATAGAAGATAGATTTCGCAAATAACCTTTATAGTCCATGCCCCATCCAAACACATATCGATCTGTAACCTCGAGACCAATAAAGTCAGGTGTTACATTTGTTGGTGTATTAGAATGTTTCTTTTTCAACAATACGGCAGATAATACCTTTTTTGCACCCTTCATCTCACAATAAGCAATAAGCTCTCGCAAGGTATAGCCCTCATCTAAAATATCATCAACTATAATAACGACGCGATCTTGTAGAGAAGTATCCGGCTCTTTATGCCAATGTATACTGCTACCCTGTGTTTTATTTCGATAACGATCGACATGCACATAATCAAGCACCATAGGTGAAGTAATGCGTTGCATTAGTGCTGATGTGAACATCAAACCACCTTTCATTACGCATAGCATAATGGGCACTTCATTTTTAAAGCAGGACTCCATATTTTTAGCCACTGCATCAATCCCTCGACTGATTTCTCCCTGTGTGATTAAAACATCTGCATTCTCACGAACATTGATAATATCTTGTTGGCTTAGATTTTCTTCCATGAATAATTTCTAATTACGATTGGGATTGAGTTAGCGCACTAGTGTCATTATTTTCTATATGTAACGTACGAGTTGGAAAGGCAATTTCAGCTTCATGCTTTTCAATAATTTCATTCACTTTCAAGAGCACTTCATGCTTCACCTCATGAAATTTAATCCAGTTTACAGTTTTGGTAAAGGTATAGATAAAGAAATCAACTGATGACTCATTAAATTCATTAAAATTTACTATCATAGTTTGATTACTGTCAATTTCTTCATGACTAAGAAGCATTTGTTTCACTTCTCTTACAATATCATTGACGACCGAAATATCATTATATCTAATGCCAATCGTTTCATAAATTCTTCGATGCGACATTCGCGAAGGATTTTCAACAATGATGTTCATAAATATTGAATTTGGAACATAGATAGGACGTTTACTAAAAGTCCGTATACGCGTTTGTCGCCAACCAATTTCTTCTACAGTACCCTCTATTTCCTTATCAGGAGAACGAATCCAGTCACCCACCTTAAAGGGTCTATCCAGGTAGACCATCAAGCCACCAAAGAAATTAGACAAAAGATCTTTAGCAGCAAAACCTACCGCAATACCGCCTATGCCACCAAACGCTAATACGCCTGAAATGCTAAACCCTAGAGTTTGCAGCATAACCAATGCAGCCGTTATAAATATCGAAGCACGAACAAGCTTTGCTAACGCATTGGCAGTGGTTAAATCTACTGGTTTATTTTTCTCATGTTGACGCCTGATATAAGCCGCTTCAAACTCTTTAACAAATCGAATTAAAAACCAGGCAAGCGTAGCCACTATCGCTACATTTCGTAATGGCCCAATAGCTCGAAATATTTCAGCATCACTTTGACTTGCAACTATTTCTGCCGCAAACAAAATTCCAATCACCCAAACTAAAAAACGAAAAGGTTTGCCCGCTGCATCTATAAACGCATCATCCCAAGGATTTTCAGTTTTCTCCGCCCTTGCAGATAATTTTCGCAAGAAAATTTTAAATGCGAAGTTAATTAATAATACGGCTAACACGATGACAAAAACTTGCAATACCCAAGGCTTGAAGTACATCGCTAGACTTGAATCACCGAATATATTTGTGAAATTCATATTTTCCATTATTTATTCTTTAATTTTTTATGCTCTACAAGGTAAGTTCGCCATACGGTGAATCTTGGTATGACTCCACCTGAGCCACCGCTTTTTTCCATTCATTAGAATTTCTTAAATCTTGATAAAATTTCGGATCTTTACCACCATGCATACGCGTCAAACGTATTTGTGAGGCTGGATTGTTATAATCTTCCAGCTGTTCCGCTACAAGACAAGCATTGTCACTAGCATTACAAATTAAGGCCATATCACAACCTGCATCCAATGCTTTTTGTGTGCGCAGCAAATATTCATCATTACAATCTGCGGCTTTCATACTTAAATCATCACTAAAGATAACACCTTTAAATTGCATTTGTTTTCTCAAAACATCTTGCAGCCATAACTTCGAAAAGGTGGCGATAACAGGATCTACTTTCTCATAGATAACATGTGCACTCATTAAACCCGCAAGACCTTGATCAATCATGCGTTTAAATGGCACTAAATCTTGCATGGCAATATCTTCAAATCCTCTTATATCTCTAGGCAGCTCAATATGTGAATCTGCCGTTACCGCACCATGCCCTGGAAAGTGTTTTCCTACTGCTTGCATGCCTGCTTTACGCATACCTTGAATATAACGGCCCGCTAAGGTTGCAACAATTTCCGGGTTTTTGTGAAAAGCACGATCGCCGATCACCTGGCTGACACCAAAGTTTAAATCCAGTATCGGTGCAAAACTGAAATCAATACCAATTGAACGCAGTTCAGATGCCATTAACCACCCACTAATCATTGCAAGCTCTCCTGCACGCTTGGGCTCAGAATCAAATACTTTCCCTAATAGACTAATTGCAGGTAACTGGGTAAATCCTTCCCTCAAGCGTTGCACACGCCCACCTTCTTGATCAATGGCAATTAAAAGTTTTGGATGACGCAACTCGTGAATTTCTTCTATCAGCGCTATTAATCGTTCCACCGAGGTGAAATTCCGGCTAAATAAAATTACCCCACCCACCTGCGGCGATTGCAGCAATTTTTTCTCCTGGTCAGACATGCAATCTGACGCGAGATCTACCATTAATGGGCCGAGTGACATGTGTGAATTATTTGTGATTGGTAACTAGAAGTGAAGCATAGTGATGCTTTTTTATACCATAAGCGGCAATTTCATTATTATTCTTTAGACATTGTTATAACAAAAAAAAAGACCGTCGAATAAAGACGGCCGAATCCAGGAGGAGTCGAGAATAACAACATGCTTGAATAGAGGATATTCGTATCATGTTGAGAGGCTCATGTATAAAGAAGCATATTTGATGCCAAAAACCTATTTGCTGCGTTTTCAGCAACTTAGCCTTGTGAAGCATTTTTGTGTAACCTAAAAACCGACCATTTTGGGCACATTTGTGACAATTTATATCATCAATATTATGCAAGTAGTCTGATTAATAACGGTTTTTTGACTCTTTTCATATCATCACTATCGCTTACTTTATGTACTAATGCGTATATTTAGCGCCTTATTGCATCGTAACCGATGATTTCTATTTATACTTGACGATTAGACCACGCTTTAAAGCATCAATGCGTTGCATCGTGCTTAGATAAAGAATCTTGTTTAGTGGTCAGACAAATAATAAATATAAAAAATAAAAATAATGATTGAATCCGTATATCAAGCGTTAGTCGACAGTGAGAAACTGGTAGAAGATCTAAACCAGAAGAAAGTAGTTCAGGCTTTACAGGCACTGCATGATGAACTTAGTCAAGACAACTCTGATGACGCAAGCATAATTGATCGCTTCACTACTTTTTTATCCCGCAAACCCAATTCTACAACGATTCAAGGTCTCTATATATGGGGGGGCGTAGGTCGTGGTAAGACGTTTTTAATGGATTTGTTTTTTTCTAACCTGCATTTTCAAGATAAGTTACGCTTGCATTTTCATCGCTTTATGGATCAAGCACATAGCATGCTTAACACCTATCGTGATGAACCCGACCGGCTCAAGCTAGTAGCAAAAGAATTTTCTAGCAAAGCAAAAGTACTCTGCTTTGATGAATTTTTTGTTAATGATATTGGCGATGCCATGATTCTCGCTGGTTTGCTAGAAGGTCTGTTTGAAAACAACGTTGTCTTGATTGCCACTTCCAATGTTGAACCCAGTTTACTTTATAAAGATGGTTTACAGCGAGAGCGATTTCTTCCGACCATTGAACTATTGGAAAAACAGACAAAAATTATCCATTTAGATGGGGAAATAGATCATCGATTTGAGTTTTTACAAAAAAATGACCTTTATAATTCGCCTATAGACATCGCATCACACGATTGGTTAGAACATAGTTTTTTAAATCTTGCCACTGAACGTAGTAATGAGTCATGGCAAAAACTAAAAATCAATGACCGTGAAATACAATCCATACGCCATGCCGATGGTATTGCATGGTTTGATTTTAAAGAATTATGCGATGGGCCCAGAAGCGCATCAGACTATATTGCAATCGCCAAACAGTTTAATACCGTATTGTTATCACATGTACCTATCTTTAATGGCAAAGATGATCAAGCTAGAAGATTCATCAATATGGTAGATGAATTTTACGATAGGAATGTAAAACTAATTTTGTCTGCGGAAGCAAGTCCGGCTAAACTATATGAAGGTAAAAGACTAGAGGCGGAGTTTGCACGTACCACAAGTCGATTGACTGAAATGCAGTCACATGAGTATTTAGAAAAAGCACATCAGCCAAATTAAAATAATAGCTAATTTAGGAGATTAATAATGAAGCCAGCTGTACGGGTTGCAATTACAGGAGCAGCAGGAAATATAGGCTATGCCGCTGCATTTAGAATTGCTGCTGGAGGTATGTTAGGAATAGATCAACCCATTATCCTACAGTTGATAGAAATTGAGCCTGCATTGGAAGCCTTGCGCGGTGTTGAGATGGAACTACGTGATTGTGCCTTTCCATTACTTGAAAACATAGTGATCACCGCAGATATCAATATTGGCTTTAAAGATGTTGACTACGCTCTACTTTTTGGTTCAAGACCGCGCACCAAAGGCATGGAACGGAGTGATCTACTCAGTGCAAATGGTAAAATTTTTGGGCCGCAAGGAAAAGCTATTAATGATCATGCAGCTCGTAACATCAAAGTACTTGTTGTCGGCAATCCAGCAAATACCAATGCATTGATTGCGACGAACAACGCACCCACCCTTTCGCCTAGCCAATTTACATCCATGATGCGCCTTGACCACAATCGCGCAATCAGTCAGTTAGCTAGTAAAACCGGAACACCTGTTACTAAAATTAATAAAATGGTAGTTTGGGGTAATCACTCCCTTACACAATACCCGGACATCAGTAATTGTATCGTTGATGGCAACACAGCAAGCTCTTTAGTAAATGATGCCTGGTATCGTGATGAATTTATCCCAAAAGTACAAAAACGTGGGGCCGAAGTTATTAATGCACGTGGAGCATCCTCAGCCGCTTCAGCCGCTTCGGCAGCAATTGACCATATGCGAGATTGGGCATTAGGAACTGATGATTGGGTGAGCATGGGCATTGTGTCTAATGGCGAATACGGAATTGCAGAAGGCTTGATGTATTCCTTCCCGGTTACATGTAGTGGCGGCAGTTATAAAGTTGTCGAAGGGCTAGAACTAAACGACTTTAGCAAAAAAATGATTAAAGTGGCTGAAGGCGAGCTACTAGAAGAACGCGAGGCTGTTAAAGATCTACTTTAATGAGTGCAATAAAATTTTTAAACTTATGCGAGTTATCATTTGATAACTCGCATATTAAATTTTAATCTAGATATTTAGAATAGATTAAGTTTAGAGCTTAACGCCTTCCCATTCTGTAATGAAATCGTCGATCAAATTCGCTACCTCATCAGGACGATCTTCAGGAACATAGTGGCCTGCCCTTTCGATAATCTGGAAACGTGTAGGGCCTGCGATAGCTTTCTTCAAGCGTCGTCCTGATTCTGCAGGCATCCATGCATCATGCAATGCCCAGCACACCATAGTCGGACAGGTAATTTTGCTATGATCCACATTCATAGTTTCTTTATTGCTCGGCTCACTACATACTTTAATAAGTGATTTAAACCCGGTTAAGCCCGGTCCACGTGCCCAGTGGCATAAGTAATTTTGTTTAACGTTTTGATCGGTAAAAGCAATCTTGTCGTAACTACCGGTACGCAATAAACCTGCAAAGCCGGCAGCCGCTTGACCCATTGCCATTCCTAGAGTTTCGTCATCTGCTCCAATAAGGCCATTGAAAGCTTCAACTTCTAACACTGGCCAATAATCAAATGCGACACAGTTAATTAGCACAAGACGCGAAATATAATCACAGTATTTAGAAGCAAACACTTGGCATACACCACCACCATGATCATGACCCACTAATACTACTTTTCCTTTTAGACCTAAACCATCTATTACACCCTTAATGGCTTCTGCCTGATTCGCAAAGGTGTATTGCAGATCATCGTTTGGCATATCAGATTGGCCATAGCCAATCATATCCATAGCATAAGTTTGATATCGATCTTCCAAATGACCTTGTACATGACGCCATAAACGAGCATTTGTAGGGATACCATGTACCATTAAAATGGCTTGGCCAGATTTACCCATATGTTCGATATTAATATTAAGGGTAACGCCATCTACTGTGACTTGTTGTTTCATAACTTCTCCTGCTTTATTAATAGTTTATTAGTATATTTATCGTTTTAAGACTCTCATAATTGATCTTGTATATGCATGTAGGAAATCAATTGCCTCATTTGACTTGCTCATCACACACATTCCTTGCGCACTTCCTGTTAAAAATTTTGCTAAATCTCGTAAGTTGGCATCCTGGGATAATGTGCCTGATTTCTTTGCTCGAGTTAAAGCACTTAAAAAAGTGTGCTCCATCTTGGTAAAATAAAAAGAAACTTTATTAGAAACTTTTTTATCTTTTGGTACCAATTCGATCTGGGAATTCATCATCAAACAGGTAAAATTACCCTTTGAGTCAACTAAAAATTCTTTCAATGACTCAAAGTATTCTTGTATTCCTTGCAATCCATTTTCGTACTTATCAATTTTTTCCATCCTCGGTAAAAATACTTCATCACGATACTTATCAAGTGCTTTCAAATATAGGCCGTGTTTACCACCAAAGCTCTCGTACAAATTAAAACGGTTAACACCCGCTTCATTTATCAAATCTTCGACTGAAGTTTTTTTATAGCCACGTTGCCAGAACAGGTTCATCGCCCGGTTTATGACTTCGTCATGGTCAACTAAGGATTTACGTGACATCCGCGTATTATTTCTGAATGGTTGTTCAGAATGTTAACACATTCCAAAAACAGCATACAAAATTGGACAAATTTTAGGCAAAAAAAAGCCCGCATTTAACGGGCCTTTCTTACCTATACAGGTTTCTGTTACAGGCCTATGCAGGTTTCTGTTACAGGCCTATGCAGGTTTCTGTTACAGACTATATGTTATGGGCTAATTTATGCTGCTGTCCGTTTAGGAAACATGTGGCTACGATTAACGCCTGATGCCTGCTGTCTTAGCATTTGATACTCAGGACGCTGGGTAAATTCTCCTAAAGAAACACCGTCTAAGTAGTTGTATATCTTGGTACTTAGCTCATCCCAAATGTGATGAGTGATACAACGATCATCAAATTGAATGGAAATCTCAGAAATCTGTTCTTGCGGTTGAGCTTGCACATTTTCATCAATCGAGCTGATGACTTGAGCGATTGAAATATCGTTTGGTGAACGAGATAAACGATAACCGCCACCAGGACCACGAACTCCCACTACCAAACCACTTTTACGCAACTTGGCAAATAATTGTTCTAAATACGATAAGGAAATACCTTGGCACTGTGATATATCCGCCAGTGTTACTGGCTTATAGTTATCGTTAATTGCCAAGTCCATCATTGCAGTTATTGCATGACGCGCTTTTGTCGAGAGTTTCATATCATCACCTTCTATCTTGAACGGCATAAATTTGGTTTAGCGAACTAAAAACCACTAATCTTGAGGTTATTTTAACACCAACTAGCGAATTGAAAATGTCGACTGAACCAAATTCTTAGAATTATTATTATTCTTAAATATCAACAAGTTACAGCATAATGATAACTTGTTCACTCAATTATGTTACTGGAACTAGCCTTCTCCTGCAATGGTATTTCGACATTTTTAGTAATTAGTTGATTTTGGCCAGAGCTGGCATCAATCTGGAAGGAGTGGCCTTGTCGGTCACAGTATGAAAGCCACTTATAAAGGAACCTATTCATCCTCCAACGCTTTAAAAGGCTTGCATCTATATCATGGTTGAATGAACGAAAGTTTGGATCACGACGCTTGTAAGCCTGACTCATGACCTCTGCTTGTAACGCATCATAGTAAATTCTAATTTTAAGATTTGGATATGCCAAAAACCCTTCTTTAACATCAGAGAAATAGTAGGTCAGTGCAATCGTTGAGGTATATTTTGTCTGTTCTAAAACTTGCAGATACACATCCATACCATTAACAACTCTAGAAACTGCAACTTCAGGTATTTTGCCCTTGTCACCAAGTAATTTACGTAGGCGAATATAATTACCCTCATACATCTCCATAAGCCCTGAAAAAGAATTGGGCAAAGGTGATGCCAATATAGGTTTTGGCGCACGTCCTTGTCGAAAGGTTTGCATCATCAGTCTATTGTGGTGTATCTATCCACTACCTCTTAATTTTATTCTATAAAATGCAGTATACGTTTTATGCAATAAATGTTTTGCATAATATGAAGTCTCTCACAAAGTAATAATTGAGTGAAATTGGTTTTACTTATCGCTGCTTTTTGAAGGATCGAAGATATAAACGAAGCGCATAAAATTGTTCTTGACTGATGGAATCTTTTGCTATAATTGATGTAATTTTATTAGAATTGTTCTTAACCACAATCACAATAAAATAATCAAACAAACTTCCAACGGCAGTAATATTTGCTTGAATTATTTTCCCACTATTAAGTTCTATTTTGCATTTTTTATTGCCAGAACTAATTATTTTACTTATTGAATTATTATCATTTAACAACGCATATTGTTTAATAGTAGTTACACCCAGGTAGACTACTAAAAAAAATAAAATTACCTTAATCCATATAGAGATGGTCATTAAGATGATAGAAAATAATGCCAATAGATAGAGCGAAGAAAAAACTAGCAGTAAAGCCCTGGAGGCTTGACATACAATATTTAAATTAGCGGTAGATATGTTCAATCACTTGATTAATGTTTTGATCACCAGAATCTTGGCGGCCTACCAAGATATCATATAACTCTGGATCTTGCATTTCCAACATGCGTTCAAAAGCATGTTGCAAGTCTTCATTTGCTGTTTGATAGTGGTTGTTTAGGAAACGCTGCATAAGAACATCCAGCTCTTTAGTGCCTCTACGACATCGCCAAGCCAGTTTTTGTAGGTTTTCCACTTGGAAATAATAAATTAAATTATTTTAGCCGCGACGCTCTACAATAAGTTTTTTAATTTCCGCAATGGCCTTGGCTGGGTTCAAACCTTTTGGACAAGTATTAGTACAGTTCATAATTGTATGACAACGATATAACTTAAACGGATCTTCTAGTTCGTCTAAGCGCTCACCTGTCGCCTCATCTCTGCTATCTGCAATCCATCTATACGCCTGCAGTAATGTTGCAGGACCGAGATAACGATCGCTATTCCACCAATAACTAGGACAGCTAGTAGAACAACAAGCACAAAGAATGCATTCTTCCAGACCTTCAAGCTTTTCGCGATCTTCTTTAGATTGCAATCGTTCTCGATCCGGTGGTGGCGGTGTATCAGATTGCATCCATGGTTTCACCGATGCATATTGCGCATAAAAATTGGTAAGGTCTGCAACCAGATCTTTAACTACAGGCATGTGTGGCAAAGGATAAATCTTTAGATCTCCTTTGTAATCATCCACAGCCTTGGTACAAGCAAGTGTATTTGTGCCATTTATGTTCATTGAACATGAACCACATATACCTTCACGACATGAGCGTCTAAAACTTAGTGTTGGGTCGATTTCATTTTTAATTTTAATAAGAATGTCGAGAATCATCGGACCACAGTCGTCCATATCAACTTCATACGTATCGGTTCGTGGATTCTCGCCGGTTTCCGGCTCGAACCGATAGACCGTTACTTTCTTGATATTTTTACTGCCAGTTGCACACTTAAACGTTTTGCCAGGTTTAACAACTGAATTAGCAGGAAGTGTAAATTGCGCCATTGTGATTCCTCTTTAGATATGCTCTTACTTAGTAGACACGTGGTTTTGGCGGAATGACTTCTACGTCGTCCGTTTGCGTGTACATATGTACAGGACGATAGTCGATTGTGACATTACCTTTCTCATCAACTGATACTAAAGAATGTTTCATCCAGTTCTCATCATCTCGATCAGGAAAATCGTCACGTGCTTGCGCACCACGACTTTCAGTACGATTTAATGCAGATTGTGCGGTCGCTAATGCTTGTGGCATTAAATTAGTAAGTTCTAGTGTTTCAACTAAATCTGTATTCCAAATCATTGAGCGATCGGTAACTTTTAAATCATCCATTTGATCATTCAAAGCTTTTAATTTTTCCAAGCCTTTCTCAATTGATTCGCCCGTTCTGAACACTGCGGCATGATTTTGCATGGTCTTTTGCATTTCTAAACGCAGGTCTGCAGTGCTAACACTGCCATTTGAGTGGCGTATTTTGTCAAATCGATCTAATACTTTATCCACTGCACCATTTTTAAGTTCACTATGTGGTTGATTTGGTTTAACGAGTTCGGCAGTACGAATCGCAGCAGCTCTTCCAAACACCACTAAATCTAACAATGAGTTTGATCCTAATCGATTGGCACCATGCACAGAAACACATGCGGCTTCACCTATCGCCATTAAACCCGGAATGACTGTATCAGGATCACCATCTTTCAGTCTGACCACTTCACCGTGATAGTTGGTTGGGATGCCGCCCATGTTGTAATGCACTGTCGGAATAACAGGTATGGGTGCTTTGGTTACATCTACTCCGGCAAAAATTCGCGCAGATTCTGCAATGCCCGGTAATTTCTCATTAATTAGATCAGCACCTAAATGTTCCAAGTGGAGATGTATATGATCTTTCTCTTCACCAATTCCCCGACCTTCATTAATCTCTACCGTCATAGATCGACTTACTACATCGCGAGATGCCAAATCTTTAGCATTAGGCGCATAACGCTCCATAAAACGTTCGCCTTCAGAGTTTGTGAGGTAACCACCCTCACCCCGTACACCTTCCGTAATTAAACATCCGGCACCGTATATGCCGGTTGGGTGAAACTGAACAAATTCCATATCTTGCAGCGGTAAACCAGCACGTAAAACCATGCCATTGCCATCACCTGTGCAAGTATGCGCTGAGGTACAAGAGAAATAAGTTCGACCGTAGCCACCGGTTGCAAGCAATACCATGTGTGCACGATAAATATGTAAATCACCGGTTGCCAAATCCCAAGCCATGACACCTTTACAGCTACCGTCATCATCCATCAGCAAATCAGTAGCAAAATACTCAATAAAAAATTCTGCGTTGTGTTTTAAAGACTGCTGATAAAGAGTATGCAAAATTGCATGTCCCGTTCTATCTGCTGCGGCACAAGTACGTTGTGCAATACCTTCACCATAGTGTGTAGTCATTCCACCAAAAGGCCGCTGATATATTTTACCGGCATCGGTACGAGAAAATGGAACACCGTAATGTTCAAGCTCTACTACTGCTGGAATTGCCTCGCGACACATATATTCAATTGCATCTTGATCTCCTAACCAATCGGAACCTTTGACGGTGTCATACATGTGCCAACGCCAGTCGTCCTCACCCATGTTACCAAGCGCAGCGCTCATGCCGCCTTGTGCTGCTACGGTATGGCTACGTGTTGGAAATACTTTTGTAATACATGCAGTAGATAATCCACTCACTGTCATACCCAAAGTAGCCCGTAAACCTGCACCCCCTGCACCCACTACAACCACATCGTAGGCATGCTCAATTACATTGTAAGCTTTACTCATAGAAATTTTTTATAAAAAGATTTTTAATAGCGCAACAATGCCTATTACAGCTAATGCGATACAAAGAAAGCTGATTAAAATTAAAGTGACAATCTTTAACCAGCCATGCACGTAATCTTCAACGATCACCTGCAAACCAAGTTGTGTATGATAAAATGTTGCCGCAACAAATAGAATTAACAAGATCGCTACATGCGGCGTTTCCAGCCATGCGCGAATGGTCTCGTAACTCGCATCGCCCAACATGCTCACAGCAAACGCCAACCAGGTTACTAAAGGAATTAAAGCTATTGCTGTTAACCTTTGCAGCCACCAATGAGCTACCCCCTCTTTTGCAGAACCTAATCCCTTTGCTTCTGATAATGGTGTTCTTAATGACATATAAAATTTTTTTAAGTGTAAGATTTTAAGTTAATAAGACGCTATACAGTAGCGCTTACACATTAGTGCAATAGTACGCAGTACCCCAAACAACAATGGTGAATAAAAAAGTCGCTATCAGCACTCCAATTCCTGATTTTGTTGTGGTGCTTTTTTCAAAACCATAGCCTGCATCCCAAAATAAATGTCGAATGCCATTAAACAGGTGCAGAAAAAGTGCAATTGTCCAAAGGAATAGAAACGTTTTGCCAATTTTGCTAGCTAGAAGACCACGAATCCATTCATAGCATGCAGGATCTGAAGCCACTGCTACGAATATTGCAACCATTAACACTGCCCCAATAGCCAGTGCTACACCTGTAATGCGATGCAAAATTGAGATCGCCATGGCTAATGGCCACTTATATATTTGCAAATGTGGCGATAATGGCCGCTCTAGGTTAGCCATGTAATTCCTCTTAGACTGTTAAGTGCTTGCCTCAAGTCAATTTCAATTACTGATCTCATCTACTGAAATTTTCCCGTAACTGCAAGGAGGCAATAAAATCGATTTATTATGGTCTGAATACTACCCGATTGATGCACGATATTGAACATATCTCTAAAGAAATGCGAATAATTACAATCGCTTAAATGAATTTAATTCATTGTTTTGTGTTAGATTTAAGCCAACATGAGGCATTTATTAGCATTTATAGGTGTTATTTAATTAGTTTGACTATAACTTAAGCAAATCATTATGAATCAAAACTGGCAAGAATTTATCACTACTCAAGGTGCTGTAATAGACAAACAAGTACTAGCATCCTTTGCAAATGTAGATAGCACAAGCATTGACACGCAAGAAACGTACTTATGCGATTTATCCAAGCTTGGGCTGATTCGTGCAACGGGTGAAGACGCACTAAGCTTCTTACATGGGCAGTTCACTAACGACTTAAATTTAGTAAGCGACGTTAACAGTCAGCTAAGTAGCTATTGCAACCCTAAAGGCAGAATGCTCGCAATCTTTCGAGTATTTAAAAAAAATCATGATTATTTCTTAATTTTAAATCGCGATGTATTAGAACCAGTTTTAAAAAAACTCACCATGTTTAAAATTATGGCAAAAGTTGATTTGACTGATGTTTCAGATGATTTTGTATTATTTGGATTAGCTGGCCCCGATTCAGACTCAATAATGAAAGAATTTGATTACCAAACTCCTGAAGCTGTAGATGCCACTATTGATGAAAAAGAAACAACAGTAATTCGTATGCCAAGCGAGAGCTCGCGATTACTTTTTGTAAGTGAACCCCCGAACGCAAAAATAATTTGGCAATCACTATCAAGCAGAGCAACAACATCGACATATAAAACATGGGAGCTACATGATATTGAAAGTGGAATTCCACAAGTCACCGCGGATACTAATGAAGCCTTTATTCCACAAATGGTAAATTTAGAACTTATTGGTGGTGTGAATTTTAAAAAAGGTTGTTACCCGGGACAAGAAATTGTTGCAAGAACCCATTACCTGGGCAAACCGAACCGACGCATGTATAAAATCAGCATTGATACTGATGACTGCCCACTTCCAGGCACAAACATTTTTTCAACAAAAGACGGAGAACAACCTGTCGGTAAAATTGTAAGCGCACAACAGTCTAGCGATGAAATTTGTACTGCACTGGCAGTGTTGAGGACAGCAAAAGAAAATGATGATGAATTACACCTTGAACCTGCTACTGGACCTAAAGTTACCATGCTTACGCTGCCTTACTCTTTAGAAAGTGCAGAAGCGTCGTAATGTCATAGCCCCATAGTAAAATAATTGCCTAATTTAAAATTTATTGAGGCCGCATATGAGGAAACAAAATGACATCTCGGATCGTATGAGAGTTTGTAAATAACATTACCAATCGATCAATACCAATGCCCTCACCTGCCGTAGGTGGTAAACCATATTCTAAAGCCTGAATATAGTCTTCATCAAAATGCATGGCTTCATTATCTCCTGCGTC
Organism: uncultured Thiotrichales bacterium; assembly: GCA_964486815.1. Classification (GTDB taxonomy): domain Bacteria; phylum Pseudomonadota; class Gammaproteobacteria; order UBA4575; family UBA4575; genus JABDMD01. Next base: position 193,710 of record CAZAOO010000001.1, read on the forward strand.
TTTTTCTGCAACTTGTGCTTTAAAGCGTTCTGCTTGATCTTCTGAGTCATTTAACTCTGAGAAACCGTTAGCAAGCTCTCTGCCCCCTACAAAAAACTCGAAACGATCTGTTACAAATGGATCAGCATTATTTCTTCGTGCTAATGGAGATACCTCAGTAGGATAGGCAGTGATGAAAGTGGGGTCTTTAAGATTCTCTTCAACTGTTTTTTCAAATATTTCAATTTGAATTTTCCCTAAGCCGTAACTATCTTTAATATGAATGCCTAACTGTTCAGCGACCACTTTAGCATTGCCAATATTATCTATATCATCCGCTGATAGTTTAGAATTGAAATGCAGAATAGATTCTTTAACAGTCATTCGGGTAAACGGCTTATTAAAGTCATAGGTATCTTCGCCATACTCAATTGAAGTTGTGCCCAGTACTTCATCACATATACCTCTTAGCATTTCCTCGGTTAAATCCATTAAATCATGGTAATCCGCGTACGATTGATAAAATTCCAGCATGGTAAATTCTGGGTTGTGTCGAGTAGATAAACCTTCATTGCGAAAATTACGATTAATTTCAAATACGCGCTCCACTCCACCCACTACCAGTCTCTTTAAATACAGTTCAGGGGCAACACGCATATAAAGAGGAATATCTAATGCATTGTGATGCGTCTCAAAGGGTCTTGCCGTTGCACCCCCTGGAATAACTTGCATCATCGGCGTTTCCACTTCTACAAATCTACGCGCAGATAAAAAATCTCTTAAATATTGAATAATTTTAGTGCGTACATTAAATACTTTGCGAGACTCTTCATTCATAATTAGATCAACGTAGCGTTTTCGATAACGTTGCTCTTGATCGGTTAAACCGTGAAATTTTTCAGGTAATGGACGAAGTGACTTGGTTAGCAAAACAACGGCTTCTATTTTTACATACAAATCACCCTTGCCTGATTTATTAACAGTGCCTTCAACGCCGATAATATCGCCAATGTCCCAGGTATCTATATCTTTAACTTGCGCTTTATCCAAGCCTTTACGATCTACATAGGCCTGGATTCTGCCGGTCATATCTTGTAAAACAAAAAATGGACCGCGCTTAGCCATAACACGACCCGCAATTTTGGCTTGTTTATTTAATTCAACAAGTTCTTCTTTAGATTTTTCACCAAACTCATCCTGCAAATCTTGTGCGTAACTATCTCTACGAAAACTATTTGGGAAAGCGTTGTTATTTTCGCGCAATAAGTTTAATTTTTTACGTCGCTCAATAATAAGTTTATTCTCATCTTCACTTTGATCTTTTTCTAATGTTTTATTTTCTTCAGACATAATTGGTTTTTATAATATACTTATTGTTTATAAGCCACTTTTAAGGCTTGCTTCGATAAACTGATCTAGATCTCCATCCAGAACAGCTCGTGTATTCCCTGTTTCAACCAATGTGCGTAAATCTTTAATTCGAGATTGGTCTAATACATACGAACGAATTTGACTTCCCCAGCCTATATCCGCTTTACTATCTTCTACCGCTTGCTGCTCACCTTGACGTTTTTGAATTTCTAATTCATATAACTTGGCCTTAAGTTGCTTCATCGCTACATCTTTATTTTTATGCTGTGATCGATCATTCTGGCATTGTGTCACAACGCCTGTAGGGACATGTGTGATTCGTACTGCAGACTCTGTTTTATTAACATGTTGCCCGCCTGCTCCACTGGCACGATAGACATCTATTCGCAAGTCGGCTGGATTAATATCTATTTCAATATCGTCATCTATTTCTGGAGAGACAAACACCGCTGCAAAAGAAGTATGTCTGCGGCTACCCGAGTCAAAAGGAGATTTTCGTACCAAGCGATGCACACCGGTCTCAGTGCGCAACCAACCAAAGGCATAGTCTCCTTCAAATTTAATCGTTGCACTTTTAATGCCTGCGACCTCGCCTGGAGAAACTTCGATCAGTTCTGTTTTAAAACCCTTACGTTCTCCCCACCTAAGAAACATACGCAGTAACATTTCAGCCCAATCTTGTGCCTCTGTACCACCAGAACCGGACTGTACGTCTAGGAATGCATTGTTAGGGTCCATTTCACCGGAAAACATACGACGAAACTCAAGTACGGCTACCCGCGCATCAAGTTCTTTTAAATCTTGATCTATAGCTTTTAGAGTATCTTCGTCCTCTTCTTCAGCGGCTAATTCTAATAACTCACTAGCCTCTGTGACTCCACCTTCAACGTCATCTATAGTCTTAACGATAATTTCTAAGCGAGAACGTTCTTTACCAAGTTTTTGAGCCAGCTCTGGCAGATTCCAGATATCAGGATCTTCTAACTCTCGCTTTACTTCGGCGAGTCGTTCACACTTATTTTCGTAGTCAAAGATACCCCCGAAGGCTAGACGAACGCGTTTTCAGATCTTCGATTAAATTTTGTAGCGGGTTAATTTCCATATTCCATTCTAATTCTTAGGTATCGATATTTGCGCGCGTATAGTAACGCAAATCTTATTCGAGTTAAAAAATACTTACCCTTAAATAGACTCTAAATATTGGACAATAAGCTGTGCAGAACGAACGCCGCGAAACTCGTTTATGGCCAGTTGATAGGCAATTCGCACTTCGCCAGCCTCCTCATTCCATTGATGTTTTTCTATATTAAAAGCAATAGCATCTATTTTCTGTCTACCCTCTGCAGGGGTTAAGTTTAATTTCAAGTGATGCTTGCCTACTATACGGTGATCATTCACTTTAAACACACCATCAAAAACAGGTTCTGGAAAGCCTTGACCCCATGGTCCGGCACGAAACAATAATTCTGCAATATCTAGATTCAATTCATTATCGTTAAGCTCACCATCTGAAAGCAATATTGCTTCTAATTGTTCTGGCGTGACCAATTCTTCAATTAATTGATCAAATGCCGTTGCAAACGCTGCAAAATTTTCTTTTGGAATGGAGAGTCCTGCCGCCATAGCATGACCACCAAAAGTCTTAATCAAATCAGGGTGCCGTGTCGCAAGCAAGTCAATTGCATCGCGAATATGTAAACCGGGTATAGAACGTGCCGAACCTTTTAGTTCGGTTTCATTAGCTTGGGCAAAAACAATTACCGGTCGGTTAAACTTTTCTTTCAAACGTGCTGCAACAATCCCGATCACTCCCTGATGCCAATCCGCTTCAAATAAAGCAATCCCGAACCGGTGCGCATCAATATTTTCAAACTTATTAGACTTTAATGCCTCTAAAGCCTGTTTTTGCATTTCCTTCTCAATTTGTTTGCGCTCTTCATTCAGGTCATTAAGTTGTTTCGCTAACTCTAGCGCACGTGATTCGTCATCGGTAAGCAAACACTCAATACCTAAAGACATGTCCTCTAAACGCCCTGCAGCATTTAGGCGCGGACCTACAACGAAACCCAGATCAGTAGCACTAACACGAAAAAGTTTTTTACCCGCCACGCTAAGTAATGCTCGAATACCTGCACAGCATTTATCTGCACGTATACGACGCAAACCTTGATCGACTAAAATTCGGTTGTTGTAATCAAGTTTTGCTACATCTGCAACCGTACCTACCGCTACGATATCTAAAAATTGAGCAAGATTAGGCTCGGTTATTTGTTTTTCAGAAAACCAGTTATTCTCACGCAGCAAAGCTCGTAATGCTGACAAGACATAAAACACTACCCCTACACCCGCTAGATGCTTACTAGGGAAATTGTCACCGTCTTGATTAGGGTTGATAATTACATTGGCATCTGGCAGTTCTCTACCAGGTAAGTGATGATCAGTAACTAACACATCAATACCCTTAGCTTTAGCTGCAGCCACACCTTCTATACTTGAAATTCCATTATCAACCGTAATTATCAAGGATGGGCTCGACTCTGCTGCAACCTCAACAATCTCTGGAGTCAGTCCATAGCCAAATCCAAATCGGTTAGGCACCAGATAAGAAGCATTGGGATAACCAAAGCTTTTCAATGCGCGCATAAATAGCGCTGTACTGGTGGCACCGTCCGCATCGAAATCACCCACAATCAGGATATGCTGATCATTTTGCATACAGCTATAGATAAGCGCTACACCAGCCTCAACATTGAGCAGCTTCCCAGGCGGTAAAGCCTTTTCGAGTGAATGATTTATTTCCTCTTCATTACTGATGCCACGCTGAGCATAGATTCGTTGCAGTATAAGTGGCAGTTCGTTGATGTGCTCGCTGATCGCGACATCTGGTCGGCGCTTAATTGTGGTTAGCATGTATGGATAATCAATATGAAATATAATTGCATGAGCATTCTAAACAAGTTATCAACGCTAATTCACAGTTATTTATCAAAAGCTCTCTCTTTTGAGTTGGCCACAAAACTAAGAAACTAATCTAAGTGTGTGTAAAATGATCATATTAATTAGGTACTTATTTACACTTATTCAAGCAGTTACTTTTAATTACTATGGCTGAACATATTCTTTTTTTAACCGGCAAGCTTGCAGAAAAAAGTTTGCATCGTGTATTGGAGTCTATGCAACCCACCGAATTCACCTATGAAGTACGGCAGTTAGGTGTAAGTGTTGCCGCTCTGATGACAACACAACTTATAGAGAAACGTTTATCTGATACCGGTCACGCGCAAAAAGTAATCATCCCTGGTCGGTGTCGTGGTGACATTCATGCTTTATCAACTTTTCTAAAGCTACCAGTAGAACGTGGTCCGGATGAGCTAAAGGATCTACCTGCCTATTTTGGCCATATTGATCGAAAAGCAGACTTATCAAAGTACGATGTGCAGATATTTGCTGAAATTGTTGATGCACCCACTATGTCGGTTAAAGACATTATAAAACGTGCTCGGACCTATGGAGAAGATGGTGCTAATGTAATTGACCTCGGCTGCCTTCCTAGCACACCTTTTCCACATTTAGCCGAATCAGTGCAAGCACTCAAAGCCGATGGCTTTAAAGTTAGCGTAGATTCTCTCACTACTGAAGATTTAGTCACTGGGGGCAAAGCCGGAGCAGATTTTTTACTAAGTTTAAGTGAAAAAACTCTATGGGTTTTAGATGAGGTAGATTCAATACCCATACTTATTGGTAATACTCCTTCTGACTCTCGTTCACTTTACCGCGCTATAGATATCATGCTCGAACAGGGTCGTGATTTTATTGCTGATTCTATACTTGACCCGATTCATTTTGGCTTTACAGAATCTATCGTTCGTTATCGTAATTTACGTAAACGCTACCCGGATATTGAAATTATCATGGGAATTGGTAATCTCACTGAGTTAACACACGTAGATTCGGCTGGTACCAACGCCCTACTACTAGGCATTATTTCTGAATTAGAAATCAGAACTGTACTGGCTACCGAAGTAAGCGAGCATTGCCGCTTTGCCGTGCGTGAAGCTGACCTTGCTAGACGCATTATGTATGCCTCTAGAATCGACTGCATTCCACCCAAAGGCTATGACAATGGCCTAATGGCCCTACATGAACGCAAACCATTCCCTTACAGCATTGAAGAAGTAAAAGAATTCGCTGAAGAAATTAAAGACCCTAATTTCCGCATCCAAGTAACCGAAGAAGGTGTGCATACTTATAACCGTGATGGCATGCATACCACTACTGACCCATATGAAATTTACCCTAAACTAAACGTAGAAGATGATGGTGGACATGCTTTCTATTTAGGAATTGAACATGCGCGTGCGCAAATTGCGTGGCAATTAGGCAAACGCTATGAACAAGATGAAGAACTAGATTGGGGTGTAAGTACTAAAAGTACAGCAGATGATTTAAGTCAATTTAAACAAGCTGGAACCACTATGCATACACGCAAAACCAGAAAGAACAAAATTAAAGATAAAAGCAAAAAGAAGAAATAGAAAATGCCCTTTATTCGCGAATGTATCGTTACCTCTATCCGTGAGGACAAATCTGTTCATATTGCCCCGATGGGCATACACGAGAATGATGAACATTTGATTATTTTACCTTTTAAACCCTCAGCGACATTAGATAATTTAGAAAGAGATGGTACGGCAACCCTAAACTACACAGATGACGTACGTATATATGCTGGATGTTTAACCGGTCGCAGGGATTGGGACACTTGCCCAACCGATGTTATAAAAAGCGTACGACTAGAAAACTGCCTTGCTCACACAGAGTTAGAAGTCATTGATAAAGTAGAAGATGAACTACGGCCAAAATATATTTGCAAAGTTGTTCACGAAGTCACGCACAAGCCATTTCATGGGTATAATCGCGCTCAATCAGCAGTACTCGAACTCGCAATTTTAACGAGTCGATTACACATGCTACCCAAAGATAAAATACAACAAGAAATTGAGTACTTAAGCATCGGCTATAAAAAAACCTCAGGACCACGTGAACGTGAGGCCTGGACATGGTTGATGGAAAAAATTGATGCTCATATGAATAAGGAAAGCCAAACATGACAGGTATGTTAGCCAGTGTTCGTAACCTTGAAGAAGCTAAACTTGTGTATCAAGGCGGTGCTGACATTATTGACTTAAAGGAACCTTATGCTGGTGCACTCGGCGCAGTACCATTAAAAGAAATACATCGAGTCGTAGATGACTTATGGGAAAAATGTGTTATCAGTGCAACCATTGGTGATTTACCTGCAGATACTTCTAAAATAAATGAGAAGGTCATCCAAACTGCAGAGACTGGTGTAGATTATGTAAAAGTTGGCATGTTTAGTGATAGACATATTGAATCCAGCTTATCTAATCTTATTCACTGTACAAACAAAGGAATTTCTATTATTGCTGTATTTTTTGCTGATATGGATTTTGATATCGATATGGCCATTACTGCAGCTGCTGATGCACGATTAAAAGGCGTGATGCTGGATACCGCACGCAAAGGATCAGGCAGTCTATTAACATACAAGAATGGTAAACAATTAGAATATTTTGTTGGCCGCGCAAAACAAGTAGACTTGCTTACTGGTCTTGCAGGATCGCTAACCATAGAAGACATCCCCACTCTACTTGAAACTGAACCTGATTATATTGGATTCAGGACTGCATTATGTAACAGCAAGCAAAGAACAGGTTCATTAAACGCACAAGCAATACAATCCGTTAGAGCGATAATTCCTGAGCCAGATAACTTTCTACGAAAACTTGCTTAATCTGAGCATTTTACGCCAAAAAGATAATCCTTATAACAACTCCTATAGAATTCCATCTGCTTACGCCTGCATTTTTAAATCATCACAGCCTGATCTGTTTGGAATTAAGGTTATAATTATGAGCATATTATTTATTCTTCCGCTAATAAAAATCATAATAGATGCCTCTTCTCGGATACATTCTGGATACATCTAAAATAAGATTGGACAGAGCTTTATGAAAAAAATAAAAAATGAAGCAGAGCTAGTCAAAAAAGCAATTCGTGTAGGCATGATCTACGCTGAGAAACGTGGCGTAGTTAAGTTTGAATCTACCGATTCCGCAAACGAAAAGATCGAATATTTATATAAACTACTTGTTCATGATAATTTAATACAACCCCTTGCGAAAGATCAAGAAGGTATGCCTGGTATGAAACACAAACTTGCCATATGGGTATCCAAACAACTTCCTGAAAACCACCCTCTTTTACAGTAATCATCGCATTATAAAAGTATCGACACCTTAATAAAGTAAAACATTTATTCATGCGTGCAAACAACTACAAATATGCATTGAAACTAAACGTAATGAAATAGATATAGAACTTGCCGCATTATTACGCATAATCAAAAGACTTCCAAGTATTTAAATTTAAGGCTAACCACTCATGTTAAAAATATATATTCAGTATTTACTAAGTAAAACTTTATTTATTGTAGCTCTTACTTGCATGTATTCTGGAAATTTATTTGCCGATACCATTCTTATTAATTCAGAAGATGAGGTGAAAATAACGGCTGATACATATATTGTTAGTGATGAACCAAAAACACCAATCATTGTTCTATTCCACCAAGCTGGATGGAGCCGTGGTGAGTATATAGAGATTGCTCCAAAGCTTAATCAACTTGGCTTTAATTGTATCGCAGTCGATTTACGCTCTGGCGAAAGCGTAAATGATGTTGACAATTTAACCGCCGAGCATGCCAAAGAACTTAACAAAAATACACGTTATATAGATGCTCTACCCGACATATTGTCTTCATTACGATACGTTAATAGGCAATTTCCTGAAAGTGAAGTGATAGCCTGGGGAAGCTCATATTCAGCAGCCTTAGTTCTTCATGTCGCTGGCATGTACCCAGATTTAGTAGACGGCGTCTTATCCTTCGCACCCGGCGAATACTTTAGTAAACAAGGCAAGTCAAACACCTGGATACAAGAAACAGCGGCTACTATTAATATTCCCATCTTTATCACATCTGCAAAAAATGAAGAAAAAAATTGGTCGGCTATTTATAGTTCGATCCAATCCAACAAAAAATCTTCCTTTATACCTAACTCGAAAGGCAATCATGGCTCTCGAGCACTTTGGGATTCATTTGCTGATAGCGAAGATTACTGGCAAGCAGTTATTGTTTTCCTAGAAGAATATTTTTAATCAATTGTCTTCTGCATCTTACAAAGAGATTTTAAATTTCTGGTTTGATGAGTCTTCAAGTAAACGCTGGTTCAATTCTACTCCTGAATTTGACAGCTTAATTTCCAAAAAATATCAGAATTTATGGAAACAAGCTGCCGGTGGAGCACTAGATAGCTGGCAAACTACACATTTAGGCTCTTTATCCTTAGTCATTATACTAGATCAGTTTCCTTTAAATATGTTTCGTGGAACCCCAAAAAGCTTTTCGACGGAGTCGAATGCTATTGCGGTTACTCACAATGCGATTACTAAGGGGTTTGACCTTCAACTAGAAGCAATTCAGCTACCATTTTTGTACATGCCCCTCATGCACAGTGAAAACCTTGATGATCAAAATTATTCAGTCCGTTTATTTGAACAAGCAGGTTTAGAAGCTAATTTGAGATTTGCCAAACATCATCAAAGCATCATAAAGACATATGGTCGTTTCCCGCACAGAAACAAAATTCTAAACAGAACTAGCACCACTGATGAGCTCAATTACTTATCTTCACCACAAGCATTTAAAAGTTAGCGAATGCCATTAAATATTAACTGGTCAATTAATGGTCGAGATTCACTCATTGCTTCACTGGTAATAATTTCATTTGCCAGTTTATTTTTTATCGCACCAATTCCCCAAGACTTGAATTATCATAAATTTGCAGACAATCGAGCTCTGTTTGGCATCAGCAATTTCTTCGATGTATTTTCCAATCTACCTTTTCTAATAGTAGGAATTTTAGGATTACAGTGTACTTTTAAAAACTGGGGCATCAACAGCTCATATAGTTGGTTAGTATTTTTTATATCCATCATTTTTGTTGCGTTCGGAGCTTCTTATTATCACTTAAATCCAGAAAACAGCACTTTAACGTGGGACAGATTGCCTATGGCCGTTGGGTTTATGGCGTTATTTGTAATTGTAGTAACGGATTACGTTAATCAAAATCTTGAGAAATGGTTGCTCTTGCCAATGTGTCTAGTTGGTGTGCTATCCGTGGTGTATTGGCACATTAGCGATGATTTACGACTTTATGCTTGGGTACAATTTGTTTCCATGGCTTTGTTATTGATAATCATTTTTGTTTACAAGGCCAGCCACTTACAGCCCAAATATCTAATTTATGCTTATATTTTTTATGCACTATCTAAGATAACCGAGTACTTTGATAAAGAAATATTTGAAATCATTGGTCAATTAGTAAGCGGTCACACGATAAAGCACTTACTCGCATCCATCGCTGCATTTTGCTTTTATATATTACTAAAGCGGCGGCTAAACTAAGCACTCTAGTTTATATACAATATAGGGATGGAACACACACACCAGCACCCGACTCCTAAAAATTATAATTTAGCATTTGGGATTGGTGTAGCTTTAAATATAATATTTGTAGTCGTTGAAGCGACCTTTGGCTTTTTATCTAACTCCTTAGCCTTAATTGCAGATGCAGGTCATAATCTGAGTGACGTTCTCGCACTTCTATTATCGTGGGGCGCTACATACTTAGCACAGCGCAAACCAACCAATACCAAAACCTATGGTTTACGCAGAGGCACGATCTTAGCCGCATTTATTAGCAGCCTTATTCTTTTAATGACCATGAGCATTGTCGCGTGGGAAGCCTTAGGACGATTTACAAGCCCTACTGAAGTCAATTCCATGACCATAATAATTGTCGCGGCTGTAGGTGTCGTTATTAATACAGCGACCGCTTTATTATTCCTATCAAGCCAGCATGATGATTTAAATATTAAGGCAGCCTTTATACATATGGCTGCCGATGCAGGTGTTTCATTAGGTGTCGTCCTAGCCGGTATCGCTATCATGTCTACCAGTCTATTATGGATTGATCCCGCAATTAGCTTGCTAATCGTAGTAGTTATTGTTATCAGCACCTGGAGTGTCTTTCGTGATTCATTTAATCTGGCAATGGATGGCGTACCAAAAGGCATAGATGTAGAAGAAGTAAGAAACTTTATATTACAGCAAGATGGTGTCATTGAAATTCATGATTTACATATTTGGGCAATGAGCACCACCCAAGTTGCACTCACTACTCATCTTGTCCGAAATACAACTGATATCGATGATCAATTTTTACATCATCTCAGCAAGGAATTACAAAAGCGGTTTAGAATCATTCACCCTACCATACAAATAGAATCAGGGGAAAATGCACATTTATGCGATCAAGCACATCATGACAGTGTTTGACTCACTTTACCTTTTCACCTTAACTAAAATATTAAATCAATGAACAATAGAACCATATTAACTACACTCATTATCTGCATTAGCCTTCTAATTAACGCTTGTGGTCTCACACCTATTAATAAAGAGGCAACGCGAAAGAAAGTACATACTAAAGACCGACCTAGTATTGAAGAAGTTTCAGAAGCAAAACCCAGTAAAGAAAGAAATGTCAAAAAAGCGAAAGAAGTTATACAAGTTTCAACCGTTAATTCTAAATTAATATTCTCATCCAACCGTACGGGCAATTTAGAAATCTGGTTATCTGATTTAGATGGTGAAAATGCCGTACAACTCACTACAGATGATAATTACGAAAGTAATTGGCCTAGAGTATCTCCCGACCGTACTAAGGTATTATTTTATCGCGCCCCTAAAGGTTCAAAAGAAAATGCATATGAACAATTTTCATTGTGGCAATTAAACTTGAGTGACCAAAGCGTGCAAGAACTTATTCCACGTGGCATGCATGGCTGGGCAACCCAAGGTGTAGCGGATTGGTCGCCAGATGGTACAAATATTGTAATGGCAGCTTCTAAGAATAAAGGGCGTTGGCATTTATATATAACAGATGCGCATGGCAAGAATCCAGTCAGGATCTCTAAACGTGAAAGCTTATATCTAGATCCTTCCTGGTCACCAGATGGCACAAAACTAGTGTTCAGTGCATTTCCTGAAGACTATAAAGGTACTAATTTAAATCATTTAGAAATCTTCACTTCAGATGCTGATGGTAGTAATGAAAAACGCTTAACTTTTGACACCTTGCGTGACCATGATCCCTACTGGTCACCCAACGGCAAATGGATAGCGTATGAAACCGAAGTACAGCCACTTTATTGGTTAGTAGGTAAATGGGCACTGCGCGTCACGGATGTACAAACTGGGAAAACCACAGATCTTCTGAACGATGGTCACATAAACACACTTCCTAGATGGAGCCCAGATTCAAATCAACTCTATTTCCATCGCTTGCGCTTCAAAGAAGATAAAAAATTTGGCTTGTGGCGCATCAATTTAGATGGCAGCAACTTAGTCAGAATTGCTGGCAGTAACCGCTATAAAGACATTCAAGCTGATATTTTTTAATAGAATGAAAATTTACCAAATTCTAGTTCATAAATTAACAGTTAAGATATTAGGCCACTGCGAAGTAGCAACCCTAGTTAAATAACTTGTAAATTGAAACTTATGGTTTGTATTCAAATTTATCAATATTTTTGATTTTTGAAATTAAACTTTTAGAAGACAGGAGTTTGCGGACTTTCCCGTTTCCATAAACGCGTACCCGATCGTGTAAGCGGTACTTCGTTCCCCCTGTGCACATTAACCGCGCAGCGGACCGTCCGCTGCAACCGGTTGTTAGGCGTGCCTTGCTTCAGCTCCTACGTGAAGAAACGCCGGACGCCAAGCCAGACAAGGGGTACCGCTGAAACCAGTGTAAAGAAGACCATTGCTAAAAGTGGCGTCCTTGCGCGCATTGCTGCAACACACTCGGAAAAGCCGAGGATCACGACGGGGAGGCTGACTATCGCTGGAACCAGCAACAGCGGGGCTGAAGCCCATGCCCCCCAACCATCGAAGTTGCGGATGTACAGCTCGATCCCGAGCAGAGATGCCAGCGGAAGCCAGCACAGCCACTGTAAGACACGGGGAAACCGATCCCTTGAATTCTTGGAGATTGATGTTTTCACGATGCGGCCCAACGTTTGAACTCAGTTGACCGCAATACAGAGCGAAGCGGCGTATTGCGAGGTCAACTGCAGTGACTTGTTATGCATAATAGTGAGATGCATTATCACTGTTGATTGTTAAGTAGTTTATACAATAAATAGTTGTATTCTCGACGCTGTTTCAATACTTCCTCGGTCATTAAATACCCACATTCTTCAGTTAATTTAATTGACAGATCTAGGTGATTCTTTTTATTTACCGGCCTATCGTCAGCATGATTGTAAGTCTCTGTTTGTAATTTATAACATTCAGCTTCAGGCATTTGTGCAAATGAGGAATAAGAATATGTTAGTAGAAAGACTAATAAGAGTATTTTGTGCATTATATTATCCATTTTCTTAATTCTAAATATTTCTACACGTGTAGTGTTGTTTTGATGCATAACGTGAAGCTGAACGGCTATTCTTTTTCATAGGGAGGATTCCCTTTGAAAAAG
>CAZAOO010000002.1:0-95094 GCA_964486815.1 uncultured Thiotrichales bacterium
GTTTCAATCCACGCGCCCACGCGGGGCGCGATAGCCATATCCTAACTCACTGTTGAATAATGGTTAAGTCTGAAATATGCGCTAAACTATTCATTTCAATTGTTAAAGAACAATGTTTGTCGCATTGGCAAACATTAACTACTGGATTATCAATGATTTAATTATGCGCTAACCCACCTGAATTATTATGAGAGCAAGGGGTTAGCAACACTATATAATTAAGGTATCACGGATAATATCCGGTGTCTCTTTTGCGCCATGATGTTCCACTTTTCGTTTCCATTTTGAACCAAGATAATAAAAGCGAAGGCTGTCCGTTGCCGGATCAAATATATCAAGCAACATGGTTTTTAATTCGACCCATTGTGCTGGCGTAATTTCACATTCAAATACGGAATACTGAACCCGAATTCCATAATCGAGGCATGTTTTACTGATATGCCGCAATCGTTTGCTACCGCCTTCACTGGCCAGATTCACATCGTATGTGATAAGCACAAGCATGACTAATTACCTGGCAATAAATGGAGTGTAGATTTCCATATCCTTGCGCAAATAGCGGGAAAGCAACATTGATTGGACATGGGGTAACAATCCTATTTTAATCTTTTCATTGGTATAGGGATGTTGCAGTTCCTCCTGCTTTTTTTCCTGCCAGGCAGTTAATACTTTTTTGCGGGCATCTTCGGTCAACCGTATCGCGTTACTTCCTTCTTTAATAAAATCATCAGGCGTAATCTGTTTACGATTTATCAGAGTCAATACAAAGCGGTCACACCACCATGCTCGGTATTCTTCAAGCATATCCAGTGCCAGACTCACCCGGCCTGATCTGTCAGTATGTAAAAAACCCACATAAGGATCGATTCCTACGCCCTGCAAGGCCGAAGCGATCTCATGAGTCAACAAGGTATAAGCGAAGGAAAGCAGGGCATTTACCCTGTCCAGCGGTGGCCGCTTAGTTCGTCCGGAAAATGGAAAGGATTCTCTCAAATTTTCAACAATCAGATTATTGAAGCACGCAAAATATGAAGCAGCAGAATCGCCCTCTATGCCGCGCATTTGGTCAACATCATTACTTCTCTCAAGCCGTTTAAGATTATCCGCAAGATATTTCACAAGTCTTTCAAGTTGGTCATCCTGGCCATGATTACGTTGATGCTTCATTATAATGTTGCGGCAATTAACCAGTTTGGCCGCAATAAACAGTTTGGCCAATATATGTGGCGAATTATCCGCCTCGCGATATTGAGCCCGGCGCAATAACACATTACCTGACTGCGGGCCTTGTACGCGAGACTGAAACTTACCGTATTCGGTGAAAAACGAGATGCCAATTCCTTTCTCCCCACAAGCAGCCATTAATGCCGGTGATACCATGATGCGGCCAAAACAGAACATATTTTGTATGGAGTGAAAAGGTAACTGGAAAACCTTTTCGCCCTCCTGTTCGATAATGAGTGTTTCCCGTTCTTTGTGAACGTAGCTGCCATCTGTTGTGACGTATAAGTTATTCAGTAACTTCTTCATCCCTAAATAACTCCTTCACGTATTTTACTGATAGATCCGATTTGCGTGGTTGGCAAATATCAAAAAATGAACAGGCTTTGCAGGATGCTGTATAAACAGCTTTTGGAAGTAACTTACTCTCTATTAATTTATGTACGGCATAAATCGTTTTTACTGTCAGATCGCGGATAGATTTATCGATCTCAATCCATTCACGTTTACGTACTTGCCAATACCATAAAGCGGCACGATTAATTGTCGTATTACACATTTCTTCCAGACAGAGAACCTGTGCACATAGCTGAATGCGGTCGCAATCATTCACCTTGGGTTTACCACGTTTATATTCAACCGGCGTAAGGCTGAAAGGCTCTGTTTTAATTTCAAGCAAATCCAGCTGCCCCACAATCCCATAGTGCTCAGATGAAACCTGAACACTTCTCTCTGTCTTTATATTGCCACGCTTCTCGGATTCGTTACTGTTCACCCGCTCATGTAATTGATTACCCTTTGCAGTCAAGAAATTATCTTGCCATAGACGTTCTATATGAATATATGCACATTGACGAGGACAAAATGCATAGTGCTGCAAAGCAGAAATAAGGATTGGATCATCCATGTATAAATGAATTTATCCAACACGACGAATAAGTTCTACACCAGCAGGCATGTCAGATTCAGTTATAGAAACTTTATAATCAGTGAATGCTCGCGGTAGTTTGGAGTTATCAATCAAGCCATTTTCAACACGTTCAAAAAGGTCATGTGCTGGCGCATTGCCTAATTTACTATCGTGTTTAAACACATACAAACCACGAGCTGTCATTTCACCTCGGGCAGCAGAACGGTCATGCTCAAACATATTTTCCAATGCTTGGAATAACAACTCTAAATCATCATCGCAAAAACCCGTTTGTTGAGCGAGGTGTGCCGAGATAAACCCGTGACTTATGTAGAGCCCATAGGGAATAGTAAATTTACGGCCCATGGTGCGGGTTGTCACCGCTTTGTTTAATTGCTTCTGCTTCAGTTGCTACCGCCATACGAGTTATGGAATGTTCTGAAGCAAAGATGGGGTCAACAGAGCGAGCAAAGGTTAACTGTACCGGTCCGCGTACTTGACCACAGTTCGGTGCAGACTTTAAAGACATCACGGCACCAAAGGTACGAATATCAAAGAAATTCTGACACATCCAATCCCTGCCTTGCGTAGTTTCCTCTCCGGTTGGTTTTCTTGCCTTAACACCTTTGAGTGAATCCATTAGAAACTTCTTCAGCTCTTTCGATGGCTTAGCATCTTTCAGATAGTCTTTGATAGCCTTAATGTCCGTATCCGCTGCCACGACCAGCAAACTATTCCCTTCATCATCTTCGTCTATGCTCATTCCATCTGGCAGATCGAAATCTTCCAACATTGCCCTAACTTCATCTGATATCGGTTTTCTGGTCTCATCGCCAAGTTCAATATCCAAAGCCTTGAATGCTTCTACATGCGATCGCCCAAGCACGGCCTTTTCTTTTACATAAATATCATAGGGTCGATTTAGCTCTTTAGTTATCTGAACATAGTTTCGGATCTTTCTCTTAATGCACACATCTGTTACCAATCCGAGTCCTGTTTCAGAATCAACACGAGGTAAATTACCGGCGTCAGGGTCGCCATTAGGATTGCCATCCTTTACATCGAATAAATAAACAAAGTCATAGCGGTTTTCCAAGCTCATCGTATTTCTCCTGATTCATTTGAAGGTTTTTTGGTAAAAAAATCTTGTCGTTGATGATAGTACCCCACAGCGAACATGCCTTGTTCCTTAAGTGACAACGTTCCCGGTAGATTGGGCGGAATATCGTTCATAATTTCCCCCAACAGTTTTTCAAAATTAATTTTTCTCCCTGGTTTGTCGAGTTTCGAGAGATGATGATTTTTTAACTTAAGAAGTGTAGAAAAGACAGCTACCGGATTACTAGATGCAGAACTGTAATAACGGTCACGAATGGTTGCATTAATTCTGGGGTTGGCTTCTTCCTGTATTTTCTCCAATGTCGCGAAAAGCCTTCCTAATCTATAAGCTGTATTTTTGTTTTTTTTATCCAGAGCCACTTTTAATTCCTCCATATTGTTTAACCGGTTTAAATAAGCCTTGATGATTGCTGCGCGTTGGTAATTAACTTTTTGTTCTGCTTTGCATCGCCTGATAGCAGCAGCAAAAAGTGTGTAGGGGTAAGGTCGACCCGAGAGTATGCTTTGCATAACTTCCCCGCCCAGATTGGGAGGGATATTGACGCTTTTCCCCTGTGCGGCTACATTGTCTAACAATAGAAACAGTGGAAGATACTCCAGTTCATTGTTGCTATGGATTATCTGAAGATAATCAAAATGTTTTTTAATGCGCCCGGCAAATTCACCAACAGTACCCACGATCCAAAAGCGGATAGCAATCCTGGCTTTGTTAGGCGATAAACCCAGAACATAAAACTGAGTATCTCTGTCATCATCAGTTAATTTACCGCGATTAACCGCATTGAAGACTGCTCTTACTGCATTAGTATATTTATCGGGATCATCTTTAATGTCACTAGGTGTTGTTCCCCAGATGGTTGCAAAACTACTTTCAAATTTGTGATCCTTAACAGCCCAAAATACTGTAGAAGCATCGCCTACTTGAAAACGCTGCTCAGACCCTTTTCGCAAAAGATGATTCAAGGCAGTGGTATATAAGAAGCTTGCTCGCTTGCCTACAGGAGCATTTAACCCTTGTGATTTTCCAAACGAATTGAACGCATCGCGGTTGAAGGAAACAATATTTGCTCCCGAACTTTGCGCACCCAAGACGCCTTTTATTGATGAATGTAATCTTTCCGGTTCGTCCATTTCTCCGGTCACCAGACAAAGAGATAAAGATTCTTCTGGTTTAATCTCACGTAACGTATCAATTACAGCCTGGCGTTGACAGATAAGTTGGTTATCTCCTTGTAGCTGGAAACTAACATTGGGATTGGTCAACAGATAATCCCAATGAGGGTTATCCTTTAGAGAAGCAGGATCAAAACCGGACAAGAATTTTAAAAGGGATTGCACACCTTTATCGCTGGCCGCAGGCTCAGCAAGTGATTTTATCCTTTTTATAAATTCCGCATGTTGTTCTGCAACGCGTTCAGGCTTGCCTTTGGTATCGATGCCAAAGACGTACTCGACGTTATCCCAAAACAGATTAGCCGCAACGCCAGATGTCTTTTTGACACCCTGCGGTACGACATATTCAGTTGAGCTTGAATCTTTGTCATTGACGCGGAGTTGTACAAGATTACCTTGTTTATTTATCTCCGCAATAACAGGAATGACTTTGGTTTCAAATCCAAAGGGAGGTAGCGTGCCTTCATTCGCGCCAGATTTGCGTTCGTAATATTGTGTGAGTGCTTGCAAGATCATCCCCGCACCTCCTCACTGTTCCATTCAGGCACATCAATAACACCGGAATTCATTTCAGCCTTAAAGAAACGTGGAGTTGGATTGTTTAGATCAGAGAAATCCATGTCATACAGCATCCAGCCCAGTGCTTTATTCTCGGGAATGGCTGGATAAGTGGCCATCTCGTTTTCCAGTTCATTTAGATCTATAAACCGGAATGAACAGGAAAATTCACGTGTGCCAAAGTAAGGTTGATTGAAACACTGCCCCTTCCGTGCGCGTCGCTTAAACATCTCTGCAAATTTAGTGAACGAGTTTTCAGAAGTCTCAGAGTCCGCACACCGTAAATGGGGGTAGCGATGTATATGTTTACTGTCGTCATGTAAGTTGAATTTGGCATGAAGCCGATAAGCGACTTCTCTCAAAAATAATCCGGCTCTTTGTTGACGCTCATCTTCAACCAGTATTTGCAGACTGACACTACCTCCATTCATCGCCGTAGAGACATTCCGGCCACTGATGGTTGAACGTACTTCATTGCGGCGGATATTGACCCAGCGTATCGGTTTAAGTACTTCTATTTTTGTAATTTGCCATTTAATGGCTGGTTTCCAAAGGATAGCCTCAAATATTGCACGTGCCGCTGAAGGGGTAATTACGTCGTATGAAACCCGCTCAACTTTCATTTCGGGCCGGGTAAAGCAGGCAAAATCGCCTTTAACCTCTATACAAAATGAATTGTTATTTGGCATGGTATTTCCTCAGATTACAGAATTGACTGGAGTTAATTCTGGTTGCTCAACCAAGAAGCCAAGGTCATCACTATATACCCCCGAGTCTGACTGGGCATAAAATCCTTTACATATTTCTTGAACATCGCCACGGTTGAGCATTGCTTCAAACTGATAACGGTAGATCGTCACGGTAAATCTTTGTAATTTCCTCAGTAACCATCGTTGTGGTTCTCCATTTCCTAAGATATTAATCAAACTATCGCCTTCTCCGTAACGCACAAATATAGGCACAGTATCTTTATCATCAATCATCCTGAATCGCTGTGCTGCTGTACGAAACTGAATTTGTCCCTCTCTTGCAGCTTGTTGCAATTTAATGAGCACACCATATTTGTCATGTTCTTTGATATTGGCAAAAAACTGTTGAAAGTAACGCTGAAAGGTATCGGGAGCCTGAATATCACCTGTAAAGCCGGTGAGTATAGATACGGTAGTATGGGTTGCCATAGAGAGTATACCTTTGGGCGGATCGGTCGGTGGAACAAACACAACCACCTCGCCTTTATCCAGTTTGCCTTCACGATTGCAGCGACCGGCAGCTTGCACAATGGAGTCCAAACCAGATAGTGCGCGATACACTACAGGAAAGTCAAAATCCACTCCGGCTTCAACCAGTTGAGTGCTAATAACTTTTGTGGGTTCGTTGTGTTCCGGCTTTAACCGTTCTTTGATTTCCTTAATAATCTGCGATCTATGCTCGGCGCACATGAGAGCCGAAAGATGATATGTACCCTTTGGCATTATCTTCCATAATTGCTTGGCATCTTTTCTTGTGTTTACGATTGCCAGAACCGACTCGTGGCCTATTAATTCTTCCGCTATCTCGTCCCAGCTTTGGGAATGGCTGAAGTTATCAGGCAACTTGTAACGAACACGGTTAAGTTGGTCATAATAATTCGCTGGCGTATCAATAATCTCTTCACTGGAAATACCTTGTAGTAATTCTTTACCAAACGGACTGATGTGTTCTTTAAGTCCGGTAGGTGTTGCAGTGGTCATTACAAAGGTGACTCCATAATACTGGTTTAGTGAATGAATAATATGACGAATAGGGTTTAATTGTTCAGGAGGCAATAATTGAATCTCATCCAATACGATGACGCTATTCACCAAATTATGTAGTTTTCTACAACGGCTGGTCCGTGCAGCATAGAGAGATTCAAATAGTTGAACTGTTGTGGTTACAATTAAAGGGGCATCCCAATTTTCCGTAGCTAACCGGGACCAACTATTTTCATTTCCTGCTTTGTCAGGCTCAGTATTGCTGTGGTGTTCAATTAATATATCTCCAAGCGAATTGAATATGTCACGAAAAATATTTGCTGTTTGTTCAATGATACTGGTATATGGGATCACATAGATGATTCGCTGCTTGTTATGCTTTGCAGCGTGTTCTAATGCAAAGGCTAGGCTTGAAAGTGTTTTACCTCCACCCGTCGGTACCGTCATGGTATAAATGCCAGTTTGACCAATAGCTTTTTTACGACAGGCTGTAAGTATTTCAGAACGGATATAATTGACTGTTGTATCCTGGGCTTCGAGTTGAAGCGATTCCATATATTTATTAAAACAGGGCAATAATTCTTTGGGGGTTACATTTGATACTCTATTTACAGCTTTATCGGGAGACATGAAAAATTCAGTATCGAGAAAGTCTGCATCAACGAGACAAGAAAAAAGCATCCGTATCCATAAATGTAAATCTTCTGGATGACCTAACGGTGGAGTTTTTGGTAAAACACCATTTAATATGTTGTCTAGAATATTTTCTTTTAATGCTTCCCGTAACAGATCTTTATCGGCTTGGAGTATTTCACGAAGTGCCCTTCCTTTGGCATTATCGGTTTCGAAATCTGGTAGTCCCGCATGATGTCCAGAAATCAAATAAGCGAGGATAATTCCATGTGAACCTAATTCTTTCTCAGCATATAAAGCACCTGTTGATGCATGCGCCGTGATTGGATTGTTTTCACTCGTGATATGTGCATCAGGAACATAGCCACTTCCCTTCTTTATATGAACCTGAAATGCTGGCCGGTATTTTCCAAGATCATGCCATAAACCGGAAAGTCTCGCCCAATCATGGCTATTAAATGCTTTCGCAAATTCTTCAGCTTTGTGCGCAACTTTAAGCAAGTGCTCTTCTAATGAGTGTTCTATCCATTGACCATTATCATTTTTCCTGACATGTGCAATATACTTTTTAGTCATAGCAATCCTTCCTAGGAATCACTGTCTGCCAGGTGTTATCGCCAATGCGGTCGAGTTGTTTGGCAAGCCATTCTTCTTCCTGGTCGAGCACTTCGAGGCATTTTTGTTTGCTGAGGCGATCGCGGATTTCGACGGCGGTGCCGGCTTCAATTTTATTACCTTGCTCGGTGAGCTCGGGAATATTGTGGAAGCGCTGGCGCAAGGTAGTCTCTTCTTCCAACCATTCTTTAAAAGTTTCTGGCTTATGGAAGTGAAAGACGTTGCGCGAACGCGGACACGGATCACGTTCGTCGCGAAAACGAATCTCATGGTTGGTCGCTTCATACAGGAAAGGTAGCGGCTGATCTTCCGGCACCCAGCGTTCTATACAATTGGATGGCGAAACCGAGTAACGCGCCGACTGCTCAGCCACATGCCCCAGGTCTTCCCCTTCGCGCTTGGCTTCGATAATGCCGCAGGCCTTTGCATCGATAAATAACATGTAATCGGCAGGACCAGTGGAAGTGTCCATTTGATAAAAGCACATCCCTGTGCTTTTACCCTCAGGGCAGCCTTTGGCTGTCCAAATTTGCTGTCCTGCAAATTTGTCACGCACGGCTACACCTAGCGATTCAAATAAGTTGATGCGCTTTTTGTCTTGAATGACCCAACCGGCGGAAATTAGTTTCTGATCGATCTCTTTGCGGGTTTGGTCTTCATCTTTTTCTGTATACAGAGGTGTCACAAATTAAGAAAATTTTTTTATTCAGATAGTTAGTTATTTAAATGTTAACTTTTACAATTGGTAAGAAATGCAGTGTAGATCACAAATTTTGATCAGATGTGGTTAGCGTTTTCATTGTTTATTATTTACTAATCGGCCACACATCTGATTCATTGTCTTTAACCCTATGCTATTTAATTTAAGGTAGTTCATTACCTTCATTTAATATTGCGATGTAATCTTTGTATGCATAAACGCGGTCACGCTGCTTGCCTGTTAGTTCTTCAACCATTTTGAGGCTTTCCAGTTTTTTGAGGCCTGTTAGTATTGTAGCTGGTGCCATATCTGTTTGCTTTTGTAACCACGCTGCAGTTGCGATTGGGCGCTTTAAAAATGCATGATGAAGTCTTAGTAGCGTTCCGGCAGTACGTTCTTGGTTGTGTAATATATCTGCATCTTGCTTTGATTTTTGCATTAACTGTTTTGCTGTAGCTACTGCAGAGTTAGCTGTGTAGGTGACTGCATCTGCAAAATAACTGAGCCAACTTTCCCAGTCCCCTTTGATGCGTACATTGTTTAATAAGTCATAATATTGCTGTCTATAGATCTTGAAATATAAACTCAAATACAACAATGGCTGTTGCAGAATTTCTTGTTCTACGAGAATCAAAGTGATTAATAGTCTACCTACACGGCCATTGCCATCAAGAAATGGATGTAAAGTTTCGAATTGCACGTGACTAAGTGCTGCCTTGACTAGAGCAGGGGTGGATTTTTTTGAGTCATTAATAAACTTTTCCAGCTTAGTTATTTCATCTGTAAGATTTTGTGCTGGAGGAGGGACAAATATTGCGTTACCAGGCCGTGTTCCGCCTATCCAGTTTTGGCTTTGACGGAATTCGCCTGGCTGTTTGTTATCGCCTCTACCACTTGTTAATAAAATTTTGTGAATTTCTTTGAGTAAGCGGCTAGAAATAGGAAAGCCATTTTTTATACGTTTTAGTCCATGATTTAGTGCAGCTACGTAATTACTTACTTCTTTTACATCATCTAGGGGTACTCCAGATGTATGTTCCAATTCATACATTAGTAAGTCTGATAATGAGGACTGCGTACCTTCGATCATGGAGGAAAGTACAGCTTCTTTTCTTACATACATATATAAGAATAGATCTGTATCAGGTAGTAAACTGCCAATGCTATCAAGACGGCCTAACGCAAGGTGAGCTTCGGCAAATTTCTGTCGAAGTGCTGCATTCCAATCAATTTCAGGTTTTGGCGGCAAAGGTGTAGGTACGAATGCTTCTACTTTTTCACCCGCAGTAGAGGTCGTGACATATTTGCCTTGAAGTGATCGTTGCATCGGCAGTGACTAATTTAAATATTGAATTAGGAAATAACGTTATTTTAAATAATATACTAAATTGAAATAGTGCCCAAGCTTATTTCAAAAATTAAAATAGCATTATGGAGGAAAGTTTAAAGAATAAAGAATATAACCTACTGATAGTATTAAAAATAATAACAAATTTTATAACATTCTTGATAACACAGATTTTCTATTAAATTGCCGAGGATTACTCGGTAGTTGTTTATTGGGATATGTTAAACGTCGCCTTGCGCTGCAGACATAGAAATTGCACTACTGAAAGTAGTTTTTCGTGCCATTTTAAAAGTATTGCGCCATTAAAGTAGGTTTATGTGGCGCGATTTAGGATTTAGTGGCGCAACAAATAGTTTAATTTAAATGTTTGAGTGGAAAAACTATAGAAGATGACAACGTCTAATTGATGATTAAGTCAGCGTCTGATTGTAGATTAGCGAGTGATTGAATGAGACCCAATTTAGGGCCGTTAAGACCCACAATGGGGCTTGGTTAGTACTAACTTTTACCGTACACCGGCACGGCTGCGCCGGTTACCCCTTTTGCCTGTTCGGAACACAAATGCAAAATTTCATTGGCTAAATCGGTGGTGGGTACCCAGTTACTGAAGTCTGCATCGGGCATGTCATTTCTATTTTGCGGTGTGTCGACGGTGCCGGGAAGAATGCAGTTTACGTTGATGTTATTCATCTTCAGCTCTGCGGCCAGGCTTTGGGTGAGGGTGATCACTGCGGCTTTGCTTACACAATATGGCGCCATTTTAGCTTTGGGTTGAACGGCAGCACGTGCGGCCACGTTTACAATTTTGCCTTTTTTCTTTTCTAGCATGTGTGGCACTACCGCGCGGCACATTAGGAACACGCTTTTAGCATTGAGGTTCATCATGAAGTCCCAATCACTTACGGGAGTTTCATGCGCCATGGGGCCCATTTTGAACCCACCGGCTACGTTGGCCAAACAATCTATTTGTCCAAATTGATCTATGATCGCGGTTACTGACTTGTTGACTGAATTCACGTCGGTTAAGTCGGTTTCAAACAGGCCGACATTTTTGGCGTGCTTCCAACGCGGGTGGGTAAGTTTATCAAAGTTGATATCAACCAGTGCGACACTTGCACCCGCGCGAAAGAAAAGTTCAGCAACCGTAGTGCCTAGCGCACCTGCGGCACCTGTAATTACTACTATTTTATCATTGTAGTCAAAAATCATTAATTCAACCTATGCGTGGTTTGTTACAGTACAAGCATTAAGCATTACTCAATTAGTATTATAAACTCAAAGCTCTAATTGATTTCAAAAATTGTACTTTTTATGAACAAAAATATTCTAATCGTAGGTGGTAATAGTGGCATTGGTCACGCATGTGTAAAAGTGCTTGCCGAACATGAAAAAATATATTCATTAACAAGAAGTGGGGTCGTTGGATCGTCTATAGAAAATGTAGAGTATGTAAGTGGTGATGTACAAAAGACCGGATTAGATTATTCATTTTTACCTGAAAAACTAGATGCGGTTATTTATTGTCCGGGTACCATTAACTTAAAACCTTTCAGCAGTTTAATGACTGAAGATTTTGAAAAAGATTTCAAGATCAACGTAATGGGTTTTGTTAATACGATTAAAGCGGTGATGCCAGCACTAAAAGCATCTGGAAATGCATCAGTGGTAGCATTTAGTACGGTTGCAGTTTCACAAGGTATGAGCTATCACGCTTCTGTTGCCGCAGCAAAAGGTGCAATTGAAGGACTGATTCGTTCGCTGGCTGCAGAGTATGCTGCTGCTGGAATTCGATTTAATGCTATTGCTCCATCTTTGGTGAACACACCACTGGCAAGCAGTTTAACGAAATCAGAAAGCAGGCTTGCCGCTATTTCAAAAAGACATCCACTTAATCGAATTGGTGAGCCAAATGAAATTGCCTCACTGGTTAAATTTTTAGTAAGTGATGATGCTAGTTGGATGACCGGTCAGGTGTTACATGTTGATGGTGGTCTTTCATCTATTAAAGAGTTTTCTTGATTAAAGAACTGTGGTGACGATTATTCAATTTGAAGATGTATTTCGTTTCTTCGTAACATCGGTAATGTCCAGGGAGGATCATATGCAGCTGAATATGGACTGCCGATTACAGTGAAATCTTTTTCATTGACCCAGTTTTCTAGTTTTTGTGTATGCTCATTTAAGGAGGCTTCGGTCATTCTGCCACTATAACGAAGAGTTGCTACTTTATTGCCAGGTAGCTGCTTAATGTTTACATTTTTATCGTTTGGTGTGGGTGCCGTTTCCAGTGTGTACTCTGATGGCAAAACAAAAGTCATGGTCCAATTTGAATCTTCTTGCTGTCGATAAACGGGCGCTGTCATTTCTATTTTTTCAGATTTTCTCTCTTGTAATACCGGTGCGGTCATAGAGATTTTTTCTTTGGCTACATTGTCCCCAAAGATATACCCCGCCAGGCGTTTGAAGCCTTGTGATGAAGTTTCTTTATATTCACCGCTAGTGGTGGTTTGAGCTACCAGGATTTCTGGATATTGCCTCACTTGAAAATCATTCTCTTCAAGTAAAACTTCATAGTTAGGTTCTTCGATGTTTCCCATGCCAAATACCGAGCAGCTAGTGATTAAAATTGTAACTAACGACAGCAGAAGTATTTTCATATTGAGTTTGGGCTAAATGATTCATAATTTAGTGTGACTACTATAATTTATTAGGCTGTAATACATATTTCTCCAGCATTACAAATATTTAATATTAATTTATTTCATATTGATTATTGGGTTCCCAGCCAGCCAATTACTATAAACAAGGTTGCCACCAATGTGAGATGATTTCTTAGTTTTGTATACCAATTCTCTAATGCTTTACTAAAGATAGTTTTCTCAATATACCAAAAAGTAACAAAGCATAAGGCAATGATGATCAGTGAATAAGATTGAGCCACCACCACGGCTAGCCAAGCTATCAGGGAAGGTGCGACACTAAATATCAACTGGTTGCGTATCAATTGATCATCACGATCATTAGAAGTTTTGGATGCTTGCATGGCAAGCCCCCAATGCACACCACCAATAAAAGTTACGATAACTGCGGCATAGATCGTTATGCTTTGCACAGCGTAAAGTTGATATTCAGGAACCCATACCAATAGACCGGATACTGCAAATGGTATAAGTCCAAGGTAACCTAATAGTGCTGGGACAAAGTTTTCTTTTTGCATCATAAATGAAGCGCCTTTCATCCTAAACACTATTCTTACTAGGCGCGTGATGCTATCTGTGTTTTAGCATTCAGTACGGCTTGATGATGTGTCTCGATAAGTTGCATAAGTAATTTCTGTGAATTTTCTGGTTCAACATTCACCATGCGGCTGCGGATGGCTAGCACCATAGAGAGCGCTTGCAGGATATCTCCATCTTTGCAGCCATCTAGATCTTTTACACAATCACTAATTGTGTTCAGGAGTTCTGTCACAATCTTTGAAACCGTTTCAATGGATTGTGTTTCTGGATGCAATGGGAATTCAATTTCTTGTGAGACACCTGTGGAAGTATAGGTAGTGAAGCATAGTAATTGCATGATAATGTTCTGATATTTAATTAGAAGATTAAACTTCCTATATGAATCAGAATTTTCTGCCAATTCCTGCAAATAACACCCATGGATCAATGTCGAAGTCTACATCACGACTTATACCGCTTGTTTTTAAAGTAGCATCTGCATCAATATCTACATACCAAACTGCTGTATTTATAAACCAATTATCATTGATGGAATAATCTACTCCTGCTTGGGCAGCTAGTCCCCATGAGTCATCTACATTCAATTTTGTATTGCCACCAAGAGCAGCCTCTAATGAAGAGGAGACATTTTCATCAGGGAAATAGGTGTAATTAATGCCTACACCTATATATGGGTGAAATTTAGGACTTATGTTCATGTGATACTGAAGTGATAAAGTAGGTGGGAAAACATCTACATCTGCAATTTTACCTAATGCTCCAATCCCATCTTTGCCACGTAAATCATGTTTGGAAGGGGTAACACCTAATAATTCAATGGCAAATTTATAAGTCAGCATATAACCGATTGTGAAACCAAGCGCTACATTATTATCCACACGTACACCTGTATTTGCTAAGCCTTCAACATCATTACTGCTATCATTTGGTTCGATAAGTGCTGGGCCAATTCTGGCGAACCAGCTGCCTTTATCATATGCAATACAAGAAGTGGCAGGTAGTAATAAACTTAAAAATATTAAACTTATAAATATATATAAACGCATTTTGTGTTCCATTTGATTTTTATTTCCTATCAGGATAGTCCTGTCAGTATTGTATATTTGTGTCAATGTAAAAAATATTATTGAAAGATATCAAATAAACTAATGCATGTTTCTGATGTAAATCAGCAGAAGATAAGATTGGAATAATAATTTAGCTGGCCGCTTTTAAATGTGAGTAACTAAAATATGATACATATCAGAAAAATAACTTAGGGTTTCTCATAAGCTGAGAGGCTCTTTGTGAAAGTGTTAAAAAATTTTATATAGGAATTATCTCTGGGTTTGTCGCTCTACGAAACAATTAAAATCATTCATATATCAACAGCGCTGTTGTCGTTTTGTGGATTTATAATCAGAGGAATATGGATGATGCAATCTTCTCAAAGACTGCAAAGTATTTGGGTAAAAATCATTCCACATATTAACGACACTGTTTTACTAGTATCTGCGATCATATTAGTGGTTTTATCTTTACAATATCCAATCACAACTGCTTGGATAAATGCTAAAATAATTGCGTTACTGATCTATATTATTCTAGGAACCATTGCGCTGAAGAGAGGAAAAACCATGCGTATTCGTGTTATTGCATGGGGTTAGCTATAGTCGTCTTTATGTTTGTCTGGGGGTAGCGAGTACTAAAAATCCGATGATATTGTAAATACTAAAGCTATATAAATAGATTGCTCTAATTTAACTTAGGCTCATATCACCTTCTGCTATCGAGCATAATTTTTGATGATTAATGATGGAGATTTGTTTGCGAGCTGCGTTGATAATATTCTTTTCTTTGAATTTAGAAATTAATCTACTTACTGTTTCATCAGCTAAACCTAAATAATTACCAATGTCATAACGAGACATGGTTAAGTCAAACTCATCGGCAGAATAGCCGCGCGCTTTAAAGCGTCCTGAGAGATTAATTAGAAACGTCGCTAATTTTTGTTCAGCATTTCGACGTGCAAGCAACATAAGCATAGTGTGGTCTTTGGTAATTTCATTGCTAATTAAACTAAGCAGCTGCTGCTGCAGGCCGGGTATTTTTACACATAGGACATTCAGATCATTTATAGGTAATTCGCAGATCGTTGTCGTATCAAGCGCGACTCCAGCACAACTATGAATTTCATTATCTAGTCCATCTAAACCGAGCAGTTCTCCCGGCAAATGGAATCCTAGTATTTGCTCCTCACCATTTTTTGCAGTCGTGAAGGTTTTTACTGAGCCCGATCTGACAGCAAACACGCATCCAGATCTTTCGCCTTGCCTAAATATAGTTTCACCTTTCTGTACCATTCTTCTTTGTTGAATAATTTCATCCAGACTAGTCAAATCACTATTATCTAAGCCGCGAGGCAGGCATAACTCTACCAATGAGCAATTTTGGCAAGATGCTTTTAGAGATTTAAAGTTTACTTTTTGCTCGGTCGCAGCCATGTTTTTCACATTACCTTCTTAAAATCAAAGTTTTAGGTTAATAACTTATAATTACATGCTAGTTTAACTTAGTCTCTACTTATAATGCGCTAATGATATATAAACCTTAATTTTTGATGGTTAATTGATCACTTAGAGGCATTTTTTCCTGTCCTAGATCAGTTAAAAATCCACTTTTACTGAGTTTTCAGTCATACCACAAATTATGCTGATCTGGATCAGTAAATCTATTCTACTCACTCATTAGTCTTGGCTTCAGATTTATCTGATGAGACTGATTTACGCGTTTTTTAACAATATTACCCAGTTCTCAACAGTATTTGATTATTTAACCACTAGCTTTATCTAAATAACTCATTTTCAAGCTAGTAATTTTGGAGATCAAGAATTATGGGCCTATTTAGTTCAAAAAAGAAAAAAGTCAATCAAGCTACAAAGCTTATATGTACTTCAAAAGATGCTGGTTCTTACAAGTGTTTGTTTTTAGCGTCATATAGAAAGTTACCTGTAGAGGTCAGCTGGACAGAATCTACTGTAGCGGATGACAAAATGTCGGCATCTTTGCATATGACTGGATTAAATCGTTTCCCTTGTATTGAAGAAGGTGACTTTACTGTATGTGGAACTAACGCAGCCATGACCTATTTAAATATAAAAGGTACCGCGCCGACAATACATCCAAGAAAAGCAAGAGTTTTAGCTACACAAAATTATTGGATTCAAGTTTTAATACAAAACTTCGAGCCAATGTTAAGTGACATTTCAGGTAATGCAGATCACATCGCCAGTGTGCTTGAAGTGCTCGATAAAGATTTGGAGACAAACAACTATATTGTGGGTGAGTTTTCACTCGCAGACATACACTGGTCTGCGGTTTTAAAAATGCTTGAAGAACAAGGTCAAAGCAGCGTTTTTAGTAACTATAAAAACATAGATGCTTGGTTAAAAAAGATAAAAGCAGAGATTCCAGCATACGAAACCAGCGCTGAAAAAGCGGCTGCATAAATTTTTCAAAATTAAGAAAATAGGTAAAAAATCATGACAGATATCTTTAATGCGATGGCAGAAAAATCTGGCCATTCTGATAGTTCTAAATACGGTATGTCTGGAGAAATGAAAAAAACTCAATATGTACTCGAATTAATTGGTAAACCGACCGATGCAGACACACTTAAATGCATCATTACTGCTGCAGAGCAGGGTATGGAAATGAATTGCTATAGCATGGTTACTGATGCTGTAGATAATATGGATGCTGCAATTAAGGAGATGTCACCATTCTCTATAACACCATGTTTAAGAGAAGCTGATTTTATAACTTTTGGTAGTGATGCGATTACTTCTTTCACTGATGCTCGAGGCTTGGGTTACGCACTTACACCACGTAATGCCACACTCGCTGCGATGCAAGACTATTGGGTAGATATTGCAGAAACCAATGTGGCACCACATGTAAATAAGATGGTCGACGAAGCAATTAGCAAGAAAACCCAAGACTCATCATACACACCTGATGCAACAGTAATCGCCAAGTGTGTTGATGGCCTTAAAATATTTTTTGATGCGCTTGATCAACAGTTAGCCAGTAATAAATACATCGTGTGTGATAAATATACTTGGGCAGATTTGCACTGGACTGCATATGCACATCTTTGTGTTGTAGCAGGTTGTGGTTCAATTATAGATGATCGAAACAACGTAAAAGCATGGTTTGATCGTATTAAAACACGTAAAAGTCAATGTGGGCAGGATTTGGTTGCTTACGATATGTTGCCAAGTGCAGAAGAAACTTTGCAAGGCAAGCTTAAAGACGTGGCAATCGATAATTACTAATAAAGAATAATAATTAAATTAACAAGTAGATTTAAGAGAGGAAAATATGCATAAGTTTTTAGTAAATATACGCTACTTTGAAACTCCGATATTAATCTTCGCCACCTTGGTTGGCCTAGTAATAGGCGGTCCATGGGTATGGACAGGGATTGTATTATTAATATCTTCCATCATCATCGACTGGGCCACCAGTGCAAGCAAGCTGTTTCACTGTGAAGCTGCTGGCAGAGATGAAAATGGTGAGTTATATGGAGTTGATTGGTTTCTGAAACTAATGATGTGGGTACAGTATCCTGTATTCGTGATGTTACAGCTTGCACTTGTTTGGCGTGTTTATGAATTTGCTACCGGAAATGTTTTTGGTCCGAATGAAATATTTGGTATCACTATTCATCATGGCGTTACGGGTTGGGAAATGATTGGTGCCACAATTTCTACAGGCATATACATGGGACTCGGTATTATGTTTGGACATGAGCTTGCACATACCAAAGGTCCAACATTCGTATTAGCACGTTGGATGATGGCTTTAAGTGGTATTGCACATTTTTGTTATGCGCACGTTTACAACCATCATTTAGAGCTTGGGTGTGAAGATGATCCCGCTACTGCGCCAAGAGGACGAAATATTTACAAACATTATCTACTTTCCCACTTTGGCCAGTCACGATTTTTATATGTTATGGAGAAGCAACGCTTAAAGAAAAAAGGTGTGCCTTTCATTTCATGGCAAAATCGCTGGATTCGAGGTTATGCAATGAGTTTACCAACCATTTTTATGTTTTGGTTTGCAGCAGGCTGGATTGGACTAGCAGTAATGATAGGTTCTTGGGTAATTTCAGCATTCGAATTAGAAGTGCTTAATTATTTAGAACACTATGGCTTGATTCGG
The DNA here is from genome assembly GCA_964486815.1 of uncultured Thiotrichales bacterium. Lineage (GTDB taxonomy): Bacteria > Pseudomonadota > Gammaproteobacteria > UBA4575 > UBA4575 > JABDMD01. Next base: position 18,458 of record CAZAOO010000002.1, read on the forward strand.
GAAAAGGGCCAGCCGATTGATTATCATCATTCATGGGATGTAGCAGAGTCACCATTTACACAATGGGGATTCATTGAAATCGGTCGCCAAGCTGATCACCACGATCGCGGTGAAACTCATTTTTGGGAACTAGAAGATTGTGGCGCGCCGGATACTGGTTACGGTTACTACGCAATGTTAGCACTACTTCTTGTACCGCCTGCATGGGAAAGGTTTATCAAACCTAGGCTTGCAGATTGGGATGAAAATAGAGCAAGTGAAGCCGAGCGAAAAATTGCGGCAAGAATGAATTATCTTGCAGGCTGGCATGACATGCCATTGTGCGACAAACCAAAATAAAACTAAATTAAGACTACTAAATTAAGTTTGAGGAAATACAAATGTCAAAAGTTCAACAAGCATTGCTAGCTATTGCAGCATTTACTGGAGTATCTGGATATTTGCTCTATATATTTGGAATAGGAGATCATCATGCAAATCCACTATGGGCACTCGGTACTTCAGTGATTTTTTTAGTAATTTTATTAATAGATGTATGGATGTTTTTTGCAATTTCTGGAGAAGATGCATTTAAGTGGGATCCTGAAGCCTAATAATTAATTACTGTTAAAAAATAAAAACCGCGGTGTGTAAATGCTGCGGTTTTTTTTGAGATAAAATTTATATAGAAAATTAATAATTAACTGTTCCAGATCAATTTAACTATAAGAAAAAGTATATATCGTCAATTAATAATACTTTTAATAACTACTTTTTTGAAAAAATCTAAGTTCTATTTAAGTTAAATAAATCGACACGGTAGGTTGAGCAAACTTTACTAATACATATTGCAGATAACTATGACTAGCGTGTTTTCATCTTTATTATTATTTCGTTTGTTATTTCAGCCAAATGCTGTGTTCAAAGAACTAGCGGAAATAAAACCTTCTGCATGGGCAGTGTTTTTTAAGTCAGCTCTATGGTTGGGTATTATTCCACCTATATTTGCATATCTAGGGGCTTCAAAGTTTGGCTGGCGACTTGGTACGGTTGAGCCATTGTTTCTAAGCAAGAATGTAGTGCTTGCAATTAGCATTGCTTATTTTCTAGCATTGTTAATTGGTTTTATTAGTTCTGCACTTGTATCCAAATGGATGGCAAGTACCTATGGTGCGAGGCACTCTCTTGGAATTCACTTCGCCATGATTACAATAGTAGGCGCACCATTAGCAGTCGGTAGCATTGTTCATATTTACCCCGATGTGTTTATTAATGTTCTTGTGTTTGTTCCGGTAGTGCTTTGGAGTATGTATCTACTATATCGTGGCTTACCTATTGTACTTAAAACCACACCTGAACGCGGCATGTTGATGGCTTCATCATTGATTGGCTATTTGTTGGTTGCCTTTGTTAGCTTGTTAGGAGTCACTGTTTTTCTATGGATCAATGGCATGGGTCCTTTAATGGGAGTATAGCGTGTCTGATCCTGCTAAAAATTTATCAGTAGAAATCTATAGTGATCGTGTAGTGACGACACTGGTTATGTTTTCAGTAATTTGGGCTGTGATTGGAATGCTTGCAGGCGTGTACATTGCAGCAGAACTTGTATGGCCAGCTCTAAATTTTGAACAAGCTTGGCTATCTTTTGGAAGATTGCGACCGTTTCATACTAATGTAGTAATTTTTGGTTTTGGTGTTTCTGCTTTGATGGGTACTGCCTACTACAGTGTGCAGCGCACCTGTCATGTGCGTCTTTTTGCACCAAAATTAGCTTGGTTTACGTGTTGGGCTTGGCAGATTGCGCTACTTGCAGGTGGTATTTCTTTGCTAATGGGGCTAACTACATCAAAAGAATATGCTGAGCTCGAATGGCCATTTGATATTGCTGTTACTTTGGTTTGGGTTTGTTTTGCGATTGTGTTTTTTGGAACGATAGCTAAACGACGTATTCAGCAAATATATATTTCAAATTGGTTTTATGGTGCTTTGATTATTGTTATTGCAATGCTTCATATTGTAAATAATCTTGCTTTGCCTGTTACTTTCTTTAAGTCATATTCATTATATGCTGGTGCGCAAGATGCGATTGTGCAGTGGTGGTATGGCCATAACGCAGTTGGATTTTTATTGACAGGTGGCTTTCTTGGAATGATGTATTATTTTCTCCCTAAGCAAGCAGGAAGACCGATTTGGAGTTATAAATTATCAATCGTTGCGTTTTGGGCATTTACCTATAGTTATATCTGGGCGGGGCCGCATCACTTACATTTCAATGCAATTCCTGATTGGGTGCAAAATTTAGGCATGGTAATGAGTCTTATATTGCTTGCACCTTCATGGGCATCCATGGTGAACGGTATTATGACGGTGAGTTCGGCATGGGAGAAACTACGTAGTGAGCCTTCATTAAAATTTATTGTACTCGCATTGGCATTTTATGGTCTTGCAACTTTTGAAGGGCCCATGTTGGCGATTAAAAGCGTCAATATCATCAGCCATTTTACTGAATGGACAATAGGCCATGTACATTCAGGTGCATTGGGTTGGAATGCGATGATTACCTATGGAACTTTTTACTTTCTTGTTCCCAGATTGGTCGGTGCAAACTTATACAGTGTTCGATTAGCCAATGTACATTTTTGGTTAGCATTAGCAGGAACGATACTTTACATCGTTGCACTATGGGGTGCAGGTGTATCGCAAGGTGTGTTGTGGCTAAGTCTAGACGATCTTGGTGAATTACGTTACAGCTTTATAGAAATTATGGCTGCAATGAATCCTTACTATTTGCTGCGTTTAGTAGCCGGCATCCTATTCTTAATCGGCACTTTATTAATGACATATAATTTTTTAAAAACCATCGCGGGTCGACGTACTATTGCGGTTAGACCTCCAGCTACATCATTAGCTACCGCATGAACGGCTTTCAATTACATCAAGTTTTAGAAAAAAATATTGGCTTGCTAATTTTTGGTATTTTATTAGTTTCTGCCATTGGTGGGCTGGTGCAAGTTTTACCTAGTTTGTTTCAAGAATCACTGCAAACCGCTAGTGCAAATACAAAAGTATATTCGCCTTTAGAATTAGTTGGTCGTGATATATACATAAGAGAAGGTTGCAGCACCTGTCATTCTCAACAAATTCGGCCATTGGTTGCAGAAGTGCAGCGATATGGACCTTATTCTCGTGCGGGTGAGTTTGTATATGACCGGCCTTTCTTGTGGGGTTCAAAACGCACTGGTCCTGATTTACATCGCATAGGTGGAAAGTATTCAAATGATTGGCATTGGATTCATCTATTAAACCCACGTGATGTTGTACCAAATTCAATTATGCCGGCTTATCCATGGTTAGCAAAACGTGCTGCAAATCAAGATGGTGATATTAAAAAGAAACTCAAGGTATTGGTAAAGCTTGGTCATCCTTATACTAACGATGAGATTGAGATGTCTGAATCAATGCTAGAAGGACAATCAGAACTTGATGCTTTAATTGCTTATTTGCAGGTGCTAGGAACGGCATACGCACAGAATTATGCACAGGGAGAACAGTAATGTCATATTTTATATTTATTGGTGATATGTTTGTAATGGCTTTTATGATTGCAGTCGTGCTTTGGGTGTCAATGAAATCATCAACCGCTAGCACGGACAAAGCCGCTAGAATTCCTTTAGAGGATGAAGATACTGATGGCTGATATGCCTACAGATTTCTGGGCAGGATGGATCATTACACTGACGAGTGTCAGCGTGCTTGGTTTATGTTGGTTGGTATATAGTATTTATTTTTCTGCTAATCGGCAAAAGCAAGAAGAGTCGCCTGTTTGGGATGAAACACTCGCTGAAGGGGATAATCCAGCCCCCATGTGGTGGTTCTGGATGACCTTGGCAGCTTTAGTGATTACGGTTATTTATTTAATACTATATCCAGGGCTAGGATCTTTTAGTGGCACATTAAAATGGTCTTCTCATGGCAGGCTTGACCATAGCTTTGCTAATTATGAAAATAAGTTTTCACCATTACGTAAAAATATATTAAAACGCCCCATCTCCGAATTGCAGAAAAATGATGCAATTATGGAATCTGCAGAGCGAATCTTTGTGCAAAACTGTACAGTCTGTCATGGCGTAGATGGTAAGGGACAGGTATTCGCTTTTCCAAACTTAAAGGATGACGATTGGCAATGGGGAGGCACTGAAGATGCGATTACACAGACTTTAATGCAGGGTCGGCAAGCTGCAATGATAGGTTGGCAAGACATCATTGGGGAAGAAGGTGTCTCGCAAGTAATAAATTATGTCAAAACATTAGCTAATAGCACTGATGTCAGCGACACTAACGTTAGTGCAGAGGATAAAGGCAAACAAATCTTTCAGTCAAATTGTGCAGCGTGTCATGGATTGTTGGGTGAAGGTAGCTCTGCTTTAGGTGCACCAAACTTAACAGACGATATCTGGCTGTATGGTAATTCTGATAGTGCATTGCGTGAAACCATTGCATCAGGGCGAAACGGAATCATGCCAGCATTTGGTGAGCGGCTTGATGCAACACAAATACGTATGTTAACGGCCTGGTTGATGCCTAAACAAGTCAATAAAGTAAGTGATACAAGACCAGTAGAAATTGAAAGTCCAATTCAAACCACTACCGAAAGTACGACAAATGTTAGTGTCGATAAAACTAGTGATCTCAATGCAGGTGACTTGGGTAAAAAAATCTATCAACAACATTGTGCTTCTTGTCATCAAAGTAATGGGCAGGGTTTACCTGGAGCATTTCCATCGCTAATAGGCAATGAAACAGTACTAAGTGAAAACCCACAACAACATATCGATGTTATACTAAATGGTTTTAAAGACAAAGTAATCGATGGCGTGACATATGCCGTACCTATGCCCGGGTTTAGCACTCAATTAAATGATGAAGAAGTTGCTGCGGTAATTAACCATGAACGATCGTCATGGGGAAATGATGCATTAACAATTAACCATGAGGCAGTAGCAGCAGAAAGGTAGTTTATAATCTTGTGCTAATGGAATACGCAAAAAGGAATTTAGTATGAGTAAATCTACAATAAAAAAATTTACAATAATAGTGTTACTCATGTTTTGCCGATCATCGTGAATGCAACCAATGGTTATTTTGCCCACGGTACAGGTATAAAAAACCGGGCTCTTGCGGGTGCAGGAGTCGCATTTCCACAAGATGCTATGGCTAGTGCAACCAACCCTGCTGGCATGGTTTTTGTCGGGGATCGATATGATCTGGGGCTGGTCATTTTTAGTCCGGATCGGGGTTACTCTACGTCTGATAGTTTAGCGAATGGCATGGGTGGCGCATTTACGATTGGCCCTGATACACAAGATAGTGGTGATAATCTTTTTCTTATTCCCTGTTTTGGTATAAATAAGATGATAACTGAGCGGGATGCAATTGGTTTATGGGTATACGGAAATGGAGGTTTAAACACTACGTATAGGTCTGGTGGTGGTTCTGCAACTTTTGACCCCGATGCGAGTCCGTTCGGGAATGGTCCGGCACCCGTGACAACCTTTGCTGGTGTATTTGGTGGGGTACAGCTGGTGCTGATTTGTCCCAACTATTTATTAATTTTTCCTATGCGCATAAATTTATTGATACTTTGTCAATTGGGATTAGCCCAATATTTGCAGTGCAATCTTTTCGGGGTAATGGTGTAAGTCCATTCGCGGGGTTTACCAAAACTTTTGTAGCAAGCGGTTTAATGCCGACTAATTTAACTGAAAAAGAGAGAAGATTATTCTTTTGGTGGTGGTGTGCAAATAGGAATAATAGCTAAAGATTTGATTGCAACAACAGACTTTGGAATTTCGTATCGCTCAATTTGGATGGAATAATATCGACGTCTTTAAACTAGGATTACAGTGGCAAGCTTCACCAAGTATTGCTTGGAGATTTGGTGTAAGTCATGCTGATCAGCCAATTGATAGTGATCAAGTTTTATTTAATATACTTGCTACTGCTGTAGTGGAAGATTATATTACAGCAGGATTTACCTATAAAACTAACAATATGGGTGAGATTAATTTAGAAGCGATGCACACATTCCATCATGGCATCCACGTGATTATCATTGAGCCCTTTTTTAACCACATCTACATGTGCTTTACGCATGGTCTTACCTAAATATAAGGATGGGCCACCAAAAATATTAGTTAAAAAACTAGACATTTTTCGTTGGTGCTTATCTATATCTATATCTTCGAAAAAACTACTAATACGTTCATCACGTAAGATATTTACATAAAGAATTGCTGCAGCTTTCTCGACTGTTTTCTTTCCGCCTAGTTCTTCATAAAGAGTATGATCCATAAAATTTCCTATTCATGTATTAATGTTTAAACTAGAATTCTAAGTAAATGTAGGCAGGGTTAATCTGCTCTAGATCAGGATTGGTCGAGATAAATTAGAATTTCCGGATCTTCTTTTGTATAGGACAATAAATGAAATCAGTTTTGCTCTGTGAGCGTATTAGGAAAATAGCTACTCCATGCAAACCAATAGGCAACATGCCCTGGTAAACGTGAAAGACTTTGTTTATTGGGGCCAATCAGTTCGTCTTCGGTGATTTGCCATTCCTGGTGATCCGCAATCAGGGAACCATTTTTTGAAAATTGAAATTGCAAGCCATCAGAGCGGTAGGCACGCACCGATTCTGTTTTAGCGTTGCCAATGAGTACAACCGGAATGACGCCAATGCGATCATTGATGACCTTTTGATTATTGAATAATGTAAGTGGCCAGGCTTTATTGGCGCCACTGATGCGCAGACCAAACACTTTTTCTTTTTGCTTGAGTGATTCTTCTTTTACATTTGCAGGAAACATTAGTTCTTCACTGAAGAAGTAGGCACCGTATGCCGCACCCGGTGTGTAATCTCGATGAAAGCCGGTGTCTTCTGCGAGTACTTTTGTAGCGGGATGTTGTTGTTTCCATTCTCTCCAGGTCGTGGTTACGAGCGGCAATACTTCCAGTTCAATGCCGCTGTTGGCCAGTTTGCCTACAACAGGTTGACCGCTAAACTGGTTCCACAAAGAATGGGTTTTCTGGTCATACATGAGTTTGTTGGAGCGATACAAGAATCCCGAAGAGCCGAAAATAATTGGATCATTTTCTCCATCGCGTTGTGTTTTATATAAAATTCCTGATCCACATAGCGTGCAATAGGCTAGAGAGACCGATACTCCACCAATCTTGTCATTTAACATTTCATGCCAATCCATAAAGCGATACGGATAGGCACGTGCATCACCGTTAATAGAGATCCCAAACACGAGCTCGTTGTCGGTGATGTAGTCTGTATCATTGGCAGGAAGTAACTTCGGATAAGTAAGTGCTGGAATGCCGTCTTTGCGTACGCCACCCCATACAATTTCGCCAAGACGTATGCGTCTTTCCAGACCAGGATAGAAAAACTGATTAAATTTTTTATCTATACGGTTAGAGAAATTGATTAGAAATAATTCATTGTGTTCAAATTCTTCAGTATCGAAATTTTGCATCCATACCATCCAGTCAAACCAGCTTTTCCCCAATTCTTGCCCCGTGAGCTGCTTTAAAACGGGAAGCGTTTCAGAGGCATCTTCTGGGAAGTAACGTAAGCTACGAATCAGAACAGGAACGACATCGGTTTTACCGCGTTTAAGCATCCATTCGCGTGCGGCACTACGGTCAAGTGTCGCCCCATATAAATCAATGGCGTATTCGTGTACTGATTTTTCAATTGCCAGTGCACAGTCACTGTAACTAGCAAAGAGAAATATCATTGATATTGAACGTCGTAACACTGCGGGTTGTAATTTTCTGGTATAAACTTAATGTATTTAAGGCATGGTGCCATTTAGGCTCCAATCATATTTCAGATATTTTAATTGGTATTTTCCTTCGCGCAGGCCATCTGCAACGTTTTGATCATTTACATATTGCGAGATGTATTTGTCAATCGTACCGGAGTGATCGGTAAAATCACTTTTAAACCAGTCAAATATTTTTGAAATAGAGGCGATTTTCATTGAGTCATCAAAATGATTGCGCATGGTGTCATTAATAAAACTCTTAGCCGCCTGGATAAGTTCTTCATCCAGGTGTTCTGCGCTATAGGCTTGTCTGGTTAATTTTGGACATGAGCTGGATGCGCAGTTAATCGCAAAATGCACGCGTGGTTCACCCAGTGGAAGGAGTATTTCATGTTCGATATCAAATAAGCTGATGTTCCTGCCATTCACCTGGTATTTATCTTTTTTGAAAAAACTCATTCTGCTGAAAAATGAGCTGGGTGAGCCGCCATTTAAAATGCCTTGAATCACTAATGCATTGTACGCATTAATCCAATAGGCTAATTCTTCGTTCTTGCTTTCAAAGCCGCGCATTTCTTTAAGGTTTTCAAGATAACTAAAATATTTTGGATTGTTTTTAATCGCTTTGTAATCCACTTGGCCATTATTCACACTGCCACTTAAAACATCTGTAAATGCCTGGTGCAGGTCTTCACTTGCAGCGGCGATATTTGCAAGTGTACTGGCTATGAATAACACCAGTAATTTTACAAAAAGATGACTTATCTTGGTCATAAAGGTAGAAGTACTCTGAGCTGATTTATTATTTGTATTTTATGTCGCCAGTATGATCTAAAGGGATTTCTTTTATATAGAATTTCCTGGTTTTAGTTGCTGATGAATAATTTTTAGTTTGAACAATATCCTCATCATTATTTAGAAAATATTGTTCAGTAATTTTGTAAAACTGTTGTTTAATGGCATTCATAATTTATCTTCTTATAGTTGATGAATTATAGGTTCATCAGATATTGAATATGCATCTGTGGGCTCGATCCAGTCTGGATATAACTTTTGAGTCATATCGAGTAGATATAGTTCCGCTACCAACTCTAGCGGCGTGATAGTGTTTTGATTTGTTTGCATTTGATTCATGCTTTTACTCCAATATAGGTTTAGATGGTTTAACCATCTGTATCGTATGTTTTAAACCTAGTAGTAAAAGCAGTGTGATTGCACATAATACAAATACTGAAATTACTACTATTTTATGTATAGGTTTCATCGTTAGTAAGGTCTTAGAGCCGGCCGCTCTCTTGGTCGTTCTCGACTTCCTCGGCATTTGTGCATTCATGCACATCGTCCCTGACGTTCGTCCTTGTTTGTTTTAATACTCATGGTTGAAGGTGCTTATGAGCGACCGTCGTAGTTCTGGTTGAGTGTGCTGGTATCGACACTTGTCGTTGCTTTTACCATTACATCAAATGCATCAGTAGGTCCTTGTACTTTAATTTTAGTGATTTCAGCAGTTTCAACTTTAGTAGGCGTTATGTCGCTAACGTCTACTGAATCTATGCTTAGGCCAGATGCCCAAGTAGTGCCAGTTGCTGAAAGTAATAGGGCTAATAGGGTTGCAGTAGTTTTCATGTCTATGTGTCCTTTGTTGTTAAGTTAATCAGTTACAAATAAATAGACACGGGTTGATGGAAATATATTGCAAGAAAATTACTTAATTTCTATGCAAATAATTCATTGTGATAATCGAAAAATTGAATGTAATAACTTTTGAATTGTGCCGGTCTGGGTGGGAATGCACTACATCCCTGGCAAAAAATTGCGTTTTTTTGAGTGTAGCTTTGAATTGAAAAATACTGGCAATTGCTCCTGCATTGCCAGCATACATTACGTCCCAGGCAGAAAACCGCTCCTGCGTTTTCTGCACTTCCGCCATTCATGGCGGTCGTAGATTATTTATTTAGAGGATAAAAAAAAGGGAGCAGAGGTTGCTCCCTTAAATAACCACCATAGTGGTGGCCCCATAACGCCGGTTAACTACTGTATTAAATCGTTTGCCTCAGCATCGTTATTGCCCATGTTTAGGGGTAGAGAACGATAGTGGGTTACTTCTTTAGTTACAGAGTCCATGGTTAATTCGAAATATATATTTTTTGATTGACTATAAACTCTAATGGTTTCTGTGCCATTTTCTTTGCTTACATACGCCTGATTTAGCATTGCATTATTGATCATGTTGATTGCCAGGCCTCGTCTACCAGGTTAGAGCCCCACCGGTTTGGTATTCAGTGACACGTGTTTCAAAGAAATTCTTTTCTTTCTTGAGATCTAAAATTTCAGACATCCAAGGGAAAGGGTTACTAACGTTGGCATATTGTTGAGGTAAACCAATCTGCGAAAAACGACGATTGGCAATGAATTGTAGATACTCTTCAAACATCGGTGCATTCAGTCCCAGGATACCGCGTGGCATGGTGTCGTATGCATATTGTGTTTCAAGATCTACACCACTCTTGATTAGATCGACCATTTCCTGTTGAAATTCATATGTCCATAAGTTCGGGTTTTCCAATTTAATCTGGTTGATTACGTCGATGCCAAAGTTCATATGCATAGACTCGTCACGTAAAATGTATTGGAACTGTTCTGCAACTCCAGTCATCTTGTTGCGTCGACCCATAGAAAGAATTTGTACAAAACCTACGTAGAAGAAGATGCCTTCAAACACTACATAGAACGCAATTAAGTCACGTAGTAAACGTTGGTCGTCTTTTGTGGTGCCGGTGTGAAAGTCTGGATCGCCCAAACTGTTGGTGTAGGGCAGTGCCCATTCGGCTTTTTTAGCTACTGAGGGTACTTCGCGATACATATTGAACACTTCGCCTTCATCTAATCCTAAAGACTGAATGCAGTATTGATATGCATGGGTGTGAACCGCTTCTTCAAACGACTGGCGTAATAAATATTGGCGACACTCTGGATTGGTGATGTGTTTGTAAACCGCTAACACCAAGTTGTTTGCTACGAGTGAATCGGCCGTAGAGAAGAACCCAAGATTGCGCTTGATTACAGTCCGCTCGTCTTCAGTTAAGCCTTCTGAGTCTTTCCACAGAGATATATCCGCATTCATGTTTACTTCTTGTGGCATCCAGTGGTTTGAACAACCATCTAGATATTTTTGCCAAGCCCACTCATATTTGAAAGGTACGAGCTGGTTAAGGTCTGCACGGCAATTGATGATCTTCTTGTCATCCACTTGAATACGGTCTGCACCCATTTCGATGCCTTCCAAACCGGTTGCACCACCCTTATCTTTACTGCTTTGTTGTTCTTCTGCAGCTACTTCGACTCTTAAATTTTGTAATGCTTGTGTGGCTTCGGTAATCGCTGTGTTAGTTGGATTTGCGACTACTTTTTCAAAAGTACGTGACTGTGAACCTTGTCGTTGAGTATCCGAGTCTGTTAATACGGATACATTCTGTAATGTAGCAGAATCTTTGAACACAGCGGGTGCTGTGGCGCTTGTCATGACACGCGAATCAGCGATTGGATCTTCCCAGTTTTGCATAATTTCTCTCCTCTAGTTTAAAACCGGGTTTATAAAAAATATTTTCTAAACCCGGTCTTGGTCAAACGTAATATATCTATTGCCTATTTATTGGCAGGCTTCACATTCTGGATCTAAGATCGAACAAGCTTGGGGTGCAGCTTGGCCATTAACCGAGCCATTACTAACTGCATTGAGTTTGCTCTCTCGACCTTCAACTGTACTTTTCTCTACATGTGTAGCGCCCATAGAACGTAAGTAGTAAGTAGTTTTTAAACCACGCACCCAAGCTAGCTTGTACAAGTTATCCAGTTTTTTACCTGAAGGCTCTGACATATATAGATTGAGTGACTGCGCTTGATCAATCCATTTTTGACGACGTGAACCCGCCTCGACTAACCAGCGTGGATCGACTTCAAAAGCGGTTGCATACAAGTCTTTCAGATCTTTTGCAACACGATCAATTGCTTGCACACTACCATCGTAATATTTGAGGTCATTGGCCATGACTTCATCCCAAATGCCGCGTTGTTTTAAATCGTTAATTAAATATGGGTTGGTCACTGTGAACTCACCTGATAAATTCGATTTCACAAATAAGTTTTGGTAGGTAGGTTCAATGCTCTGTGTCACGCCACAAATATTAGAAATGGTTGCGGTCGGAGCAATCGCCATGGTGTTGGAATTACGCATGCCAACTGTTTGAACACGTTGACGCAAGCTATCCCAATCCATAGTTGAACTGCGATCTTGTTTTAAGTAATCCCCGCGCCCTTGTTCTAACAGTGCAATAGAATCAATTGGTAGAATGCCTTGGTCCCACAAAGAGCCTTTATAAGTAGCATAGGCACCGCGCTCTTCTGCCAAGTTACTAGAAGATTGAATGGCGAAGTAACTGATTGCCTCCATTGAGCGATCAGCAAATTCTACGGCTTCCTGTGTGCTATACGAGATGCGTTGCTTATAAAGTGCATCCTGAAAGCCCATTATGCCTAAACCGACTGGGCGATGACGTAAGTTAGAACGTTTGGCTTTGTCTACGCTGTAGTAGTTGTACTCAATTACGTTGTCTAACATGCGCATAGCAGTAGAGATAGTTTTTTCCAACTTAGTAAGGTTTAAACCGTTCTCGTCTATGTGTGCAGGAAGGTTTACCGAACCCAGGTTGCAGACTGCGATCTCATCTTGATTAGTATTAAGCGTGATTTCAGTGCACAGGTTAGAAGAGTGCACCACGCCAGAGTGTTGTTGCGGTGAACGCAAGTTGCACGCATCTTTAAATGTAATCCAAGGATGACCAGTTTCGTATAACATGCCCAGCATCTTGCGCCATAGATCATTGGCACCTAATCTCTTGAAATTTTTAATTTCACTGTTGTCTGCCATTTGCTCATACGTTTCATAGCGCTGCTCAAAAGCTTTGCCGCTTAAGTCGTGCAAATCAGGTGTTTCATGTGGCGAGAACAATGTCCACTGTTTGTCTTCGCTGACACGTTTCATGAATAAATCTGGCACCCAGTTGGCAGTATTCATATCGTGGGTACGGCGGCGATCATCGCCGGTGTTTTTGCGTAAGTCTAAAAACTCTTCGATGTCTAGGTGCCAAGTCTCCAGGTAAGCACACATAGCGCCTTTGCGTTTACCACCCTGGTTTACGGCAACGGCTGTGTCGTTGGCAACTTTAAGAAACGGCACAACACCTTGTGACTTGCCGTTAGTGCCCTTGATGTGTGCACCCATTGAACGTACCGGTGTCCAGTCATTACCTAAACCGCCGGCAAACTTCGATAACATCGCATCATCTTGAATCGCTTCGAAAATGCCGTGTAGGTCATCCGGTACTGTTGTTAAGTAACAAGAAGATAATTGTGGGCGTAAAGTGCCGGAGTTAAATAAAGTTGGTGTTGAGCTCATGAAGTCAAAAGAAGATAACAACATGTAGAACTCAATCGCACGTTCTTCACGCTCGACTTCGTTGAGGGCTAGGCCCATTGCCACGCGCATGAAAAATGCTTGCGGCAATTCAAAACGGGTACCTTCACTTTGAATGAAGTAACGGTCATACAAGGTTTGCATGCCAAGGTAAGTGAATTTGTGGTCGCGCTTGGGTTGTAGTGCTTTAGCCAGTTTTTTCAGGTCATATTCACTAGCCAGCTTTGGATCTATAAGTTCTAGTTCAATGGCTTTGTGGATATAGTTTTCAAAGTAGTCTGCATATTGATAAGACATCTCTTTGAAAGTGGCTGCAGAGGGAGCATTGTAAACAAAAGTAAGTGCCTCACGGCGTAGCGTGTCTAATAATAAACGTGCCGCTACATAAGTGTAATTTGGTTCTTGTTCAATCAGTGTACGTGCACTCATGGTGACAGCAGTGCCTACTTCAATTTCAGGAATGCCATCGTATAAGTTGCGTAAGGTTTCATTGATGATAGGTCGAGCAGGTACATCATCAGTATCGGTACACGCTTCTTCTACCATGCGTACTAGACGCTCGATATCTAGGGGCTTTAACGAACCGGATTCATCTCTAACATTTAGGTTAGGAGTTTCATTATCTTTTTGACCGGCTTTAGCGGCCAGATCTATTTGCATGCGCTCTTGAGCACGCTCTTCTCTATATAGGACATATGCACGGGCTATTTTATGATGCTCACTACGCATCAGAGCCAGCTCAACCTGATCTTGAATATCCTCTATATGAAAGGTGCCACCTTGTGGGCGACTGCGTGACAGGGCATAGAAGACCGTGTCAGTGATCTCGTTAACCATCTCATGAATGCGTGTAGACGCAGCAGCATGACCCCCTTCAACTGCCAAGAAGGCTTTGGTGACCGCGACCTTGATTTTTTCGCGATCAAAGGTGGTAACTTTGCCGTTACGGCGAATTACGCGATATTGGCCAGGTGCTGTAGCAGCAATTTGTAGTTCGCTAGGCGCATTGTTTTCTTGTGGGGCGTTAGGGGTTTTTTGTTCGGCAATAGTAGTGACTTCTGGCTGCATTGGGTCTCTCAGCTTAATATTATAAGTTATTGTTTTTAAAATCCTTTTTTCACGCATCCTTTGAGTCGTTTTTATTGCTTCAGGTTCACTGAAGTAGGTTGCTGTGAAGGAAGATTACTATAAATTGGGGTGTGAAATCCGTCAAGCACAACATCTTGTGTGTATTCTATGGAATAAGCTGTGGATAACCCATTGGTTTATTACAATTGGGTTAAAATATCCTGACCGTTAGTGGGGTTGGCGAAAAGCAAGCTTTATTTCAGGCTTTTAACTTAAAATATTTCGATTGGATCGATAGAAAAATTTTATAAAAATTATTCACTTTTTTGCACTGAATCACATCGGAATGAGTGAAAACGACCGTTTAAATTTTTCAAAATAATATATTTCTTTCAAATATTGAATTCAGAGATATTAAGTAAAGAAAATGTTTGCGTCATGATGAAGAAATATACAAATCCCGTCATATTTAATAATTAGCTAATCAAACTACATGCAATTTCGCTCAAGAACTGAAGAACCGCATAAACAGCGAACAGACTTTAAAAATCTGTTGAAGATGTTCCCTTATATATGGGTATATCGTTGGCGGGTGTTAATTGCCTTAGCGTGTCTGGTGATCGCTAAAGTAGCGACCGTAGCTGTGCCTTTAATCTTAAAGCGCATTGTTGACTCGTTAGATGTTGAAGCGAGTTTATTGTTATTGCCGCTGGGTTTGTTGCTGGCTTATGGTGCACTGCGTTTAACCACCGCTATATTTAATGAATTACGCGATGTGTTGTTTGCGCGTGTACGTTATCGAGCTATTCAAAAACTGTCTACACGCGTATTAGAGCATTTGCATAATCTACCGCTACGTTTCCATTTGGAACGACAAACCGGATCGATCACGCGTGATTTAGAACGCGGTACGCAGAGCTTATCTTCGCTCATAAACTATATGGTGTTTATTATTGTGCCAACTTTTGTTGAATTAGGGTTGGTGGCAGTAATTTTATTAAGTGCCTATGCATTGAAATTCTCGGTCGCAACGTTAATTACCATTATTCTATATATCACGTTTACTTTATTAGTTACCAACTGGCGCATGAAGTATCGTCATGAAATGAACAGGTTGGATTCACACGCTAATTCTATAGCAGTAGATAGTTTGTTGAATTACGAAACCGTTAAATACTTTAATAATGAGCACTATGAACTATCACGTTATGGTGAAACACTTTCGCAGTGGGAGAATGCTGCAGTAAAGAGTATTACTACCATGTCGATGCTAAATTTTGGTCAGGCATTTATTATTGCGATTGGCGTTACCATCATCATGATTTTTGCTGCGGGAGGCGTTGCTGATGAAAGCATGACCCTGGGAGACCTGGTGTTGGTGAACGCGTTGATGTTGCAATTATTTGTACCGCTTAATACTTTGGGGATTGTCTATCGGCAAATAACCTATTCATTAGCAGACATGGATATGTTGGTGAAGCTGTTGCAAAAAGATACTGAGATAAAGGATCTGCAAGATGCTGGTTCTTTGCAGGTAAGCGCTGCGAAAATTGAATTTGATAATGTTTCGTTCTCGTATAACGAAGATCGCGAAATCCTTCACAATGTGTCCATTACAATTCCGTCCGGCCACAAGGTTGCAGTGGTCGGGCCTTCAGGTGCAGGTAAGTCAACCATCGCACGCTTACTATTTCGTTTCTATGATGTAACAGAAGGCGCGGTACGCATTGATGGTCAAGATGTGCGTGAATGCACCCAGCAAAGCTTGCATGAAAATATTGCCGTGGTGCCACAAGATACCGTGCTATTTAATGAAAGTATCTATTTTAATATTCAGTATGCTAAGCCGGATGCCAGTAAAGAAGAAATTGAACAAGCTGCAAGGCTAGCCAATATTCATGACTTTATAGAGCAGCTGCCACAACAGTATGAAACTATCGTAGGCGAGAGAGGCTTAAAGTTGTCGGGTGGCGAAAAGCAGCGCGTGGCGATAGCACGGGCTGTGCTGAAAAACCCAAGAATAATAATTTTTGACGAGGCGACTTCCAGCTTGGATTCACAATCGGAAAGTATGATTTTGAACGCCATGCAAGAGGTTACTCAGGGTGTCACTACTTTGGTTATAGCGCATCGTCTTTCTACTATCGTCGATGCAGATAATATCTATGTGTTCGATCATGGACGCATAATCGAATCTGGTAATCACCGAGAGTTATTAGCAAAAAATGGCACCTATGCTGATATGTGGGCGCTGCAGCAGGAAGACCGTGCAGATGAAAAAGTTATCGAAAAATCAGTGCAGTAGGACGTAGCTAGTGCAATGTGAAACAGCAAAGTACAATACCAATATGAGTGATACTAATAAAATATCTGAAGACACTATTAAAGAGCAAGTTTTGCATGCGGATCTGGCGGATCATGGTGGCTGTGCGAATTCTGAACCTTTTGCACTGCGCGTGATGGGCGACAGTATGGAGCCTGAATTCAAAGACGGCTGCATCATCATAATTGATTCTGCTGCGACAGTAGAGAGTGGCAGCTATGTCTTGGCTATGGTGGATGAGGAATATATTTTTCGTCAATTCATCGTCGAAGATGATCGTTATTATTTGCGTGCTCTCAAACAGGGATATAAGGAGATATCACTTTCGAGTCGTGATGCAGTGCGTGGTGTAATTGTGCAACGCGCAGGGACACGTCGTAAGGATCATAAGCATTACACCTGAATGAATTCCAAATAAGTTTCTATGTTCCGTATGACTTATTGCTGAGACCACCATACTCGTTCTTTTTTATCAAAACGGCTGAGTTTTTCTGGCCCACTTGTCGCTTAATCTGCTGTATTCGCCTTTTGTCATCTAGGCATCAATGATCTGTAATATTTTACTAATGTTTTGTGTATATTCTGCGCCCGAATCGATTGAGATGTAAGTCGTAGAAATCTAGTCTACTTCGCAAGTTACAGTCTCCCTATGTCGCCAATTAACGACAGGTGATAGAAACTGGAACAGGGCCGCACAGCTGTAGTGCAACTTAAGCGCCTATGAATACATATTTAATCGTAGATACTTGATAGTAAGGTTGGCACAGCGTTTGCATTCACTAAAGTAATAGCACTAATTGACGATAACGACGTAGTAAATTTTTAACAGATAAAAATATTAACAAAATGCATTAAAAAATTTCATGCCGATAAATTGAACTTTAAGTTATTGGTCCCATCTAACAAGTACTAGAAAAATTTTAATATTATTTAATTTAGCCCATAACTTTAAAATAGAGGAACTTAACCATGACTAGCAACGTAGAGAATGCATTTTTATGCAATGTACTGATGCCAGACTTACTGTTTTTTGCAGTAGGCATGTCAACAGTGTTTGGCTTGATGCTATTAATTCTTTAATAATATCTTGATTTTACAATACGCAGATACTCCTCCCCATTGTACTGCGTTTTTAGCCCCGCTATATAGCGGGGCTTTTTTTATGTGAGGAAGATGTTGTCAGCACATAAACCCCTGAAAAATATTTTTCAGTAAAGAGACTTGATTTCGGACCAGCAGATGAATAATTAAATATCCAATTTACGCTGTGACTTACAATTCTCCCTGCTTGCGTTGCCCGCAATAAAAGCCAAGACCAAATGTCTTGGAAGAAAATACAGTTTTTGTTCCTTTTGAGAAAAATAGAACGTCGCCCGCTGATACATGAACAGTTTCTCCGCCCACTTCTTCTATGGTCATTTCTCCCTCAACGATGACTTTGCATTCGTCATATGAATACGTATATTCAAGCGGATTGCCTGCTTCCATTTTAAAAAAGCCATAACTAATAGGTGCACTCGCATCGTTAGATGAACCCACATCTTCTAAATAGGCATTGACGCCGTCAATATTAAGTGAAGCTATATCCATTTTTTGTGCGTCTTTATAGTGTTTCATGCCCATAATGATTTCCTTGTAAATGATATTTTTGTTATCTGTTATTAAGTAATTATCGTGTATTCATACTGAAGCTTTCTAATGCTAAAAGCATGACAATAAACCCCTAATGACGATAAAATTTAACAACGATGAATTTCAAAGAAGAACCACCTTCTACAAAAGCGTTAAAACAGCATTTTATAGATGGTTATTATCAGAGCCATCCCGGTGATATGTTGGATTGCGTGGCGCATATGATTCTTGCGATTGAAAACCCAAAAGAAACCGTTCGCATTGCACTAAGCTATATGGGTAATCATTTGTCAGTTTGTAGGGCAGATGCAGGATTTGCGACTCCAACGGATACCAAATACACACCCTTATCAGAGTACTGCAGTCTGGATACACGACCACCCTCGGTAGCTAACCTGGTTCTTTTGAATCAGCACGAAGTCATGCAAAGAGTATGGCGTAGTGGTGTTCCTGTTAAATATGAAAATGTCCCTAGTAATGAAATGTTGGGAGATGTACGGGAAATTCTTTCTACGATACAAAGTAAATCAATGCTTATGCAACGACTTGTATGGGAAAAAGAACCAATAGGCATTTCTTGTGTTGATCATACGGTAAAAGAACATTGCTGGGAGGCTTGGGAAGTTGAGTTTATGCAGCAGTTTTGCGCAAATTTCTTTGCGCCATTGGCAGGTATTAGTAATTACTGGCATAACCCTACAATGCATCAAATGTTTAAAAAACCTAGCGAATCAGAGTTGGCCGCAATTCGGCTTGCAGCGGAAGGGTTAAGCTATAAAAAAATTGCCGATCAGCTAAATAAGTCTGTACGTACGATTGAAAATCAACTCAGGCATGCTCGGCTTAGACTGAATGCGACCAACCAGGCTGAGCTGATTAAGAAATGTCAGCCATGGCTTTAGTTTAGTTTTCATTAATCTCGTTCGTTAGATTGTGGGCTTTTTCTATTTTCTCTTTCATTTCCACTGTCTCGCCGTATTCACCCATATTTTCATCTAGCATCCCTTGCAAAAATAACTCTGTGTTTGATTTCAGTATGTTGAAAGATTTTTGTACTTTTTGTTCACTATTATGCTTCAAATATAAGTCAATCATATTTTTTTATAAACCAGAGATGATAATTGATATGGCTCATAGGTATGTCTTGATAAGATAATACACCTGATCTGTATACTTGTTGGCTAAGCAATTTTTCTTCTGACGAAAGTATCTTCATCCATGTGGTTGGAGAAAGGGTTGCACTGGGTAACATATAATTATTACTAGCACTAACCATTTCCTGATAATACTCAGGGTGGTAGACGCTAACCATAAGGCGACCAAACCAAAGAGTTTTATTTCTGTCTAGTGGAATATTTATTTTTTGATTTGATGGAACTAGCTGCTTAGCAACATTCTTAACCGTTGTTCCGTGGAAGTTAGCTTTAGAAGATGTTATTTCAACATAAAACTCTTCCACCCCTTGTGGTTTGGCATTAATTTGGATAATAAGGTTGCGAGGTGGCGAGAAGAAGTAGATTAAAATAACTGGCGCTAATATGGTGAATAACCAAATTTTAGCTTTTTTAGTCATTATTTACTTTTGTATGTATTCCAAAACAATACATACGCTGCAAATAAAATTATAAACAGTGCAATAAGCGAGAGCGCTTGACCCAATGTTAACATTGGCAAGTTGATGGCTATTACTGATAATACGATCGTCAGTGCAAGTGCTATTCTATTTCGTTTCCAAGGCCGCATAGAAATATTAATATAGTTGTTTAATAAAGTATTTTAATTGGGGGTTGTCTGTTCAGGCTTTATTTCTGGGTTAAGGAACGTATCTGCAATTTCAACATCCACTTCATTACCATTGCTATCTACAAGCGGTTGATCATAATCACTCCAGCCTTTTAGTCCAGTCTTGAGTGAAGCAGTATTACTATAGCCCATTTCTTGCATAGTACTCGCGGCCATCACGCTGCGGTTGCCGGAACGGCAAATTACAACAATTTCCTGATTTTTATTACTTACTAATTCAGGAACAGTTTCGCTATAGTCGTAATCACAAGCACACTCTAAAATGCCTCGAGGAATATTAATCGAGCCTTGGATGTACATGGTTGTGAACTCATCGGCTTCACGAATATCTAGCAACAGAGGTTTTTCTTGCTGCTGCAATTTTTCTTCAAGGTCCCACGGCATGAGCTCGGAAACATGTTTTGCATGTTCTGCGACTAATTGTTGGAAGGTTTTCATATTGCTATGAAGTACAGAGAAATAGTTCACAGCACATGCTGCGAACTATGGATGTATTAAGCGATTAGATCGGTCTTATTAGCGCGAATACCTTGCTCTACCGCAATCACGGCAGCTTCTACACGTGAATGAATATTTAATTTTCTTAATATTGCTTTTACATGTAATTTAACGGTGCCATCTGAAATACCTAGGTTTCTAGCAATTACTTTATTGCTCTGACCTTCTGCCAACAGGCTTAAAATTTCACGCTCTCTAGGGGTTAAATTATCGAGCGGACTTGGTTCTGGCTCTAATGGATCTTCACCTTTAACAACTTTAGCAAGAATTTGAGTGAGGTTAGGGGCAACAACTGTTTCGCCTTCAATAATCTCACGTAATGCAACCACTACATCGTCTGGCTCCATATCTTTTAACAAGTAGCCTTTGGCGCCATTGCGTAAGGCTTCCACTAAGTCACGTTCGTCGCCACTGGTAGTGAGCATGGCGATGGGGGCTTCGAATTTCACTTGCTGGAATTGCTTGAGCACTTCAAGACCGCTCATAGTCGGCATGCGCATATCCAGTAGTACGATATCTGGGCGTAGTTCCTGTGCGAGTCGAATACCTTCACGACCGTCACCGACCGAGGCTACCACCTCAATGCCATGACGGCTCAGTAAGCTTTGTAAGCCTTCACGAAATAGGGTGTGGTCGTCAATTACGACGATACGGAGTGCGGTTTCAGTGGTCATAAATTCTGGCTTATATTTTGATTGTTATTTTCATCTTGCGGAGCATCTGGTAGATAATCAAATTCTAGACGAACCTGTACACCTTCTCCAGTTTCTCCTTCGATCGTGAGTGTACCACTAATTCTACTGGCGCGGTCTTCCATTACGCTAAGCCCGACATGTTCGCCGACAGAATTTTGTTTATTCCGTTCTGATATACCTACTCCATCGTCTTCAATCAATACAACATAATGGCCATGTTCATCGCCTCGCATCCATACGCGCACCACATTGGCCTCGCTATGCTTGCGGGCATTGGTAAGGGCTTCCTGAATGATGCGAATAACCTGTAATTCGACTTGCGTGGGCAAATTGGTATTCGGCCATTCTTTCTGTAAATGTATCTGCATATCACCAGATTCTTGCTTGAAACGCTCAACAATCTGTTCTATGGAGTCCGTTAAACTATGCTCACCAATCGGTAAACGGAAATGAGAGATGAGTGCTCGTAACTCTGAGTGAGCTTCATCAATAGAAGTCTCGATTCTTTCTAGCTCCTGCCAGGTAGCTTCTTCATCTTCTTGATGAATGGTTTCGTCCAGTACACGCACCTGATATTTAATACTGGCAAGGGTTTGGGCTAATGAATCGTGTAGCTCGTTTGCGAAACTGCTTCGTTCACGTACGATATTATAAGTATTGGCTTCATCGTCTAAGCGTGCTTTTTCAATGGCGATACCCAAATGTCGTCCAATGCTAGTGAATAAGTCTTCATTTTCGCTTTTATCTGCAAACCGATCTTTATCGATGTATAGATTATATGCACCCAAGAGTTTGCCCCGATATTGGAGTGGCACAATTAATATCGAGAGTTTTTGCTTAGCGAAATAATTAGCAGAAATCTCATCTGGGCAAGCAATGATATCAACCGGAATAGTCTGTTGGCTGTTTTTTTCAATCACAGGTAAATAAGGATGGCGGTTATTGAAATTTGCATCTGTGCCAAGTTCTGCAATTAATGTGCAGGTATCTTTTTCAGCTTCAAGGTACACGGCTGCCGCATGTGCATTTACAAGTTCTGTCATAGTATGTAAAAAATGCGTAAGCAGAGTTTGTATATCACGTGTCATGTTGATGCTGGTTACAACATCATAGAGTGTTTCCAATGACTTGTTTTTTTGTGCGATATGCTCGGTATGTAGCTGTAATTGTTGTTCTGCATTACGAGATAAAGAACACAGCATCTCACCAACAAAGTTGATATCCAAGCTAAGCTCGGCCATTTCAGCATGCTCGGAAACTGGAATTCTTGCGGCTAGTTCGCCGGCGCGTATTTTTTGTGTCCAGGACTTCAATGAGTGTAGAAATTCACTCAGATCTTGTTTTGATAGCATCGTTGCATTATCGCTATCAACTGTATTTTTGTTTTGTAATTTACTCATGCTATGTATTTAATATTTTCCTATTGCAGTATTCAGCAAAAAATCAGAATGAATTATACGCATTTATTCCCAGATACTTTTTAAATAAGCCACACCGCCAAGTGAGCGTGCTTGAGTAGTTATATGCTCGGCACGTTGTTGCACATAATGCGAGGGTTTTGAAGCATGTAATTTGTGCGGGTTAGGTAAAACGGCAGCGAGTAGAGAAGCTTCATATACGCTAAGTTGTTCAGTAGGCTTTTTAAAATGTGTGTATGCGGCATTTTTTACACCAAAGATATTAGGTCCAAATTCTGCAACATTTAAGTAGACTTCCAGAATGCGCCATTTAGGCCAAAGTATCTCAATTAGTAATGAAAAGTAAGCTTCAAGGCCTTTTCTAAACAGACTTTTCTTTGGCCATAGAAAAATATTTTTAGCGACCTGTTGAGTGATGGTGCTTGCTCCTCGTATTCGTCTGTTAGTTTTATTAGCTTCAAGCGCAGACTGGATCGCTTTCAAATCAAAGCCATGATGATTTGGGAATTTTTGATCTTCAGATGCGACTACCGCAATTAATAGGTGTGGTGAAATTTCATTCAAAGGCGCCCAATTAATTTTATACGGTACAAAGTCGCTGGAAACTCTTTGTACAATCATAAAGCTTGTATAGGGAGGGTTAATCCAACGCAAAGCGAGTGTCACAAGCAAGCTTAAGCCTATGAGCATGATTAGCAGGTTTCTTGCCCATCTTAGTGTTCTTGTGACTGTTCTAAGAAGTATGCATGAGAAGTTTTTATCCAGCTTTGGCGTCCTTTTTTTCTTACTTCTATTTTCTGCATAAATTTGGATATTCATCTGTGGTAATGCATGGATAGAGAAGCGTTTATGGGCAGATTAATGATAGAGATAATAATAGCTTGGATTATAGTCTGTTGAATGGTGTGCTTAGCGAACTGTACCTATCGGGATAGAAGGTTTATGGTGATTTTCAGCTCGGCATTAGCGATAATAGGCGCAGTGCGGCTAGATATGCCTTATAAGGGCTTATAGCCTTTATTTTCAAATAAAAAGCATTCATAGGAGTAGGCTAATGGACGAATTTGTAAAAACAATGATAGTGGTGGCGGTGATGGTAATTCCTTGCATTATTATCGGTGTGGCTATTATCGGTAAATTTTAACCGCCGACCTGATTCTGTACTTGGCGCGGTATTCATTCGCGCCTAAGTCACAGATAATTATCATCTTAGTATTTTTCTCTTACGTGGTTATATATTGTTGAATTATAAAATATTCAGATACGTCTTAGGTTGCACATTAATGATCAGTTTTTGTGCCTCCTGTCTTTCATTGCCTAAATCAAATGAGGAAGTGCAAGCCAGGTATAGCCATACCGAGCTCAGTGTTGGTAAGCATTACTTGGCTTATAGTGGTGTGTTAAACACGACATTAGCAGCTGCTAATGAAAAGTGGTTAGCAAAGGCAGAGAAATTGTGTATGTCACGCGAATTTGAATATGAATTTGATAAAGAAGAGTTTCGTGGTAAAGATTTTTCTGAGAATAAATACCCATACATTGAAGGGAAATTATTCTGCAACCAAGCTAGTTAGTATGTGATTTATCATTCAAGTAAATCAATATCATCTACTCAACTAGTTGCCATCCATCTTCACCCTGCCTTAATCAGCATTGATGCCTAATATAAGTAATTTATAGTCGAAACATCAGTATTTTTAAATTACAATAATTGTATCGTTTTAGTGGAGATGTGCAGTTGGATGCATATCTGTGATGCTCGAACGTAATAATAATGTGGAGTCAGGAGTTGGATATATGGCTATATGGTCGTCGCGTTCGAATATAAACCGCTTAGATAAAACCAGTCGGCAGTCTAAAGCTGAGGTTAAAAAAACCATCAGCCCTTACCATTGTGTCGAAGTTAAAATGTCTCATGATGCGTGTGAAGCAGCTCTCAAGCTGCATGGTAAGCGCTTCTTGTCAGTAGAAGCTCCGATATTACCATTGCCCGGTTGTGACCAGAACTGTGGTTGTAAATTTAAGCACCATAACGATAGACGTCTCGACGATCGCAGGGATTCCTTTAGTGCGAGTGGTATACACTTTAGTGGTGAAAAAAATCGTCGCTTAGGGGGCGACAGAAGACATGGTTCCCATAATTACTCTGGCTTAAGAGGCTAAAGTGAGGAGGGTAGGATAGTATAGCTTCATTAGCTAGCTAAAGACAAATAAATCTAAACACGAATAATCAAGTATCTTCCACTTCCGCGTCGGGTAGATCTTCAATTTTCTGGTCGGTATTTTGCTGCTTTTTAGGTGCAGCCTGTTGCTCATCGGCAAGGTCTTCTTCTATTTCGACTTTATCGATATCAAAATCAATCGGTCTCAGGTTTAGGTTATTTGAGATGTCTGCAAAGGCATGTTCAAAAGCAAGCAGCATAGATTTATATATTGCTTGCCCGTAGATATCCTGGGTTTCACGTTTATTGCGAAGTATTTGGCTGTTATCGCCTTCGCCTTCACCCGTGAATACGCTTTCATAAATTCTTTCGTTATTAGAGTCGAGTATAAACACTTCGATTTTAGTTTTAGCAATAGGTTGCATGCGTCCTTTTATGACACGAATTGAATGATCTAATTTATAAATTCGTGCATGTACATTTAGTAAAGGCAAATCATCATAATTACCATCATCTTGAAACCAGCGAAATATACTTGCGTGGCCTGCAAGATTTAACATCTGGTCTTCAGGGATTATAATTTTTGTTAAATTGCGGTTATCAGTATTTTTTGCTTCAACTTTACCGCTGCGGTTTTGGGCTTGCGGGTAAAAATGTATATTTGCCAAGTACGGCTTTACCTCTGGAAGATCTTGCATCGCTATGACGAGTTGATCAGCGTCTGCATCGGCTTCATACTGCGTAGCACATGCTGTAAACATATAAGCCAGTATTAATAAAGTGACTGTATATTTGATTGAGTAGTATAGATTATTGTAATGCATTGCTTGCCCCGCCTATAAAACGCTCCTATATACCTAGAGTGTAGCGAGTTCAAACCGTGAGTCGAATACGTTAGCAGACCGTTAGTAAGGCAGAACGTTCGGGTGGTCAGGATCTGTTAATAAACAGCACTTGGTACAAACAGTTGTTTGCTTATGGAGCGAGATAAATTAAGGTTTATATCGGCTATTTATCTTGTTCGACAATAGCCTTAAGGCGGTCCAATCCATCTTCAAACATTTTGCCAATCGAATACTTCATAAATAAAGCGAAGTAACCGCCAATGATAGGCATATTCATATCACCTTCTAAAGTCCAATGAACACGAGTACGTGTTTGCGAACTGGTGTCATATTGAATAGCACTTTTGCTTTTATACTTTCCGCCCTGGAAAAATAAATCGTATTCAATACCTTTTTCAGGTGACCACGCAGTAAACGATAATGAGCCGCCACCGTGTTTGTCTCTCCAGCTTTGGCTGGCACCAATACCTGTGGTTCGTTCGTTGATTGTAATTTCTATTTCAGGGTCTTCTCCAGTCCAAGCTGTCCAGGATTGCCATTTATTAAGGTCGCCAACATATTCATGTATGAGTGCAGAGCTAGATGAAATATTAGTTGATTTGCTGACTGAGAAATTAGTAGGTAAAAAATAACCAATAATTCCTAAAACCAGAATTAGTAGAATAACAAAGGAAAGGAATTTTCTCATTACAGGCTCATGTGTGATTACGTTTTGACTTATAAATAAAGGCAACAATCGTTCCAGCAAGTACTAGTTCAATTATTGTTGCTACCACCCAGGTTATTAGCATAGCAGCTGGATACGGGGAAACCGCATACCAAATTAAATAATGTCCGCAGATAAATATTGCAACTAGTAGCCCATAGACTGCTCCCTCTATCACGCCACCGCGCTTAAAGGCTTTGGTGAAAAGCCCAACGAAGCCTAATGACATAATAAATTGTCCTAACATAAGCCATATTCCATAGCTCTTCATGGCTTCCTCAGGCCGCCATAAGCTTGCAGTTTGTTGGTAAGCACTCTTCATGAATACGCCATGGAAGAAATAATCAAATGCGGAGATGAAAATGAAAACAGCAATTAGAGCAATGATAAATTTTTTAGCATTCATTATGACGCTGCTTTGTATCGTTTATGTCTCAGTAGGAGGGCTGTAGTTGGGGTCGTTCGGGTTTAAAAACACAAAATGAAATTGTTTAGGTTCTAGCTCAACATAATCGATTGTAGTACCAGTTAATAATCCAATGCTAGAATCTGCAACCACTATATCAACTCCATTCGAATTGAAAGAATGGTCTTTCTCATCATTAGAACCAATGTCATCAAAGCCAAGACCATAGTGAATTGAGTTGTCACCATTTCGTGTTGCCGCTATTCGCAAAGGGGAATTTTCTAATTTTGATTCTAGCGCAGCTTTTTTTATTTGATTGGCGGCTGTTTCTGTTACTTCTATCGTCATAGGGGCGTTAACTTAATATTTCTATATGGGGATCTAATTGTAATACATCTAGACTTTGGATTTCACGAACTCGAGAAAACTTAAAATCCACTGATTTTGTTGTGTATTTCTTTGATGAGCGTAACAAGCCAGTAGGTTTTTATACAGGATGCCATCATTGTCACCATTTACTCCAAAGCCACGATTTACCTGGTAGGCATAGCGAGTGTCTTTTGCAACATTGATCAGTTTTGAGTAATGAAATTCATGGCCAGGAATTTCTGTGCCTTGCTGTATGCCCCATGGGTGATGAGGTTCGCTTTTTAATAATGTATAGCCTCTGCCAATGGGCTTTTCGTGCATTTCACAATCGTTATTAATAATACCAACCATTTCAGCACGTTGATTTTCGTGTTGTATGGAATTACTTAAGTACATCAAGCCACCGCATTCCACATACGCAGGCATGTTATTTTCGATAGCACGGTGTATCGCCTGTTTCATACTGGTATTGGCAGCAAGTTCCTGCAGACGTTTCTCCGGAAAGCCACCGCCGATAAATAATGCATCTGCATCAGGTAATGCTTGGTCGTGCAGGGTATCAAAAGCAATCAGCTGAGCACCATGCCGACGAAAACTATCTAGGTCATCAGCATAATAAAAACCAAACGCCTCGTCTTTTGCGTAAGCAATTTTTAAAGCAAAATTTTTATGAATATTTTGGATTGGATTGGATTGAAAAGGAGTAATACTGCGAGCTATAGCGGTAACTTTATCCAGATCAACTTGTTTGGCGACAATATCTGCAATACGAGAAATTTTAGTATCCGCATAATGTTCTTCATTGCTTGGCATCAGACCCAGATAACGTTCAACCAGTTCTAGTTCTGCACTGCGCTGAACCATTCCTAAAATTGGAATATTCGTATAACGTTCAATTACAGTTTTTAGTTTTGCAGCATGTCTTTTCCCCCCCACAAAATTTAAAATGACGCCTGCAATATTTACTGCAGGGTCGAATTGTTGGTAACCGAGTAATAAAGGTGCAACCCCTCGTATCGTGCCACGCGTGTCTAAAACTAAAATTACCGGAGCATTGATGAGCTTGGCTAGTGCGGCGTTACTGTTGCTACCATCGGCTGCAAGCCCATCATGTAAGCCTTTGTTGCCTTCAATTATGCTGATATCAGCGTCTTGGCTGTTTATGCTAAGAGTAGATTTAATTTCGTTTTCGGTTTGCGTCCAAAAATCCAGATTATAACTATTGCGATGTGTGGCTTTAGCTAACCACATAGGGTCTATGTAATCGGGGCCTTTTTTAAAAGTTTGAACTTTTAAACCACGCTTATGTAAGGCTGCAGAAATTCCAATAGATAAAACGGTTTTGCCAGATGACTTGTTTGCGGCAGATATTAGAAAGTGTGCCACGATTATTATTTAAAGCACTGTGGTGCTATTTGAATTAAGAAGATTTTAATTCTAAGGCTTTGTCAGACAGGCTTTCTGGAAGCAAATCAAGAACTGCTACACCTACTGTAACAATAAGCAATGCAATACATGTGCCGCCAATGCCTAGCAAGATTTCCCAAATACTAGGAGCATATTCAGCCACTACGCCATCATAAAAACTGCTGCTTTCTTGCATGCCCGGGAAAAGCACCAGAGGATAAGCTTGGCCGCCAATAATTAGTACATATAACTGTGCTAAACCACCAAGGATGACAAGTACGGAGGCTATCGTTAGGTAGTTTCGACACTGGCTCATTGGTTTAATAAATAATAGTGCTAATGGAATTAAGCAGCCCAATGCAATTTGTGCAACCCAGAACAGGAAAGTATAGATTCCACCATTCAATAAAATGAAAGCCTCGATGCCATGATGTTCCGTAGCGTAGAGGTTAGTAAGGTGATAGGCGACAACAAAGTAAAATACTGCGGCAACAAATATTCCTAACAGCTTTCTGAGTTTATCGAGTATCGCATCACCCAAATTTCGATCACTCCATTTATAACTAGCTTGTAGCACAAGAATAAACACTGCCATGCCAAACGCAAAAGACATGATTACGAACATAGGCGCCATGATGGCTGCATCATAGGCCTGGCGAGCCACCAGGAAACCAAAAATTGAACCGGTACCGGTGGTGAGTATTAGTCGCCAGATAAACGCAAATAATCCAGCGCTTTTGCTGAATTTATTCATCTTGCGCTCCATCATCATCCACAGATAGATACCGGTAATGATGATAAAGCCTGTATATAAGAAAATATTCCAGGCAAAGATAGATTTAAAGTTATATTTTGTCATCGCCACAATCAAGCGATCAGGTCTACCTAAATCTAATACCAATATGATCAAGCCACCTATTAACAATGCAATGGCGAGTAGCGCAGATATTCGTGCTAAAGGCTTATAATCATACTTGCCGAAAACAGAGGATATCGAGGCAACATTGAGGGCACCCGAAGCGGCAACGATTAAAAAGATTGCGACAACGTGAGGGAATCCCCAAACAACTTGATTGGTCATGCCTGTAATATAGTGACCAGTCGAATCCATATGGTGTGCAGATAGATAACCGACTACGGCTGCCAACCCTAATCCGGTTAATAAAATCCAATACTGGGCAGATCTTGCCGTGAGTGAACTGAATCGAGTTGTTTCAATCATTTTTTTATTCTTAACAAAAAATCTTAACTAAAATAATCTTAGCCTAACGTATCTAAACCTTTTATATAGGCCGTGTTATAAGCCTTGATAGCGAACACCCGTGTTGAGGTTCAAGTCAGCACGAATTTGTACACCACCGTGTTTTTCTAATTGTTTAGATATTTCACTATTTGGATCATTCAAATCACCGAATAACAGTGCGTGGTGACCGTCTTTAGCACAAGCTTCAGCACATGCCGTTGTATTTTCACCACGATCGACTTTATGTACACATAGGGTGCAACTTTCGACGGTACCCTTGCCACGCGGTGCGTGTGGTAATTGGTCTTCTAGAGGTTCATGAATGAAAGAACGTGCTTTATAAGGGCAAGCCATCATGCAATAACGACAACCGATACAAGTGTGTGCATTGACGAGTACAATGCCATCCTCACGTTTAAAAGATGCGCCTGTGGGGCATACGTCCACACAAGGCGGATGTTCGCAATGCTGGCACATCATCGGTAAAGAGGTGACGTGACCTGTAGTTTTGTCAGTAACGTTTAGTTTGCGAATCCATTGTGCGTCCGTCTCGGGGCGCCCTAAATCCCATAAGCCGTGCTCTTCATTACAAGCCGTTACACAAGCATCGCAGTCTTCTTGACATACATTGGTATTAACCAACATACCCCATCTTTGTTGGCTACTAACCACTTGCTCTGCAGGTTTAGCCGATGCTGTTTGATATAACATTACACCGGGAGCAATGGTTAGAGTGCCTACTGCTACTGCACTGCGTAACAAGTTACGTTTGCTGGTATCTATTCCACGGTCTACTTCATAAAAGGCTTCATCGATAGTTATCGCATCAACATCATTAAGGACGTTGTCGATATTAGTGTCAATGTCTAGTTTGTAACGCATGTTTATTAGCAATGTTTTGAAGGTTGGTTATTTTAATACAAATCGAATCACAAAAAGAGTTTCAGTGAGAATCTATATCACTAAGTTTCAGATAATCTTTTAAGGCCCGATCATCTAAGGCTTGGTCATCATTTTCAGAATGACCAACCGTCTGGTTTGGATTTTTAGCCTTGCGAATGGCTTCTTCAGGTCGGTCTGCATGGCATTGGAAACAGTCGATGTTGACAGCCGTATATTGGTGGCAGCTGGCACAAAAATGAGTGTCTTCAGAGTAGCGGGCAAATTCACCTTGTGCATTGGCTGTGATGTGGCAATCAATGCATTCGTTTAAGCTATACTTTTTGGTGCGTATACCGTCGATTACCGTTTTATCACGATGCTCGAGTACAAACTCGAAATGTTGTTTGCGCATGATCTCTACGGGCTCTACACAAACGGTTTCTTCGCTATATTTCTGCTTGGGCGGAGGTATGTCTGCAGGGCCATCTGCAAATACAATACTAATTCCAATAACACAGCAAGCTAATGTTATGACTAATAATAAATAGCTAAAATATTTTGCTAAAAATTCACGCATCGAAATTATTTTAATTATTATTGCTAGAATGCTTTTTACATACTGAAATTTTGTTTTCAGATGAGGCAAAAATGCGCACAGAGAGGGAGTTTACGTAATGTAAATGACCGATTGAGCACATTTTTAACGAAGTATGAGAACAAAATAGCATATGTAAAAGTATTTAGTGGCCGAGGGCCATATCAATATAACCGGTTGGACAAACATCTGCACAGATGTGACAACCAATACACTTACTGTAATCAGTATCTACATAACGGCCCGTGGTTGACTCGTCTTTATTGACACGAAACACCGCATCTTGAGGGCAGTAAACTACGCAGTTATCGCACTCAAAACACATACCACAACTCATACAACGACCCGCCTCTTCTATGGCTTGCTCATCGGTGAAGCTTTTCATGCGTTCTTCAAAGTGGCCTAGTACTTCTTCTGCACTAGGTCCATGTTCTTCACGTAACAGCCGTGGAGTGTAAGGGAAGTGGGCTAAGAACAACTCATCGTAAGGGATGATCTCTTGTGCAGCACGATCTTCAAAGTTGTGCACCGAGAATTTAGATTTATCCGTACCCCAATATTCACCTGCTGCATATTCTGCTGGCTCAAGACCGGATTCTTGTAATTTTTCTAGCAAGTTGAAATGATGAACATCTACTTTAGGACGTTTTCTGATTTCAGTATCCTTAAAGTAATAGTCAATGCTTTCTGCTGCAATAGACGCTTGGCCAATCGCAGTGGTAAGCAGGTGAGGGCGAATGATATCACCCGCAACAAAGTGTCCTTTGCGATTCGGAATCGCGTAGAACTTATCGGCGTCGATAAGACCACGACCATTATTAAATTCTTCAAGGCCTTCTAAGTCACCACCTTGACCAATCGCAGAAACGATCAAATCACATTCAATATCAAACTCGGTACCTTCAACAGGAGTAGGGCGGTTGTCGACCATTTCGCATGTAGCCATACGAAGTGCGATTGCACGACCATCATCACCTAAAATTACTTTTACCGGCATGACACCATCTTTAATGGTGACACCTTCACGTTGTGCGTCATGCACTTCATGTTCGGCTGCAGTCATTTCTGCTTTAGGGAATAAAGAGGTAAGCGTTACTTCCGCACCTTGGCGTGCTGCTGCATAGGCTGCGTCATGCGCAACATAACCACCTATAACGTGTTCTGGTGCCTCTTCTTTGTTTAGTTTTTCAATACGACCCAGGCGACGAGCAACTGACACCACATCAATAGAAGTATCACCACCACCTACGCATACGACGCGATCTGCAGTAACTTGTAAACGACCCGTGTTAAATGCTTCCAGGAATTTTACACCCGCTACACAGTTAGGAGCATCACCACCCTCAACTGGTAAACCGCGTCCTGACTGGCAACCAAGCGCCCATAAAACCGCATCAAATTCTTTTTCTACGTCTTCTACTGAAACATCTTTACCAACACGGGTTTTCATACGGGTTTTAATGTTACCCATATCAAGAATGCGTTGAATTTCATGGTTCAAATGTTTGCGTGGCGTTCTATAACCCGGAATGCCATAGCGGAACATGCCGCCCAGCTCTTCATGATCATCAAAAATTACACTGGCATGGCCCATGCGACGTAATTGATAGGCTGCTGCTAGTCCTGCAGGGCCGCCACCAATAATTGCAACGGATTTGCCACTAAGCTTTGCAGGGGCTTCAAATTTAAAATTCTGCTCAACTGCTGTGTCACCTATATATTGTTCTACAGCATTGATACCAACAAAATCTTCTACATGATTACGGTTACAACCATCCTGACATGGAGCGGGGCATACGCGACCCATCATTGAAGGGAAAGGGTTAGCATCGGTAGAGCGAAGGAAGGCATACTCTTGCATACTCATGCCTTCTTTTTGCGGCTTTTCTATGCCGCGTACGATTTGCAACCAACCGCGAATATCTTCACCAGAAGGGCAGCTGCCCTGGCACGGTGGTGTGCGGTGCACATAGGTCGGGCATTTGTGAGAAGTATCTTCTTTAAAGATCTGGTCACCAAAATTACCCCAAGTGTAATCGCCATCTTCAAACATTCTAAATGTAAGTTTATGGTCCATGTTTTCTTTAGAACTTGCCATGTGTAGCTCCTAGATCTTATATATTTCTATGTAAAAAATAATATGTGTTTAAGCCGCTTCGGCTCGGTTTTCGTCGTCTGTATCACTGCCGCCATGATTATTTTCAGTGGCGTTTTCTGGTGTTAACACAATCGCATTACTCACTAGCTGATGCAGACTAATAATCTGGTCCATCGAGAAGTCATAATAAGGGAAAACCTTTGAGAATTGACTCTTACAAATGGCACAGATCGCAGCCATATGGGTTACCCCATATTCGTCAACAACATTCTTGAGTGCCTCCATACGGGGCATAGCTCCTTTTACGCGTAGTTCAATCAAATCGTCGGTCAACAGACCGCCACCGCCGCCACAGCAGTAGGTGCCTTCCTTAATCGAATAACTTGGCATGTCTACATAGTTATTGCATACCGCTTTGATAATGTCTCTCGGGATCTCAAACTGGCCACCTGGGGTATCTCCCATGCGTGAAGCACGCGCCACATTACATGAGTCGTGATAGGTAACAACCATGTCATCGTTTAGAGATGGGTCTAGGGTTAATTTGCCTTCTTTAATTAAGCCATGGGTAACTTCGCAAATATGTTGCGGTACCGGATAATTAGGATCCAGAAAATCGAATGGACCGGCCAGGGTGTTTAAGAATGAATACGCTACACGCCATGCATGACCACATTCACCAAATACTATTCTCTTAACGCCAAGATCTAACGCTGCTTGGCGTATGCGCAATGCAAGTTTCTGCATGTTTTCATAACTACCGATAAACATGCCGAAGTTAGCGGCTTCACTGGCATATGAACTTAAGGTCCATGAAATGCCAGCTTGATGAAATACTTTTCCATAACCAATCAAACCATCGATATGAGGTTCAGCAAAGAAATCCGCAGAAGGAGTAATTAATAAAACCTCAGCGCCTTTCTCGTCTACCGGGAAACGAACTTTAACACCGGTGTCTTCTTCTACGTCTTCTTCTAAACCTTCCAGGGTGTCTAGTAACGCAGGTTCAGGTAACCCCAGGTTGTTGCCGATGGTTTGTGCCTTGCCAATAATTTCATTGCAGTATTTTTGTCCTACACCGACGGTATTCATCACTTCGCGTGCAGCCATAGAGATTTCTGCAGTATCAATTCCGTAAGGGCAATATACTGAACAACGCCGGCACTGTGAGCACTGATGAAAATAGCTGTACCAGTCATCTAATACTTCTTTGGTTAAATCTTCTGCGCCCACCAGTTTGGGAAATAGTTTTCCGGAAACAGTGAAGTAGCGACGATATACTTTACGGTATAGGTCTTGGCGTGCAACCGGCATGTTTTTGGGATCGGTTGTGCCTAAATAGTAATGGCACTTATCAGTGCATGCGCCACATTTTACGCAAGAGTCTAAATACACACCCAGTGAACGGTATTTTTTATTCAACTCACCCATTTTGTCGATCGCAACTTGCTGCCAGTTATCTACCAACTCGCCAGGGAAACCTAATTTTTCTTGGAATTCAGCTTTGGCAGTATAGGGCTGACTGTGCTTCATCACACCTTCTTGCAGGCGCGGAATGACGGGATATTCTTTAAGCTCGGGTGTATCGAATTCTGCAGCAGCCATTTTTAGTTTGCCTTGTTAGAGTCAAGTTTTTTAGCCCATTCTGCGATATGTCGTTTTTCGCGAGGGTTGTCTACTTGGTTACGTGTCGGGCTAAAGAATATGCCCGGAGCATGTAACAGTTTGCTGAATGGAAAAATTATCATTAATAATATCACCAGGCTTAAATGTACGATTAAAAGTAAATCGTTAGGCATAGCGGTTAAACCTTCCTCAGTTGCCCATGCAAAGGTCATTAGGCCGATTAAAAATGATTTTAACGAGACGATATCGGTGTGTTCGACAAAAGTCATCAGTGCTCCGCTTACACCAATGGCGATAAGCAGGATTAACATTAAGTGATCTGAAGGTGCGGAGATATAACGTACACGATCAACAAGAATTCGACGTGCTAATAAGCCAGCCAAGCCGGCCAGCATCATGAATGCAGCATATTTACCAAAAGGCTGTATGAAGGCTACCCAGCCCCACACAGGGTCAGTGAAGTAGCGAAGATGCCTCAGTAATACTAATAATAATCCAAAATGGAAAATCCAGCCAAATAACCATGTCCATTTACTAGACTTAAATAAACTTTCAAAGATGGTAACTTCTTTAAACATCCTGAATGCAACACCCGAGCGTGTAGTGGGTGCCGGTGTGGTTGGAATTTTTAAAGGCGCAGGAGTTTTTTTGTAGATCCAGATTTTACGCGCAACAAATATTATTAATATAGCGGTTGCTATATAGAACAAGAATGCAAATGTTGCGGTTAAAATTGACATCAATAGTGAATCCTAGGGCACACATGTTTATATAAAACATAGCGGCGAAAACAACTAAGTTAAAAGTGAAGATTGAGACCGAGGAATGTCACAAACAATCCCCGGTGACAAAACTTCTTATTTGCTAAACGCAGCCAGTTGGTTTTGGCAGGCCGGCATATTTACAAGCTTGCTTAGCAGGACCATATGGAAACAACTCATACAAGTATTTGCTGTTACCTTTATCTTTACCAAGTTTCTTGCCAATAGCTTTGGTAAGCACGCGTACTGCTGGAGCAATTTGATACTCTTCGTAGTACTCACGTAAGAAGTTAATTACTTCCCAGTGGTTTTCGCTTAATTCTGCACCATCTGCTACAGCCATTGCTTCAGCTAGGTCTGGTTGCCATTGGTTAAGGTCTGCTAAATAACCTTCTTCATCAGTTTCAAATGACTGACCATTTACTTCTAAGGGCATACGACTCTCCTAAATTTACCTAACGTTATTAAAATAATTAAAGCCAAGACTGAACAGTATGATGTTCGGTCGTTAGATCTACGAAGCCGTCATAATCGATAACTTTAATACCATCAATTACATTGCTATCGTTTAGGCCACGGGCTTTGATATCGGGACCTAAGACATAAAATGAAATATCGCTCATTGCATTAGCAACGGTATCAGAATGTTTGGTGTTTTTCATCGCGCCAATAACACCATCTTCAAATAAAAGAACTGCGCTGCCTTTGGCAGCTAAACGTAAACAAGACGCTAAAGTGTTGCGCTCGAAAGGAGATTTGTTGACGGTATGTAATGCTGACATGTTAACTTCCTATTTAATACTTAGTGGCTCGCAAATAGTTATAACTAATATAATTTTTTCTATTAGAAACTCAAGACCACATCTTGTGCGTCGATAATGCTTGTTAGCTCTGCGCGATCAACAACAAACATTGAATTTTTTTCTGCCCAGTCATCATCCTCATCTTCATAGACTAAAGTCTGAAGATCATCAGCAGTTAAACCACGTTCATCTAAAGACTCTTTTTCAACGTAAATCTTTTTAATGTCGTAATCACCCAGTGCACTGTAGGTTTTGGAGAAGTTCTTCATGCCAATGCCACCAGTTTCCTGGTTCTTGGTAAGCTGATATACGCCATCATCTGCAAATACCAGACTGATGTCTTGGTCAAACGCTGCTGCAATGAGTACAACTTCTAATGATTCAAGCGCGTAGATAGTACCGTAAGGAGCCTTACGGTTCAGATAACAAAATTTCTTTACGATGCCTTCTTCTGACATGCTTAATCTCCAAAGGTAACCAGGCGGTCCGCTTGAATGCCTGCTTCAATTAATTGGCCTAGACCGGAAATGCGAAAGCCTTTAATCAAGTTATTTGAGGTTTTGCCATTGCGTTTGCTTTCATCTTCATCGAGCATGCCGCGACGTTGAGCAGCGGCTACACATACAACCAAGTCTAAACCGTGCTTTTCAGACAGCTCAGACCATTCGTTGGGAAGATTGCGGTCATCCTGAGGTGGTACACCTAAGGCAGTACCGTTGTTAACACCATCATGATAGAAAAACACACGGTAGATTTCGTGACCTTTTGCTAAAGCAGATTTTACAAACTGTAATGCAGAATCAGAAGCTTGATGCGTATACGGGCCTTCGTTGATTACGATTCCAAATTTCACATAGACTCCTAAACTGCTTAGAAACGGATGTGGGTCGAAGCATTTAAGCTGCGACGTGCGCCACGCCAGTTATCAATATGAAACTTGGTGAAAGGTAAGCCTGTTTTCTCAAAGAAACGTGGCCAACCGATACGTTCAACCCAGTCGTTCATACGCTCCCAATCTTTTGCATCATCACGGTAAGCATGAAGAATTCCTTTAACGATTGCGGTAGCTTCAGGCCAACGTGGTGGGTTATTAGGAATACCGGCTGCGACTAATTTTTGGAAAGTAGGTTTGCCGCGTGCATTGGAATGATTGCCACCTACCCATACTGCAAGTTTAGTGTGTTCCGCATCATTAATTTGCATTGGAGGACATGGCGGGTAACACGCACCACAACAGATGCATTTTTTCTCATCCACTTCTAATGAAGGTTTGCCGTTTACCATTGCTGGACGAATCGCAGCAACCGGGCAACGTGCAACCACTGATGGTCGCTCACATACATTAGATACCAAGTCATGATTAATTTTTGGTGGTTTGGTGTGTTGCACATTAATTGCAATATCACCCTGGCCGCCACAGTTAATCTGGCAACAAGAGGTTGTGATATGCACACGGTTAGGCATGTTGTTTTCTTTGAACTCGTCTATAAGTTCATCCATCATTGCCTTAACTACACCAGATGCGTCTGTACCTGGAATGTCACAGTGCAACCAACCCTGAGTATGCGAGATCATTGCAACAGAGTTTTTTGTTCCGCCAACAACAAAGCCTTCTGACTCAAGCTTATCGATTAATGGCTGTACTTTAGCTTCATCTGCAACCATGTATTCAATGTTGCTACGGATGGTGAAGCGAACATAACCATCTGCAAATTCATCACCAATGTCACATAGCGTACGAAGTGTGAACACATCCAGGATACGTTGTGTACCTGCACGTACGGTCCAGATTTTTTCACCATTGTCAGCAACGTGAAGTAAAACACCGGGACGTGGATGTTCATGATAATCCCACATGCCATAGTTTTTTCGCATCACAGGATGCATGTATTGGAATCCGTCTGGGCATCCTGATTCAATTGGTGGACGATGCTCTTGCGCCATTTATGTTCTCCGCTTATATATCTTTAAAATTGTAATTTGGTCTTTTTGAAAGTCTCAGAAATTAACTAGTAAATTAAATAGGAAATTACTAGCTAATTAACTGGCAGCTGCTTGCTTTTCTTCAGACTTTTTCTGGAACCACTTTTCAGCTTCTTCGTCCCAGCCATCCATACGAATGTAAGAACTTTGACGTGGCTCAGTAACCATATTTGGATCAACGTCAACATCGATGCCTTCGAGGAAATTAACCAAACCGATACGCTCAATCATTTCACCGCAACGCTCGTGTTCTAAGCCGTTCTCTGCCCAGAAGTCGATAGTTTCTTCTGCAAGCTCAACGATCTTTTCATAATCTTCGTCAGTGTCGAGTTTCATGAATGGAATCACTACAGTTCCCATCAAGTCACCGATCTTAAGGGTACGTTTACCACCCATAAGAATTGAAACTCCTTTGTCATCACCAGGAGATAATGCTTTTACCATTACATTTAAGCAGTGCATGCAACGTACGCAATCTTTGTTGTTAACGTCTAAGGTGTCGTCATCTTTAAGTGCAAGCGCTTGAGTAGGGCAGCGTGTAATTACATTGTCAATTACATACTGGCGGCCTTTACGGTTTACAAACTTCTTAACTTCTTCTTGATCGACTTTCATGTCGTCTCGCCAAGTACCGATAATGGCAAAGTCAGCACGCTCAATTGCATTCATGCAATCGTTTGGACAACCTGAAACTTTAAATTTAAATTTGTAAGGCAATGCTGGACGATGTACGTCGTCAGTAAAGTTGTTTAAAAGCGTGCGATGAATCTTCATTTCATCAGCATTAGACATTTCGCAACGTGCTGCACCAACACAAGACATTCCTGTACGTACGCATGGTCCTGCACCCCCGAGATCCCATCCGTATTCGTTAATTTCATCAAAGAAGTGTTGTGTGTTATCAGTGGTTGCACCGATAAACATGATGTTGCCGGTTTGGCCGTGGAACGTTACCAGTCCTGAACCCCACTTCTCCCAACTGTCACCTAATTGACGCAACATATCTGTTGAGTAGTAGTTACCTGCGGGTGGCTGTACGCGTAGCGTGTGAAATTCTTTTGATTCAGGAAATGCTGCGCCTACTTCTGAAAAGCGTGGAATGATTCCACTACCGTAACCAAATACAG
The DNA here is from genome assembly GCA_964486815.1 of uncultured Thiotrichales bacterium. Lineage (GTDB taxonomy): Bacteria > Pseudomonadota > Gammaproteobacteria > UBA4575 > UBA4575 > JABDMD01. Next base: position 58,195 of record CAZAOO010000002.1, read on the forward strand.
AAACAGTTCCACCTTTCCAATAACCTTTACGAGTTTCATATGAGTGTTCTAGCTGTCCTAAAAGTGAATTCGCCACACCATTAATTCTTGCATCGGGATGCTTATCGCGAAGACGTTTAAAACCAGAAATGAAACTTGGCCATGGGCCTTTCTCTAGCTCATCAAGCATGGGGGTAGGATGATGCTTATCAGCCATAGTGGAATCTCCTAAAATTTGTTGCCGGAAAGTCGTTTATTGGCTTTGTTATGCGAGCCAGAAACGACAGAAATATATATTTCGTTACGTCGTAGACTTTCAAACAGAAAAGCGCTAAAAACATAATGTTAGCAGTCTAGAAGTCGGGATAAAAAGGCAAAATCCCCTCCATGGGGGGCGCCCCAAAGTGTAACTTATCCCTATAGAGATAGGATTTATTACAGCGATGAGATAACTTATTTTAACGGCTTTGCGAGTAGTCTAGAACAATGTATCGAACTAACAATAGAACCATGTGTTTACGCCATTTTATTCGTATAGCTCATAAGAAATGCAGCCCTATCTCTTAAAAGAAGCACAGGACTATGAGGTCTGGCGAGAGCAAAAATTAAATTGCTACCCGAAGTGTGAGAAAGAGCTAATAATCGAGCTAAATAACCATATAAAAATAGTGGATTGGGACATAAATGCTCTGCAATCTATCTGTTCTAAAGCCAATTTTGTTATCTATCGTTGCACAAATATTGAGCAAAATGATAGAGAGGTCGTCAATTCCATCGCGCAACAACTGGGCTTACATCATTTGGATGCCAATTTGTGTGCAGATGAAGATCGAATCTCGGTGATTACAGATACAGGTGAAGATAAATCTGCCTATATTCCCTATTCCAATAATGCGCTTAACTGGCATACCGATGGTTACTACAATTCTAATCAACAACGAATTCATGCATTTTTAATGCACTGCGTGCGTCCTGCAAAAACGGGTGGCGAGAATAGTTATTTAGATCCTGAGATTGCTTACATTTTATTACGTGACGAAAATCCTGATTACGTATCTGCATTAATGCATGATGACGTAATGATGATTCCTGCAAATGAAATCAATGGCAAACCAATACGACCTGCACAAACCGGTCCGGTGTTTTATGTAGATGCTGATTCACAAGCTTTGTGCATGCGCTACACTGCGCGTAAGCGCAACATAGTTTGGAAACAAGATAAAACGGTTCAGCATGCATTAGCTTTTTTGCATGAAGTGTTGCAGGACAATCAATATATATTTCGTTACAGTTTAAAAGCAGGTGAAGGTGTGATTTGTAATAACGTTTTACATAATCGAACTGCATTTGAAGACTATCAAGATGAAAGTAAAAAACGTATGTTATATAGAGGCCGTTTTTATAATCGTGTTGCAAGTAATCAAAATCCCTTAAATCAGGCGGTAAAACACTAATGTTGTGGTTAAGCGAACTACTCATGCAACATCATGAGCTTAATTCTTTTGAAGAGCTTAAACAGGAGTTAACAAAAGTAGTTAAACAGGGTGAAATGTTTTTTCGTATGGATGTGCGCCCACCATTTCTAGATACTCCTGAAAACTGGGAAGATGTTTTAGAGGCAATCTTTACTTCTGCGAGTAGTATTGGCGAATAATATTAAACCAGAAATGTTTAAAAAGTGTAATTAGGATTATTAAGTATTATGTTTTGGCAAGATCAAGAAGATAAAAAGCAACAGTTTATCGTTCCTGATGATGTAATTGATTTGGCTTTTAAAGTACAATGCAATCAACTGCCATCAGATCATGCATATGCTCTTTCACAAACCATACAAGAGATGCTGCCTTGGTTTGCAAGTGAAAAGCACACCGGCATACATTTAATACATGGTGCTGAGTCAGGTAATGGCTGGATTCGTCCACAAGAGCCCGATGCAAATTTATGCTTATCAAAACGCACGCGCTTCATGTTGAGGTTACCTAAACATCGTGCAGAAGAGGCATCCAAACTTGTAGGCCAACAATTAAATATTGCTGGTAACGACTTAGTATTAAGTGCACCAAGCCAAAAAGCACTTTCTGAATTAACCACAATTTTTGCGCGTTATGTGAGCATTGCAAATTTGGGAGATGCTATAGAGGATGAAGAAGTTTTTCTAAACCAGGCTGCAGAAATGCTTCGAAAAGAAGGCATTCATGTTAAGAAAATGATGAGCGGTCGAGCACATATTTTACGACTACCAGATAAAGATTTGTATACCCGCAGTTTGATGATTGATGGTTTGAAAATTGAGGAATCAATTTATCTGCAACAAAATGGTTTGGGTGAAGGCCGACTCTTGGGTTGTGGGCTATTCATGCCGCACAAAGGTATTGAGGCAGTGGGCAAAGCCCAACAAAAGTAACTTTAAGTGAGTTATAGAATAAAGATATCTCTTTTTGGAAAGTTAGTTTTCAGTCGTAAAACACAATAATAAAGGCAGCACTATCTATAGTTATAGGAGTTAAGAAGTATGGGTTTCATTGTAAATGGTAAAGAACTGGAAACAACACCTTCCGGATTTCTGGTGAATATTGAAGAATGGTCTGAAGATATGGCATTAGTAATTGCCAAAGAAGAGGGTGTTGAATTAACCGAGAAGCATTGGGATGTAATTAATTATCTACGCGATGAATTCATCAACAATGCAGGTAACCAGCCTAATACCCGTAACATGACTAAGGCAATGGCCAAGGCGTGGGGCGAGAAAAAAATTGATGCCAAAGTGTTGTATGACTTGTTCCCGGGTGATCCAAGTAAGCAGGCTGGTCGTATCGGTGGTTTACCGGAAAGTCGTCGTAAGGGTGGTTATTAAACTACTTTACTCGTTAGTGGCTTACCCATAGTGGAATACAGACTGACCTGGTTAAATCGGTAAGGTTAAATCAGCTAATTAATTAATAAATAAATATTATCGAGGATTCAACATGAGTTCCAAACAAGAAAAAATTCAAAAAATGCTTGAGTTGCAAAAAAAGTTTATCGAACTCGAGCAAAGCGGTGAGATCACTGCCGAGAGATATTTTGCTCCTAAAGATGGTTCAAGTCTGGATGGTTTTCGAGAAGAGTATGCGAAACTTGCAATGGAAGTGGTAGCTGATGCACATAAGGAAAAGGGCTCGCACGCTTAATTAATTAGAACTATATATATTTAAAAGGCCGCTAACTTGTTTAAACAAGGGCGGCTTTTTTGTGGGCGATTATTTTGTTAATTCTAGTTAAATAGTAAGTAATAATTTGTAGTTTCATAGATATATAGTTTTGAATTAGTAATAGTGCTAACAGCATATATCAAGACCATATTTTTATGGGCTGCTCAACTGGATTGTTTAGCATGAAATCACTTTTCTCTAGAAATCTTTTAATAGCCTTTAAGCTCTTTGTGTTAATGGTTGGGTGCTTTATTTATTCGGCTAATGCTCAAAGTGACTATTGGGCACCTTATGTTGAAGGGGTGGGTGAATATGATTTTTTGAATGATTCGGGTGCAAAGGGTGGAGTACGCGTATTTGTTCCATTTGCCCAACAACAAGATCAACTCTGGTATTTAAATCCTAATCTATTTGTTGCAGAAGGGAGAAGCTATTCGGGTCATTTAGCGCTAGGGCATAGAAGACTGATTACTAATACTGATCAAGATAGCAAAGAAGCTGATAAATATATTTTAGGTGGATTTGCATATTTGGGAGGGTTTGAGTCAAGTTTTGATAATGAATTTTATTATGTTGGAGTTGGTGCAGAGGCAATATCTGAAAACTTTGATGCAATAATAAATATAACTTCACCATTTGCAGATGAAAGAGATACAAATTCTTCAGTAAGCGTTGAGCTTCCGGCAGAACCTGCCATAGCGCTTGGCGGAGATTTTTTTGTAATTGATGACGATGGAGATGGTGAATTTCATGATTTAAGATTCGCAGAAGGTGCGCAGCAAGGTTCGGCTACGGAAAGAGCATTAAGTGGTGTTGATATAGAACTTGCACGAAGATTTTACTTTCATAAATCTGAGTATGACAAAGACCATATACGAATTTTTGCGAATCATGGTCATTACTTTGGGCATCGCAAAAGTGATCAAGACCGAACTGCATTAGGGATCGAGTTTTTTGATTTAGGTCGATATCAATATACGGGTCGTAACGATAGACCATATGAATTTATTGTTGGTGCACGTTATGAGTGACGAAATGATTTTGAAAATGGTGACAATGATGCTGTGGTATACGCAAAACTGCGTGTGCCTTTTGGTAAGCAAGAAAAGTTACAGCGATGGGAGAAACTTGATCGCCTTGAAATGCATATGGATAGACTGGTTGATGTGGGTCGTCTCACGACAGAAGAAATAATAAAGCCAGGTGTAGCAGTAAGCTTGGTGTCTTTAATTGATCCATTTGATGGTGCTGCAATTGCTAGCTATTACGAGGCAGGTGGTGCCACAGTCACTACGGGAGAACCTGGAACGCCGACCGAACTTGCCGACGCTTTAACTAATGCTGGAGTAAATGGTTTTATTGTTATAACCGAGGCAGTGCCAGCTGGAAATTACACCATGCAGGCTGGTCAAAATATTGTTGGGCATAGTTCTAGTTATACTATGCAAACTCAAACTGGCAATAATGTTGTATTTAACGCGCCAACCGGCAATGCCAATAGTATAACTGGTGCAGGTGTTGAAACATTGTTAACCACTGCTAACAATAGTTGGGTGAGTGATATCACGCTAACAAATGCTGCTATCGGTATTCGTGCCGCGGGTGTTACACGCAACCAATATCAAGATATAAATATTACTGAGATGTCGAATGCAGGTATTGGTATCAATGCTGCATCAGATGTCCTGGTTGCAAATGCGTTTATAGGTTCAACCACGGGCATGCAAGGAGGAACAGGAATTTATGCGATCAATACTTCCTCAAATCTAACATTTGATAATGTAAGCATACAAAACATAGCGGACCTTGGAACCAATAGTGTTGGTGGCGATGCAGATGGAATTTATTTAGAGGATGTAACGGATGTGTTGATTTCAAATTCCACTATCATGAATATAAATGGTCAAGATAGTAATGGCATTCAAGCAGATACCGCTGTATTCGGCGCTTTAAATAATATAATTATTAGTAATAATATTATTTCCAACATAGGAAGGTTTGATGCAGGTGGTGCAGTACAGAGTAACTTAGCTGATGGTACCGATCTGGATAGTTTTTCTAATGTGTTGATCGAGGGTAATACCATCAGTGGCATATATAATTCCAGTCTGGCAGCCAATCAACAGAGTTATGTAATACGTACTCGAGGAGCAGGTGGTGCAGGCAAGAATGCAGTTATTAATAACAATATAATCAATATCGATGCAGATGGGTTAGGAGCAGGCTTAGTAACCACTGCAAATGGAGTGGGTGTGCAAAATAATGGCACAATAACAGGTGCGGGAAATATGATGCTGAATAATTCTAATACAAACTGTCTTTATACAGGCGCCAATGCAAATAATGTCAATCTAAGTTTTAATGCTGGTGCAATTGTGTGTGATGGAGAAAACCCCGGCAATACAGATTAAAATACATTTCTAGACATCACTCCACATACGAACAAGATTAACGTATGTGCTATCAATACATTTAGTATCTGCTGAATCCGGATCTTTACGCAGCATTTTCTCTCGCGTTTTACTAAGCTGATACAATAATTCTCGCTGCGCATTGTCACGAATTAAACTTTGTACCCACGTTATGGCCACCAATCTTTGGCCGCTTGTTACTTTTTCCACACGGTGCCGAGTAGTAGCGGGGTATAACACTGCATCTCCAGCATTAAATTTTATACTTTGCTCACCAAAAGGAGTTTGAATAATTAATTCACCACCTTCATATTCTTCAGGTGAGTTAAGAAATATTGTCATGGCAAGATCTGAGCGGTAGCGGTCGCCCAAACTGCTGGCAACACCCATAATCGGATCATCAATGTGTTCACCATATTCCATACCTGTTTCATAGCGAGCATAAAATGGGGCAGCAATGCGATGCGGTAATGCAGCTTGTTGATAATCAGGGTGGCGAACAAGATTGTTCATAACGATATTATTAAGCGAGGAGATAACGTTCTCGTCTGCAACTTCTTGGTTGTTTTTAACCTTCTGTGCAGACATGCCGGCAGAAAGCTTTCCATCTCTAAAAGTTACATCTTCAAGTAACTGCTGGACTTTGTTTAATTCAGCCTCACCAAGTATGTGTTTAATAGTTACTAACATTTTTTGTTTTCTCATTACAAGTTATACTGCAATACACATTACAGAGAAATAAAACCTGATGATACTTAAAGTCACAATTGATGAAAAAACATTTCCACTTGAGCTTGACCAGGACATGATAACTAGTGCGCATGACATGTTTGCAAAAATGGATAGCGACATGGATCGGGGCTGGCAGATGAGCCGTACCTGGATAGAAGCACCTAATGATATGCAACGTTGCCAGATCGCAGCAGATAAAATGTTAACGGCTATCCAGCAAGAAAAAACCGCTACTGTTGGGCTTATGGCGGCTTATATAATAAATAAAATTCCAGGTGTACAAGCGGTAGATGTTGATACCTCTGGAGATATGACATTAACGGAACTTGTTTTGGGCTAATAGTTGAGGGTTTTTTGCATTCTTAGATGAGGTATTGCTAGATCCGATACAGCCTCACCGCTAATGCGGTAATGGTTTTTAGTGTAAAAGGGGGCAGCAGTTTCACGAGCATATAGCCAGCAGTTTTTTATATTTTCTGTTATTGCATATTTCTCTAATTCAATCAGCACGTGACTGCCGATACCTTGTTTTCTGAATGCATTGTCTACAGCCATGTAGCGTATTCGGGCAGTATTATTTTTCTCGATCTGAAGTCTGCCAACAGCAATAATTCTTTCCTTGTTGAAAGCTGCAAGATGAAATGCAGAATGTTCTAGTTCATCCTGTTCGCTGCCGCGCTCCAGGCCTAAGGGTTCTCGTAGTAACTGCCAGCGAAATCTAAAATAATCCTTAAATTCTTTTGCAGATGTAGGTGAGCGATAAGTTATTTGCATTTAGCGAATGTGTTTATGCAAATACTATCCACGTAGTAGCAATATATTTAACTCCTGACTGCAACATGACGCCACGATGTTCATGTGTCCAGAAAGGGGGAAATAAAATTAATTTTCCTAGTTCAGGTTTAATTTGAATGTCTTGAAATAAAAACTCCGTTTCACCACCCGGGCCCGGAACATCATTTAAGTACCAAATGGCTACGAGTTGTCGGTGGCTAAAGTCATGGCTGCCACCATCTATATGCCAATGATAATGTTCTCCTGGATTAGTGCGTTGCACGCCATAACCCATATCTTTAAAAGACCCTTTGAAAAAAGGATAAGTCTCGCGAAATTCTAAGATAGCTTTACCTAAGGATTGAAACAGCGCTTTATCAATATCTTTCCAATGTTGTTTGCCGCTAACCACTAAATCGGTAGATTTTTTGATGCTGTTATCTTCGTTTGCTAACTGACCGATGCGCCCTTTGTATTGACCTTCTTCATCTCTTTCAAATCGTGCGATTACATCTGCACAAAAGTCTTTTGATAATGCGCTAGATTTTTGAAACACAAAACTATTGGGCTTGACCTCATGTATGGTCTGCAAGGGCTGGTTGGACATTATTTATAAAACGTTATTCTGGACTAGATTTTCAAGTTGATTCAGGTCTATGCCAGGGTCAATACCAGGGACTATGTCTGAATCTATGTCTGAGTTCATACCTGAACCGATGTCTTTGTCTTGTTGATAGAGCGCTAGCATTTCTTTTGCAAGCTTAGACCAGTGCTTGGTGCCTTTGGCGACTAAAGTTTTTAAAGGTTTGATGTCATTAGTGTCAACCCAGGTTTGATATGCAGGGTGAAAGCTTGGAAATAATTCTTTACGCATAGCAGTAAGATTTGCAGCATAAAAATGTATAGAAGCCGGATTATAGTTTTCAAATAATCCAGGTAGGGTAGATAAACAATCTGCCAGTAAGTCTTTAACCCCTCTAGCTAAAAACTCTGCGCGAGATCGAGGCAGACATACGATCATTTCTCGCCATTGCGTGCCCAGTTCTTTTGATGCAATGAATTCACCAATTTCGTGCAAGGCGACCGCCTCTAATTCATTATCTGTCATTTTATCAAGTGCTTGGTCTACATCGTTTTCAAAATCATAAAACGATAGTGCGCGTGACATGGCGTTTTCATATTTATGCCATTGCCATTCTGTAAACTTTTCCCATAGATAACGGCGCAATGCTTCGCGACGTATAAAAACATTATTACCTAGTGTCATGGCGGGAGGTGCGGTTAGGTCGCGTGCGCACTCATCGGCAGACACATAAATTGTGAAGTCGTTATAAACTTCTTTCTCTTCGAGTTTTGCTAAAAAGAAGTGCGGTGCGGCTCGCACACCCATGCCACCACTGTAAACAAAACCTTTTGGCGCTAACGCTTTATTAATGTTTTCGGTATCAAACGGATCATACTCTTTGCCATCTATTTCTAGAGGGATAAACATTTTATCTTCTAACGTCTCCCATAAACTTTCCCGTTCCTGCACCCAGTTGCCTACATCTTCCTTGGTTAAGATTTCATTGTATGAAAAACCATTCTCCCAACGATAATATTCACGCATCTTTAATAAATACACACACAATGTGTAGTTGGCAGCATGATGTGCATCGGATATATCGCAGTTCTTTTGAACCGTTTCACATAGTGGATGACTGGTTGGGTTTGTAGCTTTTTGCATAGCCCTTATTATACCGAGTCCATGTTAGTATCTAAAGGCTAGGATCGTAAGAGCAAATTTATTAACATTATAATTAGCAAGTTAAATGGCAAGATTAAAGACTAAATGGAATCAAGCGGACCGAAAGCGAAAACCAGAAGAAATTGCTGGTGTAATTGGTTTTAATCTTTGGGTGTTGGCGGCGGAGTCATGCTTATTTTTAGAAAATGAAGGTTTTGAGACTGAATCTCGCTTTCAAAGACTAGATGTAATCAGTGAATTTATAGCATTTGGGGCTCATGTTGCAGACCGTATGGTGTTTGAAGAAATGACTGCCGGTGAGCGTGAAATATTTATTAATGCGCTTGGCCAGCATCTTGCAGATACCATGCAAAGCAATCGATCGGATGTAAAAGCAGGTGAATATCGTTCTGACTTTATCAATTTGTTAAACGAACGAATGAATGAGTATTCAGACTGTAATTATAGCGAACAAGATGGCCCAAGTTTTTCCATGCGACGCATAGCGGGGAATTATGTTCGAGATGTAATGGGCGACAAAGATAATAAATGGATTCCGGATTATGTAATTGATTCAGAAATACCCAAACACTTATTAGCCATAAAACGAGTGTTTAAAGGTCAGAGCCCATCGCTAAGTGAAGCTGATTTTGATGCACCGCCAATTCCTGAAAGTGGAGTCTGGGGTGAAGAATAATTATGTGTGTACATGCTATATGTACGGGCTGTGTGTATAGGCAATGCGACAATTAAAGTCATCATGGTAGATGCAGTCGGCTCTATTGTTGATTAAAATGTCTGTTTGCAAGCTAAATCAGGGATCAATCGCAAGCATGGTATGACTAAAAAAACGACAATTTCATTAGTATTAGGTAGTGGTGCTGCAAGAGGCTTAACCCATATCGGTGTTATACGTTGCCTGGAACAACATGGCTATGATATTAAATACATATCAGGTTCATCTATAGGTGCGCTGGTTGGCGGTATTTATGCAGCAGGGGAACTTGATGTATATGTTGAATGGGTAAAGGCATTAAAAAGAAGAAATATAATAAGCTTATTAGATATTTCATTTAGCAGAAAATCTATCTTTAAAGGCGAAAAGATAATCGGGGTACTCAAAGAAATAATTAAAGACCGTACCATCGATGAATTGCCTATAGGTTTTACTGCAGTGGCAACCGATATTGTAGAGCAAAAAGAAGTATGGATTAGACATGGATCACTATTTGATGCGATTCGTGCATCGATTGCAGTGCCGATGATTTTTTCTCCTATTCAAGATGCTGATCGTTTATTAGTAGATGGTGGAATCGTCAATCCTGTACCTATTGCGCCAACCTTAAATAATAATACTGATTTAACCATTGCGGTTGCGCTAAACGGCCCGCCTGAAATATTTGAATCAAAAGATAAAGTTGAATTAGATAATCACGACGCGCAATTAAAAAACCAATCAAAAAATAAGTACCAACTCGGTGTCGAAAAATTAATAGACAGTATGATGCCAAAAGAAGGGGTCAAGAAAAGTAAGAATAATTTAGGCATCATCAATTTAATGACACAATCTATGGATACTATGCAATCCTCAATTGCCCGTTTTAAACTTGCAGCCAATCGTCCAGATATTGTGATTGAAATTCCGCGTAACCTCTGCGGCTGGCTAGACTTTGATCGCGCGGAAGAATTAATAGAATTTGGATATACGCGCGCGGAAGAATGCCTTAATCACTATGACGTAATATCTCGACGAAGGGTATGATTAAGTCTTGATATTTGTTATAGAGCAGCTTGTTTTGCAAATGTGGAAAGATTTTCATGTAATTAAATTGATTGCAGGCAGTGTACTAATTGTAATAGGTGCAATTTTTGTTGCCATTGCTTGAGTTAACGATTGACCGATCGAGTCAGTAACATAAAGTATACATAAACTAAATTTTTAGACGGAGAAACTGGTTATATTAACTTGCTATTTATCAAAATCTTTGTTTTGCAATTTCTTTTATCTGAACAACCAAAGGATCATACATTGCTTGCATATGTTCTGTAATTTCGCTTGGAGCTGATTTAGGTGTGCCCGAAGAGAAAGGGGTGCAGGAGAGTATTCAGCAGATAACTGCACAGTTCTTGCGTAGTTTGCCCCTCGCAATGTAGCAAGCAAGCAGAGCCCAAAGTCTATACCTGCAGTAACGCCTCCACCTGTTATTACATTGCCATCTGTTACGACTCTTTCTCGTGTTGGTATAGCACCAAATTCTTTTAAAACATCAACAGTTGCCCAGTGAGAAGTAGCATGTTTGCCTTTTAATAATCCTGCTTTTCCCAGGATTAGAGATCCAGTGCATACGCTGGTTATATAACTTGACTCACTAGCACAATTTTTTACAAATTCAATAGTCTCGTTGTCTTTCATTGCACTTATTATTCCATGCGATGAGCCAGGTACAAATAATACGGTTGGTTTCTTTGCTACATCTTTAAAAGTCATGGTTGGCATAATAGAAAATCCTGTATCCGTATCTACTGGCATATAACCATCTTTTCAACACTTTCCCAGTAGTGCTTAATTAGCGATTTGCGATGATGTTTTGATAAATGAAAATAGTGTTGAGTAAATTAAGGTAAAGAAAACAAGTGTTTACAAGACACTAGCATTTTCTAAATGAATGATGCCTTATCTCATTAACAGTGGTAACTGTTTGAAAGTATGGTTTGCTGCGATTACGGGTGTGAAATTAATGATGAACTCGATGGACGTATTTCAGTCATAAGAGTACATTGAATTAATTCATATAGAATATTTCTCTAGCATGAGACAAATTTTCACATACATATTTATAGTATTTTTCTCGCTTGGATCTGTCCAGGCTGGCACGCATTATTGTGTGAATATGGATATGCAGGGTGATTTGACTAGCGATTCATCTAGTAATATGCCCGATGATCAAACCTCGTGTCATTTTCAGGGCGATGAGCCTGCTAGCAATACTAATTCAGATAATTCTTGTTGTGATGAAGGCTGTGAATCATGTGCAAGTGTTGTGGTTACGTTTAACTCTTTAATGAATAATTATAAGTCAGCGTACACCGAACAGTATAAGCAATATGGCTCATTCTTTATTCTTTCTAACCATATAGAAATTCCTACCCTGCCACCGAATAGCTAACTCCTCCATTGGCCGTAATACGGCTCTGTGTTTGTTCGTTTTAGAACTAAAGGAGTTTAAAGGTGCAAAATATAATATTAATTATATTGCTATTCGCGTGTAGCGCTGTTGTGCAAGCAAGACCAGTGTCTTACCCGCAAGCGTGGACCGCAAATACATTTAATGACGGTGATCGTCATGTTTTTAATGCGCATTATTCACCTACTGCATTTTATGCAATTGGCTATAACGCTGAGTACTGGCGAGAAGATAAGTTTCAAATTCATGCATTGCATATGAATAATTTGCTAAAGCGATGGAATGGTGAGGGTTCACAAGCAAATTTTTATCTGCGTACAGGAGTAGGTGCGGCTTATTCTGATGAGGACGAGTTTGATACTCATACAGAGTTAGTTGCGTTTATGGGTATTTCGACGGATTGGGAAACTAGAAAATATTTTGTGTCCTACCAAAACAGATATGTCGACGCAGGTAACATTGCCGATAATTTTAGCCAAAGGTTCAAGGTTGGTATTGCACCTTATCTTGCAGAGTATGGCAGTTTGCATACTTGGTTAATGCTTGAAGCGCGACATGCCCCAGAAGCTGATGATCCATTGGTGCTGACCCCCATTGTACGTTTATTTAGTGGTCCAAATCTTTTAGAGACTGGGCTGAGTGATGATGGCGATGTGCAGTTTAATTTTGTGCGCCGTTTTTAATTTTAGGAGATTGTTATGAAGATAATTATATTGAGTTTGTTTTTAATGTTAATGATGAATATGAATGCTCTTGCACAAGAATCAGATAGAGATGCTGGCAATCAAGCTGCAGAGGAAAATCCATCACTTTCAATCGGTACGGTTGAGCCTGGTGGTGAGATTGTTTCAGTGGATGCGTTTGGTTTGGTATGTGATTTTTGTGCCACAGCCATTGAAAAAGTATTTATGCGTAAGGATGAGGTATCTGGCTTGAACGTTAGTTTGGCGGAACACAAGATTATCATTGTACTAAAAAATGGTAAAAATCTAGATGATGCTGAGATTGAAAAACTAATAACCGACTCTGGTTATAACGTTAAGAGTATCGATCGTTCTGTTGTAGGCAATTAATGATGAAAACGGTAACTACAAAAAGTCATGTGCTGCCATTTTTAAGTCTATTTACCAGCGTAGGAACGTTGGTATGTTGTGCGTTACCTGCATTGTTGGTAACGATAGGAGCAGGTGCAGTATTAGCAGGTTTGGTTTCTACTGTCCCGCAGTTGGTAGTGCTGTCGACTTATAAGGAAGAAGTATTCGCAATTGCGGGCGTGCTGATATTTTTGACTGGACTGTATCAGTGGAAAATGAGGAATGCTCCTTGCCCATCGGACCCAAAACAAGCTGCAGCTTGTAAAAGAATGAGAAGCATAAACAAGTATGTGTTTATGCTCTCGTTACTTTTATATAGCGTGGGATTCTTTTTTGCTTTTATAGCTTCAAGAGTTTTAGCTTAGCTAGTGCTTATTTTTTCCAGCTATCGAAATTACTGGCATTTTTTTCAGAACCATCTTCAAAACCTGCAGTGTATGCCTCGGTAACACGCTGTTCTTCACGCTGTGGATGGCCTAAGTAGCCGCCTTGCCAGCCCAATATGTATTCTGGGTCTACTTTGGCTGCTTCCATTTTTGTAATGGCTTCTCTGTATGCTTGGTTCATGCTTATCTCCTTATATATAAAAGTTAAATGTATGTTTTAATGTTGTTGGTTTGTTTGAAAATGTGCAAAAGCTTTGCCTGAATCAATAACTGCACGAACTTTTTCAGCTGAAGCTTGCATGGTTTTTTCTGTGCCCATGTGAGTGAGCATAATAGCCGAAGAATAAATTAAGCTATCGCGTGCCGGCCCTGATCGGCCTTGAAGTGCAGCAATACCTATTTTTGCAGCTTCTTCCGCGAGTTGGCCTGTATCAATCTTTGCCGCCGTTTCATCACCCTCAGACTTTGCTGCATTTAATTCGGGTAGAGGCACCGCTCGAACGTCCTGTTGAATGCCAACATGGTCGGGGTGTATTTCGACTTCTGATAATTCACCGTTGTTCTTGTATTCGAAATATTTAGATTCTTGTTTTAAAGAAGGAATTACACCACCCTCAACACCGCGAACTAGTACTGCTGAATCAAAACCAGATAATTTTGCCAAGTGTGTATACACAGGTGGATAAGGTTTGTGTACATAGCCAGTCATTAAGGTAGTACTTTTCTTGCCTCGCACAGGGCCAATTAACACTTCTACAGTGGTAATCACCGGGCGTTTAACAATTTGTGTACGTAATGGAATTAAATTATGCAAAGCAGGGCAAATGATTTTTTGGTCTAGATAAGCCCAGGCACTTTTTGGATTATTAATTTGTGCTAATGCTTGTTGCATGTCGCAATCGACATTTATTCCTGCCGCACGTAAAACTTTTCTATGTGTAGCACCATACTTTGGGCCGACCGCTTCCGCGCCATGCGATACAGCTGGTAAACCGCATGCTGCTAACACTGCTGGTATGAAAGGTGAAACGGGAGTGCCGCGTGTATAACCGTCGTACGGATCTGCAATATCAATGACATGATCAACATCTGCGGTAACAATGTTAGAGACATCAATAATAGCTTGTAGGCAACCGCCGTTTTCATCTAGTGTTTCACGCTTCATACGCAAAGCAATTAAAAAGATACCGGCTTGCACAGGATCTGCTGATGTATTCAATATATGAGTCATCGCGTCTCGAGCTTCTTCGAACGAGATGTCTTTGCTGTATTCTGGTCCGGTTGCTACACGCTGAATATAAGAGCGCATGGCAAGACTGGGGTCTGAGATTATTTCTTGTTCGGTAGCTGTCATGGGTCTAATGATGCCACTTTACTTTCAGTGTCGCAGGATACAAAAGGGAATAGTTCGGCCTGTGTTTGGGCCAGCATGAGCCAGTATGTGGGCTAGCACGGGCCAGAAGTAAGCCTGTATATCCCTATCGAGAGCATTAAGATGGCTGCAAATGTGTGTTTTTTATGAACGGTTCTTCTTAAAACCCAGTTTACATGCGAAAAACCATGCGCTTACCAGTACAAAATCCACTATTTTTATCAAGGTACTGTATGGGTTATTCCTTCTATTTCTAGTAATCGCGTATTATGAAGCGCTTATTCACTTAACAAATTATTAGTTCTGGAGCCAATATGTCTGCACAAGATGATATGGATTTTAACAGTGGCATGATGGCTTTTGAGGCCAAGCATTTTTCTCGTGCGATGCAGATTCTTTCTGTTATAGCGGATAAAGGCAATGCAGATGCCATGCATCGTTGTGCCATCATGTATCAAAATGGATTGGGTGTGGCAGTGAATAAAGAAGCTGCTTATAAATGGATGGCTAAGGCGGCGGAAGCGGGACATGAATTGGCGCAACATGGTTTGGGTTTCATGTATATGGAAGGTGATTGTGTTGAGCAAGATGGTGAGCAAGCCGTTAAATGGTTTACCAAAGCCGCAGATCAAGGATTGCAAGGTTCACAAACGACGCTTGGAATGATGTATGAGCAAGGAACTGCAGGTATAGAAAAGGATGCGAATAAAGCTAAACAGTGGTACGCAAAGGCCGGTTTTTCTCCAGAAGAAATGAAATAAGCAGAATAAAAATAACCAAGCTGCTGCTAACAATTTAACATTTTAATTTAAGTCATACTCACTTATGCGTCCCGCACACCTACTTGTTGTACTAGAAAAAGAATTCAAAGGTGCTTTTGCCGGCAACCACACTCCTGTGATGTTGTGGGGCCCGCCTGGTGTAGGTAAATCTGAAATGGTTTCTCAGGTGGCTAAAAATAATAATGTTGAAGTAATCGATATTAGATTGTCGCAAATGGAACCTAGTGATTTGCGTGGCATTCCATTTCGTGAAAATGGTTCTGTTGAGTGGGCGGTTCCTGCAATGTTGCCCAATGTTGAACGCCATGGTGAGACAGGTATTTTATTTTTAGATGAAATTACTTCTGCTGCGCCGAGTGTTTCAGCAGCAGCCTATCAACTTATTCTTGATCGACGTCTTGGGCAATACGATGTGCCTGCAGGCTGGGCAATATTTGCTGCGGGTAATCGTCAAGGGGATCGTGGTGTCACCTATTCAATGCCTGCACCTCTAGCCAATAGATTTTCGCACTTTGAAGTAGATATAAATTTAGATGATTGGGTAGCATGGGCTTATGCAAATAATATCGATGATCGCGTCATTGCGTTTTTGCGTTTTCGTCCAGATCTACTGTTTGATTTTGATCCTGCACACAACCCTGTGGCTTTCCCATCCCCTCGTTCATGGCAATTCGCACATCGTGCTCTAGAAAAATTTTCTGATCGCCCTGATTTATTAACTGGGTCATTGCAAGCTTGTGTAGGGCCTGCTGCAGGTGTTGAGTTAAATGCATTTATTTCTAATCTTGATCAGATGCCCGATCTTGAGGCTATAGTAAACGGTGAAGATGTCGCTGCACCCAAAGAAATCGATCTGCAATATGCAGTAGCTTCTGCATTGGTAGGGCACGCCATTCGTGCTAAAAATACTGAACAACCTGCAAAAGTGCAGGGCAATATTCTAAATTACGCAAATAAATTTCCGCAACGTGAAATGGGTGTAATGATGGTGTCTGATATGCATCGTGCGATTGGCGAAGATATTTTTGCTTTACCAGAATTTGCAAATTGGGCAGATAAGATAGCCGATATTATGATCTTCGACCATGCTTGAGCGAGGGCACTCTAATTTACCATGACATGTCGTTAAAAAATGTTTCAAAATGCTCATGTATAAATATATACACTCCGCTTTCTCAACATTTTTGTCTCATTTCAGAATAAATTAGAGCACCTTTAAGTAATAGCGTAACGGCTAGTATCATGGCTGATTCAGACTTACAAAATAAAATTGCTGCAGCAAGAACGCGTTTAATCCTAGATAAACCATTTCTAGGCGCACTAGTATTGCGCCTGCCTCTTGTTGCGGCAGATCCAAAATGGTGTAAAGGTGTGGCAACGGATGCGAAAAAGTTGTATTACAACGAAGAGTACATCAACGCATTAAATATTCAGCAAACACAATTTGTATTAGCGAAACAAGCTTTACATTGTGCCTTATCGCATTTTGCTCGTCGCCAACATCGCATTAAACATCGTTGGGGTTTAGCATGCGATTATGCAGTGAATCCTTTATTGATTAACGATGGTCTTAAAGCGCCACCAGGAACCTTGGTTGACGATGGTTATGAAGGCATGACGGCAGAAGAAATCTATCATTATATTGATGACCTGGATAATGAAGATTCTGAATTTGATAAACAAAGCAAAGATCCACCGGATGACCAGGATAATAATGACCCCAATCAGGATGGCAGCGACCAGCAGCCAAGCAATAGTGAAGATAATCAAGATCCGCAAATGCAGCAATCATTTGACATGGACATGGATGAGGATGGTGGTGAAAATGGTATTGAAGAAGCTGGTTTAGCACCTCAGCCCGCCGCATTAAGCCCACAAGAACAAGAAGAGCTATCGGTGCAGTGGCAGCAACGTTTAGCCGGAGCCGCACAACAAGCGATGCAGGCAGGTAAGTTGGGTGGTTCGATGGCGCGTATGGTTGATTTCATGCTGCAACCTAAACTGCCCTGGCGTATGTTGCTTGCACGTTACATGACTTCAAGTGCGAGAGATGATTATAGTTATTTCAGGCCTTCTTCTCGCCGTGGTGACCCGGCTATTTTTCCAAGCATGCGTAGTGCGCAAATAAATATTGCAGTGGGTGTTGATATAAGTGGTTCTGTCGATGATAAAGAGATGAATGAATTCATGTCTGAAGTGGATGCAATAAAAGCCAATATGCGCGCACGAATAACAATGTTGCCATGTGATGCAGTGTTGGCCGAAGGTGCGCCTTTCGTGTTTGAGCCGTGGGAAGAAATTAAATTACCTACTCAACTCAAAGGTGGAGGTGGCACAGATTTCAGCCCTGTTTTTGACTGGCTTGAGTTACAGGATCAGCAGCCTGATCTTTTAGTGTATTTTACTGATTGCCAGGGCAGCTTTCCTGAAATTGAGCCGACCTATCCTGTAATTTGGTTAGTTAAAGGCAGACACTTCGCTCCATGGGGGCAAAGAGTTCAGCTTAATTAAATGCAACTTTCCAGTGAAGATCAACTGCGACTAAATGTATTGGTCGCACAACCTCTGCAAGCAGTTCGAATTGATGAATCGCGCATGTGTGTACACGTGCTGTCTGAAAAAGGCGATGCAACCGTACAACTTAACCCAACTTGTAAGGATGAAAAATATATTCGTTTGGTAAGACAGTTTTTGTCGACACATTACTTGGGGTCGCCAGGAGGTTATCCGGTTTATCTAAAACGATGGACGCGAATGGGTCAAGCTCGGGACGATAGTTTGGAAAAATTATTATTAGTAGGTGAGCCAGAAGCAGTGGCTGCAGTAGTACATGCACCCGGCTTGACTGACGAGTTGGCTAGACGTGCATGGTGGTCAAATGCCACCGCTGAAAATGCACGACGTATGCTTGAAAAAGAAAGTGTTGTAAAAGGCTCTATGGGAGAAGAACTAGCGAAATTCTTAATAGAATTTCTGCCGTTTGAAGAACATCAAAAAGCAATTATAGATAGTGTTCGTTTAGTGCTTCAGCCTGGTTTGATATCTGAACAGTTGCGCGCAGAAGTCTGGCAGCGTGGTAATCGAAAAAATGTTTATTTTATAGGTTTTTTGCAACAAACACCTGATGATCTTCCTGTTACTGTGAATTCACATAATAGTTGGAGTGATGTCTATAACATCCTACAAACAGAGGTTGATGAAGATAACAAAATAGCAAAATTATTGTGTCAAATATTAAGTCCAGCTGGCCAAGCTTTTTTGCAGACTACAGAATTAGTGTTAAATAAACCGAATGATCAGGAAGCAGTTGCAGCGATTCTTAATGCCATTGGGGAATACTTTAATAGGTTTGAAAATGAGTTTCCTAACTGGCGGGATATCAAAGCGTTAGATGATTACACTGAGCAATATCACCAAGAACAACGAGAGATACAAAGGCTTTTAGTGCTGAATAAGTCTTTGTTGCCTCAGCTAAAAGCGATATTTTATTTAGCGATGATTAATGAAACACTTGTTGACCCTATTTTCGGCATGACAGATGCCATAGGTTCGGTAATGCGTAAAAAGATAGCGCCTGTTGTAACTCCGATAATTGAAAATATTAAATTACTTAGATAAAGAAACTGTTTTATTGCCCAACAAAATATTCAGTTACTTAACAAAAAAGGAATTAAGAAATTACTGTGGATTATTTACCTTTATTCTTGGATATAAAAAACAAGCCCTGCTTAATTGTCGGCGGCGGAGTTATTGCTGAGCGTAAAGTTTCAATTCTCGCGCGCGCGCAAGCAAGTATTACAGTTATTGCACCTGATATAACCTCTGAGATTAAGAGAAAGTTAGGTGAGCAAATAACTTGGCATAAAAAAAAGTTTACCGTTGATGATTTAACCGGTGAATCAAACAATTATCAAATAGTAATTGCTGCAACGGATGATCGCAAAGTGAATGCTGAAATTGCACAGCTTTGTCGTGATAATAATATTCTGGTTAATTCTGCAGATGATAGTAAAAACTGTGACTTTATACTACCGTCAATTATAGATCGCTCTCCTGTACAGATAGCCGTATCTACAGGAGGGGCGTCGCCGGTTCTCGCAAGAATGTTGCGTACTAAATTAGAAAATTGCACGCCTGCGTCATATGGCCACTTGGCAAAACTAATTGAAGATAATCGTAATAAAGTGAAGGCCAAGTTTTCTACTATTGATCAAAGAAGAAAATTTTGGGAGCAGGTGTTACAAGGCCCGATTGCAGAGTTAGTGTTTGCCAATCAATCTAATGCAGCACAAAAGCTGTTAGAAGAAACAATACAGCAAGCGGATGATAGCAAGCTTCCAACAGGGGAAGTGTATTTGGTAGGAGCTGGGCCGGGGGATCCAGATTTATTGACATTTCGTGCATTACGATTAATGCAGCAAGCTGATGTAGTAGTTTATGACCGACTGGTTTCCCAAGAAATTATGGATTTAGTGCGTAAAGATGCAGAACACATCTACGCAGGCAAGGAACGTTCGCAACATACGTTACAACAAGAAACTATTAACCAGCTATTAGTTAGATTAGCTAAAGAAGGTAAGCGTGTATTAAGGTTGAAAGGCGGTGATCCATTTATTTTTGGTCGTGGCGGTGAAGAAATTGATTCTCTCGTTGATGAGAACATTCCGTTTCAAGTGGTGCCGGGAATAACTGCAGCAGCTGGTTGTGCAGCCTATGCAGGTATTCCGCTTACTCATCGAGAATATTCGCAAGCCGTTATCTTTGCAACAGGTCACTTAAAAGACGGGACCGTAGATTTAAACTGGCAGATGCTTGCGCATACGAATCAAACATTAGTGTTTTATATGGGTCTCCATGGACTGCAAATAATTTGTGATAACTTAATAAAGCACGGCCTAAGCGCAACAACTCCTGCGGCGCTAATTATGCAGGGTACAACTGCAAATCAAAGAAATATAATCGGCAATTTAGATAATCTGCCTGAATTAGTTGAAAAACATAATGTCAAACCACCAACTCTGGTAATCATTGGTGATGTTGTGAGCCTACATAATAAACTTAACTGGTTTAACCCTGAAGAGGATGTCACTGCAGGAGCGGTTAAAGCTTTTGGTGCAGGCAATGAAAAATAGTATAAAGTTTTTTATTTTATGTTTTTTTATATTGACTTGGTTTGTCAACTCAAGTTATGCATTAGACCTTGCTTTATTTAATGATGATTTAAATAATCCAGTTTTAATAACACATGCGAATGATTCTCGTATGTTTACGGTCGAGAAAACTGGCAAGATTTTTGCGTTTGAAAAACAACAGAAAAAACTGTTTCTAGATGCCTCTTCGATTATTACTACAAAAGGAAATGAGCAGGGCTTGCTTTCGATTGCTTTTCATCCTGATTATTCTGAAAACGGTTATCTATTCTTATTTTACACAGCAAAAAATGATGACAATACGCTTGCACGACTAACTGTAGATCCACCTAATGCTAGTCATACTGATTTGGAAACACTTGAAATTTTAATTGCGCAAGAAGACCCTGCGTCAAATCATAACGGCGGTATGTTGGCGTTTGGGAAAGATGGATATTTGTATTTGGGTATAGGTGATGGTGGGCGCGGTGGTGATCCGTGGAATAATGCGCAAAATTTAGAAACTCTGTTAGGAAAAATGCTACGCATTGATGTGAATCAAGCTAGTGGTTATACAGTTCCTAAAGATAATCCATTTGTAGACAAAGAGAATATTCTTCCAGAAATTTGGGCTTATGGTTTACGTAATCCATGGCGACATTCTTTTGATTCAAAAACCGGTGATTTATGGATTGCTGATGTGGGCCAAAATAAATGGGAAGAAATTCACTGGCAATCTGTAGATAGTGATGGTGGAGAAAACTACGGCTGGCGTTTAATGGAGGGTAACCATTGTTTCCTGCCTGAAATAGATTGCGATACGGGGAACCTGGTTAAACCGGTTGCAGAATATGCGCATAAACATGGCTGCTCTGTTACCGGCGGATATGTCTATCGTGGCAATGAAATTAAAGAGCTGTATGGAAAATATATATTCGGTGACTTTTGTACCGGTACTATTTGGTCTATCGATAAAGATAAAAACTTTGCTATGCAAGAATTAATGAAAACAGATATAAGTATTAGTTCTTTTGGTGAAGATTCAGAGGGTGAATTGTATGTACTGGACTATCGAGGAAGTATATTCAAATTTATTCCATAACGATTAAATGCTTAAGAAATCTATTCTAATTATCGTAGGAATTATTTGTATGGGAATATTCAATTCTTCAACTGCTACCGAGCTTGATGCTGGAATGGAAGCGCCACAGTTTGAGCTATTAGATCAGACTGAAACTATTCATAAGCTAAATGACTATTTAGGCAAGTGGTTAGTGTTGTATTTTTATCCAAAAGATGACACGCCTGGCTGCACCAAACAAGCTTGCGCATTTAGGGATGATATAGCTGAGCTGCAAAATCTTAATGTGCAGGTATTTGGAGTGAGCGTGAATTCAACTGAAAGTCATGCAGAATTTGCCAATAAGTATAGTCTGCAGTTTCCTTTACTCGCAGATATTGGCGGTAAGACCGCAAATGATTATGGCTCTTTGACAAAAATAGGGCCACTAAAACTTGCAAAGCGGCATACTTTTATTATTAATCCAGAAGGCAAACTTGCCAAAATCTATCGAACCGTAAAACCTGCTACGCATAGTGATGAAATCATTGCAGATATTAAAAAACTTCAAAACTAATTTTTCCAAAACCTGTTAGAATTTCATTTACACATCATTTAAGGTGTCCTTGTCATCATCAGATAAGTTTATTATTTTGCATGCACAAGGATGAAACAGGGAAGTCTGTGTAATACAGACGCTGCCCCCGCAACGGTGATTGAGTTTCGGTAGTTCTATAACCACTGTGTTTACTTTAAACATGGGAAGGTGAACTACTTGGTCATTTGACTACTCATCAGCCCGGAGACCGGCCTTATGTGAACCCCGGTAAAATGGGTTAAGAGTTGCGGCGGGCGACTCTGGCTGAAGTTGTATTGCACAATAACATTTGTGCACTTCACTGTACGTCCGCAATCTAAGTTGATTAAGGACATATATGCAATTATTACCTTGGTGTTTAATATTTGTCGCCCTTTCTGGCAACTCAGTTTTTGCCAGTGATGATGAGGTGATTGTGCTAAGTGCTGCAAAAGTTTCTGTTCCCGAAAAAGAGGTTGGTGGATCGGTGACCATTATCACAAGAGATCAAATCGAAAAAAGTAATGCAGTAACTCTGGTTGAGTTACTTCGTATCGTGCCTGGAATTTCAGTAAGCCAGCTAGGTCCTTATGGATCTCAAACACAAGTCCGTATTCGTGGTGCAGAGGCAAACCATGTATTAGTTTTGATTGATGGAGTTGAGGCAAATGATCCAGCAATAGGCTCTGAGTTTAATTTTGCAAATTTATTGCCAGATACTATAGAGCGTATTGAGGTCATGCGTGGATCGCAAAGTTCAATTTGGGGGAGTGATGCATTGGCAGGAATTATTAACATAAAAACTCGAACTGGTGGTGATGAAACGACATTAGTCAGTTCAACTGAAGTGGGGTCACATGATTTTATTCGTAGTTCTGCGTCTATTTCAGGAATCTCGGGGAAAGTAAAATATTATTTGCAAGGCGCATACCTCGATACTGAGGGCGCAAATATTTCTGAGCAAGGCAGGGAGGATGATGGTTACGATCAGAAAGGTATTGCTTTTAATTCACAATACGCATTTAACCCTGCATTTTCATTTGGTATAAATGCAAGATATGTAGACTCTTCAAATGAGTTTGATTCTATTTCTTCTATAACCGGTCGCCCAGTAGATGCAGATAATATTTCTGATGTAGAGAATTTTTATGGATCATCTTTCTTGTATTTATCGATGTTTAATAATCGTTGGAATCAAAAATTTATGATTAGTCTTACAGATACACGAAATGAAAATGAGGACACTTTTGGAAAGAGTAAGACGGAAGCAGAAAAATTAAAGTTCGATTATTTATCTGAATTATCTTTTAATACTAGAATATTTTCCGATGCACAACATAAAGTACTATTTTCTATTGAACAAGAAGATGAAAAATTTAAACAAAGAGGAGTAAGTTCATTTGGCGATCCGAATCAAAATCAAGATATACGAAACATTGGGCTAGCGGCTGAATATCGTATCAGCATATGGAATCAATTGTTTCTGTCAGCTTCAATGAGGAAAGACGATAATGATCAATTTAAGGATCGAGATACGGTTAGATTTACGAGCGCTTATTTTTTGCCACGTACTGGGACAAAATTCCGTGCATCATATGGGACAGGTGTTAAGAATCCAGGATTTACTGAGCTGTTTGGTTTTTTCGAGGGTTCATTTGTTGGTAACTCGGATTTAAAGCCTGAAAAATCAGAGTCTTGGGAATTTGGTATAGATCAGTCCTTTGCCAGTAATACAGCTCATATAGGTGCAACATTATTTTGGGAAGATCTAAAGGATGAGATTACTACAGTATTTTTTCCTGTAAACACTGCTGTCAATCTTGAAGGTAGAAGTGAGCGCAATGGTGCAGAGTTTTACTTTGATGCGCAACTTAATCATCGTTTAGATATGCGAGGAGCTTATACTTATACTGATTCGACAGTACCAAATGCTAATGATGTTCAAGTAAGGGAAATTCGTAGACCTAAAACAGTTGCGAGTTTGCAATTTAATTATGAAACTCTTACAGGTAAAGGAAATCTGCACGCAGCATTTAATTATGTAGGTGAACAAATTGATTCTGATTTTTCTAGTTTTCCAGCCAGAGAAGTGAAACTAGATGATTATTATCTGCTTAATGTTAGTGGGTCATACAATATAACGGATAACTTCAATCTTTATGCGAGACTAAATAATTTGTTAGACGAAACTTATCAAGACGTATATGGCTATGAAACTTTAGGGCAAACTATTTATGCAGGGCTTAAGGTGGACTTGTAATGACAAATCGCATAACAAGAATATACACCCGGACGGGTGATACGGGTGATACGGGGCTGTCAACGGGCGTGCGTGTACGTAAAGACTGTCCGCAAATCCAGGCTATTGGGGATGTCGATGAGCTAAATACTGTAATAGGCATGGTGTCTGCATACGATATGCCTGATGAACTTAAAGACCTTTTTGCCCATATTCAGCACCAATTATTTAATTTGGGTGCAGAGTTAAATAATGCAGATTTAAAGTTTATTAATAAGCATATTATTGAACAGTTAGAAGAAAAAATTGATGCTCATAACAAAACACTTCCACCACTAAAGAATTTTATACTTCCCGGTGGAGGGCATGCAGCAGCTACTTGTCATCTGGCGCGTGCGGTATGTAGACGTGCTGAACGTAGCGTAGTGAGGCTGAGTGAAGATCAGGATCTAAATCCTGATTTACAAATTTATTTAAATCGTTTATCCGATTTTCTATTTGTAGTATGCCGTGTGTTAGCCAAGCATTCTGGTGAGAAGGAAACATTGTGGTCGAGTAAAACTATAGCTCAGGAGACTTGTTATTAAACTGGGTGTTGATTTAGGAGGGACTAAGATTGAGGTTTTAGTGCTTGATGCCGGGAATGAATTATTTCGTGATCGAGTTGCGACTCCTGATAATTACCATGCAACCATTTCAACCATCACTTCTCTGGTTAATCATGCTGAGGAAAGTGCAGATGTAGAATGTAGTATCGGAATTTGTACCCCAGGCTCTTTATCTCTTGCTACTGGTTTGTTGCGAAACTCAAACACCATCTGCCTAAATAATAAACTGTTTAAATATGATTTAGAAAAATCTATTGGCAGAGAAATTCGTATTGCGAATGATGCCAATTGTTTTGCTTTGTCAGAGGCGGTTGATGGTGCAGCACAAAATGCTAATTGCGTATTTGGTGTAATAGTAGGCACAGGGACGGGTGGTGGTTTGGTGGTTAACAAAAAAATATTAACGGGTGCAAATGCTATTGCTGGAGAGTGGGGGCACAATCCATTACCTTGGCCTGATGTTGGGGAATTAGAATTAACTAAATGCTGGTGTGGCCAACAAGGTTGTATTGAAACATTTTTATCTGGTCCTGGATTAGAAAGTGATTATGAGCGAACTGCATCTAAAAATATTAGCGCTACAAAGATCAATCATCGAGCTTTACAGAATGATGAAGTAGCAGAGCAAACATTAATTCGTTATGAGCACAGGATGGCAAGAAGTTTGGCACACGTAATTAATATTTTTGACCCTGAAGTTATTGTGCTAGGTGGTGGTGTCTCTAATTTACAGCGCTTATATATGAACGTGCCCAAGCTTTGGCAACAATGGATTTTTTCAGATCAAGTAACCACAAAACTAGTGCCGCCAAAGTATGGAGATTCTAGTGGCGTGAGGGGTGCGGCATGGCTTTGGAACGAGTAACGATATTATTAATTGTTCAACCAAGATATACGAGTATAAGTATACGAGTATAATAACTACATGATTCAGCATCGTATCCACATTGGTTATTTAATCGTAGTTGTGCTGGTACTAGCATTAACTCGATTGGTGCCTCATCCGCCTAATGCTGTACCTATTGCCGCAATGGCATTATTTGCCGGTGCATTTTTCTCAAACCGTTTTTTAGCTTTTGTTGTGCCACTGGTTGCAATGGTGTTAAGTGATTATGTGATTGGGTTTCACAGTACGGTTTGGTATGTCTATGCAGGCATATTGGCGACTGTTCTGATCGGTAGTGTTCTAAATCAAGTAACTGTGTTTAGAGTAGGCGGTGCTACAGTAATAGCCTCTTTTGCTTTTTTTTTAATCACAAATTTCGGCGCCTGGTTACATCATGACATGTATTCTCAAGACCTAAATGGTTTGTTACAAGCCTATGTAGCAGGTATCCCATTTTTACGCAATTCATTAATTGCGAATTTTATTTTTTCTTATTTAGTGTTTTATGGGCTGAAAAGCCTTATTCCCGGGCAATATTTACTAAAGCGTTCTCGCTAGTTCTGTAACATCTCTTAATAAATGGCTTGTATAAAATGTGTACTAAGTCACAAATAATTGCTGGGCGATGATTAAACTTACATCCATAGTATTTCATTTGACAGATATTTGTCTGACAGATAGTTAGCAGGGATTGAGTGTTCATCTCCTGGCACGGATGCCTTGACCCGTGAGTGTTGCCACTCACGGGTTTTTTATTTCTGGCGTTTTCTTATAGTAAGTTCTTCATATCTATTTCTCTAGAACACGTCCTGCTGTAACACTTGTAGATGCACGCCCATTAATTTGTTGTCTAATGGCTGCATTTATTTAGAGGCAAAAAGGGAAGAGTGTCTGAGGAATGTGGTTGCAATGAAACTGCGATTTACTTGTTGAGTAAACCTGATACGGTATTATTTGGAAATATCTAAGATATGCAACTAGGCAAACTTAATCCCTAGAATTTAGTCCCAAGTATGATGTCCTTGGTGCGAAGCTGCTTCAAGGTTTGTTCGCCACCTTTGTATACACTATCAGGGTTTGGATGGTTTATTTGCTTAATAATCTCATCTAAGCATTCTTGACCTGTTCTAGAATTATCTTTTTCTAACATTTCCACTAACATAGCGGTGATAGGGTTAAGTTCTGTAAAACTTACTTTATCTTGCAGGTCTCTATGTACCATTAAAAAGTGTACTTGTTCACTTGGTATTTCGGGTTGGAAGCTTGGTTTAATTTTATGTACGGGAAAATGATAACCATGCATTTGAGCAAGAGGTGATAAAACGGGTATGCCAGTTAGTAAATAACCGTGCTTATCAATGATGGATAAATCTGGCTCAATGTCTGAGAAAGTTATTTTAATTTCAAGCCATTCATAATGAGCTAACTCTTTAATGAAAGCAGGGTCTTCGGTTTGAGATTCACGTTCATTTTGTAGATAAGTTAGAAACTCAAGTGAGATATCTTTAAAGTAAGGTGATATAGATTGATGATTGGCGAAAAAATCTCGCACCATCTTATGCCAGTTTTCATCATTATAAAGTTTACGTAACACCGGGAAAGCCTTGTCTATAAAGTTTTTTACATTTCTATAGAAAAGCCCACGATAAATTTCCATGCGACGATCTTCGATATCACTGGGTGGTGCAGCAAGTTCTGGGTCTCTTAGGTGAGCAGTAAAGTCGTACTGGATTTTTTTGAACGATAAATTTTCGCTAGTCATAACGTAATTCTACTAGCTGGCTTGTGCTACGGGTTGTTGGTTATTGTCCCACTTGTTTTGAAGGTTACGAATGGTGTGAACTTCTTGCATAAGTACATCCATGGGCGGGAAATTAAAATCTCTTTCTAACAAGGTAGGCATGTTGCCGAATAACTCATAGGCCTTGTCTAAAGTATCCCAGACTGGATCAATTACATCAGCACCATGTGTGTCTACTATAAGGTCTTCTGCCTCATTATAGTGTCCAGCGACATGGCAGTACGCCACGCGCTCGCAAGGCAATGCTTGCAAGAATTTTATTGGATCATAGTGATGGTTGACTGAGTTCACGTAAATATTGTTTACGTCTAGTAATAAATCGCAATCCGCTTCTTCTAAGATATCTTTGATGAAGTTAATTTCATCCATTTCTTTGCCGGGCGCTGCGTAGTAAGAAACATTTTCTATTGCAATTTTTCTTTCTAAAATATCTTGTACACGTTTAATTCTATCGGCTACATAATGCACGGCTTCATCAGTAAAAGGAATGGGCATTAAATCATAAAGGTGTCCTTGGTCAGAGCAATAACTAAGATGTTCGCTATAACAACGGATATTATGCTTATCTAAAAAATTTTTTACTTCACTCACAAATTTTTCATCTAGTGGGGCGGGGCTGCCTATAGATAATGACAAGCCATGTGTAACAAAAGGTACTTTCTCGGTAAGCGTTCGAAAACGTTTGCCAAGTTTTCCGCCTATTCCTATCCAGTTTTCTGGTGCGACTTCCATGAAATCAATGCCTTTTGGAAAGTCACTTTCTAGTTGATCTAGTAAGTCACGGCGTAATCCGAGACCAGATCCTGATACGGGGTATGATTTTGGCTTTTTGTTTTGCATATTTTATTTTACCTTAGCTTACTAGACCTCACTATTGTCAAAATACTTTCAACATTATAATTAATGAGGTTAACCTACTGTAAAGCTTATAAAGTTTAAATTATAGGGCCTGCATTAGAGTTAATTTTGAAGCTAATGTTCCGTGTAACATCGTTTGTGACTGCGTTTATTATAGTTATTCTTGCCGGAATATTTTATGCAACCAATAGTCGATACTAAAGTATTTTCCAGCACCTATGAAAAATAACACAAGTAACATGATGAAGTATGTTGCCGCAAATTCTATTCCATTGTTGAGCACAACAAAGTTTCCTTTTTCAGACAACCAGTCATGGTTACCATGCTTCTCTAATAATGACTTGGCCGCACTTACACGTTTACCCACTTCTTCGCTATTTTCCAAACTCTGTTTTGCAGATTCCAGGCCTAGATAATCGGCTATTGGTTTAGCGGTACTGGTAGCAGGGTCGCCAGGTGCAATTGCAAACCAACCATCATCCCAATGTACAGAAAAAATAGCGACCAACATGGTTATCATTAGTGGAATAGCAAACCAACGAACGGCAACACCAAATAAAAGAGCAATTCCACCTATCAATTCTGTGTACGCAGCAAGATAGGCAAGTAATTCTGGCGCGGGTAAACCTAAACCCCAATCAGGGTTACCTAACCAATTGGCAAAATTATCTATGCCTGAAATTTTTGTAAGGCCTGCCGCAATAAAAATAGGCGCCAAATATAAACGCAGTGCAACCGGTCCAAGAAAATCTATCGCTCGAAGTTTGTCTAAAATATTTTGAAATGAATTTGCAATGGATATGAGGGCAGACATGGGTGTTCTCCTAATTTGTTAATATTGCCAGTTTAATTTTTCAAGAATTATGTACAGTTAGAATTTGGGTAAAGTTCGTTAAGTGGCACTGATTTGCCATCGGGTTGCACTATGCGTGCATGAAATCTACGTAACAGACGTGGTTCATGTACACCGCATGAATGAGCGATTACGCCGACTTCATGTGCCATATTTTGCGCATAATTTTTCACACGTACAGCTTTACTTTCGATATTGAGTCCGGTTTGAAGTTTTTTATCGTGAGTAGTGATTCCTGTGGGGCAGGTATTTTTATTACATTGCAAAGCTTGAATGCAACCTAGAGAAAACATAAATCCCCGTGCGGATGAGACAAAATCAGCTCCAACCGCAAATGCCCAAGCGACTTCAGCAGGAGTGATTAATTTACCTGATGTATTGATTTTGATGCGATCGCGCAAACCATGTGTATTCAATCGATCCACAACTAATGGCAGACTTTCCTCAATCGTTAATCCCATGTAGTCCATCAAGCTCATGGGTGCTGCACCAGTGCCACCATCTGCACTATCTAAAGTAATAAAATCTGGGGCAGATTCGATACCACGTATTTTAATTGCATCGCATAAATCATCAATCCAGCCATATGCGCCAATAACTGCCTTAAAGCCGACAGGTTTACCAGTAACATCACGAATGCGTGTTAACACATCTAATAGATCTTCGACTGAATCAATTTCGGGGTGACGATTAGGGCTGATGGAATCCGTGCCAACAGGTATGCCTCTAATTAGTGAAATCTCTTTGGTAACTTTTTCTCCTGGCAAAATACCACCCTTTCCGGGTTTCGCGCCTTGGCTTAATTTAAGTTCAAACATTTTTACTTGTTCATGTGCCGCGATTTCACGTAATTTTTCGTCACTTAAGTTTCCAGCTTCATCGCGCACGCCATACTTAGCCGTACCTATTTGAAAAACCAGATCGGCACCGCCTTCTAAATGATATTGAGATAAACCACCTTCTCCTGTGTTCATCCAGCAACCGGCCATGCGTGCTCCATTCGACAAAGCAAGCACCGCGGGTTTTGAAATGGCACCAAAGCTCATGCCTGAAATATTAAAAATCGAGTTTGTTGTGTAAGGTTGGGCTGCATTTGGCCCAATGGTTACATCGCTGGTGGGTACAGCATCTTGGTCTAGTGTTGGAAACGGGCAATTTACAAATAACACCGTGCCAGTGGGTCGAAGGTCGCGCGTTGAGCCAAAAGCAACCGTATTATCGATGTTTTTAGCGGCTCTATATACCCAAGATCTTTCTGCACGATTAAAGGGCAATTCCTCTCGATCCATGGCAAAGAAGTATTGGCGGAAAAATTTACCCAGTTCTTCAAAGAAATAGCGAAATCGGCCGATAACAGGGAAGTTATGGCGAATTGCATGAGCGGTTTGAGATTTATCGATTATATATAAAACAATCACAATCAGCACAAGCAAGCCGATGGCAAATATAAATAACAAGGCTGTAATTTCAAGGAATCGTATTACAAATACGGGTAGTTCAGCCATCATAGTATCTTGCCCTAATAATTCTTAATGTGTTTGTTTGTGGGGTAGATGAAAGGTATATAGCATAAATTATTACAAATCATTGTCGCTCATATGATGAAGATAAGAAATAAATTAAGTTATTTTATTGACGCAATATATATACTTTAATGTTAGTAAATACTTATATACGTCAATACAACGATGAATTTTGAAGTGTATATACAAGTGACAAGGTACACTTTATATACATCTGTAATAAAAATTTAGTATCTCGGTCTAACTAGAGATAGTTAAATGAAAATATTAAAAATAAAGTTTATTAGGGAGTTTGCATGAAAGCGTCAGATCTTTTTGTTAAATGTTTAGAAGAAGAAAGTATTGAATATATATTTGGTGTTCCTGGCGAAGAGAATGCTGATTTTATGATTTCGTTAGAAGACTCTAAAAAAATTAAATTTATATTAACGCGTCATGAGCAGGGCGCTGCATTTATGGCGGAAATTTATGGACGTTTAACCGGTAATCCCGCAGCATGTTTGGGCACATTAGGTCCGGGCGCTACAAATTTAATCACAGGGGTGGCTGACTCAAATATGGATCGTGCTCCCATGCTTGTGTTAACCGGTCAAGGTTCAACAGAACGCTTACATAAAGAGTCACATCAGATTATGGATGTGGTGAAAATGTTTGAGCCCGTAACGAAGTGGGCAACCACTGTATTACATCCAAATACTATTCCGGAAATTATTCGCAAAGCCGTCCGCATTGCACGTACTGAAAAACCGGGTGCAGTGCATATTGAATTACCTGAAGACATCGCAAAAGAAGAATCGGATAGTAAACCCATCAAGCCTCAGCGCTATATGCGTTCGGTTCCTGATGAGGCAGTTATTGATAATGCATTTGAAATGATTGCGACCGCGAAGCATCCCATTATTCTTGTGGGTAATGGCGTGGCGCGAAAAAATGCAAGTAAGGAGTTGCGTGAATTTTGTGAGCGTACCAAAATTGGTGCAATGAGCACCTTCATGGCTAAAGGTTGTGTAGATGTAGATTCAGAGCAATGCTTGTTCACTATCGGTTTGGGTAGACGTGATCGAATGTCCTATTTGATTGATCAAGCAGACGTCGTGATTACACTTGGTTTTGATATGGTGGAGTACCATCCAAAATTATGGAATCCAAACTGTGATAAGAAAATTATACATGCGGATTTCATGCCTTCAGAAATAGATCAAAATTATCATCCGCAGATTGAATTAATTGGTGATTTAGCTCATACGCTTGAAGAGCTGAATGAACGCGCTAAACAGCGTGCAAAATTTTTTTACGATACAACCAAACAACAAAAAGTTCGTCAAGATATGTTAGAAGATCTTGCGGAGCACAAAGACGATGATACAAAGGGTAAGATTCGACCTCAGAAAGTAATTTGGGATGCACGCCAAGTTTTAGGGCCGGATGATATTTTGTTGTCTGATGTGGGTGCGCACAAAATGTGGATCGCGCGATATTTCCATTGTCACGAACCTAATACCTGTTTAATACCAAATGGGTTTTGTTCGATGGGTTTTGCCTTGCCAGGCGCTATTGCAGCGAACTTGGTGTATCCAGATCGTCGCGTCCTAGGGATTGCGGGTGATGCCGGTTTCTTAATGAATGTACAAGAAATGGAAACCGCTAAACGATTGAATAGCAATATCGTCATGATGGTGTGGGAAGATAATGAATATGGCTTAATTGCTTGGAAACAACAGGCTGAATTTGGTAAACATACTGATCTTGCATTTAACAACCCTGATTGGGAGTTGTTAGCCAAGTCATTTGGGTGGAACGGCTACTATGTGAATAATAGCAAAGTTTTACAATCCACTTTAGAAACTGCATTTAATGATGGTGTGCCTAGTTTGGTAGTGGTACCGATTGATTACCGCGAAAACATGTTGCTAACTAAGCGTCTTGACGAACTCACCTTGCCAATCTAACTTGAAGAATATTAATTAAATATGAGAAATAAGAAATATTCGTTAATGCTGCATAAGGCATCAACAAATGCTGCGGGTGTTTTAGAAGTATATGCGCCATTTGATCAATCGATTATTGCAGAAGTAGAAACGGTTAATGCTGAACATATAGAACAGGCGATGAGTGTTGCTTACTCGTTGTATCGTGACAAAGACAGCTGGTTGCCACTGCATAAGAGGATTGAAATCTTAGAGAAAACTGCACAGATTATGGTGCAAGAAAAAGATAGGTTAGCCTTTGAGGCTGCGCAAGAAGGTGGTAAACCTTTAGTAGATTCAGTGGTAGAGGTTACCCGTGCGATTGATGGCATTCATTTATGCATTGAAACGTTAAAGTCAGATCAGGGCGAAATAATTCCCACAGGAATGTCGTCATCTTCGTCAAATCGTATAGCGATCACACAGAAAGAACCAATAGGCGTAGTGGTTGCAGTCAGTGCATTTAATCATCCGTTAAATTTAATTGTGCACCAAGTGGCAGCAGCGGTTGCTGCAGGGTGTCCAGTAGTAGTGAAACCTGCAGCAGACACGCCAATCTCATGTTTGAATTTTGTAAATATACTTTGGCAGGCTGGATTGCTTAGTGAATGGTGCCAAGCGGTGATTCCCGAAAGTATTGCAGTTGCAGAGCAGCTCGTTACTGATGCGCGAGTTGGATTTTTTACTTTTATCGGTAGTGCAAAAGTGGGTTGGATGTTGCACTCAAAGCTAGCGCCTGGTGTGCGTAGTGCATTAGAGCACGGTGGTGCTGCTCCTGTAATTATGGCGGAAGATGCAGATGTTGATAGCGCAGTGCAAAAACTTGGTAAAGGTGGTTTTTATCATGCGGGCCAAGTGTGTGTTTCTGTGCAACGCGTGTTTGCACATAAGGATATAGCAAGCTCTTTTATTGAACAACTCGCGAGCTATGCCAAGCAACAAGTTATAGGTGACCCAACAATAGAAATAACACAAGTAGGCCCGTTAATACGTCCCGCAGAAGTAGAGCGTATAAGTAACTGGGTGAATGAAGCTAAACATGAAGGAGCGCAATGCATTACAGGTGGTAATACAATTAGCGACAGTTGTTATGAATGCACTGTATTGGTAAATCCTTCACTACAAAGCAAAGTGAGTACTGCTGAAATTTTTGGTCCAGTGGTCTGTGTGTATGAATATGAAGACCTGGATTGGGCGATCCAACAGGCTAATTCTTTGCCCTTATCATTCCAAGCTTCGGTGTTTACTAATAACTTGGATAAAGCCATGCGTGTATATAAACGCATAGATGCTTCAGCGGTAATGCTTAATGATCATACTGCGTTTCGTATTGATGGCATGCCGTTTGCGGGTCTTAAACAATCTGGTTTAGGGGTGGGGGGGATTCCTTACACGATTGAAGATATGCAAGTTAATAAAATGCTGGTAATGAATTCTCCAGAATTATGATTTAAGAACACTGTATCGCAATGGAAGATAATTTTAGAGAAGCATTTGGTTTCGATGTTTTATTTAATCCTACATTAAATAAAGGCACGGCCTTTACCGAAGCGGAGCGCGATAAATATAAATTGCACGGCCTGCTTCCCCCTGGTGTAACGCATCCTGATATGCAACTTCAGCGCGCAATAAAAAATATGCGTCGCAAACATTATGATATTGAGCGCTATATTTTTTTGTCTGGCCTGCAAGGTAGGAATGAACGACTTTATTATCGTTTAATCATGGAGCATCTTGAAGAGATTATGCCGTTAATTTATACGCCAACGGTGGGGGAGGCATGCAAAAAATTTGCGGCAATATTCCGAGAGCCAAAGGGTCTTTACGTTACCTCAAAAGATCGAGGGAATGTTACTCAAATCCTAAAAAATTGGCCAGAAAAAGACGTGCGTGTAATTGTGGTGACTGATGGCGAGCGAATTTTAGGCTTAGGTGATTTAGGTGCGAATGGTATGGGTATTCCTATAGGCAAGCTTTCGCTTTATGTGGCCTGTGCCGGGATACAACCTAGCCAATGTTTACCCATTATGTTGGATGTTGGGACTAATAATCAGGAACTGCTTGATGATGTATTATATCTTGGTTTAAAGCAAAGAAGACTACAAGGTGATGGATATGATTCTTTAGTAGATGAATTTGTTCAATCAGTTCAAGAAGTCTACCCAAAAGCACTCATACAATTTGAAGATTTTCTAACGCCGAATGCTTATAAAATACTTAATAAGTATCGAGATAAAGTCTTGTGTTTTAATGATGATATTCAAGGTACTGCTGGCGTTGCATTAGCTGGAGTGTATGCATCTACACGGATTTCCAATATTGAATTTAAAGATTTACGCATAATGTTTTTGGGTGCAGGTTCGGCTGCCACAGGAATTGCTGATCTAATGAGCTACGCTTATCAGAAAGAAGGATTAAGCGAAGAAGATGCACGAAAAAAATTATGGTTTGTAGATATTGATGGTTTAGTAGTTAAATCTCGTAATGATTTACTGCCTCACAATCTACCTTATGCACACGATCATCCCGCTGCAGATCTTATTTCTGCAATAAAACAAATAAAGCCACATGTGTTAATTGGTGCCACTGGGTTTCCAGGCACCTTTACACAAGAAGTCATTGAGTTAATGGCTGAGCTTAATAAGCGTCCCGCTATATTTGCGTTATCTAATCCAACTTCGCGTGCAGAATGTACAGCAGAGGAAGCCTATATATGGAGTCAGGGGCGAGCAATTTTTACCAGTGGCAGTCCATTTTTTGAAGTACATTATCTGGATAAAGTATTTAAACCAGGTCAAGGTAATAATGCCTATATTTTTCCGGGCATAGGTCTAGGTGCCATTGTCAGCGAGGCAGAGCGCATTACTGAGGATATGTTCTTGGCTGCTGCTAAAGCGGTAGCAAATTTAGTTAGCGAAGAAGATTTATCTGTAGGCTCCATCTACCCTCAAATAGAGAATATTCGTGATGTGTCGCTACAGATTGCAATAGCGGTTGCAGAACAAGCAATTAAAAGTGATATAAATACAATAGAGAATTCAGAAAATCTAAAACAGAAGATTCAAGATTATATGTATGACCCTACTTATTGAACTAGTCTTGTTAGTTAGCGATCTATTTAGATTAAAGAACGACAGATACTGAGGCTGCCGTTCTTTACATTTGTCATCTAATTGATGATTACTCTTTAGTGCCTTTCTTATGTTTGCACTGCTTTTTCATTTCGTCTTCAGTTAACATGCCATCACCATTTGCGTCTTTTCATTAAAACGCTGTTCTTTATGATTCATGTATTCTTCTTTACTGACAGATCCATTGCCATCGGTATCCATCATTTTCATTTTATCTTTGCCACCACCATGGTGACTTGCATGGGCTACTGAAAGAGCAAGTACGCTAATTGTGAGAATTGCACAGGCAGCCGTGACCAGTTGTTTAACGTGTGATCTTTTTGACATCATAAATACTCCATGAAAATTAGTGATAACAATATGTGTTTGATATGGCAACTATAAAATGATTGCCTTAGAGCTTAGAACACGATGTAGTGTAGTTAGTTCAATATGCAAAAAAACGGCGAACTAAAAGTTCACCGTTTAATTAACGAGTTTAGAAGCTAATTACTTCTCGCCACATTTGCCTTCGCCGCACTTACCTTCAGCGTCTTTACCTTCACCACATTTGCCTTCGCCGCACTTACCTTCAGCGTCTTTACCTTCACCACATTTGCCTTCGCCGCACTTACCTTCACCACATTTGCCTTCACC
>CAZAOO010000002.1:95194-202365 GCA_964486815.1 uncultured Thiotrichales bacterium
CCGCACTTACCTTCACCACATTTGCCTTCACCACATTTTCCTTCACCGCACTTGCCTTCAGCGTCTTTTCCTTCTTCCATTTCGGCTACCATATAACCAGCAGATAGGGTACTGATTTCAAAAGGATTTTCTTCAGCATTGGCTGCGCCCATAGTGAATGCGCTTGCTGCAAGCGCTGCGCCTACTGCTATAGATAAAGGCTTAATTTGGTTTTTCTTGCCATTCTTCTTAGACATTTCTAAATCTCCTAAAATTATGAGTTACTTATATTAAAAATCAGAAACTTTTCAGCTCTATCGTTAGGGACCGGGCGTAATGTCTTTGCATTACATTATTGTTTGAAAAATACATTAATAAAACTTGTGCTTATCTACAAGTATTCAATGCTTCAGTATTAGAGCATATGCAAGGATGTTTAGTTCTGTGAGTCTTTGATTGCTTTGAATTGTATATTTTTCATTAATTTACATTCTTCTTGTCAATGTTTTTTTGGCGATACTCGCATAGATCGATTATTGAGCACTCGCTACATTTAGGTGTGCGCGCAACGCAGGTATAGCGGCCATGCAGAATGAGCCAGTGATGAGCATGTAACTTGTATTCTTCAGGGATAAATTTTTCCAGCCCAAGCTCTACTTTTAATACATCTTTACCTGGTGCAATACCGGTTCGATTTGAAACGCGAAAAATGTGTGTGTCGACGGCAATAGTAGGCTGTCCAAACGCATTATTGAGTACTACATTGGCGGTTTTTCTTCCGACACCTGGTAATTTTTGTAACGTATCGCGATCATCTGGTATCTGGCAATCGTATTCATCGATTAATATTTTACAGGTCTTGATAATGTTTTTAGCTTTGCTGTTATACAGACCAATAGATTTAATATATTTTTTCAAACCAGTCTCACCCAAGGCTAAAATTTTTTGAGGGGTGTTGGCAACTTTATATAATTCTTTTGTTGCCTTGTTGACACTAATATCCGTTGCTTGTGCAGAAAGGATGACCGCTATCAGTAACTCAAAGGTTGAATCGTATACTAGTTCGGTTACGGGTGCCGGGTTGGGTTGTCTTAGACGACGAAAAATCTCACTGCGTTTATCTCTATTCATGGTTAGGGGTAGTATCAAGTGCCTGGCTAACGTTTCATCAGTTCTTGTTTCTTGCGCTCAAAAGCTGCCTGCTTAGCTTGAATAGTCTCTTCTAGTCTTTGGTCTCGTCGATCTTTGTTGGCACGAGAAAAAACGGCAAAAGATTTTTTCAATTGGCTTTGTTGCTGCTTGCTAGTGTCTTTACATGCTTCGATGAATTCAGTGTTGTCATCGAGCACGATGCAGTCCACCGGGCAGGGGGGTATACATAATTTGCAACCGGTGCAATATTGGTTGATTACAGTATGTAGATGCTTGGAAGCACCAATGATGGCATCAAATGGACAGGCTTTAATGCAAAGTGTGCAGCCGATGCATTCTGCCTCAACTATGCGAGCAATATATTTTCCGGTAGGAATTATGCTTGCGTTTGTATCCAAACTTTATTTAACGCGCATACCCGGTTTGGCGCCACTGTCAGGTTGCAATAGGAAAATGTCTTTATCGCCAGGGCCAGCTGCTAACACCATTCCTTCTGACATGCCAAAGCGCATTTTTCGCGGTGCAAGGTTAGCCACTATCACGGTTAAGCGTCCCTCAACTTCTTCTGGTGTATAGGCAGATTTAATGCCTGCAAATACATTCTTCTGTACGCCACCGGTAGGCTCGCCAAGATCTAGTGTTAATTGAAGAAGTTTGTCAGCTCCCTCAACATGTTCAGCTTTTATAATTTTTGCCACTCTAAAATCTAACTTAGCAAAATCATCAAAGCTGATTTCATCGCTAATGGGATCTGATGCTTTAGGGGCAGTGTCTGCTTTAGAATCTTCAATCATTTTATCTACCGACTCTTTTTCTATGCGGGTGATTAGGGGTTTGAATTTATTAATCTCATGACCTTCGGGCATGGGTTTGCCGTTATATAAATTTTCCCATGTAAATTCAGTCTTTAAGAAGCTTTCTGATTTTGATGCTAATTCGGGTAAGACAGGTTTTAGGTAGCCTATTAATAAACTAAACATATTTAACCCAAAGCTACAGACTTGATGTACTTCGGTTTGGTATTGATCTTGTTTGCTACGCTCCCAGGGTTTGTATGCATCAATTATTTGATTGGCAATGTCCGCTAGCGCCATAATTACGCGCATCGCCTCTGAATATTTGCGTGCTTCATAATAGGTTTTAATCTGATTATTATTTTCTACCGCTAGCTCAAAGGCATGAGAGCATTCTTCGTTAAAGTTTGCAGTAAGTTTGCTGTTGTATTTCTTAGTTATGAAGCCTGAGCAGCGACTAGCAATATTTACGAGTTTGCCGACCACATCGCTATTGACCCTTTGTTGGAAATCATCAAGGTTTAAATCCAGATCATTCACGCCAGGGCCTAATTTAGCGGCAAAGTAATAGCGTATATATTCGGGTTGCAAATGATCAAGGTAGGTTCGCGCCTTAATGAAAGTGCCGCGTGACTTTGACATCTTTGCACCATCTACGGTTAAGAAGCCGTGGCAGAATACAGCGGTAGGGATTCGGTAATTCGCACCATGCAACATGGCGGGCCAAAACAACATATGAAAATAGGCAATATCTTTGCCGATGAAGTGATACACCTCAGCTTCGCTATCTTTATTCCAGTAACTGTCAAAATTCTTACCCGTGCGATCACAATATTGTTGCAGGCTTGCCATGTATCCTATCGGCGCATCCAGCCACACATAAAAGTATTTGCCCGGTGCATCAGGTATTTCAAAGCCAAAATAGGGTGCATCACGAGAAATATCCCAATCGTTTAAGCCGGATTCAAACCATTCCTTTAATTTATTGGTGATTTCAGGTTGCAAGTTTTCTTGGCTGATCCATTGTTGCAGCATTTCTTTAAAGTCATTGAGCTTAAAGAAGTAATGCAGGTTTTCTTTTTGAACCGGTGTAGCACCACTTACCGATGAGAACGGGTTGATCAAATCAGCTGGGGTATAGGTGGCACCGCATGCTTCACAATTGTCACCATACTGGTCTTTCGCATGACACTTGGGGCATTCGCCTTTAACAAAACGGTCGGGTAGAAATACATTTTCTTTGGGATCAAAAAGGTCGGTCACAGTTTTTGTAGTGATGTGACCATTTTCTTTTAAACGCGAATAAATCGTTGTGGCGTGTTTTTTATTTTCTTCGGAATGCGTGGAGTG
Source organism: uncultured Thiotrichales bacterium (assembly GCA_964486815.1). GTDB lineage: Bacteria > Pseudomonadota > Gammaproteobacteria > UBA4575 > UBA4575 > JABDMD01. The sequence continues at coordinate 98,470 of CAZAOO010000002.1, forward strand.
ATAGTTATCAAACTCAATCAGAAAATCAGAAAAATCTTGTTCGTGTTCTTTTTTAACTTTGGCAATTAACGCTTCCGGTGAAATGCCTTCTTGTTGGGCACGCAACATGATAGGTGTGCCATGTGCATCATCTGCACATATATAGATGCAATCATTGCCACACATTTTTTGAAAGCGCACCCAGATATCAGTTTGTATGTATTCAACTAAATGTCCAATATGGATAGGCCCATTTGCATAGGGTAGTGCACTGGTAACTAGAATGGATCTGCTCACAAGATTATTTCAATTTAAGTATTTCGGGTTAAGTATTTCGGTGTGGTTATAAAATCGACGTTTTTGAAGCGCGGGCTACCTTATCAGGTTGCTTATAAAACCGCTATTTTTGTCATTGATTTTAGTGTTGTTATTGTTGGTATTATTCACTTCCAAAGCTACTCAAATAGGGGTCTTTGCTGCTAAATCTAGCGTGATATAGTACACGCCAATTCGAGACCATCCCCATAACTGTAGCAATAATTTCAGGAGCAATTAAAGCATGGCCGAGCTTACCAAAGACCAAGTAGAAGCTGTACTCAAAGAGATTCAAGATCCATATATAGGCAAAGACTTGGTTGCAAGTAGTACAGTCAAAAATATTGAAGTGGATGGAGATAAAGTCAGCGTTTCTATTAAATTAGGCTATCCGGCAAAAGGTATTGTTGGTGATCTAGCAAAGCAAATTGAAGAAAAACTAGCCGCTGCAGGTGCAGGCAATGTTGATGCCGATGTTGGATGGGAAATTCAAGCTCACTCCGTGCAAAAAAGCCTCAAGCCACTTGAAAATATTAAAAATGTAATCGCGGTTGCTTCTGGTAAAGGTGGTGTTGGTAAATCTACTACAGCTGTTAACTTGGCTTTGGCGCTGTCGATGGAAGGTGCAACGGTTGGTATATTGGATGCAGATATTTATGGTCCGAGCCAGCCACGCATGTTGGGTGTTAGTGGGCAGCCTAAATCGAATGATGGAAAGAGTTTAGAACCTATGGAAGCTCATGGCCTACAGGCGATGTCAATCGGGTTCTTAATTGATGAAGAGACACCAATGATTTGGCGTGGACCGATGGTGACGCAAGCGTTGGAGCAACTATTAAATGATACGCAATGGCGTGGATTAGATTACTTAGTGGTAGACCTACCTCCAGGCACGGGTGATGTGCAATTAACCTTAGCGCAAAAAATTCCAGTCAGTGGCGCGATCATTGTGACTACGCCTCAAGATATTGCGTTACTGGATGCACGCAAAGGCTTAAAGATGTTTGAGAAGGTTGAAGTGCCTGTGTTAGGTGTAGTTGAAAACATGTGCATTCATATCTGTAGTGAATGCGGCCATGAAGAGCCTATTTTTGGTGAAGGTGGTGGTAAGCGTATGGCTGAAGAATCGGGCGTGGATATGCTTGGTGCTTTGCCTTTGGATAAGTCTATTCGCGAACAAGTAGATGGTGGTAACCCTACCGTTGCTGCAGACCCAGAAGGCCGCATTGCTGAAATTTACCGTGATATCGCACGAAAAGCTGCAGCAAAACTTGCTTCGAAGAGCAAAGACTATAGCGCGAAGTTCCCTAAAATTGTTATTCAGAATACGTAAAACATTCAAAAAGGTATTTGCCAATGAATATACGTTCAATTTCAATTACGTGTTTGGCAGTACTTGTACTGCAAGGTTGTGGGACATTAGATAAACGTCTCAATCCTATTCAACCACAGGTGTTTATCGATGCGATTGAAATAGAAAATGCTACCTTATCTGGATTAACAGCTTTGCTCACCTTAAATGTAGAAAATTCAAATAATTTTGCATTAAATGCTCGAGGTTTGGATTACACCATGAGTTTGGCGGGTACCGATATATTAAGTGGTGAAAACACATCCAACATGTCGATACCAGCATTAGGTAGTGGAAAAATTGAAGTGCCAGTGAGAATCAGCTACGCATCTATTTTAGAAACCATTCCAAAGGTACTAGAGACGGGTATCGCCTCATATAACTTTAGTGGCAGCATACATACGCGTTTATTTAATATCCCTTTCACTAAAACAGATGAGTTGAAGTTGCCCTATATCGGTGGTGCATCTAATTAAATTTCATTTGTGTAAAATATAATTAAAGTTTATGGCGATAAAATCTGATCGCTGGATTCGCGAAATGGCGGAACAGCATGGCATGATTGAACCTTTTGAGGCAGGTCAAGTTCGAGAGAATGGTAGCGGCAAGATGATCTCCTACGGCACATCTAGTTACGGCTATGACGTGCGTTGTGCAGAGCATTTTAAAATTTTTACTAATATCAACTCTGCAGTCGTCGATCCAAAAAGTTTTGATGAAAGCAGTTTTGTAGATTTGCATGCTAGCGAGTGCGTGATCCCTCCAAATTCTTTTGCCTTGGCGAGTACAGTAGAATACTTTCGTATTCCACGTTCAGTGCTAACTATTTGTTTAGGTAAGTCTACCTATGCGCGTTGTGGCATTATTGTGAATGTCACACCACTTGAGCCAGAGTGGGAAGGACATGTGACTTTAGAATTTTCCAATACGACAACATTACCTGCAAAAATTTATGCTAATGAGGGTGTTGCGCAAATGCTTTTCTTTGAATCGGATGAGGTGTGTGAGATTTCATATAAAGACCGAGGTGGAAAGTATCAAGGCCAACAAGGCGTCACCTTGCCAAAAGCATAAGCCAAAGCCAAAGCGTAACTAAGATTGCATCCGCGATTTTTACGCTAGTTTGGGAAATAACTCCTTCAATCCATTTGCAATAAACTCAATTGCAATCGCAGCAAGAATTAAACCCATGATACGGGTGATAATATTCATGCCTGTTTTCCCCAAGCGTTCGGATATCAGTGGGGATAATAGAAATACAAGCCATAAAATTATCCCAAGAATAATGATATCTGATGCTATTAACGCATAGTGTGCCATGCCGTTTCCTTTATGGCCGTAAAGAATTACGGTACTAATTGCGCCTGGCCCTGCTAATAAGGGCATGGAAATTGGCACCACCGCGATGGACTCTTTGGATTCTCCTTCATGTAGTTCTTCTTTTGTTTGTGTCACACCGCTAGGTCGTGCATGCATCATTGCGATTGCCATAAGAAGAATTAAGATGCCGCCACCTGTTTTAAATGAAGCAATAGTAATGCCAAAGAAACTTAAGATGACTTCACCCAGGAAAAGTGAAATCAATAAAATTAATGGGACCGAGAGTGCGATAACTTTTGTTAATCGTAGTTGTTTACTCTTTTCGACTCCATAACTCAACGACAGGTAAATTGGAATTGCACCAAAAGGATTTACCACGGCTATCAAGCTCACGAGCATCTTTATATATTCACTGTATTCAAGCATGGTTTGAGCTAGAGGCAGATTTTTTTATAAGTGATTTTAAAGTTTATCATCTTAGTGTTCTAGTGGTTAGATAGATATTCACGAATACATTAGATATATTGATGCTGATAGGCGCATGATTTTACTAGCCATCCAGATTCGGTCGAATCTGACATATCTAAGGACACCTGCAAACAGTATGAATTGCCTGTCAAATGCCTGGTGCATCATTTATCTCTCTGAATATTTGCGAAGTTTTAAGGAGGCAAAGGTGCCAGTTTAGCGCTGGCAGTGTAGTTTGAAATACTTGCTCTATTAGGGTAATAAGATATAGACAAATGCAAATTTTGTACCCAGAATCCATGCGCTAACTTATGACTTGTTGGCGCACAGCCCAAAGTTTGTGGGCCTGCTTAAACGCCTAACTACGTGCTCAACCGGAATTGTCAATTGCAAAAAATTGATATCCAGTCAGAACGGACGTTAGACACTTTTGCTTTTTTATATGAAGGAATTATTGTTTATGAAACAAATAAATACTGTTAAAAGTACTTCTAAAAGTGCAAATAAAAAACTAATAAGTGTTTTAGGTCCGGTTGAGGATCTTGAAAGCTTTGTTAAAGCAGATTGGTGGAAGCATATTTTTAATGCAAATTATTTACGAACTGATAATGATGTTGTTGGTGATGATAAGGTCACCGCTCATGAAGTAGATTTATTTGAAGGCTTTTTAGAACTACCCAAAGATGCATTTATTTTAGATCTATGCTGTGGTCAAGGGCGCCATGTACTAGAATTTTGCAGTCGTGGTTATAATAATGTGTTCGGTTTGGATAGATCGCATTATCTAATCAATCGAGCACGCACCATTGCTAAAAAACAAGGCTTGGATATAAGTTTTAAGGAGGGTGATGCAAGAAAGCTTCCTTATCCAAATAATCACTTCGATGTGGTGATGATTTTAGGAAATAGTTTTGGCTACTTTGAAACTCAGCAAGACGACCATACAGTGTTGGCAGAAATATTTCGTATCCTTAAACCTAAAGGTAAATTACTAATAGACATTACCGATGGTAAATATACTCGTGAACACTATGAGCCACGCAGCTGGGAATGGATTGATAAAAATTATTTTGTATGTAGAGAAAGATCAATTTCATCTGATAATGAACGCTTGATATCACGCGAGGTGATTACGCATGTAAAGAAAGGCGTTATTGCAGACCAGTTTTATGCCGAGCGTTTATACAAACCTAGCCAATTAAAACACTTGCTTGAGAGTAACGAGTTTAAAGATATAAATTTTAAAGAATCTATGGAAACCCAATCTCAGCGTAATCAAGATTTGGGCATGATGGCACGACGGAATATTTTTATTGCAAGTGCTAACAAGAAAGAAGTTACTACTGCAGTAAAGAATTCGAGATTATATCGAATAGCCGTTTTGCTTGGCGACCCTAACAAATCAGATGTAGTAAAACCTGGTGGTACATTTGATGACGATGATTTGCATACTATTAATTCATTGAGGCGTGCATTAAAGAGCCTGCCTAACTATGAGTTTGTATACTTTAATAACCATGATAGTTATATCAAAGATGCACCTAAATGGAAACGTGAGTTCGATTTTGTTCTAAATTTGTGTGATGAAGGCTTTAGTAACTTAGCAGAATATGAATTGCATGTTCCTGCTTTGTTAGAAATGTTACAGATACCTTATACAGGTGGTAATCCGCAATGTTTGGCATATTGCTATGATAAATCTTTAATTCGAGGCCTCGCGAATGAGATGGATATACCCGTAGCAGAGGGTTACTTGGTTAAGCCGGATGACACTACATTTATTGATGTAAATATTAATTTTCCTGTGATTATTAAGCCTAATGCTGGAGACTCTAGCTTTGGAATCACTAAAGAAAGTGTTTGCAATAACATCATGGAGCTAGAAGCAGCTATATTGTTGATTAGAAAAAACTTCGGTTATGAAAATCCGGTTCTGATTGAACAGTACTTAACAGGTAAAGATATTAGTGTCGGCATTATTGGCAACCCGTCAACAAGCTTTCATTTTCTGCCAATTATTGAAGAAGATTACTCGGCTTTGCCAGCTGATTTACCAAGAATATGTGGTTATGAAGCTAAATGGGATCCTACCTCACCCTATTGGAATATTCATTCCATAGCGGCAGACCTTCCTGAGCCTACGGCACAGTTTCTGCAAGCAAGCTGTTTAAAATTATTTGAAAGACTCGGTTGTAGAGATTACGCGCGTTTTGATTGGCGTTTGGATAATAATAACACTCCGCGTTTATTAGAAGTTAACCCTAATCCAGGATGGTGCTGGGATGGACATTTGGCAAAAATGGCTAAACTTGAAAATATAAGTTATGCCGAAATGTTGCATAAAATTCTTCAATCGGCTGAGTCACGTTTGCAATTATCGAATAAAGTGCTTGATGTAAAAACTGCAGTCAGTGCCTAGCTGGAGTTTTATATAAATACTAATTGTTTCGATTTAGCATCGCATGTTATATTTTGAGTATATGATTTTCAGTAATGCCAAAACAAAAAAAACCAAAAATTAAAACCAGGCTATGGACTGAAAAGATATCCCGGCAATCGTTGCTTGTCAGCAGGCTGCCTATGCAGAGTTTTCAGATGATACCCTCTGTGATGACCGTAATTACCAAATGCAGTTTGCTGCATTTCCACAAGGGCAAATACTTGCAGAACTTGATGGAGTGGTAATCGTCTATGCCACCTCATTAATTGTTCGATTGGATGATGACTCACCCTGGTACTCGTACTCTGAAGTTACCGGAGTAGGTACTTTTAGTACACATAATCCAAGTGGCGACACACTATACGGCGCAGATATTGCGGTACATCCTGATTATCGCGGGGCTGGTGTGGCTGGGATTATTTATAAAGAAAGAAAGAAGATTCTTAAGCGTTTTAATTTGCGTCGCCTGGTAGGGGAGGGCGAATTCCAGGTTTTAGAGCCTATGAAGGTCGATTAACGGCTGAAGAATATGTGGAAAAAGTAGTTGCAGGCGAGCTTAAAGATCAAGCATTAACTGCGCATCTTAAAGCAGGCTATAAAGTGCTTGGAGTGCATATGGCGTATTTGAGCGATGCTGCGAGTCTTAATTATGCGACATTTATTGAGATGCCAAATCCTGACTATAATGCTGCAAAACGACGTATAGCTACAGGCGCAGCTCCGATTCGAAAAATAAACCGCAAAGTCAGGGTATGTGCAGCGCAATATAAAATGTGCATGATTAATTCCTGGGAGGACTTGCATCAACAAGTTAAATTTTTTGTTACAACTGCTAATGAATACCATTGTCATTTTTTATTTTTTCCAGAACCATTTACTGCACAATTATTTAGTTTGTTGCCGAATACAGAAAATACTTTCGCTGCAGTTGAAGAATTATCTACCTACACCGAAAAATATATTGAAATGTTTCGTTTTGAGGCGATGCAGAACGGCTTGTATATTATCGATGGATCTCATCCGGTCAAAACAGCAACTGGTTTGCATAATGTAGCGCATTTGTTTACCCCAGCGGGTGATGTGTATACCCAGGACAAACTACATATTACTCCAGGAGAAAGAAAGCATTGGGGTATACAGCCGGGTGAAGGCATCAAAGTCTTCGATACGTCACTTGGGCGTATTGCCATTCAGGTTTGTTATGACATTGAATTCCCAGAAGTTTCAAGATTATTAACTTTAGCCGGTGCAGAGATCATATTTGTACCTTTTAGTACGTACGAACGTTCTGCATATTTGCGGGTAAGATATAGTGCGCAAGCTTGTGCGGTGGCAAATGTAGTTTACGTAGTGTTAACCGGTAATGTTGGCAATCTACCTCAAGTCAAAACCTTTTTGCTAAATTATGCGCAGGCTGCCATTTGTACTCCAAGTGATGTAGCTTTTCCAGCCAACGCAACGGCTGCAGAAGCAGAGCCGAATACCGAGTCAGTGGTTATTAGTGAACTTGATCTCAGCGATCTGCAAACCCAGAGAGAGCTGGGTAGTGTGCAGCCTCTTCGTGATCGACGTACTGATCTATATAGTATTACAGCTAAAACAGCAGTAGAAGTTATTCACACTTCATGAGTCACTGATATCAGTGGTATGAGCCTGCAGGTTTGATTCTTGTTTTTTGTTATTTTATGTTTTGTATTGCTTAGAATTTCAGTTAGTCGGCATATCCGTTAACAATTAGAAATCACAAAAAATTTTTTGAATGAACTTTGAATGGTCCAGGTGGTTTTCATGCCTTTGTTAAAGACTGCGATCGCACCTTTTTCTAGGTGGACATCTTCTGCGCCTGTTATTTCAATTAGCAAGTTTCCATCAAGTACCTGGATATATTCATCTCCAGGGAATTCATATTCAAAACTCATCGGTTCGCAACGCCATAAACCGGAGTAAGTGACTTCTCCGCTTGAATTGGTAGTACTTAACCAATGCACTTCGCCTGCTTGTTTATCGCCAACCATAAAAGGTTCATAAGATTCTGTGCTTATACTCGATATAGAATATTTATTATCACGCATAAGTTTCTCTTGTTATAAATTACATAAAAGTATAACAGTAAGGTGATTGTTAGAAATAGATAAGAATTTAGAGAAATACTTTTATATGTAGTTAAATATATGTACTTCAACAAGGCTTAGTGGTGCCACTCTGCGGGATTCACGTTATAAAAGCTTTTTAATTGTGTATATAAGTCAGGTAGCTTTTGCTGCATATGTCTGGGTTTTTCAAAGAATGATTCAGTGGCGACGGCGAAGAATTCTGGGGGAGAAATGGTGCCGTACTCATCCAACACACTGTTTTTATTACGTTTAGTACGTTTAATTAGATTTGCATATTCTTTTCTGAAAATCTTCGTCCATTCTGCATAATCCGATTTGTTACTTAGTAAGGGTAGGCCATCCATAACATTATTTTGCTCGTCTAATTTGTGAGCAAACTCATGCAAAACTACGTTGTGCCCATCGCGAGGAGTTCGCGAACCTCGGGCTACATCTTTCCAGGATAAAACAATTGGACCCCGCATCCAGGACTCCCCGGTGCGTGCGCTATATTCTTGGTGTTCAACTAGGCCATCATGTTTTGTTTGTGTTGCAACATAAGTATCGGGATACACAATGATAGATGTAAAGTCTGAAAAGCTACGATTTTCCCCTTGCAACAATAAAATACACGCGTTGCCTGCAATGGTTAATTTTATTTCATCCGTTATTTGAATGCCTTGACCAATGAACTCTTTTTCATCTAAAAATACTTGTATGTGGCCATGCAACTAATCCCGCAATGTATCAGGGAGCATTGAATATAGCGCTACATTGTTTTGTAGAATTTCAATCCACTGAGTATGCAACGGTTTTTTTAGTAGCTTTTTTTGCTTATATTGACCAAGGTATTCAGTAGTAAGCCAGATAACGATACCAAGTCCGACTAAGGAAAAGATTAAGGATGGAGACAAAATGTATGGAGTTAATACTTGCTAATTATATTAGCAGCCATGTAGCGAGGCCTAAGAAAGCAAAAATACCCACCACATCGGTAATGGTTGTAAGTACTACCCCTCCAGCGAGCGCAGGATCAATCTTGAGTTTACGTAGTATGATGGGAATGGTTACACCTGCAAGTGCTGCGCAGACCAAATTTGCTGCCATTGCGGCTGCAATAATGCCGCCCATTTTTATATCTTTAAACCAAAGCATGACCACGATGGCGACGACAATAGCCCATACCATACCGTTCAAAAATCCAACTGCAAGTTCTTTGGTTAATAATAATCTGGAATTACTACGCCTGACTTGACCAGTGGCTATGCCGCGAATAACAAGTGTTAGCGTTTGACTGCCGGCAATGCCACCCATGCTGGCTACTACCGGAATTAAAATGGCTAATACAATAATTTTTTCTAATGTGGGTTGAAACAAACTAATCACCCAGGCAGCAAGAAATGCGGTAGCCAAATTAACTCCTAACCAGACAGCACGACGGCGTGCGGAAGATACAACCGGACCAAATAAATCGTCTTCTTCAGACAAGCCCGCCATACTGAAAACGGAATGCTCCGCTTCCTCACGGATCACATCCACCACGTCATCCACAGTAATGCGACCAATGAGTTTATTGTTTTCGTCGACTACTGCGGCCGAGAGGAGATCCAGGTCTTGGAAAGATCTAGCTACGACGCTATCTTCGGTGTTAGCAGAAAATACCTCGACTTCATCTACCATGATGTCACGTACAAGCTCGGTTGGTTTGTGGGCAAGCACAGAAGTAAGTGGTAGTGAGCCAATGTAATGATCGTAACGATCGACTACAAATAATGAATCTGTAGCACGTGGTAATTCACCTCTAGTGCGTAAATAGCGTAACACTACATCAAGTGTGACATCACAACGTACGGTTACTGTGTCGGTATTCATTAAACCGCCAGCTGTATTTTCAGCATAAGCGAGTACCGCTTCCAGTCGCTTTCGATCTTGAAAGTCCATGCCTGCAAGTACTCGTTCTGTAACGGTGTCAGGAAGGTCGGCTAACAGATCGGCCAAGTCATCCATCTCCAAGCCTTCAGTAGCCGAGATTAATGCATCACTATCCATGTTTTGAATTAAGCCGTTGCGAACTTCATCACCCACATTTAGTAAAATCTCGCCATCATCATCGTGGTCTAGCATATTCCACACGATGCCGCGTTGAGAGTGAGGTAAGGCTTCGAGCAAATTTGCAATTTCTGCTGGATGCAATGCATTTAGAATACGGCGTGCACGCTGCATTGCGCCACTTTGTAAAGCGTCAGCAATGAGCTTCAAAGTTTGGTCTTGAAGTTGGACAGCGGAATCAGGCATGAAATATCAATTGTTTTTAATTATGTGCGCGACAAGTATAATCGGTCACAGGCAGCTTGCCAAAGTATAAACAGTTTAGAGAAGATGCAGTCTGACAGACTATGCGTTGAGAGCTTCTACCATTGGGGCTATTTTACTAGGTACGGTTGTGCTTAAGATTTTCTTTGCTTGCTTTTCAAGTTCTGAAATTTTACTTTTATTTATAATTTGTTTGATTTCCAGCAAATTTGACGGGTGCGCACTAAACTCTTTTAGGCCTAGACCTAAAAGTAAGCGAGTATAACGAGGGTCTCCTGCCATTTCGCCACACATTGCAACAGGTATTTCTGCGCGTCGACCTGCTTGCAAAGTAATATTGATTAGCTTTAATACTGCAGGGTGTAGAGGATCATACAAATAGTTTACTTGGTCATCGATGCGGTCAATTGCTAAGGTGTATTGGATCAGATCGTTTGTGCCAATTGATAAAAAGTCTAGCTGTTTGGCAAAAATATGTGCAGATATCGCAGCCGCAGGTACCTCAATCATCGCACCGACAGGAATGTTTGCATCAAAGTCCTTATTTTCACTTTTCAGTTCACGTTTGGCTTGATCAAGTAACGATAAAGATTGTACGAGTTCATTGTCACTAGTGATCATTGGTAGCAAAATTCTAACCGGTCCATTTGCTGAAGAGCGTAATATTGCCCGTAATTGCTGTTTAAATAGTTCCGTATCCTTTAATGATCTACGAATTGCGCGTAAGCCTAACGCAGGGTTTTGTGTCAATGGCCCTTGGAAGTTTGGATCAAACTCTTTGTCTCCACCCAAGTCTAGGGTGCGAATGGTTAATGGTTTGCCCTTTAGTACGCGAATAATTTTTCGATATGCACCAAGTTGTTCAGCCTCATCCGCAGGTACTTCCCGGTCTATGTATAAAAATTCAGTGCGATATAAACCAACTCCATCTGCGCCTGATTTTTTAAGAGCACTTACATCTTCAGCCAATTCGATATTGGCTTGCAGGCTGATTCGTTGTCCATCTTTAGTTTTTGCAGAGATATTTTTTAATGAACTTAGTTTTCGCTGAGCATCTTTCTGTTTACGCTGGATCTGGCGATATTCTTTTACAGTATCTTCATCGGTGCCTGCGAGCACCATGCCACTACTGCCATCTAATATTAATGGTTCATCTTGTTGTAACAGCGAGCGAGCACTTTGTATACCGGCTATTGCAGGTATGCCTAAACTTCTGGCAAGAATGGCGGTGTGAGAAAGTGGACCACCTAATTCGGTTATGAAACCTGCAATGTTTTGGTTTTGCATGACAACAGTATCTGCAGGTGTGAGGTCATCTGCAACTATAATGCAGCCTTTTAGTGGTTGCAGTTTCATTTGCATGGTGAACTGCTGGTCTTTAAGAATTTGCTGGATTAAATTAATTACGTGCTCGATATCATTGAGACGTGTGCGCAAATAGTCATCTTCCATTTGCTCGAACACAGCTTCTAATTTATCGCGTTGCTGTTTAAGTGCCCATTCAGCATTACATTGCTGTTCTTGTATGATCTCTATCGGCACCTTGCTTAGCATAGAGTCTTTAGCCATCAGTAGATGGGAATCAATAAATGCCGCTACATCCTTTGGCGCATCTTCAGGGATGGAGTCACGGATACCATTTAATTGTTTAGCTGCACCATCTACCGCATCTTGAAATCGTTCAACTTCTGCATCTATTTCGTGTTCTTCTAGTTTGCGTTCAAAAACTTCAGGGGCACCACGATTTAGTAAATGTACATTGCCGAAGGCAATGCCTTTTGATACGCCAACTCCAGATACGATTAATGCCATATATATTTAGTAAGTGTAATCACTCATCTTCATCGAAGAGATTTTTAAATAAATTTTCGATTTGAGCCATTGCTTGTTGTTCGTCTTCGCCATTAACTTCTATATTAACAATAGTATGCTGGTTAGCGGCCAACATCATTACACCCATGATGCTTTTGCCATTTATCTTTCTACTACCTTTTTGGATGGTAATCTCACTTGCAAAATTTGAAGCTAACGCTACTAGCTTGGCTGCGGCACGGGCATGTAGGCCAAGTTTATTTGCTACGGTTAAGTCTTTGTTAATCACTATATCTTCATGCCCTTGTTATTCTCAATGCTACTTAACATGTGTTTAAATCATGCGTCTGGATCATGTATTTGGCAATCAATGATGCCGTCATGACCTCCGCTTAGTGCTTTTTCTACTATCATATTTAAATTCAGCTCTGGATAATTTAAAGCACGAATCAGCATGGGCAAGTTCAAGCCTGCGATAATATGAATATCAGCCTCGCAATCACTCTTTAACTTGTTACAGATATTACTTGGTGTAGAACCAAATATATCGGTAAGAACCAAGACACCATCTCCGTCATTACTTTTGTTGCACATAAGTTTTGCCTTGTTGATTAACTCATCAGGATTGCAAGTATTTGATACCGATAATGAGTTACATTTTAATGGCAAATTTCCAAGCATAGATTCAGCTGTAGCAAGTAGCTCTTTACCCACATTGCCGTGAGTAATGGTAAGGATTGAGACAGCCATTACGACGCTTCTAGATCTCGGTGGCGCACAGACACATGTGTGTCTTGAAAGTTTTTAAGTCGATTAGATATGTACTCGCTGACATGCACCGAGCGATGATGTCCACCGGTGCAGCCTATAGAAACACTTAAGTAACTACGGTTCTCTTTGATAAAAAGAGGTAACCACTTTTCGATAAACGCCGAGATAGAATCGATCATTTGAGTTACTTCATTATGTGATTGTAAAAATTCAATCACCTCAATATCTTTGCCAGAAAGATCCCGTAATGACTTTTCCCAATACGGATTCGGCAAGCAACGTACATCAAATACATAGTCAGAATCTTTCGGTACTCCATACTTAAACCCGAATGACTGTAATAGTATAGTTAAATTTGCAGAAGTTTTTTTGCAGACTCTTTCGTTAATAATAGAACGCAGTTGGCGAACATTTGTTGAGGTAGTGTCGATTCGCAAATCGGCAAGCAATACTAAATCTTCGAGTATCTGCTTCTCCATGTGAATTGCCTCAACAAGTGGCAAGCCGTTTTTTGTTAACGGATGTTTGCGACGTGTTTCACTATAACGCTGAATTAAAGTGTCTTCATTAGCCTCTAAGTGAATAAGTTCTAAATTGATGCCACTATTTTTAATGGCAGATACGATTTCTGGGAATGAGACGACATCTTTACTTGCATTTCGTGCATCTACACCAATCGCTGCTTTCTCATAGTACGGCAATGGATTGGCGGTTAAATGCTCGATGCATGTGAGTAGCATGCTTAAAGGCATATTATCGATACAATAAAAATCTGCATCTTCTAGAGTGTTAATGGCAACAGATTTCCCAGAACCGGATAAACCACTAATAATTACTAACTTCATAGTTTCTTATTGCATAAATCGTTTTTGACGTTCGATAAAATCTTCGCTTGCATTGTAACCATTTTTAGATAGCAAGTGGTTTCTCACTGCTGCCTCGACTAGTACGGCTAAGTTTCTTCCAGGCGCGACAGGCAAGGATATAGTCGGAATGTCTACGCCAAGTAGGTTAGTTTTCCTTTCGGATAATCTTAGCCGGTCTTCAGTCTTTGGTACGCTCATTTTTGGAGGTATGAGATCGATGATCAGGCGAATAAATTTGTTAGATTTTATCGCACTATCACCATACATTTCACGAATATTAAGCACCCCTAAACCACGTACTTCAAGAAAGTTTTTTAATAGCTCCGGACATGTGCCGTTGACAGTTTCTGGTGCAATGCGAGCAAACTCAGGTGCATCGTCAGCAATTAGTCTGTGGCCCCGGCTCACAAGGTCTAGTGCGAGTTCGCTTTTGCCCAATCCGCTTTGACCCATTATTAATACACCAACACTAATAACTTCCATGAATACACCATGCAAAATTTCTTTTTCTGCTAATGCTTGGGTTAAATAGTGTCGTAACTGGTCTATTAACTCATTGCTTGGAAGAGAAGAGCAGATTATAGGTAAACCATACTTTAGTGACTGTTCTCTAAATCCTTCTGGTGGGTTGAGACCGTCACTTATAAATATTGCCGCAGACTTTCTTTGAAATAATTGAGATAGTAAGTTTCTTAATATGTTGTCATCTGCTTTATTGAAAAAGTTAAGTTCAGTTTCGCCTAATATCTGCGCTTGATTAGGATGTATTAAATTAAAGTAGCCTACCAATCCTATTTCGGAGGATGAAAAAGATAAACGTGTGAATCCAAGACCGCTATTTTTATTTCCTGACCACCAATGAAGGTCAAGGCTTTCTTGTTTGTCTGTAAACAGGTCGGTGGTAGTGAGTGCTACATCTGTATATTTAGTGTTTGTCGTTGCCATACTCAGTAAACAGCTCTGATATATGGGTAGCTAGTGCGTTTCGAACACAAATTATGCCGCAAGATACTTAAGGTCTTGGGTGAGTATTTTATATAGCTCTCTGGCATTACGGGATTTTTGAATAGAATTACGTAGTTGCTGATTGTCTAAAACTTCAGCCAAGCTGGCTAGCAGTTGCAGATGGGTGTCATTTGCCTCTTCTGGTACCACTAGACAGAATAAAAAGAATACCGGTTTATCGTCACTAGCTTCATATTCTACACCTTCTTCAAGTTTTAGAATGGCGACATTGATACTCTCAATCTCTTGTATGCGGCAATGCGGTATAGCAACGCCTTCACCTAAACCGGTGCTGCCCAATTTTTCTCGTGCTAATAGAGCATCAAAAACTTTGTTTTTGCTAAGGTTGCTGTCTTGATGTGCTAATGTATCACTTAACAGTTCAAGTGCGGCTTTTTTGCTGCTTACAGAGGGCGAGAAAACCATCCCTTTTTCAGAGATAAAATCTTTGATTTGCATAAGTATGGGGGATTTAAAATATATTAATTTATAGCGTGATGTTCAACATCGCGTTGATGATGATCTTTGATCTTTTCTTTATGTTTAACAATTTGTCTATCTAGCTTGTCTACTAAATTGTCAACTGCTGCATACATGTCTTCGTTTGAAGCTTCGGCAAAAATTTTATTTCCACTTACTAGCATTGATGCTTCAGCATGGTGCTCCAGTTTTTCAACGGTTAGTACAACATGAATATTTATTACGTGATCAAAGTGTCTTGTTAGTTTTTCGAATTTTTTTTCTACATGTTCTCTTAAAGGCTGTGTTATTTTTAAGTGTTGGCCAGTTATGTTTATTTGCATAATTATTCCCTCAATCATTCACAACAATAGTAAATCACAGTCATGATTAGATTAAAATAGCTTAAATGACTTGCCTTCTTTCACTAGAAGATGGTATGCCCAAGGATTCTCTATACTTAGCAATGGTTCTGCGTGCAACAGTGATGCCATTTTGTTCAAGTAAAGTGGCTATTTTGTTGTCACTCAAAGGTTTAGCCTGCACTTCTTCTTTGATCATTTTTTTTATCATGGCGCGAATTGCGGTAGCAGAACAAATACCCCCATCATTTGTGTTGACATGGCTTGAAAAAAAGTATTTGAATTCGAATACTCCACGAGCACAGTCTAGGTATTTGTTAGTGGTAATCCGGGATATAGTTGATTCATGTAGCTCAAGTTCTTTAGCCACATCACGGAGCACCAATGGCCGCATAGCTTCTTCGCCATATTCAAAAAATGCTCTTTGGTGGCGCAATATAGAGTTTGCAACTCGCATAAGGGTATCGTTACGACTTTCAAGACTTTTTATAAACCAACGGGCCTCTTGCAGTTGATTGCGTAAATATTCAGCATCATTACTTTGACTGGAGTCTTTTACTAAGCTTGAATAAACGTCATTAATCTTTAGTTTAGGTGCGCATTCTGAGTTGAGTCTTACATGCCAAATGCCTTTATGCTTGGATACATACACATCGGGTACTATATATTCGGGCTTTTGGGTACTGATCAGATCACCCGGTCTAGGGTTTAATGATTGAATTAACGCGACAGCCTCATCAACTTCTTCAGCAGTTAGTTTTGTGAGCTTGGTTATTTGCTTGTAATTTTTCGTTGCGACTAAATCAAGATATTTCTCAGTGAGTAAACGTGCATTATCAATAGCAGGAAGTTCGCCATTCATCTGCTGTAGCTGAATATCCAGGCATTCTTGTAAATTTCTGGAGCCTGAGCCGATGGGATCAAGGCGCTGGATAAACTTTAGTACTGCTTCGATTTCATCTAATTCTATTTCTTCATAGTCTTTACTTAGATTTTCATGAATGTTTTCTAAAGAATCTTCTAAGTAACCAGAATCATCAAGGGAATCTATCAGTGTTAAAGCTATTACATGATCTAATTCTGAGAGTGGGCTCAGCTCTAGTTGCCATAATAAATGTTCATGTAATGAGTTTTGGTCATCGCTACTTTGATTTTCCAGGAACGAGGAGTAATCGTCTGTTTTCTGGGATGAAGAGTTTGATTGAGTGGGTTCATAATAGTCGTCCCACTGGCTATCGGTAGGCAGCTCGTCTGGCAAATTTTCATTGGCACCCACTTCAGTAGTGTCTTCACTTGCTTCTTTCTTGATGGCTGTGTTGTCAGCATTAAGGGCCTCAGCAGGAACCTGATCGTCTTCAGTTTCAAGCATAGGGTTAGTTTCAAAAGCTTCCTGAATTTCAGCTTTTAGCTCCAATGACGAGAGCTGCAGTAAGCGTATGGCTTGCTGCAGTTGTGGGGTCATTGTGAGCTGTTGCCCTAACCGAGCTTGAAGTGATGGTTTCAACATAAAGTTAATTATGGCACGGTAATTGCTTAATAAATACTAAACATTTATACGGCTCGTCGTCTGTATGCGACGCGTAGTAGGCCTGTTGTAGGCCTTGAAGTATTTGTAGTATTTGTAGTATTTTGATGAGGCAGATTTTTGTCGAGATTAAATAATCAGGAAGCCTGCTAGTAAATTTGCTAGTTCAGTGTAAAGTTTTCACCAAGATATACATCTTGCACTTGTTTGTTTTCTAATAAATTTTGCGGTGTGCCTTTAGCGAGCACACGTCCTTCATTTAGAATGTAAGCATGACTACAGATGTCTAGCGTCTCTCGTACATTGTGATCCGTAATTAATAGCCCGATATCTTTGTCGCGTAATTCTTTTAATATGCGTTGAATATCTTTGACTGAAATAGGATCCACACCTGCAAAGGGCTCGTCAAGTAGAATGAATTTAGGTTGCATGGCTAAAGCTCTAGCAATTTCAGCACGTCTCCTTTCGCCACCTGATAAGCTGACGCCCTTATGGTCACGAATATGCTCAATTTGTAAGTCGGCAAGTAAGGCATTGCAATGTTGTTTACGTTGACTCTTGCTTAGTCCACTTCTAGCTTCCAAGCTTACCAAGATATTTTGTTCTACGGTTAAGCCACGAAAGATGGATGCTTCCTGAGGCAAATAACCGATGCCTTGTTTTGCTCTTGTATGCATAGGCATGCGAGTAATATTTTGCTTGTCTAGATTTATGTTGCCATCATTGCATTGAATTAAGCCTGCAAGCATATAAAAGCATGTTGTTTTACCGGCTCCGTTAGGGCCGAGTAATCCTACGATTTCACCAGATTTAAGTTGTAGAGATACGTTGTCTACAACCACGCGAGTTTTAAATGTTTTATGTAGGTTTTCTGCACTAAGCGTGTTCATATAACAATTTCAATAAGTAGTAACGACTATTGCTGACTAGCATTTTCTGGTGATGTTTCTTCTTTGCCGTTTTTTGGTTTTTCGGTTTCCGGGAAAACCGTGATATTAACGCGATCACTACCCGTAGAACTACCCGCAGTGACAATTTCCTTGTCTGTATAGAACGTAATTTTATCGCTTGAAAAAGTATTGCCTGATTCAGTTAATTTGGCATTTTTGGTTAAAACAATTTTATTGTCAGTAATGCTGTACACCATTTTTTCTGCCTCAGCATCAATTTTTTTTCCATCATCAGTAGTTTGTTTGAAGGTACTTAATTTCCCTTCGGAGATAATTTTGTTTACTTTTTTGTTTGTTGTTTCAAGTATCACAATATCACCAGTTAAGACAGTGCTTCCTTGAGTTATTGTTACATTGCCACGATAAGTGCTGACGCCCGTTACATCATTTATTTCTGCTGAATCTGCCTGGATATTGATTGGTTTGGTCGAGTCGTCCGTTAGCGCATGTGCAGTTGAGTATGATAAAAATAGTAATAATAAAACGCTGTAGTTTTTCATTAGTTTATACATAGTATTAAAGATAGAGTTCAAGGATTGTATTGGCCTTTGACTTTACTGTGAAGGTGTAAAATTTTGTCGTTTAGATTTAGGGTCATTCCTAAGGCGGTCATTTTTTGTGAACCACGAGTAGCGGTGACGGGCAAATCTGTTGTCACTTGTTGTTTTTGTTGTGAAACGGTTAGTTTCTCGGAATATATATTTAAAGGTATGGGCTCAATGTCTGTGCTGGGTTGTTCAATATGCACATCTCCTATTAACGTTATCACATCGTTATTATCACGTGTTTCGCCTTTTTCAGAAGAGGCGTAAATTTTGCTGCCATTTTCGTTATAAATAACGATCTCTGGGAAGGTGAATTCACTTCTATGCTGGTCATTAAAGAGCCAGTATTTAGGTGCTTTCAATTCGTATTGTGGTTGCCCGGCTGGTGAGTTAATGATCATTTCGATATTCTCGAAGCTGACGGTAGGAGTGTTGCTGGAAGTTGTGGCTGCTGTATTTTCTGTTTGCCGCTCACGTTGATTAAAAAATGACAACGTGAGGACGCCGCCAATAACAATTAATGCGAATATCCATACAAGTCTATAGGGCATCAAGATAACCTTTACATTAGTTCTTGTTGTGGCCTTTATCCAGATTATAAGTTAAAGCCTCTTGTAATAGGCCTTGCGCATCTAGTAAAAGTTCACATATTTCTCGTACTGCGCCTTGGCCCCCGTTTGCTGAGGTTTCCCAGTGCGCATGTTGTTTAACAAATGCATGTGCATTGGCAACAGCAATCGCTAAGCCGCAATGTGACATGACTTGCAGATCAACAATGTCGTCACCGGCAAATGATGTTTGTTCTGGGGTTAGGTTGAGTTTCCCTAATAGTTGTTGGAATGCCGTATATTTATCAGTACTGCCTTTGTATACGTGTTCTACATTTAGATCTCGCATGCGGTGTTCTAGTGCTTCTGAGCTACGACCCGTTATCACGCCTACCTTAATGCCATAATGCTGAAGCAGACGTATGCCATGGCCGTCTTGTGTGTTAAAGGTTTTAATTTCTTTGCCTTGTGAATCAATCTGAATGTTTCCATCTGTAAATACACCATCGACATCAAACAAGGCTAAGCGAATGGACTTTGCGCGTTTTATTATATTTTGATCAGGCTTCATGATTTAAAAGCTTACTAAGTTTGGATGTAAATGGTGTACATATATGCTGCATATCCCGCGAGGAATAATAGCCCAAAACCTCTGGGTATATATTTTTTGCGTAAAAAAATCAGTAGCAATGCAAATAAAACGCCTGTGGCTATCAGCATGGCTGGATAGTCACGTGAAAATATTTGCTCGGGTAGTGTGTAGTTTGTTATCAAACTTGCCGTTGCTATTACGCCAAGAGTGTTAAATATATTCGAGCCTACAATATTGCCGAGTGCAAGTTCGCCATGTTTTTTCATTGCACTGGCTATACAGGTTGCGAGTTCTGGTAGGCTAGTGCCTAGCGCTACGATAGTAAGGCCAATTACTAAATCGCTTACACCTAATTGTTGAGCAATTTCTGTTGCGCTCCAGACTACTAATTTGGAGCTGGCTAATAAAATTACAAGACCAAAAATTACGCCGATAACAATGCGGGTTACCGTTGGATTATCTGTGTCAGTGGTAGCGTCAACAGAGCTGTCTGCTTGCTCTTCAAATTGTGACAGTAGGTAGAGTGTAAAAATTAGGGCAGCTAATAAAATTAAGCCATCAATAAAAGTTAGCTGTCGGTCATATATTAATATACTAAATAAAGCGGTTGCGCCAAGTAGTAGCATAAAGTTTTTGCGTATCAGCTTTGCGTCGATGTTGATTGGCAATATGCAAAGTGTTACCCCTAGAACTAATAATATATTGGTTATATTGGATCCAACCGCATTGCCGATAGCGAGCCCCGGGTTACCCTGTAATGCGGAGAGCGCTGATACCAAGAGTTCAGGTGCGGATGTGCCAAAGCCAAGAATGACTATGCCGATTAAAATTTTTGAAAGGTTAAAATGTTGGCCAAGTAAAAGTGCATTATCCGCAAAGGTATTGGCACTCCACATCAGGAGTAAAAACCCTATGCCAAGGGCTGCAATAAAGATTAACATATGTACGGTTTAAAGTTTATTGGTTTAACTAGCAGTTGAATTGATGGGTATTCGTGCTGTGAGCACGTCGCCAAGCATACTATAAGCAGGTATGATGTTTGCCTATTTTGTGTGGTAATTATCTAGTTATTGGGCACTTACGCTGTACTCGTTATTATATAAGAAGAAAAACATTGGACTCTATAGTACAAATCCGCGATCTGCACTTCACTCGTGGCACACGAAAAATTTTTAACGGTATTAGCTTGGATATTCGTGCCGGGCAAGTTACTGCATTTATGGGTCCAAGTGGAACGGGCAAAACCACTTTGCTGAAACTTATCGGAGGTCAGTTGCGTCCACAGCAAGGCTCTGTGCAAGTGTTTGGGGAAGATGTGCATAAAGTTACTCAAAGCAAACTCTATGCAGTTCGGAAACAGATGGGTATGTTATTTCAAAGCGGTGCTTTATTAACTGATTTGAATGTGTTTGAAAATGTAGCGTTTCCATTGCGAGAGCATACGCAGTTACCGGAGCAAATAATGCGAGACCTGGTATTGTTAAAACTTGAAGCAGTTGGTTTGCGTGGCGCACGTAAGATGATGCCCAGCCAATTATCGGGAGGCATGGCAAGGCGTGTAGCGTTGGCGCGCGCAATTGTACTGGATCCTTCCATGATTATGTATGACGAACCCTTTACGGGCCTGGATCCAATCACTAAAGGTGTCATTGTTACCTTGATTAAAGAACTGAATGAAAGCATGGGGCTTACCAGTGTCATCGTATCTCATGATGTGGAAGAAACGCTGTCGATTGCTGATTACATCTATGTGATTTCAGAAGGTGAAGTGGTCGAGTCAGGCACGCCTGATGATTTAACTACTAGCTCATCTAAATGGATGCAGCAGTTTTTACAAGGACTAGCTGATGGCCCAGTGCCATTTCATTACCCTGCTAATGATTTTAAAGAAGACCTCTTAGTAGGTAGATAATTTATGGTTACTACGACATTGCAAAGTATTGGAGGTTGGGCGCTGGGTTTGTTTGAGAACCTTGGTCGCGCTTCAATCTTTTTAGGAAAAATTATTGCATCCATTCCGCATGCTTTGACACGGCCTCGGTTAATAATTAAAGAAATTTATTCGATTGGTGTTTTGTCGCTAACGATCATACTTGTTTCGGGTTTGTTTGTTGGCATGGTGTTGGGCTTGCAAGGCTATATAACGTTGGTGGACTTTGGTGCAGAAGAGTCATTGGGCGTAGTAGTGGCGATGACCTTAGTGCGTGAATTAGGTCCAGTCGTTACAGCACTTTTATTTGCAGGCCGAGCAGGTTCAGCTTTAGCTGCTGAAATTGGTTTGATGAAAGCAACCGAGCAGCTTTCTAGTATGGAGATGATGGCAGTAGATCCGATTAAGCGAATTATCACGCCACGATTTATTGGTGGTTTTGTATCAGTGCCGATACTCACTGCTATTTTTACCGCTGTAGGTATTTTAGGTGGAAGATTTGTAGGGGTGGGCTTGTTAGGCATTGACGAAGGTTCTTATTGGTCGCAAATGCAAGCCAATGTGGACCTTATTGATGACGTTGCTAATGGAATGATTAAGGGTGTGGTGTTTGCTATCGCTTGTGTTTGGATTGCTTTATACAAGGGCTATGAAGCGATGCCGACGGCTGAAGGAATTAGTTTGGCTACAACACATACAGTCGTTAATTCGGCGCTTGCAGTATTAGCTTTGGATTTTGTGTTAACTGCATTGATGTTTGGCAACTTGTAATTTAATAAAGTTAATAATCAGGAATTAAAAATATGACAACGCGTTTTATCGAAACAATGGTAGGGCTTTTTGTGGTGCTTGGTGTGCTTGCCTTGTTTATGTTGGCGATGAAGGTCAGCAACTTAAGCAGACTTACTAGCAACGATGGTTACGAAGTGTCAGCATATTTTGAAAATATTGGTGGTTTGAAGGTGCGTTCGCCGGTTACGGTGTCTGGGGTTCGTGTAGGGCAAGTTGTTGAGATAGTTTATGATTCTGATCGCTATGAAGCAAAAGTTTTAATGCGTATTCAGGCTTCACATGATTATTTCCCAATCGATACAACCGCTAGCATCTATACCGCTGGTTTGCTGGGTGAGCAGTACGTGGCCTTGGAGCCAGGTGCAGAGGATGATGTCCTGGTTGCCGATGACCATATTGAATTTACTCAACCAGCACTGGTTTTAGAGGAAATAATTGGCAAAATTGTTGTCAAACTAACGTCTGGGTAAATTTATTCAAGATAAGCTATTGATTTTAAAAATAATGATTGAATTAAGGGAGATTTATTGTGGCAAGTTATAAGAGTTGGTCTAAACCATTTGCTGGCTTATATATGACCATAGCGGTCGTTTTGGTTATGGTATTGAGTACTTATGCATTCGCGATAGATAATCGAACACCCGAACAAATTGTTGAAGATACTTCATCAAATGTACTTAAAACTATTAATGAAGATAATGATCAATTACGCCAAGATCCGACATTAATAAATCGACTGATCAATGACACGGTGATACCGATTATTGATTTAGATTCGATGGGTAAATTGATTCTAGGAAAGTATTGGAAAAAAGCCAGCGAACAACAGCGTGTAGGTTTCATTGCTGAATTTAAAGATATGCTGATTCGCACCTATGCAAAATCATTGGTAGATTATGGGCATGCAAAAGTTAACGTGCTTCCTGTCCGTGATAAGCAAGAAGGAAAATATTACACGGTGCAATCCGAGCTTGAAGTCGGGTCTGGCAAAGCGCCTTTGCAGGTTGCATATATATTCCGTAAAAACAAGCAAGCTGAATGGAAAGTGTTTGACCTGGCGGTAGATGGTTTAAGTTTGGTTAAAAATTTCCGCACTAGTTTTAGTCAAGAGATAAGAGAAACATCTTTAGATGCTTTAATCGCTCGTTTAGCCAATACCAATAAATCTGGTGCTACAGACGAAGTCAGTGAAGAGCTGGCAGAGTAATTAAATTGTTGCAATAAAGTAAGCCACAGATGTCCGATTTTAAATATATACAACCAGGTCGCTTCAGTGTTACAGGTGACCTGACTTTTGCAAGTGTTCCGGAAATTTGGAAACAGGCGACAAAAGCGTTGCTGGATGTATTTGAGGATAGTCTGGAAATTGATATTTCAGCTGCACAAAAGTTTGATAGTGGTGGCTTAGCCCTATTGGTGGCATGGTCTCGATGGGCGCACTGTAATAAAAAACAGCTGGTATTTCGTAATGCTAGTGAAAAAGCTAAAAAGCTGGTGCAGATAAATAAACTACAAGAAGTGCTTAAATTAGCTGACTAAGTCATTCTCATTTACTGATTTTCATAATCGATGGCATTTGCGTCATTATCTGCACCAAGTATTATCAACAATTTGCCCAAGTGTAAAACTAAGTATAAATCCAAGTATAAAAATACTATAAAACTAGTATAAAAGAGACGTCTTCGTTAAGATCGCAACCTTTAGCAATCTAACGCTTCTTCTAACTCGCATTCCCCAAAGTCACGCATGGAAAAATTACTAATTGAAGGTGGTAAGCCTTTGCAAGGAGATGTAAGAATCTCAGGTGCAAAAAATGCTGTGTTGCCCATATTGGCTGCAACCTTATTGGCAGAAGGTCCAATGCAAATTGCTAATGTGCCGCATTTGCAAGATGTAACGACTACGATGGAATTACTCGGTCGCATGGGGGTTTCGCTCACCATAGATGAGTATATGAATATAGAAACAGATACCAGCACGATCCAGGAATTTTTTGCTCACTATGATGTGGTGAAAACTATGCGTGCATCTATATTGGTGTTGGGTCCGTTGCTTGCTCGATTTGGTCAAGCAGAAGTGTCATTGCCGGGTGGTTGTGCAATTGGTTCTCGCCCTGTGAATATGCATCTGCGTGGTCTGGAATCTATGGGTGCAAAAATTGAAGTCAAAGCAGGCTACATTCATGCCAGTGCTAAACGTTTAAAGGGTGCGCACTTGGTAATGGATATGGTTACAGTTACCGGTACAGAAAATTTGATGATGGCCGCGACCTTGGCGGATGGAACTAGCGTAATAGAAAATGCTGCACGTGAGCCGGAAGTAACGGATCTAGCCAATTGTTTGGTTGCGATGGGTGCCAATATAGAAGGTGCAGGCACGGATACCATCACAATCCATGGTGTAAAGGAGTTAAAGGGTTGTCATTACAGTGTATTGGCTGATCGTATTGAAACAGGAACTTTTTTAGTGGCTGCTGCGATTAGTAGTGGTCATGTAAAGTTAAAAGATACACAACCCAAACTTTTAGAATCCGTGCTACAAAAACTTGACCGGGCCGGTGCTTCAATTAGCAGCGGTGATGACTGGATTGAAATTGATATGCGGGGTCGACGACCCAAGAGTGTTAACCTGCGTACCGCACCTTATCCAGCTTTTCCAACAGACATGCAAGCACAGTTCACAGCATTAAATTGTATTGCCGAAGGGACTTGTACGATTACAGAGTCTGTATTCGAAAATCGTTTTATGCACGTTCAAGAAATGCAACGTATGGGTGCGAATATTAAAGTGGAAGGGAATACAGCCATTGTAACCGGAGTGGATAAATTAATTGCTGCCCAGGTTATGGCGACAGATCTTCGTGCATCGGCAAGTTTGATTTTGGCGGGGCTAGTGGCTGAAGGGCAAACAATTGTTGATCGTATTTATCATATTGACCGTGGCTATGAGTGTATCGAAGAGAAGCTGTCGCAACTTGGTGCTAATATTCGCCGCGTTCCACACTAAACTAAATTTTTTCATCGCTATGCCTGCACAAGCAAATAAACAGTTCACCACGATAGCCTTATCCAAGGGGCGTATCTTTGATGAATGCCGGGAGTTGATGGAAAAAATCGGCATCACGGTTGCGCAAAAAGAATTAGATGGTAGAAAACTAGTACTGCCTACTAATAAACCTGATGTTCGTTTATTAATTATTCGTGCTACAGATGTTCCAACCTACGTTCAATATGGGGCAGCTGAATTGGGAGTGGTTGGAAAAGATACGTTGATGGAATTTGGTGGTGAAGGTATTTACGAGCCGTTGGATCTCGGGATTGCAAAGTGTCGCTTGATGGTGGCTGAGGTTGAAGGCAAGACCACGGTAAGTCGTCGTATGCGAGTTGCTACAAAGTATTTACAGAGTACGCGTCGCTATTTTGCTTCTAAAGGTCAGCAAGTTGAATTGATAAAGTTATATGGCTCAATGGAACTTGCACCGTTACTTGGATTAGCTGACTGCATAGTCGATCTTGTAGCAACGGGTAACACACTCAAAGCGAATGGGCTGGTTGCAACTGAGCATATTGCTGATATCAGCTCTCGTTTGATCGTCAACAAGGCAGCAATGAAGATAAAATCTGCTACACTTAAACCTTTAATTGAAGAGTTTAGACTAGCTGTCGAGAAACCATAGAATTTCTATGAGTATTTTCAAGAAAATTTTCAGAGTATTTATTAAGGTCAGGTAAGATCATGCAACATCAAACGGACGATCTCAGAATAGTAGAAACTAAAGAGGTTATTGCGCCTTCTGAGCTACACAAAGAACTTCCCGTAAGTGAAAAATCCGCACAGTGTGTATTTACCGCACGTAGTGCTGTGCAAAAAATATTGCATGGTGAAGATGATCGTATACTTGTTATTGTTGGTCCGTGTTCGATTCACGATACCGATGCTGCACGTGAATATGCAACGCGATTAGCAAAAATACGTGGTGAGGTTGCAGGTGATCTAATGATCATTATGCGTGTTTATTTTGAAAAGCCGCGCACCACTGTGGGCTGGAAAGGACTAATCAATGATCCTAACTTAGATGACAGTTTTGAGATCAACAAAGGTTTGCATGTTGCACGAAAATTGTTGCTCGATTTAAATGAATCTGGAATGCCTGCAGGTACAGAATATCTGGATTTAATCAGTCCGCAATATGTTGCCGACTTGGTAAGTTGGGGCGCTATTGGTGCGCGCACCACAGAAAGCCAAGTGCATAGAGAATTATCATCCGGTTTGTCGTGCCCGGTTGGATTTAAAAATGCCACTGATGGTGGTTTGCAGGTTGCAGTGGATGCCATCGGTTCGGCAATGAATCCGCATCACTTTTTATCCGTTACAAAAGAAGGTAAATCTGCAATCTTTTCAACAGCGGGTAACAAAGATTGCCACATCATTTTGCGTGGCGGCAGTGATCAGCCAAACTATAGTCCTGAAAGTATTAATGATGCGTCAGCGTTACTAGAAAAATCAGGCTTGGCTGCACGAATTATGGTTGATTTAAGTCATGCAAACAGCCTTAAACAGCACGAAAAGCAAATTGAAGTGGGTGATTCGATCGCGCAACAGTTAAGCGCTGGAGATATGCGTATCTTTGGCTTAATGATAGAAAGCCACCTGGTTGGTGGACGTCAAAATGCGAAACCCGGGCAAAAGCTTGTCTATGGCCAAAGTATCACCGATGCATGTTTGGGTTGGGAAGATACTGAAACGTTATTGCATACGCTTGCCAATGCGGTGCGTGAACGACGACATTCTAAGTCTGCGGCAAGCGCGGCCTAATTCCTAAAGTTTAAAACATGTTGGATATACGCCGTCTTTCTTCTCAAGACGCAGACTTCTCTGTGCACTTTAATAATTTGCTGCAGCAGAACCAGTCAGCAGAGAATGATGTGCGCGACACAGTTGCAGCGATCATCAACAGTATTCGTAAAGAGGGTGATCGAGCGTTGCTTTCCTTTACGCAAAAATTTGATCAGGTCAGCGCCATAGATGTTTCCGAGTTAGAAATTTCTAAACAGCAGATGGAAGAAGCGCTAACAAAAATTAGCTCTCACCAGCGCCAAGCTTTAAAAGCAGCAGCTAAACGGATTCGTGGTTACGCCGAAAAACAAAATCTTCAGTCGTGGTCTACAAAAGACGATGATGGTAATGAAGTGGGTCAAGTGGTTACCGCAATAGAGAAAGTTGGCATTTATGTGCCGGGCGGCAAAGCTGCGTATCCATCTTCAGTATTAATGAACGCTATTCCAGCAAAAGTGGCAGGAGTAGATTCAATTATAATGGTAGTTCCAACACCGAATAGTGAGCTTAACAATATGGTTATGGCTGCTGCATGTATCGCAGGTGTGGATCGAGTTTTTACTATTGGGGGTGCACAAGCTGTCGCGGCGCTTGCCTATGGCACAGAAACCATCCCTAAGGTCGATAAAATTGTTGGTCCCGGCAATGCTTATGTCGCGAGCGCTAAACAGCAGGTGTTTGGAAAAGTAGGTATAGACATGATTGCCGGTCCATCAGAAGTGTTGGTGATCTGTGATGAGAGTGCAAATCCTGAATGGGTGGCCATGGATTTATTTTCACAGGCAGAACATGACACTAATGCACGAGCAATGCTGATCAGTACTGATGCAAACTTTTTTGATCAAGTTCAACAGCAAATGGAATTGTTATTAAAGAGTCTTGATCGCTCAGAAATTATAAGCAACTCTATCAATAGTTTTGGTGCCTTTATTCAGGTAAGTAGTTTAGATGAAGCCACAGATCTTTCAAATCAAATTGCACCAGAACATTTAGAGTTGTGTGTGTCTGATCCTGAGAGGTTGTTGAAAAAAATTCGTAACGCAGGTGCTGTTTTTCTCGGGCATTATTCTCCGGAAGTGTTTGGTGATTATTGTGCGGGACCAAATCATGTGTTGCCGACAGCAGGTACAGCAAGGTTTTCTTCGCCACTAGGCGTGTATGACTTTCAAAAACGCACTAGTGTAGTGAATTGCTCGCAGCAGGGCGCTAAAAAACTCAGTTCAATAGCATCAACATTGGCGCATAGTGAAGGTTTAACGGCGCACGCAAGATCTGCTGAATTTAGAGGAAAATGATTTAAAGTTCGCTGATGACGGTTACGCCTTATAATTTACTTCGTGCTGAATTTGCAAATATGCAGGCTTACCTCGTGCCGGATGCTACGGGCCTAATTAAACTGGATGCAATGGAAAACCCATATGCATTTCCAGAAATGTTACTGGATCAATGGTTGGCGGAACTAAAACGGGTAGAATTAAATCGTTATCCTGACCCACATGCAACAGAACTTAAAAAAACATTTCAACAAGCGTTTTCTCTATCCCCAAAACTAGAGTTGATGTTAGGCAACGGTTCAGATGAACTGATTCAGTTGTTGATCATGGCAGTAGCTAAGCCTAATGCTAGTATTCTCACAGTTACCCCAAGCTTTTCGATGTATAAGCTGATTGCAGAATATGTTGGTGTAAAAGTCATCGAGGTGTCGCTACAGCAAGATAGTTTTGCTCTCCAGATGGATTTATTATCTAAAGAGATTGCAAAGCATAAGCCGGCAGTTATTTTTTTAGCCTGCCCGAATAATCCAACAGGAACGCTTTGGCCTCAAGATCAAGTGGAAGAAATTATTAAACAGTCTACTGGTTTGGTAGTGATTGATGAAGCGTACTCGCCGTTTGCCGCATACTCTTTAATGCCTTTGGTAGAACGTTATTCGCATGCGCTGATGATGCGTACTGTTTCTAAAATGGGGCTGGCTGGATTGAGATTGGGTTGGATGTTGGGGCATGGACAATGGATGCATGAGCTGAATAAAATGCGCTTGCCCTACAACATCAATGTTCTGACACAGTCTAGTGCAAATTTCGCACTAAAAAATATTCAGATATTTAATCAACAGGCCGAAAGAATATGTCAGCAACGCGAATGGTTAATGCGCGAGTTGGAAGCTTTGCAAGGCGTAAAAGTATTTCCTAGTGAAGCTAATTTCATTTTATTTAAAGTGTTAAGTAAAACAGCTGACAACGTTCATCAGGGTTTGTTGGATAATAAAATCATCATTAAAAATGTTTCTAGTAATAACTTATTAGAAAATTGTTTGCGTGTAACAGTAGGTTGCGAGCAAGAAAATCAAGCATTCATTAAAGCGCTGGGACCACTGCTAGCATAACTATTAATTATCTGTAGATATATATCTATACACTGGTTTATCTATACACGGGTCGTTGTTCAATCTTTGCTTCGACTTCAAACTTCTTGTTTCGTCTCAGGCCGCTTATAGTAACTTCTGCATTTGGTTTACTGTTAGCAATTTCATTTTTTATTGAATTCGCATTGCGAATGGCTTTGTTATCATAATTTAAAATAACATCACCGGGACGTATGCCAGCTTTATACGCAGGACTTCTGCTTACAACACCAGCAACGAGTACACCAGTACGATCCAAGAGACCAAAAGATTCTGCAAGCTGAGGGGATAGGTCCTGTAGCTCCAAACCCAGCCAGCCGCGGATAACGCGGCCATGTTCAATAATTTGCGACATTACATCACTTGCAAGAGCGACGGGAATGGCAAAGCCAATACCTTGGGAACCGCCCGATTTTGAAAATATAGCGGTGTTAATACCTACTAATTCACCATAAGCGTTAATTAAAGCGCCACCAGAGTTTCCCGGATTGATCGCAGCATCGGTTTGAATAAAATTTTCAAAAGTATTGATGCCTAATCTATCTCTGCCCGTTGCACTGATAATTCCTTGGGTAACCGTTTGGCCAAATCCATATGGGTTGCCAATAGCAAGAACAACATCACCCACTTCCATTTTAGAGGTGTCACTGACTACAATTCCGGGTAAATTATTTACTTCAATTGTGAGGACAGCCAAGTCTGTTTCGGGGTCAGCACCTAAAACATTGGCAGAAACTGTACTGCCGTCTGCTAGAAGTACTTCTATTTCATCCGCGTTTTCGATGACATGATAATTCGTAAGTACGTAACCTTGAGCGCTCATAATCACACCAGAACCTAAACTTGTTTGTGTGCGTTGACGTGAGCGGGCACGGTCGCCAAAGAAGCGACGCAACGTAGGATTATCTAATAGTGGGCTAGGGTTAGATATCACTTGTTTGGAGGTGTAAATATTAACTACCGCAGGGCTGGCACGTTTGACAGCATCTGCATAGGAGACCGGGCCAGAGCCTAAATTGTCTGGGCGATTAGTGTCATTCTGCAAAAACTCTACAACCGGGCGTTTTTCGATGATGTAGTCGGGTAAGAAAATTAGTAATAACACCGCAGCAAGCACCCCAACCACTACGGCTTGAAGTACGAATAGCAGCATCTTGCGTATCTTCATGAGTGCGTTACCCTAAGCATTGTTATTCAACCTTAGTGATTATTATGGCTACATTAAAAGAAATTTCAGAATACATAAATGCTTTTTTGCAGATTGATCGATTTAAAGATTATTGCCCAAACGGTTTGCAAATCGAGGGTAGCAGTGATGTGTATAGTGTAGTCACTGGTGTAACAGCAAGCCAAGCTTTAATTGAGCTTGCCTGTGAAAAAAACGCAGATGCCATTTTGGTACATCACGGTTATTTTTGGAAAAATGAAGACGCTCGTATTGTGGGTATAAAACGTAAGCGTATTGCGGCATTACTGCAAAATAACATTAGTTTAATGGCCTACCATTTGCCGTTAGATGTGCATCCTGAGGTTGGAAATAATGTGCAGCTAGGGCAAGTATTGAATATACAGATGGATGGTGAATTGCGAGATAATGATAATAAGGTTTGTGGTAGCTATGGGCATTTAAAATCACCAACCAGGGCAGAGACTTTTAAAAGTATGGTTGATACAACACTGCGGCGAAAAAGTACACATATCCATGCTGGGACATCTGGTATAACCACAATTGGCTGGTGTACGGGTGCTGGGCAAAGTTTTATTGATGCTGCTGCGAAACTAAAATTAGACGCTTATTTAAGCGGTGAAATATCCGAAGCAACTACACATGTAGCGCGAGAAGCAGGTATACACTATTTTGCCGCAGGACATCACGCAACTGAACGATATGGAGTGCAAGCGTTAGCGGAGCATTTATCTAAACAATTTGGGATAGAACACGAATTTGTAGACGTGGATAACCCCGCGTAATCAAAGCAATTTTTTAACTTCTACTTGACGAAAAACAGTTCTTGCGCCATTCTACGCGTCTTTCGTGGGCCGGCATTGATAGTAAATTTCTGCACACAATCCTTATTAAAATGATCGTTAATTTCATTATTCAAATTAAACTAAATCAAAGTACTTCGTTGAGTCAAAGCGAGGAGAGTTAGTACATGGCAAAAGACAATATTGACCCAGGTCGTCGCAAAGCACTCACAACCGGCACAGCGGTTGTAGGTGGTATAGGAGCAGCGGCAGCAATTTGGCCCTTCTTATCAAGCATGAAACCAAGTGCAAGTGCACTTGCTTCGGGTGCTCCAGTAGAAGTCGATGTAAGTAAAATGGAGCCGGGACAACAAATCCAAGAAGTTTGGCGTCGCAAGCCAGTTTGGATTATTCGTAGAACGCCTGAAATGGTAGGCACCCTCTCTAACATAACCGGGAAACTCCGTGATCCAAATTCTGAAGAAGCGTCTCAACAACCTGCATTTGCACAAAATGAATTTCGCTCAATTAACGAAGAGTTTTTAGTACTTATTGGAATTTGTACTCACTTGGGTTGTTCGCCCGAGTTTAAGCCCAATCCGGGTGATCTGGGTGCGTCGTGGTTGGGTGGATTTTATTGTGCTTGTCATGGCTCGCGATTTGATCTAGCTGGACGTGTATATAAAAATGTACCTGCTAATAAAAACTTGGAAGTGCCGCCATATTATTTTCTATCTGAAAATAGAATATTGATTGGTTTGACTGAAGACGAGGTTAAAGCATGAGTGAGCAATCAACAGGTTTATTGGGTTGGATAGATGCCCGTTTCCCTCTCAGTAAAATGATTAGAGAGCATTTGACTGAATATTATGCGCCGAAAAATTTTAACTTCTGGTATTTCTTTGGTTCATTAGCGCTACTTGTTTTAGTTATTCAAATTTTAACGGGTATTTTCTTAACCATGCACTACAAACCTGATGCGGCATTAGCCTTTGCATCGGTTGAACATATCATGCGTGATGTGAATTGGGGTTGGTTAATTCGTTACATGCATTCAACAGGTGCATCGTTCTTTTTTATTGTCGTGTACTTACATATGTTCCGCGGGCTTATGTACGGGTCATTTAAAAACCCTCGTGAGTTGGTATGGATCTTCGGCATGCTCATTTATGTCGCATTAATGGCAGAAGCCTTTATGGGTTACTTGTTGCCGTGGGGAAATATGTCTTACTGGGGCGCACAAGTTATTATTAACTTGTTCAACACTATTCCATTTATTGGTGTGGCGGTATCCGAGTGGATACGTGGAGATTTTGTTATTTCTGATGCTACTTTGAATCGTTTCTTCGCGTTACATGTTATAGCAGTACCTCTTGTACTATTAGGTTTGATTGTTGGCCATATACTTGCTCTGCATGAAGTAGGTTCCAACAACCCTGATGGGGTTGAGATTAAGAAAACTAAAGGCGCTGATGGGATCCCGCTAGATGGAATTCCATTTCATCCTTACTACACAGTGAAAGATATTTTTGGTGCGGTTGTATTCTTGGCGATCTTTGCATTTGTGATTTTCTTTATGCCAGAGATGAATGGCTACTTTTTAGAGCATGCAAACTTTGATCCTGCAAATGCTTTAAATACTCCAGATCACATAGCGCCGATTTGGTACTTCACGCCTTTCTATACGGTATTGCGTGCCATACCGGATCCTTTCCTTGGTTTCATGATGATGGCAATGGCTATTGTTGTATTATTCTTGTTGCCATGGATCGATCGCAATCCTATTAAATCAGTTCGCTATAGAAGTTTCTTGTATAAGATCAATCTTATTGTCTTTGTGAGCACCTTTATTATTTTAGGTTACTTGGGTCTTAAGCCAGTTACAGATCTCTATTCTCAGTTGGCTTTACGTTTCACTGAAATATATTTCTTGTTCTTCTTTGTGCTTTGGGCCTATAGCAAGCCACGATCAGGCGGATTTTGGATTGGTAGCTTTATTGTCCTGCTCGCAGGAATTATCGCTTATGACTATGGGTTTAATTCATCCGAACAGCCAGATTTGATATGGAAAACTTTAGTTATCCCTGCAGCTTATTTGTTCATTGCTTTACTGTTGCCTCAGTTCACGAATTGGGATGCTGAAAAGCAAGTGCCAGAGCGAGTGACATCATGAAAAAATTAAACATAAATTTACTTTTATTTCTTTTGTCTATGTTAGTGGTGGGCCCAGTATGGAGCGCGGGTAGTGGAGGTAACAATCTTGATATCGGTGAAGTGAATATCGAGCTGAATAACAAAGCCTCTTTGCAGCGTGGTGCAAAATATTTTGTTAACTACTGTTTGAGTTGTCATGGTGCTCAGCATAGCCGTTATAAAAGAGTGGCTGATGACCTGGGTATTAGCGAAGACTTGATGGTCGAAAATATGATATTTACTGGCCAGAAGTTTGGTGAGTTGATGACGGTCGCAATGAAGCGAGAAGATGCACAGGCATGGTTTCTAGGAGTGGAGCCACCAGATCTAAGTACTCATATACGTGCAATTGGTCCACAGGCTGTGTATGAGTTTTTGAAAACTTTTTATGTCGATGATTATCGTCCATTCGGTGTGAATAACCTTTATTTGCCTAATACTGCTATGCCCCATGTATTAGCGGATCTGCAAGGCCTGAATCATGCAGAATTCCATGTTGAGACGGATAAGGATGGGATAGATCATAAAGAATTCGATAACTTTGAGATGATTAAGGAAGGCACTCTTAGCGAGAAAGAATATGAGCAAGTAGTAACAGATATTGTTAACTTCCTGGCATATCTTAGTGAGCCAGCCCAGTTAATACGTAAGAGCGTGGGGGTAAAAGTGTTATTTTTCCTGGCTTTATTAGGAGTACTGGCTTACTTCTTAAAAAGAAATTACTGGCAAGATATACACTAAGTATCTATTCGATTCACAACCTAAAAAAAATAAAGAGAAACTCATGGCTTTAGTAGCAAATAGACGTTCTGGAATGACCTTATTTTCAGATCCGCATTGCGCGCAGAGTCATCGCACTCGAATTGTATTAGCAGAAAAAGATATTACTGTAGATGTAGTGCAGATCAACCCCAACAACAAGCCTGAAGATTTGCTTGATGTTAATCCATATAATTCAGTACCCACATTAATTGATCGTGAGTTAGTACTGTATGACGCACGCGTTATTATGGAATATCTTGATGAGCGTTTCCCACATCCACCGCTTATGCCAGTGGATCCAGTGTCACGATCAAAGTCCCGTTTAGCATTGTTTCATATTGAAAAAGATTGGTATGTGCCGTTAAGCGAAATTAATTCTAGTAATGTTGATGTGGCTAATGTGGCTAATGTGGCTAAAAAATCATTACAGGAAAGCATACTCTCAACGGTTGAGATATTCAGTGCTAAGCCATACTTCCTAAGCGATGAATTTAGTCTCGTAGACTGTAGCATTGCTCCCATCCTCTGGAGATTGCCATATTTCGGTATCAAATTAGGCGCAACTGCTAAACCTATCATGCAATACGCTGAGCGCGTTTTTGATCGGCCTTCTTTCAGAAGCAGCCTGTCTGAAGAAGAAGTCGAGATGTGGCCTGGCTAATTAGCAAAGCTCTGCTAATTTACTAGCTTCCACAAACTAGTTATTTCCAAGTTATACTAGCCGGTATAATTTTTTGAAAACTGATTTTCTGCCTATGACCTCAAGTCGCCCATACTTATTGCGAGCAATGTACGAATGGATTGTAGACAATGGTATGACGCCCTATATTCTTGTCGATACAAAAAATGACCAGGTTATTGTTCCACGTCAATTTGAAGAAGATGGCAAAATTGTTCTGAATCTTGGCCCTTCCGCAGTGCAGTCACTTGATCTAGGTATTGAGGCGGTAAGTTTTGATGCTAGATTTGATGGCAACTCGATGGATGTATTAGTACCAATTGAATTTATTCTTGCAATCTATACGCGTGAGAACGGTCAAGGAATGATGTTTGCAGATGAAGATTTACCGCCTCCAGATGATGATTCGCAAGACAGTGTAATTAAACAAAAAACACCTCACCTGCGTGTAGTGAAATAGATAACTTCTGTTGTCGAAAGGCTTGCTGAAAAATTTATACATCCAAGATGCTGAAAGTTATACAACACGATATAACAAAATTAAAAATTGACGCGATTGTAAATGCAGCCAGTAACAGTCTATTGGGTGGTGGTGGGGTTGATGGTGCTATCCACCAAGCTGCAGGCCCTGAGTTGCTAGAGTTCAATAAAGCACTTGCGGGATGTGAAACGGGTGCAGCAAAAATTTCACCTGGATTTCATCTACCCGCAACCTGGATTATTCATACAGTTGGGCCAGTATGGCAGGGTGGCAATGCAGGGGAGCCAGAATTACTAGCACAATGTTATCAACACAGTTTCGAATTAGCATTAGAGTATCAAATCAATAGCATTGCATTTCCCGCTATCAGCACTGGTGTATTTGGCTATCCCAAACAAGCTGCTGCGGTGATTGCTATCCAGCAGTTAAAAAACTATCAAGATAAATTTGAACATGTGGTTGCGTGCTGTTTTAGTGAAGTAGATGTAGAGCTCTATGAGCGCTTGTTAGGTTCGGATATTACTGCTGCAGTAATATAAAAATTAAGCCTTAGTAATTAAACCTTGCTGGGTGCTAAAGCATCGAATATCTGATCCCGAATATTAGTTACTTTGCTGATTCCATTTATTTGCAATAAAGTTGGTGCATTCAGGTCGCCGCTATTAGACCATTGAGAATAATATTCAATCAGTGGTTGAGTTTGCAGGTGGTATACATTTAACCGCTCTCGAGCCGTATTCTCATCATCATCTTTACGCTGGACCAAGATTTCATTTGTTTCGTCATCGCGGCCTTCTGATTTTGGCGGGTTATACACCACATGATAAGTGCGACCAGAAGCGGGGTGTACACGCCTGCCACCCATACGTTTGATAATTTCTTCGCCATCAACATATATTTCTATAACAAAATCTATTTTTGTAGCTTGTACTTTTAAGCTTTCCGCTTGTGTAAGCGTACGAGGGAAGCCATCGAATAAGTAACCATTTTTACAATCATCTTTAGCGATTCGTTGTTTAACTAAATTGAGAACGATGTCATCAGATACTAAGCCACCCGCTTCCATCACTTTCTGTGCCTCAAGTCCAAGTGGGGCACCTTCGGCAATGGCTGCACGTAGTATATTGCCAGTCGATATTTGCGGAATATTAAATGCATTACCAATGAAATCTGCTTGAGTGCCTTTGCCGGCTCCCGGGCCACCTAATAGAACGATGCGCAAAGTGCTGCTCCCAAATATTAATGTTGTGTAAATATTAACGACTTGAAATAGATATTATTGAGTAATTACAAAGTTAAATATCGCAAAAACAAGTAGCGGTATCTAGCGCCGATTAAGTGGTGTGTCATATACGATAAAGGATGCGCTAAGATATTTATATGCTTGCTAATTATGATAGGCCTGATATGTTATTTGCGATAAATTTTGTCTGTGCAAAATAGCAGCCTGTAATGAATTGATTGAATAATCGCTAACGACACGAAATGACAATTCATATAATAATCTATACAAAAAATAAACTTTGTTAAATTAATCAAAAAGATTTTGATATCTGCTATCTACATCACCTAAGTTAATTTCATTTAAAAAGGTAGAATAAGCGAGATATGAAAGCAAATACCTTAAATCATTTGCCCATGGCGGCATGAAACGAGGTTCATTGATGAGTTTTTCTTGATGCAGTATTTTCATCGCATCTAAATCACCTAGATCAATTTTGCCGACAAATAGAAGACGAATATGTGCTGTCTCTCCTGTTCGCACTGCTGAGCGAAGATAACTATGTACTTCAACAAGCCCACCCAGATAGACAGAATCTTTTGTGAATGGACCACCTCCTTCAACAAGACCACCACGAACAACACGATAAGCACTTTCAAATGCATCAAATGGTTTATCAGATGCGCCACGTTCGCGGAAGTATTGATAAAGTTCGATAAAGTTCGCGCCTTGTTCGGCCATATCTATTGCAATAACTCGATCTGCAAGTCGTTTAAAGCGGTGCGGGTCGAGAGCGCCGGATATAAATTCAGAAAATACCGCTAGACCTTCTTGTGTTCGTGCATTGCCCGGATGACTCTCCCCTAAAAGCGGGAAGCGTTTTTGTAATCGACCATTTTTACCCGTTGCAATATGAATCAACGCTTCGTGTTGCAGTAATTGTGTTACATCCAGGTCAGAAAATGCTGCATCTTTGCGAAGTTTGATATATTCACGCCCTGCGGCAGCCTTAGAAGACATTTCTTCTGATATTTGGACTTGAGGTGATTCGAAACCAAAATATTTAGGTAAGGCAGCATCTAAGCGTATTTTTAAGTCATTCGCCGTCAATGATTCTGGTGGTTCAAGGCGTATACTTCCCTCATCATATTCAGACAATAAGGTATCGATTCGTCTAGCAAGTTCGATAGCAGTACGTTTCCCGTCAGCGATCGGAGTATTTGGCGATCCATATAGTTTGCAGGAGTGGAAATGAAAATCAGATGTCCCAATGCAAGTCAAAAGATTTGCAGTTGTTTCAGTCATGTCTGCGAAACGTTGTAACCATAAATGTACCGGACTAGAACCTGCAATTAATTTACGCGCTGAAGCTACGTGTTCAACTACAGCTGATACATCAGGTTTTTGGTACTCAGGTTCAGGCAGATATTTTTCATTTTGCTTAAAAAAGTTTTCTGCAATCGATCGATTCCAGGCAAGAGTTTTTAATACAGGTAATTGCTCTTCTGCTTTAAGCAGTAACTTGGAGGCTCTTTCAAGTCGCTCCAATTCAGATGTCGTAAAATATGGCATGCGTAATATTAGATTGGTTCTTATGCTTTGTAATAGCGATAATCATCATTTCATCTTATAGTTTAGCCATTCTGAGATTTGATTTTATATTAATATTATGATGTAAAAATGATGCGTAGTATTGTTAATTTTTGGAATATAGCCATAAAGGATAAAATTGAATGTCTTCATTCTTATTAATTTCGCACTATCGGCTGATAGTAGGCTTTATGACTCCTGATAATCTATACATCATTTGTATATTTAAAGATGTATAGCATATAACTTAAGCTAAACTAAAAACTGATATATTGTTTATCACCTTGATAAATATGCTAAAAATATAGAAATCTAATATATGCAAAAATCTGCTTATGTGGTAAGTGAGAAATCAAAATGAAAGCTCATACCATTGCTATTCAATAACGCTAGTTTCTATTAAGGAGTCTTTAGTCATGTCTACTAAAACAGCCGCACTATTAATTGGAGGTTTTTTACCTGCATTTATATACGGTGGTTCTGCCATTTTTCAAAAGCTAAGCACTAATATTGGCATCAGTATTTCAATCTACCTTATAGCGGTTGGAATTGGTGTGGTGCTAGCTGGCATAGGTTTTTATTTATTTGATAATACAATAGTATTTTCGATTAAAGCTGGATCTTATGCAGGGATTTTTGGTTTAACCTGGGGTCTCGCTAGCGGACTTGTAGCGTACTCATTGTTGCACTTTAATGTGCCAATTGCCCAGCTTGTTCCTCTATATAACATGAACACATTAGTTGCAGTATTGCTTGCCTTACTTATATTTAATGAATGGAAGGACTTAAATGCGATGAAATTAATTTCAGGTAGTGTGCTAATCGTAATTGGTGCAGTTTTTGTTGCTAATGCATGAGTTTAGAAAGTGCCTACAAACAGCAGGCTATAATTAATTCTATGGCAACCACTCCTGTCCTCGTATGCCATGTACCTTTCAGCATTTCCACTATGCGTGGCGGCGGTTGATATGATTGCTCAATTCAAGAGCTCGGGAGGGTTTTGCCCGGGTTGAGTATGTTGTTTGGATCAAATTGCTGTTTAATTTTTTTCATCAAAGCTAGTGTCGTTGCATCAATTTCTTGACTAACATAATCTCGTTTAGCTATGCCCACACCATGTTCTCCGGAAAGCGTTCCGTCTAGCTTTAATACCAGCTTAAATACCTCATCTAGACAATTCTTTGCTGCATCACTTTGCTTGCTTGCATCGTATAAAAGATTGACGTGTAAATTTCCATTACCGGCATGACCAAAATTAAAAATAGCAACTTGATATTTGTCGCTTAATTTTTGCAACTCAGTTAACAATTTGGGTAGCTGTGTAACGGGAACAACTACATCTTCGTTGATTTTATTGGGTGCGAAGCTGCGAAGTGCCGGGGAGAGTACTTTGCGAGCGGACCAGAGTTGCTTTTTCTGTTGTTCATTCGCAGCAGTTTGAATGTCTACACAGCCGTTAATATTGGCAGCGTTTAAAACTGCCTGTGTACTCGTCATAATATTTTCATTCAGTCCGTCTACTTCAATCATCAGCATTGCTTGCGCTTTGTTGTCTAGCTCAAGGCTTGAGTTTTTACG
Organism: uncultured Thiotrichales bacterium; assembly: GCA_964486815.1. GTDB lineage: Bacteria > Pseudomonadota > Gammaproteobacteria > UBA4575 > UBA4575 > JABDMD01. Next base: position 138,619 of record CAZAOO010000002.1, read on the forward strand.
AATCAAGTTCAACGAGCCAGAATCGATGAATTCTAAGGCATAAGGAAGTGTGCTTTGAGCAAGCACATTTATTACAGCATCGATAGCGGCGTTGGCATCTTTGTATAATGCACGAATGGTATTAATGCATTCTGGTTTGGGGCTAAGCTTTAATCTCGCTTCGGTGATAATGGCTAATATGCCTTCACTGCCAATTAATAGGCGCGTGAGATCTAGCCCAACAACCCCTTTGGTAGTGGCGCTACCGGTATGGATGGTTTCTCCAAGACCTGTTATTGCTGTGAGACTTAAGGTGTTCTCTCTGCAGGTACCAAACTTTATTGCACGTGGCCCAGCGGCATTGCAGGCAAGATTGCCCCCAACACTGCAATAATCAGAACTGCTTGGGTCAGGCGGCCAAAATAAATTTTGTTCAGCAGCTTGTTTCTGAACTTCCACGTTCAATACACCGGGTTCGACACGGATATTTCTATTTTGATAATCAAATTCTAAAATCTGATTCATGCGTTCCGTAGAGAGTACGACTCCTGCTTGAATAGGTACTGCCGCACCGGTTGTACCGGTGCCGCGACCGCGGGTGGTGAGTGGAATTTTGTATTCGTTACAAATTTTCACTGCTTGTTTAATTTGGTCATGGTGCTGAAGTAGTAGAACTAAATCAGGGCAGGTATGTTGTTTACTATTGTCGTAGCCGTAGGTCCAGCATTCGCCTTGGTCCGTGAGTACCGAGTCAGTACCGCAAGCATCGATAAACTTGTTGCTAATAGAAGAATCTAAGGGCACAACTTTAGCCTATTTAGAAAAAGTTAACCAAGTAACGATTGGTCGATGAGATCACAAAGGCAATGCAATACTAAAAGGTGAACCTCTTGAATACGTGCAGTGGAATCACTGGGCACACGAATTTCAATATCAGTTTCATTTAACACTTCGGGTAACTTTCCTCCGTCATTTCCGGATAGCGCGATGACGACCATATTTTGATGATGGGCAGCTTTTATTGCAGATAACACATTGGCTGAATTACCGCTTGTGGTAATCGCAACTAAAATATCATTTTCATTGCCAAGTGTTAGCACTTGCCTGGAGAATATTTTCTCATAATCATAATCGTTTGCGATAGATGTGAGCGTCGAGCTATCGGTTGTGAGTGCTATCGCAGCTAAGCCATTGCGTTCACGCTCAAATCGATTGAGTAACTCTGAAGAAAGGTGTTGTGAATCAGCAGCCGACCCGCCATTCCCACAGCAAAGTACTTTGCCTTGCTTGCTGAATGTCTGAACCATTGCTTCTGCTGCATTTGCGATAGCAGATTTAATGCTGTGCAAGCTGGTTTGTTTGGTTTCTATACTAGCCTGAAAGAGTTCTTCGATTCGTGATTCTTTGTTCATATGAGTAATATTTAAAAAGCAGAGAATGCGTTAGTAATCCAATTAGGTTGTAGAGATGCGTCAAACCCTATCACATCAAAACGCATCGGTAGATCAGGTTGGTGCTTGGATGCATAATGGTTTGCAGCGGATATCAGTTTTTGAATTTTGTGCTGGTCCACGCTATCCAGCGCGGAGCCATAGTTACATTTGGCTCTATAACGCACTTCGACAAAGACTAATGCTTCCTTGTCTTGCATGATTAAATCTATTTCCCCAGTACGGCAGCGATAGTTTTTTTCGACTAATTTTAGACCTTGCTTTAGGAGAAACGCACAGGCTTCTGTTTCGGCAATTTGACCTTGTTGAGAAGTCTTCACTGATTAATTAGTTGAGCTGAATAATCAGGTGTTAGGTTTGGCGTTTCTCCAAGCGACTCAGGGCGACCATTTTGAATTTTAGCCCAAAGCAATTCGCGATAAATTCTGTTTTGAGCGTTTACGCTTAGTTTGCCTGTAGTGCCTTGATAACGATCAAAATTATTTGCTGCTAAACGCTGCAAGTGCGGGATGACTTGGTAAGCATCAATTCCAAGTGCTGCAAAACGCGGCAGTCTTGATGAGCTGCTCGTAGATTGCAGGTCTAATGAATCGCGCAATAATTCAATTGATGGATTATTTGATAATAACCAGGGCAAATCGCAATATATAATGCCATTGATATCTTTGTCTGCCGAGATATTTTCATTGCCTGAAAATACATGAGAGGTTGCAAACACTGGTAGATCAGAAGCGTAATAATAACTTAGCTGAGGTCGAATCTGTCTAGCTTGCTGTGGTGATGCAGCAATAAAAATAAAGTCTGCGTCTTGCCTGCGCCGTGGTTCAAATTCTACTTCTGCTTTAACAATCGATTGCACGTTGCGACGGCGTTGCTCGCTTTGGTTTAATTGCAATAAACTTTTAATTGCAACAGAGTAATCAGAGCTTTGTGGTTCATATCGCTCTGATTTGAGCACTGATCCGCCCAATTCATGGAAGCGGTTGGTAAATGCTACTAGTAAGCGTGTACCCCATTCGCCTTCAGGCACAAGAACCAAGGCTGCGTTTTTGTTTTCAAAAGATGCGCGTTCGGCAACCTGTTTGGCCTCATCTTCAGGTAATAAGCCGAATTGATATAAATTTTGTGCACCTTCTAATTCACCATCTGAATAATTTAAAGATAACGTGGGAACAGGTAAAGAACCTTGATTGGCTAAGCTGCGCACGGCATCTTTTTGGAATGGGCCGATAACAAAGTCAGCACCTTCATTTACTGCGCGTTGGTAGTAGCTCAAAGCCGAAGTTGGATCATCTCCGGTGTCATAGACAACAACTTCCGGGGCTGGGTTGAATGCGTCACCAAATTCTCTGGCCGTAGTAATACCTGCATAAATCGCTTCAGCAACCTTTCCATAACGCCCGGTTAATGGTAGCAGTAGTGCAATTTTATTTGGTGCAATGTGGAACGATGCATAGTCTTTTGTAATGGAGTTTATGATGTGGTTTGGAATTTTATTATTTGGATGATTAGCGCGCCATTGTTGTATCTCGCTATCTAGCGATGGTTGATTCTCATGTGGACGTTTTTGAATGGTAACAAGACTTAACCATGCGTTTAGCTCCGAACTATTGCTACCGGCAGACCAAGAGTTTAGTTCTGTGTTATTGGTACTAAGTAAGGTTTGCCAGATCAGCTCATTGTTCTTCTTGAGTTGTGCTGGTTTTCTTAATAATTGATTTAGGGCAATTCGTGTTTCTATTGATTGCTTCATTTTGCCTGCACTATTTAATGCCTTGGCGCGAACAGCAAGTAAATGAGGATTATATTTTTCTGATATGTTAACCAGTTTTTCAGGTGCGACCTCTAATGCAACTTGTGGTTGTCCGTTTAGTAATGCAAGTTCTGCTGAGGCTACGCGTTTTCGAACTAATAGATCTTTTGTGAGTACACTCTCATCTACGGCACTTAAATATTGTTGCGCTTGCGCTTTAGTTTCTGGTTGCAATACTGATTCTGCTGCTCTAATTTGCAATGCTTCTTTCTGGGGAGAGGATCGGGTTTCAGCTTCAGCCCAAAAGATCGCTGCCGCTTCTTGATATTTTCCTGCGTTTAGAAGTTTTTCGGCTCGCCGTGTTTGCGAGCTGCTTTCTGCATCAAGTACATTTCCAGTATTTAATGGAAAGTCTGCACAGCTGGTAAGCACAATGACTGTAGATAAAGCCATCAGTAGAATTATGACTTTATCGGCTAGATTATGTCTTAGTATGTGTTTTAGCATCTGTTGGGTATGGGTTTTGGCATTGTGGTTTCTATTAATGGTTTATATTGTAGTTATTCTGGATTAAATTAAATGAGTGATTCTGGCATCTTATATATTATCGCCACACCTATCGGCAACCTTGCGGATATTACACTACGCGCTCTAGATATTATTAAGAACGTTAAGACTTTATACGCTGAAGATACTCGAGTAACTAAACATTTGTTAGAGCACTATGGTATCCAAGCTAAATTACAGTCGCTACATGATTTTAATGAATCTAAGAAAATATCTTCACTCATAGAGCAGCTGCATACAGGCGTTGATCTTGGACTGGTTTCAGATGCTGGGACTCCACTAATCAGTGATCCTGGTTATAAGCTTGTATCAGCAGCTCAGGAAGCGGGTATCTGTGTACGTTCCATTCCGGGTCCAAGTGCACTGACTGCAGCATTATCTATTGCGGGTCTTCCAACAGACCGCTTTATATTTGAGGGATTTTTCCCAAAAAGTTCCTCGGATCGGCTAAAGCTGTTGAAAACTTTGAGTTTTGAGGCAAGAACCATGATCTTTTATGAATCTGCGCAGCGCATACAGGCCACCATTATAGACTGTATACAAGTAATGGGCGCCGAGCGTAAAGCTGCTCTGATGCGTGAGTTAACTAAGCATTATGAACAGCATATATGTGCTGAATTGGGGCAGATTCAGCAGCAGTTAATAGAGCAAGCTGAGAAAATGCGCGGTGAAATTGTATTTATTCTACATGGGGATAATTCGCCTGAGAATGCAGCCACAGTAGAAAAAGCACGTCAGTTGTTGTTGGATATGCAACAACATATGCCATTAAAAGAGGCTGCAGCTATCGTTTCAAAACATACAGGAATTCGTCGAAATCAGCTTTATGCACTTGGTTTGAGCGAAAAGGATTAGGAAAATTACAATAACAAGTCATAACGTGTGATATCTTCAGCAGTGGAGTCAGCTAAACAGTCGCTGCCTCACTTATTTTAAGTGTTTGTCATGATTGATACAGGTGGTTTGTTAACACCTGGTAGATTCTTACGGTAAATTCTTAAAATAAGTGGGGCAGAGGAAAGTCCGGGCTCTATGGGCAAGGTGCCAGGTAACGCCTGGAGGGTGTGAACCCATGGAAAGTGCAACAGAAAGAAAACCGCCCATATATGCCTATTTATTTAGGCCTATTAATATAGTTATGGGTAAGGGTGAAAGGGTGCGGTAAGAGCGCACCGCGCAGCTGGTAACAGGTGTGGCAAGGTAAACCCCACCTAGAGCAAGACCAAATAGGGGGGCGCGGAGCAATCCAACGCATGGCCCGTGCGGTCCCCGGGTAGGTTGCTCGAGGCTTGTGGTGACGCAAGTCCTAGATGAATGACTGTTCTCGACAGAACCCGGCTTATCGGCTGACTCCATCATAAATAGCTGCTATTTCAACGTTGATCTGACCTTAACGCAACATGCTGGGGTTTTAAGAATTCCATTAGCGCTGAACTCTTAATCTACTTTATTACCATTCTCTTTTAAGCCCTCAGATTTACGTGGGTTCTTGTCAAAATACCATGTTATTTTAGGGGTAAAATACTCTTAACTATCTGTCTTATAAGAATTTTTTTGGTCTTTTTCTATTTATTTGCTTGCAATCTATTAGACTCGTTTCTATAGTGTCAAAAAGTGGGAAAAAGTGGGAAAACATGGAATAACTGTCCATGACCAATAATTATGTTTCATTAAATTATGTTCCAGGGAATCAACGATCTAAATTTGGATGCCAAAGGCCGCATGTCTCTGCCTGCGCGTTATCGCGAAACTATTCAAGAAAGCTGTGCTGGTAGCTTGGTAATTACGGTCGATGTGGATCGTTGCCTCCTAATTTATCCATTACCAGAGTGGCAAGTTATACAACAAAAGTTAATGCAATTGCCAAGCATTAATAAACAAGTAAGGCGCTTGCAAAGATTGTTGTTAGGGCATGCCACGGAGTGTGATGTAGATGGGAATAATCGAATTCTTTTGCCGTCTCCATTACGAAATTTTGCTGACTTGAAAAAACACGCTGTGTTAATCGGTCAAGGGAATAAGTTTGAGCTGTGGGATCAAGAAGCATGGGAAAAAATGCGTGAACGTTGGCTAAAAGAAGAAAGTAAGTTGAGTGATATTTCAGGTGTGCTTGAAACGCTCTCAATTTAAGAATGTCTAGCGATGTTTCAGACTTACATCATCCGGTTTTACTTGCAGAAGTTATAGAAGCTTTAAGTATTAAACCGAATGGTAAGTATATTGATTGTACGTTTGGTAGAGGCGGGCATAGTCAAGAGATATTAAAAAGCTTGAGTGTTGATGGAAGACTGTTAGCAATAGATCAAGATATAACAGCTATTGAGTACGGTAAAAATAAATTTGCAGATGATTCGCGCTTGATTTTAGAGCAGAAAAATTTTTCGCAAATTGTACAGGTAGCTGAGCAATACGGATTTCAGCATCGGGTGAATGGAATATTTTTTGATTTAGGAGTTTCGTCGCCACAATTAGACAGCCCGGAAAGAGGATTCAGTTTTATGCATGATGGGCCATTGGATATGCGCATGAATACTACGCAAGGTATAAGTGCAGCGAAATGGCTAAAAAAAGTAACTGTAACGGAGTTGGCGAAAGTTTTAAAAGAATATGGACAGGAACGTTATAGCAAGAGAATTGCAAATGCTGTGATTGAAAGACGAATAGAAGATCCGATAACCACTACCAAAGAGTTGGCAGATTTGGTGTTAAGTGTGGTGGGGAGATCGCGTGAACAAAAACATCCCGCTACTCGTACTTTTCAAGCGATTCGAATTTATATTAATCAAGAGCTAGATTCTCTTTCGAAAGCGCTAGATGACTGTCTTGGTTTGCTTGCTTGTTCGGGTCGGTTATTGGTAATTACATTTCATTCTCTTGAGGACCAGTTGGTGAAAAATTTGCTTCATAAGCACACGCATTCGAATCTACCGCGCAAGCTGCCCGTTGCAGAGCAACATGTGGCTAAATTGAAGCGAGTTTACAAGGCGATTAAACCTTCAGATGAAGAAGTGTCAGCTAACCCAAGAGCAAGAAGTGCCAAGTTGCATGTATTGGAGTGGCTAGCATGATCGGTAAATTGTTAATAGTAATGGTTTTGTTTGTAGCTAATGTCGCTACTGGCGTCGGAGTAGTGTACTCAAAACATTCAATGCGCAAATCATTTATTGAATTGCAGAGCATGCAAAATAATTTTGATGAGCTACAGATCGAATGGGGTAGATTTCAATTAGAGCAAAGTGCGTGGGCTACGCATGGTCGTGTTGAAAAAATTGCGCGTGAAAAATTAAATATGGGTTTGGTTCATCAAGAGAGACTGGTTTTTCTTAAAACAGAATAAGAAATAGATGAAGAAAAATCCAATTTATTCAATGCGCAGAGTTTTCTTGCTGTCATTGTTTATTATAGGTCTGGGTGGATTATTTGTCAGATCTGTTTATTTGCAATTATTTGAACATGAGTTTTTAGAGGAGGAAGGTAAGGCGCGCCATCTGCGAGTAGTCGAAATGCCAGCCCATCGTGGCATGATATTAGACCGTAACGGAGAGTTACTCGCAGTTAGCACGCCTATCCACTCGGTATGGGTGAATCCGCTTGAGGCATTGCAAAACCATAAAGTAGTTCGTGATGTCGCACTTATTCTTGAAATGAATGCAGATCAACTAATTAAAAAATTACAAAGTAAGAAAAGTCGTCAATTTTTATACGTGAAACGTCATATCGAGCCGCAGCAAGCAGAGAGGTTGAAACAGTTGGATGGTGCAGGTATTCATTTAAAACGTGAATACCGACGTTACTATCCAACAGCAGAAGTTAGTTCGCACGTATTAGGCTTTACTGGAATTGATGACAATGGGTTAGAAGGTATTGAACTGGCTTATGAAGAATGGTTGCGGGGTCGGCCTGGTGCTAAAAAAGTCATTAAGGATTCTTTTAGTCGGATTGTTGAAGATGTTGAAGCCATGAGCATTCCTGAGCCGGGTAAGGATATGGTACTGAGTATTGATAAAAGGATTCAATATATTGCTTATCGTGAATTGAAGGCAAAGCTATCAAAACATAATGCAAAATCAGCTTCAGCTGTTTTGTTGGATGCAAAAACAGGCGAGGTGTTAGCGATGGCTAATGCGCCTTCGTTTAATCCAAATAGTCGCGAAGGTTATGATCAAGCTACGTATCGCAACCGTTCTGTTACGGATGTATATGAACCAGGCTCAACTATCAAACCATTTACAGTTGCATGCGCGCTAGAATCGCAGCGTTACACACAAAATACCGTTATTGACACATCACCAGGTACTTACAAGATTGGTGAATTTACGATTCGAGATCATCGGGATTACGGTCCGCTATCGGTTAGTGAAATCATTCGTAAATCTAGTAATGTTGGGGCAACTAAAATTGCACAATCCATTCCGGCGCAAGAGCTATGGTCGGCGTTTAGCTCAATCGGAATTGGTCACTCTACTGAATCCGGATTTCCTGGAGAAGTAGCGGGTTACTTAAAAAGTTTTCATGACTGGCATAAGGTAGAACACGCCACAATGTCATATGGCTATGGAATGTCTATGACCAGTCTGCAGTTAGCGCGTGCTTATGCTGTATTGGCTTCGGGTGGAAAGCTTTTACCTGTTTCCATGTTGCGATTGTCGGATAATGGCATTAAAAACCAAAAAGCTCCTGCCATTTTATCGCCACATACAATTGATACAGTGGTTAAGATGTTAACAGCTGCTGCGTCTGATGAAGGTACCGGATCTCGAGCTACGATTCCCGGTTATAGCGTAGCAGGTAAGACAGGAACAGTGCACAAGTCTTCTAAAGGCGGTTACGAGGAAGATAAATATATTTCTGTATTTGCCGGTATGGCTCCAGCAAGTGATCCAAGGTTGGTGCTGGTTGTGATGGTTAACCAACCAAGTAGAGGTGTATATCTTGGTGGCGAAGTTGCAGCACCGATATTTTCCAAGATCATGGGTGGTGCATTGCGAATACTTAATATTTCTCCAGATGAAGTCCCTCTGCAAGCCAATACTGATGTTTCACCAGATAATGCGGGTTAATGCATGTCAGCACATGAAACATATACATGGCCTTTGGGTAAGTTGCTGGAAGGTTGGGTTAACGTGCAATTTAATCATTCAAAAACATCTATTACTGGTTTGAGTTTGGATAGTCGTGCCACAACCTGTGGTGATTTGTTTTTTGCCTTGCAGGGTTTGCAGCAACATGGTGTTGAATACAGTCAGCAAGCAGTTGCAAATGGTGCGGCTGCATTGGTTTGGGAGTCGAGTGGTTTGGTTAATGATGAGAACCTACCAAACAATATTCCTTGTGTAGAAATTGCTGAGCTGCAAAGTAAGCTTGGATTAATTTGCAAACGTTTTTACCATAATCCATCTGCACATATGAATGTTATCGCGGTTACCGGTACGGATGGCAAGACATCTGTAAGCCAGTTTATTGCGCAAACATTTAATCAACTTGACGTTCCATGTGGTGTGGTAGGTACATTGGGTTATGGAATATATCCGAACTTTGATGAAGTAAGTCATACCACGCCAGATGCTGTCCGCATGCATAGTATTTTGCATGGGTTGTATATTGATAAAGTCAGTTGTGTAGTTCTTGAAGCATCGTCGCATGGTTTAAGTCAGGGCAGATTGCAAGGTGTAGAAGTAGATACCGCTGTATTTACCAATCTGGGACGAGATCATATGGATTATCATAAATCTAGAGATGAGTACTTCAATGCTAAAAAAATACTGTTTCAAACAACTAATTTAAAAAATGCTGTTATTAATGTCGATGATGAAGCTGGAGTGCGGTTAGCTGGCGAGTTCTCTAGTCAGTTAAGAGTTATTACTTACTCGATTAAACTTAATTCGATCAAATTAGATTCATATGTGAATGCAATGAATATCAAATATGCTAATGGTAAAACGAGCTTTGATATTGAGTCGAGCTGGGGTAATGCTGAAGTAACAACAAAATTATTTGGAAAGTTTAATATTAGTAACTTGCTTGCAGTGCTGGGTTCTTTACTTGCAAGTGATGTTGCTTTTGATGATGCGGTGAGCGCTATCTCTGCGGTTAAAACTGTTGCTGGTCGTATGGAATTTATCACCAGTGAAAAACTTTTAGATGTCCAGGTAAATTCACCTGCTGTAGTGGTTGATTACGCGCATACACCCCAAGCGTTAATTAATGTCTTAAGAGTTCTAAGAGAGCATTGTAACGGCGAGCTTTGGTGTGTGTTTGGTTGTGGCGGAAATCGCGACCAAGGTAAACGAAAGCTGATGGCGCAAGCAGTTGAGCAATATGCTGATCAAGCAGTGGTAACAGATGACAATCCACGCTATGAGAATCCTGAGCAAATTACAAATGAAATAGAATCGGGTTTCTCGTCATCAAAATATTCATTAATTCACGATCGCAAGCTAGCGATTGAATATGCGATTAAAAACGCAACGCACGAAGATATTGTATTAATTGCCGGCAAGGGTCATGAGGCAGTGCAAATTATTGAACATCAGCATTTTCCTTTTGATGATAGACGGATCGCCAGTGAGATTTTACAGCGAGCATCATGATGAAACTATCTTTAGCTGAAATTGCAGATATTACTGGCGGCCAAATTCATGGTGGTGAAGCTGTAGTGAGTGGTTTGTCCACAGATACAAGAAGCTTGCAGGCAGGTAATTTGTTTGTTGCTCTGGTTGGTGATTCATTTGATCCGCATGCAGTGATTGATGCGGGTGGTGCAAACCAGGCGGGTGCGGTGTTAGTGCAGCGAAAAGTTGATGCAGCTATTCCGCAAGTTGTAGTCAAAGATACTTATAAGGCATTGCAGCAGGTAGCAACAGCATGGCGCAAAAAATTTAGTTTGCCAGTTATTGGTGTAACTGGCTCAAACGGAAAAACTTCAGTTAAAGAGTTAATAAAACAAATATTAAGTGCAAGTCTTGCTGCATCTTTTGCATCACCCGGGGATTATGTTCTCGCTACAGTCGGTAATTTAAATAATCATATTGGCGTGTCTTTAACGCTTTGCAAGTTGAATGAAAATCATCGCTTCGCAGTAATTGAGATGGGTGCAAATCATATCGGTGAGATTGCAACGTTAGCAAAAATAGCCGAACCTAATATTGCCGTGATAACCAATATAGGGCCAGCCCATTTGGAAGGTTTTGGTTCTATAGAAGGAGTGGTGCAAGCAAAATCCGAGTTATATCAAAACTTAAGTGAAAATGGCATCGCTGTGGTTAATGCGGATGAGCATTACAGGAAAGAGTTGAGTGAAAAAGTTGGTGATCGTATGCAAATCAGCTTTGGTATCGAGAAAGAAGCAGATGTTTCCGGCAAGCAGATTTCTATCGATCAGATTGAGATTGTCACACCAGTAGGCGAGATTCGCGTCACTCCGCAAGTAACAGGCATGCATGCATTATTAAACACGTTGGCTGCAACAGCCGTTGGGTTAGCGCTTGGGTTAGTGCTTGAAGATATAAAAGCTGGTATAGAAAAAACGCAAGCTGTTCCGGGACGTTTAGCGCGTGTTGAGGGGCTGGCGGGTAGCAGTGTGCTAGATGATAGCTACAACGCAAATCCAGCGTCATTAGCTGCAGCGTTAGATGTGCATGCAAAAGAGCCGGGTGAACATTGGTTAGTTTTGGGAGATATGCGTGAGTTGGGTGACGAAAGTGTGTTTATGCATAAAAAGGCAGCTGAGCTTGCAAAGCAGTTTGGCGTTACTCGATTATTTGCTTATGGAGAGTTAACCAAATACAGCGTAGAAGAATTTGGAGCTGGTGCGGCACATTTTAACAGTCATGCAAAACTTGTAGAAAAATTACAAGATGAATTATTCGCTGGAGTGTGTGTTTTGATTAAAGGCTCACGTACGATGCATCTTGAAAAAGTTGTAGAAGCTATACGTGCAAATAAAATAGATACTGATAATCAATTCAATCACAAGGCTAATGGCCAAGATGTGGGGCATGGTTAAGTATGTTGCTTAGTTTATTCGAGTATTTGGAGCAATATCATTCTGGCTTTAATGTGTTTCAGTATTTAACTTTGCGTTCGATTTTAGGAGTGCTTACTGCGCTGACTATCTGCTTTGTCACGGGTCCAATTATGATTCGTAAATTAACAAACTATAGTGTCAATCAAAATGTTCGCACGGATGGGCCACAAACACATTTAGCTAAAGCCGGAACACCAACAATGGGTGGTGCATTTTTATTGCTAGCCATCTTGGTAAGTGCATTATTATGGAGTGATCTTTCAAATCGTTATGTATGGTTTGTGCTGATTACTACTTTTTTATTTGGACTGGTTGGTGCGGTGGATGATGTTAAAAAATTACTAAGTCGTTCTAGTAAAGGTCTTTCAGCCAAAAGTAAGTATTTTTGGCAATCTGTAATTGGCTTGGGAATAGCGCTAATTATTTTTTATACATCAAGTTTGCCTGAAGAAACTAACTTATATGTTCCTTTCTTTAAAAATGTCGTTATTCCATTGGGTGCCTGGTTTGTATTACTTGCTTATTTAGTAATCGTTGGTTCTAGTAATGCAGTAAATTTTACTGATGGGTTGGATGGGCTTGCAATAATGCCTGTGGTGATGGTGTTGGGTGCTTTGGGTGTGTTTGCATATGTGAGTGGCAATATAAATTTCTCTAATTACTTATCTATACCGCATTTACCTTTATCCGGTGAGTTAGTTGTATTTTGCGGGGCAACAGTAGGTGCTGGATTGGGCTTTCTCTGGTTTAACGCTTATCCAGCCCAGGTGTTTATGGGGGATGTAGGTGCACTTGCGCTTGGTGCTGCGATGGGGGTTATATCGGTGCTTGTTAAGCAGGAAATTGTTTTAGTAATAATGGGTGGTGTGTTTGTGCTTGAAACGGTATCAGTAATGATGCAAGTCATCTCATTCAAGCTAACAGGCAAGCGTATTTTCCAGATGGCGCCATTACATCACCATTTTGAACTTAAAGGGTGGCCTGAACCCAGAGTTATTGTTCGTTTTTGGATTATTACGGTGATTTTAGTGTTGGTCGGTTTGGCAAGCTTGAAGCTTAGATGACAATTAGACATATAGAATGAGTTCAGCATTGCAAAAAAATGATATTAACAATGTTAGTAAAACAATTGTGATTGGTCTGGGGTTGACGGGCTTGTCTGTGGCGCGACATTTAAGAAAGCAGGGCGTTGTTTTTTCAATGCTAGATACGCGAGCTAACCCACCTCAGCTTGCAACATTCAAGCAAGAATTCCCCGATGTCGAGCTTCGATTGGCGACACTTTCTGATGATGAACTTGCAAATACTGTGCAAGTGATCGTTAGCCCCGGTATTGATATAAATCAAGATGCTATCAGGAAGGTTGTTGTTAATAATAGTTGTGAGTGTATTGGAGATATCGAGTTATTTTCGCGTAGCACAGAAAAACCGATTGTGGCAATTACCGGATCTAATGGAAAAAGCACGGTAACCAGCTTGTTTAATGAGATGGCAAGATCTTCGGGGGTGAACTCATATGCGGGCGGAAATTTAAGTCCTCCAGCATTAGATCTTCTTGAGCATAAAGATGCAGAGCTTTTTGTTTTGGAGTTATCAAGCTTTCAGCTTGAATCTATTAAGTCATTGCAGCCTGAAGCGAGTGTGGTACTAAACATATCCCCGGATCATTTGGACCGTCATGGTGATGTAGATAATTATGCTCGAATTAAAGCGCGTATCTATTCAGAAGCAAAATTTAGTATCGTTAATCGCGATGATGAATATGTTTCACAAATGAAGTTTTCTGGCGAAATCATATCATTTGGCTTGGGACATCCAAGGGAAGGTGAATTTGGAGTTATCAACGAAAATGGGAGTTTGGTTCTTGCCTTAGGTGAAGAACATTTGTTACCGGTTAGCGAGCTTGCTTTGCAAGGCGAATCAGGGATCTTAAATTCGCTTGCTGCATTAGCGTTAGGCAACGCCTTGCAGTTGCCGATGCCAAATATGCTGGATAAGTTAAAAGATTTTAAAGGTCTGCCGCATCGTTTAGCTTTTGTGGCCAATCAAAATGGTGTGTCTTGGTTTGATGATTCTAAGGGTACTAATGTTGGTGCGACGATAAGTTCACTGCGAAGCCTGGATAAAAATATTATTTTAATCGCAGGTGGAGTATTTAAAGGTGGTGATTTAGCACAGTTAAGAGTAGCGGTTGAAGCGCATGTTAAGCATGTGATTTTGATGGGGCAAGATGCAGGTATATTAAAGTTAGAACTTGAAAGAGTTTCGTCTGTTGATATGGTTGGCTCGATGAAAGAAGCGGTAGTAGTTGCACAAAAAATAGCAATTACAGGTGACCAGGTTTTGTTATCCCCAGCTTGTGCAAGTTTTGATATGTATTCGAATTACATCGAACGAGGTTGTGACTTTGAGAATTGTGTGAAAGGACTTTCATTGTGACTTCTTCAGTTAAGCAAGCTGCGCGAAATAAAGTTGCCAGTTCTGATATTGAACTGGCCAAACACTGTGACACCAAGCTTATGTTTGCAGTTGTGATGTTGCTTGGAATTGGCTTGGTTATGGTTGCTTCTTCTTCTATTGAGATTGCAGATCGTCACACTGGTGATCCACTTTATTATTTTAAGCGACAATTCGTATTTGCCTTGATGGGTATATGTGCGGGCTTTGTGTTGACTAAAGTACGCCTCACGCATTGGGAAAACTCAGGCATGGCAATTCTATTGTTTATGGTGGTTTTATTAATGCTAGTTTTCATTCCGGGTCTGGGTCGAACCGTTAATGGCAGTACACGATGGCTAGCTATTGGTCCATTTGGGTTGCAAGTTTCTGAGGTCGTCAAACTATTACTGATCGTTTACCTTGCTGGCTATGTTGTTAGGCAAGGCAAACAAATTCGTGAATCATTTATAGGGTTTTTCAAACCCATGCTTGTTTTGGTGGTTTTGTTTACCTTTCTACTGCTACAGCCAGATTTTGGTGCTGCAATGGTATTGCTGATTACAGCACTGGGAATGTTGTATCTAGCAGGTGTTAAATTCTGGAAGTTTGGACTTTTGTTGATGGCTTCGGCAATTTCGATGGGCTTTGTTGCGATTTCATCTCCGTACCGAGTTGAGCGTTTTACTGCATTTTTAAATCCATGGTCAGACCCATTTGGTTCCGGGTTCCAGCTTACACAATCTTTAATTGCAATTGGTAGTGGCGCATGGTCTGGCTTAGGGCTTGGTGCAAGTGTGCAAAAACTATTTTATTTGCCAGAAGCCCATACCGATTTTGTGTTTGCAGTTATTGCAGAAGAATTGGGGTTGTTTGGTGTATCAGCTGTACTGGCTTTATTTGCGCTTTTAATTTACCGGTGTTTTGCAATTGGCAAAATGGTTGAAAGCAAAGGTATGAAATTTGGTGCACAAATTGCTTATGGCATTGGGATTTGGTTAGGGCTACAGGTGTTTATTAACATAGGCGTAAATACAGGTGTGTTGCCTACTAAGGGGCTAACTCTTCCTTTTATAAGTGCAGGGGGAAGTAGTATGTTGGTGGTATGTATGGCAATTGGTTTGCTTACTCGCGTATATATGGAGGGTCATGCAACGACATCCCGAAGATGATTCTAGGAATGGTCTCGCATAATAATATGACTACACAATGTTCACCTGTAATGATTTTAGCTGGCGGTACGGGCGGTCATGTATTCCCTGCTCTTGCCGTTGCTAAACAAATTGAAAAACAGTCCGTTCCTATAATTTGGGTCGGCACCAAGCAAGGTATTGAAGCTAAAGTGGTTCCCAATGCGGGTTATAAAATTAAATGGATCGCGGCTAATGGATTGCGTGGCAAAGGTTTTGCTACTTATTTATTAGCTCCATTTAAATTAGCTTTAGCTAGTTTGCAAGTAACATGGTTGTTAATTAAGTATCGTCCATGTGCTGTCCTCGGTATGGGTGGTTTTGTTGCAGGTCCTGGCGGGTTAATTGCTGCATTATTTCGTAGACCTCTCATAATTCACGAGCAAAATGCTATTGCAGGTTTAACCAACAGGTTGCTCGCACCGTTTGCTAAACGAATACTGACTGGTTTCCCAATTACCTTTCCGAGTACCTTTGTGCGCAAGAATGTCGAGGTGTTGGGTAACCCAGTTAGAGATGAAATTTCTAACCTACAGCGACAGCATAAAATTGCTGATCCAGACCATCGACCATTGCGAGTACTAGTGTTTGGTGGAAGCCTGGGCGCTCATGCCTTAAACAAAACTGTGCCGGCAGCCATCGCCCAAGTCATTGCCAAGCTTGCAACTGAAGCTCAACCTCAACCTCAACCTCAACCTGAAATTTGGCATCAAACTGGTGAAAACAAGTATGAATTTACAGTTGAGAATTACAAATCTCATAGTGTTGCAAGTCGTGTGGATACGTTTATAGATGATATGCAAGGCGCTTATGCATGGGCAGATTTAGTAATTTGTCGAGCGGGTGCTATCACTGTGGCGGAGTTAGCAATTGCGGGTGTTGGTGCGATCTTTATACCTTACCCACATGCGGTAGATGACCATCAGACTGCCAATGCCGTTGCATTAGTACAAGCCGGTGCAGCATTGATGATTCCGGAAAAAGAATTAACAGCTGAAAAACTAGCGAGCATTTTGCAAGACTTATTCACAAATCGCACTAAATTAAGAGCGCTTGCGAAGGCGGCTACTGTATTTGCAAAGCCCCAAGCTGCGAAAGATGTTGCAGATGTATGTGTTCAAGTCTGTTTGGGTAATGATCAAAAAAATATCCATATGGTTAAAGATTTTTAAATGACATTTAATATTGGACAATTTGCTACACGTAGAATTAAGCAAGTGCATTTTGTAGGCATTGGTGGTTCTGGCATGGGTGGCATAGCCGAGGTGATGGTGAATCTCGGTTACAAAGTGTGCGGTTCTGATTTGCAGCAAAATGTTATAACTCGAAAGCTGAGCGAGCTTGGTGCTACGGTATTTGATAAGCATGCTGCTAGTAATGTTGATGGTGCAGATGTGGTGGTTATGTCGAGCGCTGTAAAAGAAGATAATCCAGAAGTGGTGGCTGCACGCGAACAACGCATTCCAATTGTACCGCGTGCGGAAATGTTGGCGGAATTGATGCGTTTTCGTTATGGCATTGCAATTGCTGGTACGCATGGTAAGACCACGACGACAAGTTTAGTCGCATCGATCTTGGCTACAGCAAATATGGATCCTACATTTATTGTCGGTGGCCGTGTTAATAGTTTTGCGAGTCATTCAAAGTTAGGTGCTGGGCAATATTTGGTGGCTGAAGCAGATGAAAGTGATGCCTCTTTTTTGCATTTGCAACCCATTATGTCGGTAGTGACTAACATCGATTCAGATCACTTGACAGCATATGATGGTGATTTTAATAATCTACAAGATGCATTTTTGGAATTTATTCATCATTTACCTTTTTATGGAATGACTGTTTTATGTGTTGAAGATGAAACGATAAAGGCATTGTTGCCTAAAATATATCGCCCATATTTAACCTATGGTTTCGAGAAAGATGCGGATTATCAAATTAGCAATGTTGTGATGGACGGAACTCGAACAAAATTTGAATTAAAGCGTCCAGGGAATGAGTCTGCAATAAAATTTGAATTAAATTTGCCAGGCATTCATAACGTACAAAATGCAGTGGCCGCTGCAATAGTGGCGTTACAGTTGGATGTCGAAGAACAATATATTCAAGAAGCTTTTGCTAATTTTCAAGGCATAGCAAGAAGATTTCAAACTTATCCAAACATCAGTATTGACGGCAAAAATATTCAGCTGGTTGATGACTATGGTCATCATCCGACAGAGTTAGCGGCAACAATTCAAGCTGCACGGGATGCATATCCTGAGCAAAGATTAGTGGTGCTTTTTCAGCCACATCGTTATTCGAGAACCAGAGACTTATTTGATGATTTTGTGCGCGTACTAAACGAGACGGATGCATTGATGTTGTGTGAAGTATATGCGGCTAACGAAGAGCCGATTGTCGGTGCAGATAGCGCAGCCTTATGTCGTGCTTTGCGCGCACGCGGCAAGCTGGATCCAATATTGGTTAAAGATCTATCTGAAATTCAAACAACACTTGAGCATGTAATAAACGATAACGATGTGTTGTTAACGTTAGGCGCAGGTAGTGTGGGTGGAATTGCGCCTGCCTTGTATGAATCGTTTGCAGTGCATTAATGATGAGCGCGGTGATGATAAATGAATTAAAAGACAATAAATTTCACGGCAAGCTTGGATTTGGCGTTTCACTGGCACGATATACGAGTTGGAAAGTGGGTGGAGCAGCTGAAATTCTTTACCAACCGGAAGATTTAGTTGATTTGCAAAATTATTTTCAGACATTGGATGCATCGGTGCCGGTGACCTGGTTAGGTAGAGGCACTAATGTATTGGTACGTGACGGTGGTATCCGTGGCGTGGTCATTGCCATACAAGGTTGTATTGATAAGCTTGAAAAACTCGAAAGCAATTTAATTCGCGCAGAGCTGGGTGTGCCATGTGCAAAATTAGCACGCTTTAGTGCTGACAATGATTTGCTGGGTGCTGAATTTCTTGCCGGTATTCCAGGCACGGTGGGTGGTGCGTTAGCAATGAATTCTGGAGCCTATGGATGTGATACTTGGAGTTATGTTTCTGAGGTAGAAACGCTAGATCGCAACGGCGATCTACATGTACGAAATCCAAATGAATTTGATATTGGTTACCGCACAGTTAAGGGTTGTAATGAAGAATGGTTTGTTGCAGCTACCTTTAAGTTAGAGTCAGGCGACGGTCAGCAAGCCAAGCATAAAATTCGTGAATTACTAGAGCAAAGAAATGCCTCTCAACCGGTGGGTAATAAAAGTTGTGGTTCTGTATTTAGGAATCCCGAGAATGATTATGCAGCAAGATTGATTGAATCATGCGATCTTAAAGGCAAGACTATTGGTGGCGCTCAAATTTCAACTAAGCATGCAAATTTCATTATTAATATTGGTGATGCCACAGCAAAAGATATTGAAACCTTAATAAATGATGTCCGTGAAACGGTTGAGAGTAAGTGTGGTGTTTTGTTATTTCCAGAAGTGAAAATCATCGGTGAGTTTGCATGATGTCTGTCAATAAAATCAGAGATCGTTTTGGAAAAGTTGCCGTATTGATGGGAGGGCCTTCTGCTGAGCGTGAGATATCGCTAAAAAGTGGCGCAGCTGTTTTGAAGGCTTTGCAGGAATCTGGTGTCAACGCGGAAGCGATTGATGTGTCTAGCGCTGTGTTTAAGGAATTGCAAAATGGAAATTTTGAGCGTGTCTTTATTGCTCTACATGGCCCACTTGGTGAAGATGGTTGCATTCAAGGTGGTTTAGAAGTGCTTGGTATGCCGTATACCGGTAGCGGTGTGATGGCTTCTAGTATTTGTATGGATAAGTTAATGACCAAACAGATCTGGAACGGATCTGGAATTCCGACTCCTAAATATCATGTTTTGCTGGATAGTGTTCATGAAGACGATTTGATTGCAGATCTTGGTCTACCAATGATATTCAAGCCGATTTCACAAGGTTCAAGTATTGGAATGTCTAAAGTAAATCATAAGGCAGAAATTGCTTCTGCTTGGGCGAGCGCGCGTCAATTTGAGGAAACTGTAATTACCGAGCAATGGGTAGAGGGAGGCGAGTATACCGTTGCCATACTTGATGCGATTGCATTGCCTGTAATTCGTCTGGAGACGCCTCACACATTTTATGACTACGATGCCAAGTATCAATCTAACGACACTCAATATCATTGCCCTTGTGGGTTGTCAGAAACTTTAGAAAAAGAAATTCAAGCTTTAGCGGTGCAAGCATTTCTTGCCACGCAAGCATCAGGCTGGGGTCGTGTGGATGTGATGCTGGATAAGAATAATCAGCCATGGTTTTTAGAGGTAAATACTGTTCCTGGAATGACGGATCATAGTCTTGTGCCAATGGCGGCAAAGGCAAGTGGAATTAACTTTAATGAGTTAGTAATTAAAATTTTAGAGACATCTTTTAAAGAAGATTCTGAAACTTTATCCGAAGCATCATTCAGAAAAGTCTCTCGAGCTTATAACGCAGTATGAAAATTTTAATTAAAAACCGTTCTCTTAAAAAGCAACGCAGTAATCGAAGTTATAAAAGAAGAAGCGCAACGAGGCATAAAAAAATTACTGTGCAATCGTTTTCAAAACGCGATGCTTGGGATGTTATTGTGGTAGTCATGTTGTTAACAATCGTTGTGTACTTTTCTGCTTATGTTAGGAATAATCACTTCGCGGTGGCGGCATGGCCAGTGATAGAGAAAGTAAACGTAAGTGGCAGTATTGGTGCGGTTGATCAAGATGCATTAAAAGGTATTATTCGTGCGCATACTGCTGGTGGTTTTTTGCGTGTACAAATGGAGCATCTTGAGAAAGAGCTAGAGAAGTTAACTTGGGTGCATCAAGCATCTGTGCAGAGACATTGGCCTGACACATTGAGTGTAAAAGTTTTACAACATAGTCCTATTGCTCGTTGGGGTGATACAGGTCTTATGAATACCTATGGAGATTTGTTTTTTCCGAATAACATTAAACCTTACCAGGGTTTGCCAATGCTCTATGGTGAGGAAGTTAGAGCAAAAGAACTAGCACGAACCTTTGAAGATTGTATGCAGCAACTGGAACCGTTTGGACTGCAATTGCGTGGTATGTTTGAAGATGAACGTCAATCTAAGACTCTAGTGCTTACGGATGGTTTGGTTCTTTCGATTGGTGATGGGGATGTGTCGAAAAAAATTACACGTTTCATAACTGCTTACGAACAGTATCTGGCTAAAAATCTAAACGAAGTGAAAAAAGTAGACCTACGCTATACAAATGGATTGGCGGTTGAATGGAAAAGTCCTCAATTCGCACAAAATTTAGCACGTCATTCAGGAATGGAACCAAATTTATGAGCCGCAAAGTCGATAAAAATATGATCGTTGGATTGGATATTGGTACTTCCAAGATAACGGCGATTGTGGGCGAAGTTAATGAGGAGAATCAGTTAGAAATTATTGGTATCGGTTCGCATCCTTCACGTGGTCTTAAGAAAGGTGTGGTGGTTAACATTGAATCCACCGTTCAGTCAATTCAACGCTGTGTTGAAGAAGCGGAACTGATGGCTGGTTGTCAAATTCATTCTGTATATGCAGGAATTGCGGGTAGCCATATTCGTAGTATGAATTCACATGGCATCGTTGCTATTAAAGATCGTGAAGTTTCATCTAGCGATGTTGATAGAGTTATTGATGCTGCAAGAGCGGTAGCTATTCCAGCTGATCAGCGCGTGCTTCATGTTATGCCGCAGGAATTTATTATTGATCAACAAGAAGGTATTCGTGAACCGATTGGCATGTCTGGTGTTCGCCTTGAAGCAAAAGTGCATTTAGTAACAGGTGCTGAGAGTGCTGCACAAAATATCATCAAGTGTGTACGACGTTGTGGACTAGAAGTCGATGATATTATTTTAGAGCAATTAGCTTCTAGTTATTCAGTACTAACCGATGATGAAAAAGAGCTGGGAATTTGCTTGGTGGATATCGGTGGCGGCACAACTGATATTGCGGTGTTCACTGAAGGTGCGATTAAACATACAGCGGTTATCCCTATTGCGGGCGACCAGGTTACTAACGACATTGCAGTCGCGATGCGAACCCCTACTCAATATGCTGAAGAAATTAAAATTAAATATGCTTGTGCGTTACGTCAGCTTGCAAATCCGGATGACACCATTGAAGTGCCGAGTGTGGGCGATCGAGAACCCAGAAGACTTTCTCGACAAACTCTTGCTGAGGTGGTTGAGCCTCGATATGAAGAATTGTTAACCCTTGTACACGCAGAGTTGCGTCGCAGTGGATTTGAAGATTTAGTTGCTGCCGGTGTTGTGCTTACGGGTGGTAGCTCAAAAATGGAGGGTGTGGTGGATTTAGCTGAAGAAGTATTCCATATGCCAGTGCGTTTAGGTTTGCCTCAACATATAACCGGTTTAGTTGATGTGGTGCGAAACCCTATTCACGCAACCGGTGTGGGTTTACTTTTGTTTGGACACAAGAATCAACGAATGGGAGAGGCTTCATTGTTTAATGAATCTGGCATGGGTAGTGTGTTTAAGAGGATGAAGAATTGGTTTCAAGGGAGTTTTTAAGAACTCAATGTGTATTTTTTATATTAAATTTTTAGCATGTAACTAGAGGAGAAATATCATGTTTGAATTAATGGATGCGTATAGTCAAAGCGCTGTAATTAAAGTCATAGGTGTAGGTGGTGGTGGCGGTAATGCAGTACAGCATATGGTCAACTCTGCAATAGAAGGGGTTGATTTTGTTTGTGCAAATACCGATTCGCAAGCATTGAAGAATACCAATGCCAAAACAGTGATGCAGCTGGGTAGTGAAATCACTAAAGGTTTGGGCGCTGGTGCAAACCCTGTCGTCGGTCGTGAAGCGGCTATCGAAGATCGTGACCGTATTCACGATGTGATTGCTGGTGCAGATATGTTGTTTATCACTGCGGGCATGGGCGGTGGTACCGGTACGGGTGCTGCACCGGTCATAGCTGAAGTTGCAAAAGAACTGGGAATACTAACCGTTGCAGTTGTAACTAAGCCATTTCCATTTGAAGGAAGTAAGCGTATGCAAATTGCCGAAACTGGAATTGAGGAGCTAAGCAAGTATGTAGATTCCTTAATAACGATTCCAAATGAAAAGTTATTAACTGTGCTCGGCAAAGACACAAACTTGTTGGATGCATTCAAGTCTGCAAATGATGTATTGCATGGCGCGGTGCAAGGTATAGCTGAATTAATTACCTGCCCGGGTTTGATTAACGTTGACTTCGCAGATGTGCGTACCGTGATGTCTGAAATGGGAATGGCAATGATGGGTTCTGGTGTGTCAGTGGGTACCGAGCGAGCACGCGAAGCAGCCGAATCTGCAATATCAAGTCCGTTGCTTGAAGATATAAATATTTCTGGTGCAAAAGGAATATTAGTAAATGTTACCGCAAGTAGCAGTTTCTCAATTGGAGAATTTGAAGAAGTGGGTAATCATATTAAAAGCCTGGCTTCAGATGATGCAACGGTTGTTGTCGGCACTGTGATTGACGAATCTATGGGGGATACTCTACGCGTAACCTTGGTGGCAACTGGAATAGGTTCACCTAGAGTCTCAATGCCAGTGAGACCAGCAGTTAAATTGGTAGACACCAAGCCTAAAGTGATCATAGAAGATCCGTCAGTTGCTGGCTTAGATGGTGGAGTAGAGGCTCCGGTTGCAATACGAGCTGAAAATCGTGCGAAAGCGGTAGCGCCTGAGAAAGAGGATGACTACGACTTGGATTACCTGGATATTCCAGCATTCTTGCGACGCCAAGCAGATTGAGCCAGGAAGATTAAGCCAGGAAGATTAAGCCAAGCAGACTGAAGAGTCTGATAGACGGATAAGCTAATAAGCTGACTAATTAGGCTAATTATTGAGCAATTTTGCGATTAAAATCAGGCTTATATTGAACTTAACTACACGGAACTGGCTCAGACTTGCAAGTAATTGAGCTGACGGCGTAATTGTAGGATTTGTGTAATAATGTCGCGGTTATTAAATGGTGTCTTCATAGTGATGTAACAAAGATACCCCTACATCTAAGCGGTACATCCACATAGGGATGTCCATTTACTAACAGCGATCGAATAGGATTTACGGTCCGTGATAAAACAAAGAACGCTAAAAAATGTAATACGCGCTACAGGTGTCGGCTTGCATACAGGTAAAAAGGTGTATCTAACCTTGAGGCCTGCTCCCGTGCATACGGGTATTGTATTTAGACGTATTGATCTTGATCCACCGGTCGAAATTAAAGCCAGTCCTGAAAATGTTGGTGATACCAGTCTTTCTACAACACTGGTGTCGGGTGATGTGCGCATTTCAACCGTAGAGCATCTTTTGTCCGCTATTGCCGGGCTTGGAATTGATAATGCCTATGTTGATGTCAGTGCACCTGAGGTACCGATAATGGATGGTAGTGCAGGTCCGTTTGTGTTTTTGGTTCAATCTGCCGGTATTATAGAACAGAACGCGCCAAAGAAATTTATTCGTATTATTAAAGCAGTTGAAATTAAAGAAGGTGATAAATGGGCACGCTTTGTTCCTTTTGATGGCTTCAAAGTAGGCTTCACGATTGATTTCGATCATCCGGTCTTCAAAGCTGGACCGCAAAAAGCTGAACTCGATTTTTCCACTACCTCATTTGTAAAAGAAGTGTCTCGTTCACGTACATTTGGGTTTATGCGCGATTTTGAAACCTTGCGTTCTCAAAATCTTGCCTTGGGCGGTAGCCTGGATAATTCCATTGCGGTAGATGATCATCGCATACTTAATGAAGATGGTCTGCGTTATGAAGATGAATTTGTTAAACATAAAATTCTTGATGCCATAGGTGATTTATATTTATTAGGGCATAGCTTGATCGGTGCATTTAGTGGCCATAAATCGGGGCATGCTCTAAACAATAAATTATTACGTAAACTGGTTTCGATTACGGATGCGTGGGAAGAAGTGACATTTGAAGACGACGAAGAAAATGTACCTATTTTTTATAGTCGACCGATCAGTGCAAGTTCATAAAATAGGCACAGTATCTTTTAGAATTTCAGCTGTTGAACTCATAACCATTTAGTTTTAATGGTTATAAAAGCTTAATTATTGTTCTGATTCTTTAGTAGCTCGTTTTGCGAGCTGTTGCATCGCTTTTTGAAGTTCTATGTCCTTGATACTTTTGGCGCATTGATTGATGTGATTGGCACTGTTTGTAGTCAAAAATTGTGCTTTCGTCGGGTGATTTACGCCATTGATAACGTTACAGATTTTAACCTTTATTTGATTCAAGTATTCCTTTACAGTAAGACTTAACTCTTGATTCAGTTGCTTCAATATTTCACGTTGCTGGAATCGAATAATGCTCGCTCGGTTAGGGTCGTCAGTAATGATCGTGAGTGTGCGATTGTCAATTCCTGCTACCCAACAGTGATTGGCTAGGTCTTTAGGCAACTGCATTTTTAAACTCAGAGTGAGTCTATGCAGTAGTTTTGCTTTTTTTTGCAGATCTAAGCTGATGTAGGAAGAAAATTTTTGCATCGGGTTGTTATATACACGGATTGTATTAATACACCAACAAGGACTTTAAATAAATAAGTATAAAGAATTTAGATGAACATTATCATTTTCCCGCGTCCGCGAACAAATCATATCTATGCAAATTCTTTGCATGGTGTTAATAAAATCGGTGTCTTTTTAGGATTAATCGCGCTCTCCGCGGTTTTATTAGGTGGTGGCTATTTATTAGGCATTTCATTTGGTCATAAAACAATATTAAGTGAATGGAAAGCAGACGTTAGTGCACAAAAAGACCGTTTAAATGTTGCTAAGCGAGAAAGCGAGACTCATGTAGGCGCATTAACTACAAAAGTGGGTTTAATGCAGGCGCATTTGAATCGCATTGATGCTTTAGGCAGTATGTTGGTAAGCATGGCGGGGCTGGATGCTGATGAATTCAGTTTCGATTCGGTTCCGGGTTTAGGGGGTCCGAGTGCATCGAGTGAAGATGATGCTCAAGTGGATATGGAAATTGATGCAGTGTTATCAAGACTTAATACAGAGATCAATAATCGTGAGCATCAATTACAAGTGCTTAATGACTTGCTGATAGATGAAAAACTGGAACAAGAAACTCGACCTCAAGGCCGACCGGTTATACATGGCTGGATCTCATCTTATTTTGGTAAACGTACCAGCCCTTTCAGTGGCAAGACGGAAAACCATAAAGGCGTAGATTTTGCTGGGAAAGAGGGCAATGACGTAGTCTCAGTGGCAGGTGGGGTGGTCACTTTCGCGGATGATGATAGAGGCGGCTACGGCAATTTGGTAGAGGTTGATCATGGTAATGGCTATGTCACGCGTTATGGACATAATCAGATGATCCACGTACAGGTGGGTGAGGCAATCAAGCGTGGCCAAGTGATTGCAAAACTTGGTAGTACAGGCCGTTCAACGGGCCCACATGTGCATTTTGAAGTTATTAAAGATGGCAAGCATATCGATCCTATGAAGTTTGTTGAATGAGGACATTTTAGAACTAACTGATTAAGACTGGCAGCATAATAGATTCCTTCCTGCTGCTCTAATTCCCACATGGCTAGTGTATAATTCCTAATATATCCTAGTAAATGCCCTGTTAATATTTACATTTATTCATCTCATTACTCGCATTGGTAGAATCATTTCTTATTTCAGTCTTGTTTGCGCTTCAATTAGACGTATTCATAGACGTGATCATAGACGTGATCATAGACGTGATCATAGATGTGTTCAGCTACTCCATATTCTTTTAAATTAATATTTACGTACCTTAAAAACTATGTTTCGAAATGTTGCAAATAAATTGTTTGGAAGTCGCAATCAGCGACTGGTTGGTCAATATGCTAAAGCCGTTAAAAGAATTAATGACTTGGAAGCGTCTTATAAAGCACTCAGTGATGATGAGTTAAAAAATAAAACTTCTGAGTTTCGTATGCAGCTAGATAAGGGAACCACACTGGATGAGATTCTTCCTGATGCATTTTCAACCGTAAGAGAAGCTGCAAGCCGTGTCTTGGGTATGCGTCATTTTGATGTGCAACTTGTCGGCGGCATGGTGTTGAATGATGGCAAGATTTCTGAAATGCGGACGGGTGAAGGTAAAACGCTAGTTGCGACCTTGCCGGTATATTTAAATGCACTTTCGAGTAAAGGTGTGCATGTGGTTACCGTAAATGATTATTTGGCTAAGCGTGATGCTGAGTGGATGGGCCAGATTTATCAATTCCTGGGTCTTAGCGTAGGTGTGGTGACGGGTGGAATGATGCATCAGGAAAAACAACAAGCCTATGCAGCTGATATCACCTATGGCACCAATAACGAATTTGGATTTGATTATTTACGTGACAACATGGAGTTTTCAATCGAAGGCTGTGTACAGCGTGAATTGAATTTTGCAGTGGTGGACGAGGTTGATTCAATTTTAATCGATGAAGCAAGAACACCATTGATCATCTCTGGACCCAGTGGTGAGCACTCAGAGATGTATATCGCCATCAATAAACTGGTACCAAAGTTAGTTGTGCAACAACAAGAAGATGGTCCGGGTGATTACAGTATTGATGAAAAAAGCAGGCAAATTTATCTTACTGAGGAGGGTCACCAAAACGTTGAGGACTTGCTAGCAGGCCAGAGTCTGCTGGGTGATGGTGAAACGCTATATGACACTACAAATATAGGTCTATTGCATCATGTCAATGCAGCGCTACGTGCACATAAATTATTTCAAAAAGATGTCGATTATATTGTGCAGGAACAGCAGGTAATCATTGTCGATGAGTTTACGGGTCGCACCATGCCGGGTCGACGCTGGTCCGATGGTTTGCATCAGGCGGTAGAGGCTAAAGAAGGTGTGAAGATTCAGAACGAGAATCAAACGCTGGCTTCAATTACATTCCAGAATTATTTCCGTCTTTATAACAAACTTTCCGGTATGACCGGTACGGCGGATACCGAGGCATTTGAATTCCAATCTATATACGGGTTGGAAGTCGTTGTGATTCCCACACACAGAGACATGGTGCGTAATGATATGGGTGATTTGGTTTACCTGACGTTAAATGAAAAATATGACGCTATCATCGAAGATATAAAAGGCTGTGTAGAGCGTGGTCAACCTGTTTTAGTGGGTACCACTTCAATTGAGTCTTCCGAACTTATATCTAATGTTCTTATAAAATCAAATATTGAGCATCAGGTTTTGAATGCCAAGCAACATGAAAAAGAATCACTAATCATTACCCAGGCAGGTATGCCAGGCAGAGTTACGATTGCAACCAATATGGCGGGTCGTGGAACAGATATTGTTTTAGGTGGAAGTTTGGATGCTGAACTGCAACGGCTCGAAGATAATAGTAGTACTGAAGCAGTGAAAGCAGCATGGCAACAAAGACATGATGCGGTTCTCAAATCGGGTGGTTTGCATATCATTGGTACAGAACGGCATGAGTCGCGACGTATTGATAATCAATTACGCGGTCGTTCCGGGCGCCAAGGTGATGCGGGTTCGAGTCGTTTTTATCTTTCTATGGAAGATAACCTAATGAGAATTTTTGCATCAGAAAAAGTGCGTGGTTTGATGCAGAAACTGGGCATGCAGGAGGGTGAGTCGATTGAACATCCGTGGGTATCGAAGGCAATTGAAAATGCGCAGCGTAAAGTTGAAGCGCACAACTTTGATATTCGTAAAAATCTCCTTGAATATGATGATGTGGCAAATGATCAGCGCAAAGTAGTCTATGAACAAAGACGTGATCTAATGCTAGAAGAGGATATTTCTGGCAATCTAGCTGCTATTCGCGAGGATGTGGTGGATGCAGCCATCAGTGTGTATATACCAGCAGGTAGCATGGATGAGCAGTGGGATATTGAGGGCCTAACCAATTCATTTAAAAATGACTTTGGATTAACGTTTCCAGTTCAACAGTGGCTGGATGACGACGATAGCGTTGCTGAAGACGAGGTGCGCGAAAGAATTCATCAACGTGTAGAAAAATTATTTCAAGAAAAGCAAGATCGAGTCGGTCCTGAAGTTATGCGCAGGCTTGAGAAAGATATGATGTTAAAGGTGTTGGATAATCGCTGGAAAGAGCATCTTGCCGCCATGGATTACTTGCGACAGGGAATTGGTTTGCGCGGTTATGCACAGAAAAACCCTAAACAAGAGTATAAGCGTGAAGCTTTTACTATGTTTCAACAAATGCTTGAGCAGATAAAGAGTGAAACCATTTCATTAATTTCCAGAGTGGAGCTACCCACATTAGAAGAAATTAAGGCAATGGAAGCTGCTCAGCAGATTCCTGATAATATTCAATATCAACATGCTCAAGCAGACGATATTTTACATCCGGAGCAGCCGCATGATGCCATGCCTCCACAGGCACAAGATCATGTAAAACAAGAGCCATTTAAGCGCTCAGATAAAAAATTGGGGCGTAATGATCCTTGTCACTGTGGATCGGGCAAGAAATTCAAACAATGTCATGGTAAGTTAACCTAAATAGCAAACTTTATATTTGCTTGAAATAAGAATATTTTTTTACTTTGCATCAAGCAAGTGACGTTTAACTATGGCGATTTCACTACAACCACCAACTAAGCTGTTACCTATATCAGGTATAAAGATCTCCTCAGTATCAGCAGGTGTCAGATATCAAGATAGAGATGATCTTGTTTTATTTGAATTGTCAGAAGGTTCGTCCACAGCAGTAGTACTAACAAAAAATCAGTTTTGTGCAGCTCCGGTTGAAGTTACTCGTGCACACATAGAAATCACACAACCTAAATATTTACTCATAAACTCGGGTAATGCCAATGCAGGGCTAGGCAAACGTGGCCTTGCTGATGCAAAGCATACCTGTGCTTCACTGGCGATGCATGCTAACTGTGATGTATCGGAAATTTTGCCATTTTCAACCGGTGTGATTGGCGCGCAACTTCCTGTAGATAAGATTGATAACGCTTTGCCTTCACTATTAAGTAATCTTCAAGAAGATGCATGGCTAAGTGCTGCTAATGCAATTATGACTACTGACACAATTGCAAAAGGTTATTCTGAGCAGCTAAATTTAGATGGCGATATTGTCTCAATAACGGGTATCGCAAAAGGTTCGGGCATGATTCGGCCCGATATGGCGACTATGCTTGCGTATGTAGCTACCGATCTAAGTATTGATAAACAAGAATTGAATAGTATTTTAGTTGCAGCAGTTGAACAGTCATTTCATCGAATTACCGTAGATGGTGATACTTCTACGAATGATTCGTGTGTGTTAATTGCGACAGGTAAATCTAATCTGAAGTTCAACGATCTTTCAGATCAAGTTAAAGATCGTTTTATCGCTGAATTAAATTCTATTTTTCTAAAGCTGGCTCAATCAATCATACGAGATGGTGAAGGGGTTACGAAATATATTGCTGTGAAAGTTGAAAACGCTAAGAATTTTACTATGGCGCGTGATATTGCGTTTACCATAGCCCATTCGCCACTGGTAAAAACTGCCGCGTTTGCCAGTGATCCTAATTGGGGACGCATATTGGCAGCGGCAGGACGCGCGGCCACAGAAGCTGTAGAGATGAGTAATTTATCTTTATATATCAACAACTTGTGTGTTATCAGTAAGGGTGAAATAGCGGACAATTATAGTGAAGCAAGTGGTCAAATAGAGATGCGAAAAGATGAGATTGAATTTCGTCTACAGCTTGGTGCGGGTAGTTCCGGGATCACAATATGGACCACAGATCTTTCGCATGACTATGTAAAGATTAATGCAGAATATAGAACTTAATTCATAGATTTTCTATTGGTGGGTACTTTGCAGGAGCAAAAGTGTGTTCATGTCGTTGTTGCGATAATTCTAAATGCTAAGCAAGAGGTTCTTGTCAGTAGGCGAAAGTTAGATGCACATTTAGGTGGGTTGCTTGAGTTTCCGGGAGGTAAGGTTGAAGAGAATGAATCAGCTATAAATGCTCTGCGTCGTGAATTATCTGAAGAGTTAAAAATTAAAGTATCCAGATTTACACCATTAATTAAAATTCCTTACTCCTATCCAGATCAAAATGTATTGCTGGAAGTTTATTTAGTTGATGACTTTAATGGCAGTGAATGTGCGAATGAGGGGCAAGAATTATTCTGGAAGAATATTGAGTCATTAAATGATGATGATTTTCCAGCTGCTAATTATGGAATATTACGTGCTTTGCGTTTGCCCAAAATATTCCCGGTTACGCCTGAGTTTTCTATAAATCCTGAAAATTTTCTGAATAATTTTGAGCAAGTAGTGCGTAGAAATTCAATTAAAATTATTCAACTTCGTTCGCATGAGCTTAAAGAATCAGAATACATAAAACTTGCTAATAAATGTGCCACTTTATGTAAAAGATACGATGTTAAGTTGATTTTAAATGCCCGAATAAGTGTTCTAAGTGTAGTGGATGATGCGGGCCTACATTTAACAAGTAGCAGATTATTGAGAACTAATAAGAGGCCACTAAGTGATCAGAACATAGTTGGTGGTTCCTGTCATAGTTTACAAGAAATTCAGCACGCTAATTCTCTTGGCTTGGATTACGTAATTTTGGGTCCTGTTAAAGAGAAGGTAACGGTTGAAAACAGTGTAAATTTAGGGTGGCAGGGCTTTGCGGCTCTTGCAAAGGAAAGCGCAATACCGGTCTATGCAATTGGTGGTTTAGGTATAGATGATGAAGGAGTATCTATCAAGTATGGTGGGCAAGGTATTGCGGCAATTAGGGGGATATGGAATATCGCTGATTAAAAAGTACAGCATGCAAGTTTAAAATCAATATTTAATCCGGCTTGCTTAGGAGTGATGTTCGGATTGTCTTGCGATAAAAAGCGAATTGAAAAACGATGTTTGCCTGCACTGCACTCCGGGAAGAAGTTATCTTTTTTTGCAATCGCAATACGAATTAATTGGTTAGGTGCATTAGGGCCAAGATTTTGATCATAAAATCCTTTTGCAGCGGTTTTATTTGTGTATTGTGTACTTTCTCTGATTAAGCGTAGAACCTGGCTGACACTTTCTTGGATAATTCCAAAAGGTTCGATCCATTCAAGTAGAATTTTATTACGATGATTGAATGGTAGTTCAAGCCAATGATGGTATCCAGGCAAATCAAAATCACAGGTCCCGCCAGGGATAACAGCACGTTGTTTTATACTATTTATGAAGTCATTTTCTTTTAGATGAGAACCAATTTGGCCACGTATAGTATGTAAACGGTCAAATATATTCTTATGTTTGTATAAAATTTCTGTTAACTTGCTTGCGTTTAGATTAGGTTTATTCGCAAGCAGCTCGAGTTTATTAATCTGACGTTTTATTTCCTTTAATAATTCTTGTTTAAGATCGCCGCGAGATGCCAGGATTAAAATTTCAATTAATGCTAACAAAGCAGCATGTGAATCAGAAGCACTTTCTTGTTTGGCAAAAAAATCGAAGCGATATGTAAGCTCTTCATAACGCAAAAACGTCCGCATACGTTCATTTAGTGGCTGTTCATAACAGATATCTAAGCTGATATCAGGACTGATATCAGGACCTATATCAGGGTCGTTACCTGTAGTTTCTATATCGGAGTTCATCTTTATCTAAAAGACTTGCTGAGTTCGGTGTATTTTTTGTGTAGTAAGTGTATTTTATTTTTTACAGATGTGATGCTACCACTGTTTTCAATTATATCATCTGCTAAAGATAAACGGCTAGCTCGATCAATTTGTGTATCAATAATACTTTTGACGAGGCGCTCATCAGATCGGTCACGTTGTGTAACACGTGAAATCTGTTCTTCAATGCTACAGTCTATGACAAGAATGCGATCAAGAAATTCAGTTTGTTGCTTTTCGAATAATAATGGAATAACAACCAGGCAATAAGGTGCATCGAGCTCGTCGAGCTTACGGCGTATTTCATTATAGACTAGTGGGTGAAGTATTTTTTCAAGGATAGTGCGATTATTTGAATTAGCAAAAATTGCTTCGCGAAGTTTTTTGCGCAATAGATTGCCATTTTCATCGAGATACTCTGATCCAAGTTGCTGAGAGATTTGGTCAATTACTGTCCTGGTTTGAGTAAGCTCTCGAGCAATAACATCTGCATCAATGATTGGCACAGAAAAGAGATTATGAAATAGGTCAGAGATAAGGCTTTTCCCGCATCCTATTCCACCTGTAAGACCTACTACCAGCATAGTTGCTTTTGGGGTTGATTAAATGGTTTTATCTAAATATAGAGATATTAGTTGGTTACCGTACAACATAGCAATCCATCCTGCTATGGCTAAATATGGACCAAATGGAATCGGCTGACTGCGATCCTGTAACTTAGATACGATCATAAATATTCCGATAACCGCACCTGCAGCTGAAGACAGCAGGATTATTAAAGGCAGGCTCTGCCAGCCTAACCAGGCGCCAAGGGCAGCTAATAATTTAAAGTCTCCGTATCCCATGCCTTCTTTGCCAGTAATCAGCTTAAATAGATGAAACACTAACCAAAGTGCGAGGTAGCCAAATATTGCTCCTAATACACTTGAATTTAGATCTGTATAAGTATTAAAAAAGTTAAAAATGATACCTAGCCATAACAAAGGCAAGGTTAGGTTATCGGGTAGTAGCTGGGTTTTTATATCAATACCGCTGAGCGCTATTAAAAACCAAGTGAAAACTACTCCACCTAATGTTTGTATGCTGAAACCAAACTTCCAAACTATTGCAATAGTGAGAATTGCAGTCAGCAATTCTACTAAAGGGTACTGCGGTGAAATTTTTATTCCACAATTACTGCATTTACCTTTCAGGAATAAGTAACTAATGATCGGAATATTCTCAATCGCTTTGACTTGGTGATTGCAAGCAGGGCAGTGTGAGCGAGGTACACTTAGGTTGTATTTAGCAAGCGCTGGAGTGTCAATCTCAGGAGTAAGAAGCGCTTGGCATTCACTTGTCCATTGTCGTTCAAGCATAACGGGTATGCGATGAATAACAACATTAAGAAAGCTGCCAATGAAAGCACCTATGATGAAACTATAGGTGAGTAACATCATCGGGTTACTAGCTATATGACCCAGAAGATCAGCTAAAACTGAATGATCAGGAAAATCCAATATTATTAGGTTATTTGAAAAGCAAAAGCTTAAACCACAGCACCTAGCTTGAAGATTGGCAAGTACATAGCAATGACTAATCCACCTACTACAACCCCTAAGATTGCCATAATGAGTGGTTCTAATAGACTGCTTAAGCCATCCACTAAGTTGTCTACCTCGGCTTCATAAAAATCAGCCACTTTGCTCAACATCTCGTCTAGTGAGCCAGATTCTTCACCGATAGCCACCATCTGTACCACCATATTCGGAAACAAATTTGTAGAACGCATGCTTTGCTGTAGTTGCGTACCGGTGGATACTTCATCTTTCATTCGCAGAGTAGCTTGTTCAAAAACAGAGTTACCAGTTGCGCCCGCTACAGACTGCATAGCTTCCACTAACGGTACGCCTGCAGCAAACATGGTAGCGAGAGTACGTGCAAATCTGGCAATAGCTGACTTCTCTAAGATAGCACCGATTACCGGAATTTTGAGAGAAAGCTTGTCCAGGCCTTGTCTGAAAGCTAGAGATCGTCTTTTAGCATTCACAAATCCAAAAATCGCAGCACCAATGCCAAACAATACCAACCACCAGTATTTTTGCATGAACTCGGATAGGTTGATTACCATCTGTGTAAATGCAGGTAAGTCGGCGCCGAAGCCTTGAAAAAGTTCTTGGAATTGTGGCACAACAAAAAGTAATAGAATGCCTGAGACTATAAAGGCAACTACAAGCACAGCGGTTGGATAAAATAATGCTTTTTTAACTTTTCCTTTAAGTTCTTCAGTTTTCTCTTTATACATTGCGATTTTATCTAGCAATGTTTCTAATGCACCTGACTGCTCTCCTGCATCGACCAGATTGCAAAATAAATCATCAAAATATTTTGGATGTTTTTCTAAAGAGTGGGCCAGAGCAGTACCCGATTCTACGTCGCCTTTGATGTTCATGATTAGCTCTTGCATCATTGGCTTTTCGTGTCCACGCCCTATAATCTCAAATGATTGAACTAATGGCACGCCTGCAGCCATCATGGTGGCTAATTGTCTTGAGAAAATGGCTATATCTTTAGCTACGATTTTTTTGCCTTTGCCAAATAAAGGTTTGGGTTTTTTCTTAACCTTTAAGGGGTTGATGCCTTGTCGACGTAAGTCTGCTTTCAGTAGAATCTCATTGGAAGCCTGTGCTTCACCCTTAACGCGAGTGCCTTTACGGTCAACACCTTCCCATACAAAAATAACTGCATTTGAGGTGGTTGCGGTAGCAGTTGCCATAGTGTTAATCCTTTGTCACACGGTTTAGTTCTTCAAGACTGAGTATGCCTTTGCGAACTTTTTCTAATCCTGAAGCACGTAAATCTGGGTAGCCTTCTTTTTGGGCTTGCTCTGCCAATTGTATGGCATTGCCATTTTCCATAATCATAGTACCCATTTCTTCAGATATAGCTAATACCTGGTAGATGCCTGTGCGACCTTTATAGCCAGTATTGTTGCATTGATCGCATCCTGCAGCTTTATAAATTTTCAAATCGCCAACTTCTGACCTTTGAAACCCTTCTTCAATAAGCGCTTCTTTTGGTACGTCATCGATGATTTTGCATGGTTCGCAAAGTCGTCGTGCAAGTCGTTGCGCAATAATCAAACTCACAGCTGAGGCGATGTTATACGGCGGCACGCCCATATTAGCCAACCGAGTAAGTGTCTGCGGTGCATCATTAGTATGCAAGGTGGATAAGACCAGATGACCTGTTTGAGCAGCTTTAACGGCTATTTCAGCTGTTTCAAGGTCTCGAATCTCACCTACCATGATGATGTCCGGGTCTTGGCGTAAGAATGCGCGTAGCGCTGAAGCGAAAGTCAGGCCTACTTTAGGATTGACGTTAACCTGGTTAACTCCCGGCATATTTATTTCCGCCGGGTCTTCAGCAGTAGAAATATTACGATCAGCTGTGTTGAGAATATTTAGACCTGTGTATAAAGAAACCGTTTTGCCACTTCCTGTTGGGCCTGTTACAAGTATTAATCCATAGGGCTTAGATAATGCATTAAGGTAAAGCTGCTTTTGGTGTTCTTCATATCCAAGCGCATCAATACCAAGTTGTGCACTGGTAGGATCCAAAATACGTAATACAATTTTTTCACCAAATAATGTTGGGCAAGTATTAACACGGAAATCAATAGCACGTTTTTTTGACAGCTGCATTTTAATGCGCCCATCTTGTGGGACGCGTCGTTCTGAGATATCTAAACGCGACATTACCTTTAACCGCGCTGATATCCTTGGGGCAAGGTTTTGTGGAGGATTGGCAATCTCTTCCAATATCCCGTCAATACGGAATCTAACACGGTAAACTTTTTCATACGGCTCAAAATGAATATCAGATGCTTTTTTGTTAATTGCCTCTAGCAGGCATTTATTAATAAAACGAACAATCGGTGTGTCATCAATATCTGATTCACCACCATCTTCTAAATTATCTTCGCCATTTGAGACGTTTAAGTTATCTAAATCGTCATCCAGCAGTCCGTCCATGTCGAGTGACTTATCACCTAATTCTAGGGCTTTATCAATTATTTTCTCGAGTTTGTCTTCTTCTACCAGAACGGCTTCTGTAGTGATGCCAGTGTTGAATTTAAACTCATCCAGTGCTGCTAAATTCATTGGATCGGAAATCGCTACAAATAGGCGGTTACCACGTTTTTGAATCGGTAGTGCATGGTGCTGGCGGATTAACTTTTCAGGGACTATATTGCTGGGCAATGACTCCAAGTCTACTGCGTTAATATTCAATAACGGAATGCCAAATTCGTTTGATGCAGAATATGCAAGATCACTTGCATCAATGAGCTTGTTTTTAACTAAATACGTGGTTAGCGCAATACCATTATCGTGCGCTTCTTTTTGAGCGTTAGCGGCATCCTGCTCAGAGACAAATCCATCATTGATGAGTCTGCGTGATAATCCGCTAATTCTGATAGTTGATGCTGCTGTGGCCACTTATTTAATCCGATACTAAAAGTACAATATTAACAGATAGTTAATTGGCTTTTCATGTAACATTATGACCACTTAGGAGATAATTCACGCCTATCAGTCAAAGTGGCTATATATTTACTTAGTAATCAGTATGAGTCTTAAGGTCGGGCGTATCAATTAACAGAAAATTTAACAGAAAATTTTGAAAATTCTGACTCTTATGAATTGATTTGCTTGAGAGGTATGTATTCCAGATAGCCGGTATGTGCCTTAAGTTACTGTTTACTATAGAGTAATCAAGCAGTCACACTAAAACTTTATCCTTTTCAATATTTGCCAGCTCGTATCTACTAAGGCCATTTAAATTAATTACATTCAAGATCTTGGTTAAAAAAGAGCATATAAAAGTTGCAGTTTTAACAACTTCTTACCCGATAAATGAAAATTCCGTGAGTGGAATATTTGTAAAGCGACTCGTGCAAAGTTTACCATCTTGGGTGGAGGTCAATGTTATAACGCCATGTTCTTCAAAAAAACTTACGATAGGTAAAAAACAAAATCACAAAATTCAATGTTTCAGATATGCGCCTAGAAGCTGGCAAATACTTGCACATAATTCTGGGGGTATCCCTGTTGCGATTCGACACAGAAAAATTCTCATCTTATTGCTCCCAATATTTATTGGGTCAATGTTTATAGCATGCATTAGGGTAGCAAGCTCTTGTGATCTTATTCATGCTAATTGGTCAATAAATGGGTTGATCGCAGGAATCGTTGGAATTATTACAGGCACACCAGTAATTACGACGCTGAGAGGTGAAGATGTTACAAAATCTAGTAGATCTAAAATATTTAATATAATTTTAAAGCTATGCGTTATCTCTAATAAAAAAATTATATGTGTCAGCGAAGCTATATACGACCAGCTTTTAACAACTTTCCCTTGTTATTCAAACAAACTAGAATTTATTCCAAATGGAGTTGATAACATTTTCCTTAATATTGAGGATATGTCTGTCCAAAAGCAAAACAATAAAAAAGAAGTATTAGAAATCTTAACAATTGGTAGTTTAATACCTAGAAAGGGTATTAAGGATATTATAAATGCGTTAAAGCATATAAGCGAAACTGATTCTAATTTCAGCTTAAGCATTATTGGTGATGGTGTTGAGGAAAATAATCTTAAGCAACTCGTTCAAACTTCAGGTTTGTCAGAGAAAGTTAAATTTCTAGGAAATATTTCACCGCAAGATATTCCGCACTATTTTGCAAAAGCGGATGTATTTATTTTAGCAAGCTATAGTGAAGGTCGACCAAATGTGGTTCTTGAATCATTTGCTGCAGGTGTTCCAGTAATCGCTACCCAAATTGATGGTGTAATTGAGATAGTAGAAGAGAATATTACAGGGCTGCTATTTCTACCTGGAAATTCTACTCAGCTTGCTACTAAAATTAAATTCTTGAAAAACAACCCGGAAATGAGAAATGAGTTAGCTAAGAAAGGAAGAGAGCTAATTATAAATAATGAACTACTTTGGCCAAAAATTGGAAAGCGGTATGCGGATACATATAAAAAATGCATTGATTTAACTAGGAGCGTAGTTTAAGTGTGTGGATTAATTTTTTCATATAGCCTCTGTTTAAGTAAATCTGAAAACAAACTTAAAGCATTAAATGCCCTAGATCGTATAGCTCATCGCGGTCCTGATGCGTATGGAATTACA
This sequence comes from uncultured Thiotrichales bacterium, assembly GCA_964486815.1. GTDB lineage: Bacteria > Pseudomonadota > Gammaproteobacteria > UBA4575 > UBA4575 > JABDMD01. Next base: position 176,888 of record CAZAOO010000002.1, read on the forward strand.
CAAAAATCCTATGCCACAATTGGCCACCGGCGGCTTTCTATTATTGATCTGGTTGCCAGTGAGCAACCGATGGATGATCCATCTGGTAGGTATACCCTCTCTTATAATGGAGAAGTTTACAATTTTAAGGAAGTGCGTAAAGAGCTGGAGAGTAAGTGGCAGTTTAAAACGCAAGGAGATACCGAAGTCTTGCTTGCTGGCTTAATTATTTACGGTTCCAAATTTCTTCAAAAGCTTGAAGGAATGTGGGCGTTTGCCCTGTGGGATGAAGAAAATAATTCATTAATGTTAGCTCGAGATCGTTTAGGTAAGAAGCCATTATATTTTCAAGGTAATAAGGAAAAATTTTATTGTGCTTCAGAACTGCCCGCACTTTCTTGTCTGCTTGAGTCTTCCTTTGAGGAAGACCTAGATAGTTCAGCAGATTATTTCCGTTATGGTTTTTATCTTCCAGGCTATACAGCATACAAGAATATACAAGAAGTGTTGCCGGGTCATATTTTAACATGGTCTGTAGGCCAAGAGCCAAAACAAGAACCGTATTGGTCATTGCCAATTGGCTTGTTTACAGGCACAAAACAACAAGCACAGCAGGAATTAAATGAGAATTTTACCTCTGCAATTCAAAAGAGACTAGTTGCTGATGTTGAGGTTGGTGCTTTTTTATCGGGAGGCATAGATTCATCTTTAGTAGTAAGTGTTATGAGTAAAATATTAGGAGAAAATCCTAAAACTTTTACAATTGGGTTTTTAGAACATAATTTTGATGAACGCAGGTATGCACGATTAGTCTCAAAAGACTGTAAAACAAAACACTTTGAAGATTGTATATCAAATTTGAATGTTGGAGATCTTAGTGCGCTTGTAATTAATAATGTCGGGCAACCATTTGCAGATTCTTCTTTATTACCTACAGCACTAGTGTCCGAGCTCGCATCTAAGCACGTGAAAGTTGCTTTGTCTGGAGATGGTGCAGATGAATTATTTAGCGGCTACCAGCGCTATCAAGCTCGCATGTTGCTAAGATGGTATGCGCGACTACCAAAATTTATGCAGAATAGTATTGAAAAAATAGTCCGTTTAATCCCAGAACCTATGTCTCATCATAGTCGCAGTATCTTAAAAAAAGCACATCTGTTTCAAGATATAGTAAATCGATCAAATCAAAATCAATCCTACATAGCTCCATTAATGTATTCAAATGAGGATTTTACTCAATTAGCTCCCGAGCTCGAAAATTTTGGTCATAAGGCGCCGGAAATACAAGATGGTGAGCATGTAGATGATATTTTGTCTATGATGGCAACAGATGCAGTTGTCTATTTGCCGCAAGATATTTTAGCTAAAGTTGACCGTGCTTCGATGGCATATTCGTTAGAAGTTAGAGCTCCTTTTCTAGATAGTAAGGTAATATCGCTAGCATATTCACTTCCGACTCATTGGCACAGAAAAAATTTCAAAGGGAAGTGTATGTTGAGGGAAACGTTTAAAGCGCTGTTGCCGGAAGATATCTGGTCACGAAGAAAGCAAGGATTTGCAGTCCCGTTACACGCATGGTTTAGAGGTAAACTTGGTATAGACTTTGAGGAATTGCTTGCGGAGGCCTGTAGCCCATTAAATAAAAAATTTATTCAAAGAATGTTATATGAGCATCGAAACTCTTCGCGTGATCATGGTTACAGGCTTTGGGGTATTTATATCTATCTATTATGTCGACAACAGCAAAGTCATATAAAGTTTTAACAAGTTACTATAGGCCTAAGCCTGGGGGGTTATGTAAGCGATTATTTCGTTCTATGAATGCTCTCTTGGATCAAGGTCATGAGGTGCATTATTTGGCAGTAGTGAAATTTCCTATTAGTCACCATAATTGCCATTTCCACAAATTTCCTTGGCCAGAAAATAAGACAGAAACCTCTTTGTTTTGGGTATGTTTTCATATAATTGCGCCGTTTGTGCTTCTCTATATTGGAATAAAATTTAAAATTACTCATTTGTTTGCTTTTAGCACGAACTACGCTTTTTTAATGCAACCATTGCGAAGAATACAATCTATTCCATTGTCATTATTCTTAAGAGGGGATGCAATTGAAAATCACAAGATTAAAGGGAGGAGTAGCTGCCTCTTAAAGTTAGAAAAATTGATTGAGGCATTGGCGATACATAAAGTCAATTTATTTGGTGTTTCCGAGGCTCTAATAAATACGATTTTACAAAGACATAGTATCGCAAAACCATTTCAGTCAGGTGTGATTAGAAATGATATTAGTGAGAAAATTGCCTATAGCAATCGGAGTTATAAAAAACCTTTGAGGTTGGTTTGCGTGGGCGTCTTAGAAAATAGAAAAAATCAGAGTTTGCTTCTAGAATGTATGCAGTCAGTTTCAGCTAGTGATGCAGTGCTTTATTTTTATGGTCTTGGTCCAAAGGAGGAAGAGTTAAAACAATTAGCGATAAAGCTAGGTGTTGAAAATAAGGTTCATTTTGAAGGGTGGGTGAATACATCGAAGATCTGGCCTAATGCGGATCTCTTATTGCAGCCATCGATGCATGAGGGTGCACCAAATGCGGTTTTAGAGGCATTAGCACATGGCATCCCCGTATTGGCTAGCGATATTCCTGAACATAAAGAGATTCTCCCGTTGTCTACTCTATTAAGTATAGATGCTTCACAACACTGGAGTAAGTGTATTGGTGAAGTTCTTAATAGCATTGAATTGTCATTAGCTGGTATTCAGAAGGAGCAAAAACCATTTGCTGAAAAGTTATATTTCAACTGGGAATCTGAAATTTGTAAGTTGATATTAAATTGATTCAGTTAATTCAGTAAGGATATATTTTAGTTTGTCTACGCTTAGCATCACCTTACTAAATATAATATCAAGAGCAATGCAGTTGCTTCTTTTCTTAGCTATAGGTAATTTGTATGGCGTATCTGAAGCAACTGAAGTCGTTTTCTTTATTTATGCTCCTGTAGCAGTGATTATCGGTGTTGCTTTAGGAGTGGCTGATGTAATAGTGATGCCGGCAATGCACCGTGCAATGATTTCTAAAAATGATGGGTACCTTCGTTCTGCGCTAACAAAATACACTATATTTTTTATTGTCCCGTTATCTGCAGTGGTTTTCATTGTGTCAACATATTATGTTGATGATGTTAGTTTGAAAACACTATTACTGATGATGTTGATTCCATTATTGGGGTCCATATCTGCTTTACATATAGGTTTTCTAAATTCGTTTGGGTCGATGAGGCTTGCGGTGTTAGGTCCACTATATGGATCAATTGTGGCGCTGCCTGTTGTTTTTTTAGTTGATCGATCTCAAGAAAGTTTAGCATTTGTATTATTGGTGTATGAAGCTTCAAGAATGATCGGGCTAAAGCTGAATTTAACCTTTAAAAATATTAGAATTGAACAACGCCAGAAGAATCCAAGTGCTGCGTTAAAGACCTTGTTAGCAGAATGCTTTTTTAATGCTAAATGGCAAATTATTGGGTCATTATTGTTGTGCCTAAATTCTTTTGTCGACATTATTTTTGCCAAACAATTGGCTGTAGGTTCGGTGACATTGGTGGAGTATGCGAGCCGGCTGTGGAATTTAGTTCCTTTGCTTTTTACAGGAATGCTAATTACTCTTTACTCAAAAATGAGTAAGGCTTCTGCTATAGGTGAAATTGATAAAGTAAATACAGACACACAAGCTGTAAAGTTAGGTTTTCTTTCTTTTTGCATAGCTCTGGTTGCTGCACTGATGATGAGCTCAATTATTTCAATAATATTTGGGTTAGGTGTTATGAGCGAGAATGAGAAACATATTTTAGCGAGATTAACAGTTTGTTACCTGATTGGCACAATACCTTTTGTTAGTGGTATGGTCTATGTGCGTGCATTGAGTGCTGAGCAAAGAGTTGTAAAGATAACTATTGTTGCCTTGATAAATTTTTTATCTAACATTATTTTAAACTATCTGTTTGTTAATTATTGGGGGATATATGGAATAGGAATAGCGACAAGTGTTGTTTATACAGTAGGCCTTGTTTTATTGTTTATTTTATATAGAAGATGAATATATCAAAAGAAATTGAAGAATTAGATTCTTGTGTGATTTGTTACGGTAAAAGCAATTCTAGAGACGCTAAGTTTGAAAAAATGTTAGGTTTGGTTTCACCATACAAAGTGCAAGTATGCAGAGAATGTAGTTTGAGATGGCTAAGCCCAAGGCCTAGTCAAGAGGCGTATGTTCAGCTCTATGAGAATGAAAACTACCTCAGTTCTGTTGAGACATATTCGACCTTAGCAGCAGAGAGATCTCCGTATTTTAGAGAAAGAGTTAAAAAAATTGAAAGTCATTTTGAATCTGATATTCATCTTAAAATATTAGATTTTGGAGCAGCCACAGGTGAGTTTTCAAATGAAGCAATTAATAGAGGCCACAATCTAACGGGTATTGAGCCATCTGTTGATGCACGTGCTACTGCAAAAAAAGTATACGATATAGACTTGGTCAATATTGGTTTATCGGATATTGAGGATGAAACTTTTGATGTTATACATATGAATCATGTGTTCGAGCACCTTGGAGATCCAAATGTAATTTTGAAAGATTGTCACAGATTGTTAAAAAATGAAGGTATGCTTGTGCTTGAGATTCCGCAGCAATTTTATAATGACCTTGATCGTTTAAAATTATTAATTGGAATGAGGAGTGATGCAGAGTTTAGCGTATATTCATTGCATCATACATTTTTCTATACACCATCTAGTATAAAATCCATACTTGTTAATAATGGTTTTGAATTAATCTATTTAAGCACAGCAAATCCAAATCGCACACCTCTTTGGCCTTTTAGTTTAAAAAATATTTTTCTTAGGATATTTTTGTGGGCAAGCGAAAGAATACATCGGGGCGGGAATATAATTGAGGTATATGTTAAAAAAAATTGAAAATTTATATTTAATTATTATTGCTTGGCGTCTTGATTTTTTATAAATACAAATTCACTGCAACCGATTCCGGTTTTCAACTTTGAATTTACTGACTCAAAACCTCGATTACGGAAAAAATCTAGAATTTCTTTAGCTGTTGCTGTTTCAAATGGATATCCACCCACCCAGTCTATTGTGTCATACCATAAACTCATGCCACGCTCTGAACCAATATACCATTCTCTAGGTGGCCTCATCTGTAAAATGCCTGAAATTGTTCGGTTTACTATGGCAATAAAGTGATAACCAGATGCAATAATCAGTTTTAAAGCCTTTCCGGAATTATTATATAAAGATTTTATTGCGGTCCAAATTTTACTTTTATAACCTTGATTATTGTATATGCTGATAAAAAGGAGTCCATTATCTTTTACAGGGATAGTGATGTTTTCTAATGCCTGCCACATATTCCCCGTGTGATGTAGTACTCCCCAAGAATATACAACATCAAATTTATTTAACTCTGTTATCCATCTTTTATCTAAGGCGCTTCCTTCAAGAATTTTCCAATTTTGGAAAGGACCATATTTTTTGTTTAGTAGGTGAGCGCATTCTGTGCTGTCTCGGTCTATATCGAAAGAAATAACTTCTTTGGCGTCAAGTTTAATAGCTGATAAAGAAAAAAGTCCGCTACCGCATCCGGCATCAAGAAATCGTAAATTCTTTAAATCATTTTTTCCGAGCATGCTGCATAAAGATTTTTTAGCTGCGTCAATGCGTGATACATCTATTTTTTCTAGATAATTCCGCCAATTTTTGCCGAATTTAAATGTTGGTGTTTTATTGCTCATTATCGTTTCTTTATTGTGATTAAATAAATCAAAGGTTATCGGTATTGGTTAACTTAAAATTATTTGCGTAGAATAATTTGATAACCAAATGGCATTAATTCATCATTTCCACCAAGAAATGAGAAAAGCCAGCCAAATGCATTAATAATTGGGATAGAAAGAAAAAGAATAGGTAATAAAATTATTGCTAACGGGTTATGGCTGTTCCATAGGTTTAGAAACTGTTTTGATGCAGCAATATTGCAAAGTAATGCAGCGGTTTCAGATGGCTTTCCTCGGTACTCTTCTTTGTTTATTGAAAAATTATTGCGAGCAAATAATTGATGTAAACCATATTTGCTCCAGCGTTGAAAATCATAAGGTGCATCATGGATTGGATATAGGAATGGTACAGTCACAATTAACAAGCCGTCTTTTTTTAGCACACGATATGCTTCACTTATCGCATTATTTGGATCTGGTAAATGTTCTAGCACCTCAAGTAGAGTAATCGTTTCTGCAATGTTATCTTTGAAAGGTAATGTTTGCGCATCGCCATATATTTCTGGTTTGCTACCATAAAGCGATGTTGAGGTTTTATAGTAATCTAAGCCTATATATTCACAATTTTTTGAAATAAATGACTTAAGTGTTTTGTCTGCACACCCCACATCTAATACCAATCCCTTGGCGGCATATGTAATATTGTGTCTAAATTTTCTCAAATCCCGAAAACTGAACCACTGCGGATGGAATGGTGTATATTTTAAAAAAGAAACCGCTCTTTTTAGTCTAGTATTCACCATATAAGCTTAAAAGTTATTGTAATATTATTGTGGATTTCTGTTAACTTATAAAGTCATTAAGTAGTATTAATTTTATTTGTTTTTATACATCAGAACAGTAATCTGTTCCGATAAAAGGCCCATTATAAATATAATTATTGAGATAATAAGCAATAGGGCGCTCATGTTGGTAAATCGGTCTGCTGTAATATATGTGTAGCCATAATTAAATAATCCAGCGATTGCAAAAATAGCACTAACTGGGAAAAATATTTTTAAAGGTGCGTAAAGTGTTGTTATTTTGAAAATTATTAAGAAAAAACGTAAGCCATCTCTAGTGATTTTTAGATGACTTTGTCCTATTCGTTTAGCGGCTTTAATAGGCACATAACCTACAGTGTATCCATTTCTGAAGAATGCCATTGTAATAGTAGTAGGGTATGAAAAACCATTAGGAAGCAAATGTATAAACTCTTTAAAATACTTTGCTGAAACTACGCGAAGCCCAGATGTGAGGTCAGGTATATTGTGTCCAACCACTTTGGAAGCTAGCCAGTTATAAAAAACATTTCCCAAAAGTCTTCTTTTGCCTGCATGGGTGCTCAGATCACGCGCACCAACAACCATGGCATATCCTTCATTGTATTTTTGGAGTAAACGCTGTAAATCTTCAGGTTTGTGTTGCCCATCAGCGTCCAAAAATGCCAATACATCTTTAGTTGCCGCACGAGCACCAGCTTTTATAGCGCCCCCATTGCCTAGGTTGTAAAGATTAGTAATAATTTTTACATTATGCTTTTTGCAAATTTGTAGAGTGTTGTCAGTCGAGCCATCATTAGAGACAATTATTTCGGCGTTAGGGAAGGACTGCTTAAGCCTGGGTAGTAAGTTATCTAAAGAAGCTTCCTCATTTTTTGCAGGAATAATTATAGATAATGATAATTCGTTAGTCATAAACTGTATTATAAATGTTAATTATATTTAGGATATATTGAGTAATTAGAAGGTTGTTAAATATTATTTTTTTTCTACAATATAAATATGGCAAACACTACCTAGGCATCTACTGATGTGTTTTCTGAAATTTATTGTTAATTGCAGCCCAAAAACCAGATAACCAGTATAAGTCAAATTATTAAATGCATGTTTTTTTATCTTCCAGCCATTTCTCGTAAATAAATTATTCCAGCGAAATCGGCTAAAGTAGTATAACTCGGTTAATGAGTTACCTAATTCGCCGTGTCTAGATGGGAGTAATGTTTTTCGGATTACATCGGCAAGTGAATGAGTGTTTAGCGGTGTGTTTTTATTTGATTCGGTGCCGGTATTGTTCTTCGTTAAAAACATATCAAATTTACTAAATAAGATTGAAAAAGCTAACTTAGGTATATAAATATAATGCATTATATTTGTCCAAAGCCTCCAGCTTGTGCTTGGTACTATATGTAACGCTGTACCTTTCTTTTTTAAAACTCTTGCTATTTCTGCCTGATATTTTTCTATGTGCGGTATATGTTCGAGTACACTAGAGCTAAATACCACATCAAAGTGGTTGTCAGGAAATGGTATGTTGTACCCATCATATTCTTCTACATGCCAGACGCTATTACTTATATACCGACTGGTTTTTATATCAATTGCACTAACATGAAAACCATTTTTGCTCAATTCTTGGGCTTGCCATCCTGCGCCTGCGCCAATTTCAAGTAAGGCCCCATTTTTGATACCTAACTTCTTGAGCAAGGAAAATGCACTATGAAGTTCATAAAGTCGTATTGTTTTTGTAATTTCTAAATTCATTTATAGAGCAAATGGGCATTTTCAACCTAATATATAATTAGGATTATTTGAATTAATTAAATCTCATCCTTAGAAGTTATTATTGGAGAATTTATAAGAAGCAATATTTTACCTGAATTCAGTTGGCAATTGTATGTAGTTAAAATCTAACTTTATTTTTATCGGAGACTGTTCAGGGCTGATTGCATATAATTACTCTATAGTAGGGTGAGCTTAAGTTACAGATGTTCAAACGCAATGATGTTTAATTGATTCGATTATAATCTGATTTTTCATTAATAATTGTTTGCCATCGGTCGATATCGTATTTATTAAAACTAAACTTATCTAATTTTCTTAAAATTTTGAGTTGTTCTTTAGCCTTAAAATAGTCACCAAATTGATAGAACCAGTTTACAAGTACTAGACGATATCGAATATTATCAGGGTCAAGTGAAATAGCTTTATTTACTAGCTTAATCGCTTGCTCATGATTGTTGCCAGATCTTATATAGTACTCAGAAAAAGTGATTAATAGTGAGGCTCGATTCCTAAAGTTTAATGTTGGGTTATTTATAGAAATATTCATTAATTCTGTAAGGGCATCATCTTCTAATAAACATACATTTTCAATCTGACAATTAACGAGTGTTGAGATCGCAGATTGAGTACTTGCATCAATATTATTAACAGATAAGCTGTCAATTAATTGCTTTAGAAATGTGTCTTCGATTGGTTTGTTTAAAAGAAACAGTATTATTAGTCTGCCAATTGAGGAGCTAAGCCCGGTCTTCTCAAATTCAATTGCTGTTAGAAAGTGCTTATCAGCTTGTATTGCATAATTATCTCTATCAATTTGTTTCTTCGAGCCAACAGCAGCTTGGGTATAGGCTAAGCCAGCGTATACGTTTGCTCTGCTCGAGCGGGGGTGAATCTCGACATCATGTAGTGCTAGAGAAATTGAGCTTTCCCAGTGCGTTGCACGGGCATATGTCGAATAAGATAATATCATCAGCCATGCTAGAGGCAGAATTATTCGTAATGAGTTGAATTTTTTGATATGACGTAATGCGATTTCAGCTAATGCTATGATCGCCAAAATTAATCCAAATGAAGGTAAATAATTACGGTGTTCGAACACTAGCTCTAACGGGATGAAGGTTGACTCGAGTAGATGCCCTACAAAAAACCAGCTTATCCCAAAGCTAAGCAAAGGATATTTAGATTTGTAGTAAAATGCACAAAATAATAATCCTAATAAAAATAATACAGATATTAATGTGCTAATAGGTTGAAATAAAGAGCTTGATAATGGTGAGATTTCTACGAACAGGCTCATTTGGTTTAGGTTGGGTGTAATTATCATCTGCATATACCAAACAATAATCCTAGCTTGGGTAAATATACGCTCAGTTAAAGTAAAGTCTCTATTCGCATACCAATCACTCAGCCACTCAAAGTTTAGAGTAAAAAATATAATACAGAAAATTATTGGTATTAGAGTTGCAGAGTATACGAGTGTTCTATTAATGTAGCTCGCAATGTGATCAGCATTTTTGAAATTTAGTATGAAAAGTTCAACACATAAAATATAGTAGGGTATCAGCACCGCATTTTCTTTGCATAGTAAAGCAAGGATTGCGAACAATGGGCACATAAAAAGTATGAGAAACCAATTTCCAGATCGTTGTATTTGTCCGCGTCGGCCAATAACATAACTTATTATAGAAAGTAGAGAAAAGAATGTTGCTAGGCTATTCATTCTTTGAACTACATATAAGACGTTTGTGAGATTAATAGGATGCAGTAGCCATACTGTGCAAACGAGTATGGAAATTAGGGCTAAATTATTATTTTTTTGCCTCTTAACTTGAATGTTGCCAAACAGAATTTTCATAAGGCATAGCAACAATAGGCCATTTGCTATGTGTATAAGAAGATTTATGGTCTTCATGGCGAATGGGTTAAGACCAAAATTATAGTGATCCAGAGCAAAAGTAAGCATGGCAATTGGCCGTTTAAGTAGGCCTGCTTGACCGCTCCACATCGCTTGCCAAAAAGCTTCTAGTTTAAATTCTTCTACATGCAGTAGCTCATTGTTTTCTATATTTGCTGAGTCATCAAAGTAAAATCCTCCATTCAAGCCAGGTGAATAAACAAAAACGCATAACAAAATTGCTAACAATATAATAGTGCAATGCTTTGCGGTTAGTTTCATTTTCAATAGGCCATAATAAAAAAACCGCCCTATTCTATAGAATAGGGCGGTCTCAGTTAAAGCTTAACTTATGTTAAAGCTAACTTAAGTGCGACAATCCGCAGGGACAAATTTTGTTAAAACGGTGCCTGGAAGACAATCAAAGTCCACGTTTTGTCCTGCTGTACCAGTAGCATCCATTAAGATCGTCTGACCACCTGTTACTCCACCGCCAACTGTGCCCGTAACAAGGACAGTAAGTCTGCCAACAGTCTGTGATGTTCTTGCATAGGTTACAGAACGTACAAACTTAGAGCCAATACTTGTTGAGAAGCCGGCCGCGTTAGCATCAGCAGGCATTGAACCTTGAGATACAAAGAATTCTGCAATAGAAGTCTTAGCAGGTGCCATTGCATTGACAGCTTCAGTTAGTTTTGCGCGAGTGGTGTAGTCCTGATAAGCAGGAATAGCAATCGCGGCAAGAATTCCGATGATCGCTACAACGATCATGAGTTCGATTAGGGTAAAACCTTTTTGCATTTTTTTCATGGGAATCTCCTATCCTCATTAAAAATTAAAAATATTAAGTTGAACGTTAAGTTCCAGCTGTCCTTGCTAGAAGTCTTTAACGACTCCAACTCCGGAAATACTGGCGGCTGCCCAAATGTTAGTAAGGGTAACCTTTGTTTAAACATATACAGATATCGTGCCAATATGGTCTCGGCTGAATAACTCTAATGAAAACAGTATGTTCGAATTAAGCTCAATTTAAATATATTAAGAGACGAGAGGCATTATATGACGTTCTAGCGGACTTAAGTGTTCAAGAGTGACAAAGTTTGTCATCTAGCGCTAGAGGTTTATTCTAATTCGAGTTTTTGTAATCGGTAACGCAGTTGTCTGAAGGTGATGCCAAGCAGTTTTGCTGCGGCAGTTTTGTTCCAGCGCGTCTGTTCTAAGGCCGCAACAATAGCCTTACGTTCTTTTTGAATTAAGTAGTCTTCGAGCTGGTCAACAGATAGCGAGATTGAAGATTCATCTGCATCGGTCTGATGAGGTGTTTGGGGCATTTTAATGTCGGGCAGGTCAAGGTCTGTTGCCGTAATTCGGTTACCTTCACACAATGTTGCTGAACGCTCTAGAATATTTTCCAATTCTCGAATATTGCCAGGGAATGGGTAGGTCTTGAGCTTTTCTATCGCATCATTTGAAAGACTGTAAACTTCATTAGTACCAGCCGAAACTCTACTCAGCATGAAATTTGCGAGAATAGGTAAGTCTGTGATGCGCTCACGCAATGGTGGAATATTCAGTTCAATGACATTAATACGGTAATATAAATCTTGTCGAAAGTTGCCTGTTTCTACTTCTGCGGCTAAATCTTTATGAGTTGCACTGAGTAAGCGAATATCTACCGGTATTTCTTTTTGCCCACCTATAGGTTTAATGGCTTTTTCTTGGATGGCGCGTAGCAACTTAACCTGCATATGAATGGGTAGTTCAGCAATTTCATCTAAAAATAAAGTTCCGCCATTGGCGGCTTGAAACAAACCTTCTTTATCACTTACTGCGCCGGTGAAGCTGCCTTTGAGATGACCAAAAAATTCACTCTCCATCAGTTCGGTGGGGATGGCACCACAGTTTACCGGTACAAAACTTGCATTTGCTCGCGGGCCTTGCTGATGTATTTGTGTGGCGACGAGCTCTTTGCCCACACCCGATTCGCCGCGTAGATATACAGGTGCTTGGCTGCGGGATAATTTATCGATCTTTTGTCGTAAAGCTAGCATGGCTTCGGATTCGCCAAGTAGCTTTTGAGAGGCTTTGATATTGCTATCAGTCGAAATATTAATCGGCGTGCTGGCAACTTTTAGCGCACTGTCGACAAGTCCACGTAAAATGGTTAAATCAATGGGTTTGGATACAAAGTCAAATGCCCCGGCTTTTAAAGCTTTGATAGCCGCTTCCATGCTGCCAAATGCAGTGATTACCGCAACAGGAATGTGCGGAAAGTTATCTTGAATATATTCGACTAATTCAATGCCGGTACCATCCGGCAACTTCATGTCGGTAAGACATAAGTCAAACGGTTTGCTTGCGAGTAAAGATTTTGCTTCGCGCACATTGGCTGCAGCATGCGAATCCAGATTCATGCGGCTAAGGGTAATTTCTAATAGTTCTCGAATATCAGGTTCGTCGTCTACGACTAATACGTTTTTCAAGAGTTTGACTCTCCAAAATTAATAGGTGATGGGAATTCTATTCTAAAACAGCTACCACCTTCAGAAGGGCTAATATAGCGTAAATTTCCCCCATTGTTCTTGCACAATTCGCGCGAAAGGTACAAACCAAGGCCTGTACCTGTATCACTGGTTGTGAAGAATGGTTCAAATAACTGGGATTGGTGTTCTGCGCTGATTCCTGGTCCATTATCGATGACGTCAAGATACGCTAGGGTTTTGAGATGCTCGCAGTTTGCAAATAATTGAATGTGATTATTATTATCCTGTTCTACAGCATATTTTTTTGCATTTTTACATAGGTTCCAAAGCACTTGATGAAGGTTATCAGGGTCCATCATCACAAATCCATCCATTGGGGTTGTTTCAAATACAAGCTGATTCGGCTGTAAATCGTTTGTACGAATGAATTCTTCTATAAATTTCTGCAACCATTTAGAAATTTCAATTTTTTCAGGTTTAGATCTTTCGCGTCTGGATAAGCGAAGAACGTTATTGATTATATTGTTTAATCGAACAGATTGGTCCTGGATGATGGTGGCGAGTCTTTTATCAGCTTTATGTAATTCAGAAGATTCATCTAACAGCTGTGCGGCATGACTTATTGCACCTAATGGATTTCTTATCTCGTGGGCGATGCTTGCGGTGAGTCTTCCTAGTGAAGCAAGTTTTGTTTCCTGAACTTGTTTGTCAACTTCGGTATTGTCATTTAAATAGATCACTGACCCGCGGTCGTGTTTTCTTAATCCAACAGGAACAATTCTTACCTGCAAATCTGCTTGATTAGAGCGTTTGAGTCTACCTAGATAATTCGTCAAAGCAGGATTTTCTGCTGCTTTTTTCCAGGATTTATACAGATCAAATAAAGGAATGGAAACCTCCATTAACTTTGTTTGTTGATTAAAATCGGGCTCGTCTAATAACTTCCATGCAGCATGATTATGCATATGGATTACACCATCATCATCCACCACCATGATTCCGGCGTCCATTCTATTTATTAAGTGCTCATTCAATTTTGCTAAATTAGCTAGGTCGACGCCACGTTGTGCAGCAAGCTTTGCACTTTCTGTGGCTCGGTGGGCAAGCGTGATTGCCAGCAAGGCGGTTGCAAATAAGGCGGCGCCGAGTAATCCTGCCTGCGTATAAGCGGTGTTATCAAATAGGCTATACAAGTCTGCATATATTTCATGCAAAAGAATGGCAAGTGTAGCTAGCGCAGCAAATAAAAGTGCGGTTCTTCCTGGCAGCAGTAAACTTCCACCCGCTACGACAGCGATCATCAGTGTGCCGAAGCCACTTGTAATTCCGCCATATAAATTCATTAGCGCTATGATTGCGACGATGTCTACAAGGATAGAAATATAGACTTGTAGCTTATAGGGCAGCCATCTGAGATAAGAGCTTACGAGCGTAAAAATGGCAAATATAATATAAGCGCCACTGATCCATTTAAGTAATGTTGGGTCTTGGGACGCAAGGAATTTGCTCTTGGTAGCAAATAGGCTAAGACTGAAAAAGAGAACTGAAACTGCGAGTCGATACAGCGAAAATAGTCTTAGTGCAGGCCATTGTTGTATGGTTTTTTCTTCGAAAAAATTGCTCATGGTTGGATCTAATGGCTGAATCTGGTGGCCGAATCTAATATGTGAATCTAATATTGAGTCGAATATGAAACTATTATGAGTCTATTATGCATCTGGTAAAATTTAGCTAAATGAATTTGTAAATTGATTTTACTATTTTACATGGTTTATCAGCATAACTTAGTTTAGCTTGTAGATGCGATTCAATTCCTCAACATCGTCCGCCAGTATCGTCCACTAGTATCGTAAGTATCCGGTATCGTAAGTATAATGCAATAATTAAACACTCGAAACGTACTACCTATAGGTTAAACATGAATATACATGAGTACCAAGCAAAAGCTCTGTTCCGTGAAAACGATATTCCGGTTTTGTCTTCGCATGTCATTAAACAAAATGATGATGCTAAATCAATCTGTGAATCCATTAAAGATCAGGCATGGATAGTAAAGGCGCAAATACACGCGGGTGGGCGTGGCAAAGCAGGTGGTGTGGTTATTGTCAAAGATCCGGAGTTATTGTTGCCTACGGTTACAAGCATATTGGAGAAAACGTTGGTAACCAAGCAGACCGATAAGCATGGCTTACCCGTGAGCGCAGTTCTTCTCGAGGAGCTTACGAGTATTGAAAGGGAAATTTATTTGGCACTTTTAGTAGACAGGGGTTCTAGGAGAATTTCTATAATTGCCTCGGCTGAGGGTGGCGTAGACATAGAAAAAGTTGCTGAAGAATCTCCTGATAAAATTTTCATGCATGCAATTCATCCAGCTGCTGGATTGCAGCCTAATCAAGTGCGAGATATTGGTTATTCATTAAAGTTAAATAAAAATCAAATAAACCAGTTAGCACTAATATTAAAAAATCTATTTAAATTGTTTGTAGATAATGATTGTAGCCTTGTAGAGGTGAATCCTTTAATTGTTAATTCTGACGGTAATCTCATTGCTTTGGATGCAAAGATTAATATTGATGACAACGCGCTATATCGTCAGCAGAAACTGCAAGAATTTTATGATGCTTCGCAGCAAAATGAAGCTGAAGCTATTGCTAAGCAACTGGATTTGAATTACATAAAGCTTGACGGAAATATAGGCTGTATCGTTAATGGCGCAGGCTTGGCTATGGCGACCATGGATATTGTAAAACATCACGGTGGCGAACCAGCAAATTTTCTTGATGTGGGCGGAGGAGCAACACAGGCGAAAGTCGCAGAAGCCTTTAAACTCGTTGCAAGTGATAGTTCTGTTCGTTCCATTTTTGTAAATATTTTTGGCGGTATCGTTCGCTGTGATTTAATAGCACAAGGTATTTTGGATGCCCAGAAAGAAATGAGCGAAAATGAAATTGAGCTGAATACTCCAGTCGTTGTATTGCTACAGGGAACAAATGCGTTAGAAGGTAAAAAGCTACTTGAGGGTAGATCTTCTAATATTATCCCCGTTGACAATCTTACGGATGGTGCAAAGCAAGCCATAACATTTGCCTCTAAGTCATGAAAGGCATGAAAGGCATGAGACTTGGAGGTCGAGTAAATTAATGAGTATTCTTATAAACAAAAATACCAAAGTATTATGCCAAGGGCTAACGGGCGCACAAGGTAGTTTTCATACCAGGCAAGCTCTTGATTATGGGACACAAGTTGTTGCGGGTGTCACTCCAGGAAAAGGTGGTTCATCTGAGCTTGGTTTGCCGGTTTACGATACCGTGCGTTCAGCTTTGTCAAAGCATGATATTGATGCAAGTGTAATATATGTTCCAGCTGCTTTTGCGGCAGATGCCATTCTTGAGGCCATATATGCTGAAATAAAATTGATTGTTTGTATTACTGAAGGCATTGCAGTGTTAGATATGGTGAAAGTAAATGCCGTATTAAATGATAGTGATTCAATACTAATCGGTCCAAATTGCCCAGGAATAATAACGCCTGGCGAATGTAAAATAGGCATTATGCCTGGAGAAATTCATGAAAAAGGTAATGTTGGCATTGTCTCTCGGTCTGGCACGCTAACGTATGTTGCCGTAAATCAAACTGCACAATATGGTTTGGGGCAATCAACATGTGTAGGAATTGGCGGTGACCCAATTCACGGTTTAGATTTCATTGAATGTTTGCAAATGTTTGAAGAAGATAAAGATACCGATGGAATCATTATGGTAGGAGAGATTGGTGGTACAGCTGAAGAAGAAGCTGCTGAATATATCCAACAAAATATCTCCAAACCTGTGGTTGCATATATAGCAGGTGTAACTGCACCGCCCGGTAAACGTATGGGGCATGCCGGTGCGATTATAAGCGGAGGCAAGGGTACTGCGGAGCAGAAATATAAAGCACTAGATCAAGCGGGTGTGATTACAGTAAGGACGCCTGCTGAAATGGGTCAAGCAATGAGTAGCCTTTTAAAAGCATAAGCCTATAAATATTAAGTTATGAAAGACACTCTTAATATTGCGCTTGCGCAACTTAATTTTTTAGTTGGGGATGTGGAGGGTAATGCGCAACTTATCATTGATGCAGCCTTGTTGGCGCGCGATCAGGAGTCAGCAGATATTGTTGTATTTACTGAGTTATCTATCACGGGTTATCCATTAGAAGATTTGTTGTTTCGCGCACCCCTCATCAGACGAGCCGAGGCGGCTGTTAATAGAATTAAAAAAGAAATAAAAGACATTCATGTTGTGCTCGGTGTTCCGACTCAGGAAGGAAAGCTACTTTTTAACTCTGCGTTAGTGATTGAAAATTCACAGGTAACCGTTGTATACCATAAACATCAATTACCAAATTATGATGTGTTTGATGAAAAACGTTATTTTACTTCAGGTCATGATGCGTGTGTCGTTAATGTTAAAGGTGTAAAGATTGGTATTACAATATGTGAAGATATCTGGTTTGCAGAACCTATAAAAAAGAGCAGAGAGGCTGGAGCAGAGTTGATTATTAATATAAACGCCAGTCCTTATCAATTTGGTAAAACATCTCAGCGTTTGAAGGTTTTGAAACAGCGTGTGACAGAGCAAAATATACCTATTGTCTATGTAAACCAAATTGGTGGGCAAGATGAGCTGGTGTTTGATGGTGAGTCTCTATGTGTAAGTAAAGATGGCGAGCTTTTTTTGCAAGCACCAGCCTTTGAGTCTGGAGTTTATAATATTCAATATTCAAAGACTGGACGTGATCTACAAAGAAGTAGTTGTGTTAATAAAGATTTATCAAAGCATGCATCTATTTATCAGGCACTTGTCTTAGGTGTTAGAGATTATGTTACCAAAAACAAATTTGAGAGTGTTGTGCTTGGCTTGTCAGGCGGAATTGATTCTGCGCTAACATTAACGATTGCTGTAGATGCTCTAGGCGCAGAAAATGTGCATGCTGTAATGATGCCGTTTCGTTACACATCGGATATGAGTGTTGAAGATGCAAATCAATTAGCCAACTTGCTCGATGTTAAGTTGGATAATATCCCAATCGAAAAGTCATTTAATGCTATTACGGAAAGTCTTGCTGATGTATTTGCAGGTTTATCTGTTGATGTTACTGAAGAGAATATACAGTCGAGAATACGGGGTGTGTTGTTGATGGCTATATCTAATAAAACAGGAAGTATGCTGCTTACTACCGGAAATAAAAGTGAAATGTCAGTAGGCTATGCAACCTTATATGGGGATATGGCAGGTGGTTTTGCTCCACTTAAAGACGTTTCTAAAACTTTAGTTTATGAACTAGCCGGATATAGAAACAGTCTTGGCAAAGTGATTCCAGAGCGAGTTATTACGCGTGCGCCATCCGCAGAGCTTGCGCCAGATCAGATAGATCAAGATAGTTTGCCAGCTTATGAAATTTTAGACCCTATTCTAGAAAAATTTGTTGAGTTAGATTACACACTAGAAGAAATCGTTGCAGAAGGTTTTGAAAAGGAGGTTGTAAAACTGGTAATTCAAATGGTGCTACGCAACGAGTATAAAAGACGTCAGGCACCGCCAGGAGTAAAAATTACTGCTAGAGCATATGGAAAAGATAGAAGATATCCAATTACTTCAGGATTTTTACTAAATTAAGTAATCCTGTAATGCTAGTTCTAGTTGCAGTAGTAGGTTCTTAGGCGTAATTTTTCTAACGTTTTCCCCCATAAGCTTTCTGCACAACTTCTATTTTCTTGCGCAAATTTTTCATCAATGATTCCATCTTTCCCGGTTTGATAGTTTTGTGCATAAACACGATGAGTATCATCAGCCAGGTCTTCGATACCTAATGCCATATAAGCTTGTTTCAGTGTATACACTGCTTCAGGCATAATTTCTGCACCTTGGTAATTTTCCATAATATATTTTGCACGATTAGCGGACGCTACATATGCGCCACGTTGCATATAAAATTTAGCAACCTTTAATTCATATTCTGCAAGTTCATTGCGTAAATAAATCATGCGTAATTTTGCGTCATCTGCATATTCACTATCTGGGTACTTTTCTATAAGAAGTTTAAAGACATCGAAAGATTCTTTTAAACTGGTTGGGTCGTTGTTAGATGGATCACGCTTGACTATGTAATGAATTAAGTTTTTCCCACTATCAAATGTTATTAAACCCTTCATGTAATAGGCGTAATCAATACTTGGGTGCTGGGGATTTAGCTGTATAAACCTATTTACCGTTATCAGTGCAAGATCAGTATTATTTTGTTTATGGTATGCATAGGTGAGCTCTAATAGGCCTTGTTGTGCATATCGTCCAAATGGATAGCGGCTTTCTAAAAGTTCAAACTGCTCGATTGCACCAGTGAAGTCACTTGAGCTTAATAAGTTATGTGCTTTATTGTATAGTTTTGCAGCGGAATCATCTGCAGCTATTTCTGGGTCTTTTTCTTCTTCATCTTTGCCAAACGGCCACAATGACGAGCAGCCACTGATGGAGGCTAAGAGTATTAGTATTAATAAGGTCTGCCAAATGGATCTTTGGGGTGTATATGTATAGTCTTTCATGTGTGAAGCAGTATAACCATTTTCAGTTAATTCGTACAAAAATAAGCGCTAAAGCTGTTTGAATCATGAGTGATAAAATAAAGCTAACAGGCATAATTCCTGATGAATGTGGGGGTATACGCTTGGACAACGCTATGGTGAAGTTGTTTCCAGATTATTCGCGTGCTCGTTTACAAAAATGGATAAAAAATGGTGATGTAAGAGTAAATGGCCTGCAATTGAGGCCTAAGGATGTCGTCATCGGCGGTGAAAATATTCAACTTGAAGTGCAGCTTGTGGATGAAGTGTCACTTGAGCCAGAAGATATTGGTTTGGATATTGTTTTTGAGGATGATGAGTTGATTGTTATCAATAAACCTGCAGGGCTTATTGTGCATCCTGGTGCAGGAAATCCTTCAGGTACTATGGCAAATGCATTACTACATCATATGCCTGAAATACGCTCAGTCCCTAGAGTTGGTATTGTGCATCGTTTGGATAAAGATACTACAGGTTTATTGGTAGTAGCTAAAAATCTTAAGACTCACACACATCTTGTAGAACAATTGCAGCAAAGAACCATATCTAGAAAGTATATTGCTCTGGTGTATGGTGAAATGATTGCTGGAGGAACTGTCAATGAACCTATCGGTAGGCATTCGGTTGATCGAAAACGCATGGCGGTAAAACCTTCGATGGGTAGGCCTGCAGTAACACACTATCGAATACGAAAAAAATATAATGGTTTTACCTTGTTGGATGTGAAATTAGAAACCGGTAGAACCCATCAAATTAGAGTGCACTTGTCACATATAAAGTTTCCAATAATTGGTGATCTTGTGTATGGAAGAAAAATCAATGCTGGCAAAAATAGTGTGCTACAGCTGCTAACTAATTTTCCTCGCCAGGCACTGCATGCGGCAGAATTATCTTTTGTGCATCCTAAAAAACAATCAGAAGTTACCTTTTCGGCACCATTGCCTAATGACTTTCAAGAGTTGGTCGATATTTTAGAAAGTAATTTAGATGAGTCTTGAATATATGACACCAAATTGGTCAGTGCCAGAAAACATCCGTTGTATAAGTACGACACGTACAGGTGGTTATAGTCAGCAAGAATATAGTTCGCTTAATCTGGGTGACCATGTAAAAGATGATCAGGAAAGTGTTGTAAAAAATAGGCAATTAATTAAACAAGATTTACAACTACCAAATGAACCGGTATGGCTTGAGCAAGTGCATGGCTCATCTGTTTTAAGTTTGGGAGAAAATATGCCTACTGATTTTACTGCTGATGCAGCGTATACAAATGAAGCAGGTCTGGTTTGCGCTGTGCTTACGGCAGACTGTTTGCCTGTTGCATTTTGGGATCAAGCTGGTGAGCATATTGCAGTAGCGCATGCGGGATGGCGGGGGTTAGTGAATGGCGTGCTCGAAAATACACTAAAAACTATACCTGTGGAAAATCAAAAAATTTTGTGCTGGATGGGGCCTGCGATCGGGCCTAAAAAATTTGAAGTGGGCGAGGATGTGGTTGAGCAGTTTTTGACTATTGATGAAATGCACAAAAATGCATTTGCAGAACAAAATAACAAAAAGTATTTGGCAGATATCTATCAGTTAGCAAGAAACATCCTAATTAAACATAATGTGCAGAATGTCTATTGTGATGAGCATTGCACCTTCAGTGAAAGTGATAAATTTTATTCGTATCGAAGAGACGGTGAAACGGGAAGAATGGCTACTTTGGTTTGGCGAGTATAGGGATATGCGGGTATGAGTAGCATCAGGATGATGCGAACAGAGTGGATTATTTTTGTTGAATCGGCAGTCAAAAGCAGTCTTTTTGAATAAGATAAAGAATCAGTTGCATCATCTCATTGGTCTCTAGGTTATAGGATCTTTCCAATCGACCGGTGATAAATTATAAAAGAATTCTTCATTTAAGCCTTGAAATACTTGTATTTGGCCTCATTTTTATAACATAGCCAATTTACGATGGAGTTTTCAATATGCGCATGGATAAACTAACCAATAATTTCCAGCTTGCTCTGCAAGAAGCGCAGTCTATGGCGGTAGGTAAAGATCACCAGTTTATTGAGCCGGTGCACCTAATGGCTGCGATGCTGAATCAAGAAAATAGCGCTGTGGCTAACTTATATCTTCGTGCCGGTGCAGATGTAAATGCTATTAAACAAAAGTCTCAAGCTATCATTGAACGCTTGCCAAGTGTCTCAGGTACTGCAGGCGAGGTGCATATATCCAGTTCACTTAATAATTTATTAAATGTCACTGACAAGATATCCCAACAAAGCGGGGATGGCTACATTGCATCAGAAATGTTTGCACTTGCGGCACTGGAAGATAAGGGTGAATTAGGAAAATTACTTAAACAATCAGGCATTAATAAAGCGCAATTAACCGCTGCACTAGAAAAAATGAGAGCAGGAGAAAATGTGAACGATCCGAATGCAGAAGAAACTAGACAGGCACTGGATAAATATACAATTGACTTAACCGAGCGTGCAGAGCAGGGCAAGCTCGATCCTGTGATTGGACGTGATGATGAAATCCGCCGTGCTATTCAAGTTTTGCAACGCCGAACTAAAAATAATCCCGTACTGATAGGTGAGCCGGGAGTAGGTAAGACCGCCATTGTCGAAGGTCTTGCTTTGCGTATTGTAAACGGTGAAGTACCTGAAGGAATTAAGAATAAAAGACTATTGTCACTAGATTTAAGTGCATTGATTGCGGGTGCAAAATTCCGTGGCGAGTTTGAAGAGCGCCTTAAAGCCGTTTTAAAAGATCTTTCTAAGCAAGAAGGGCAAATTATCTTATTTATAGATGAGCTTCATACTATGGTAGGTGCTGGTGCGGCGGAAGGTGCTATGGATGCGGGCAATATGCTTAAGCCTGCACTGGCACGGGGAGAGTTGCATTGTCTAGGTGCAACCACACTTGACGAATATCGAAAGTATATAGAAAAAGATGCAGCATTAGAGCGTCGTTTCCAAAAGATTATTGTTGATGAACCCAGTGTCGAAGATACCATTGCTATCTTGCGTGGTTTAAAGGAGCGCTACGAGGTGCACCATGGTGTAGATATCACCGATCCTGCAATTGTAAGTGCGGCTACGCTTTCGCATCGTTATATATCGGATCGTCAACTGCCAGATAAAGCTATTGACCTTATCGATGAAGCCGCATCGAGGATTCGTATGGAGATTGACTCCAAGCCTGAATCGATGGATAAGCTGGATCGTAAATTAATCCAATTGAAAATTGAACGTGAAGCGCTGAAAAAAGAATCAGATGAAGCATCTAAAAAACACTTAAATGAGTTAGAGGTAGAAATACAGAAACTTGAAAAAGAATATGCAGATTTAGATGAGGTCTGGCGTTCAGAAAAAAGTGCTTTACAAGGATCACAAGAAATTAAAGAAGCACTTGAGCAAGCAAAATTGGACTTAGAGGCCGCTCATAGGGCAAGTGACCTTTCTAAAATGTCGGAACTTCAATACGGAAAAATTCCTGAATTGGAAAAACAATTGCAGGCTGCAAGTGAAGTTAAAACTTCTGAAAATAAGTTACTACGTAATAAAGTAACCGAGGTAGAGGTTGCGGAAATTGTTGCGCATTGGACGGGCATTCCTGTTTCCAAGATGCTAACTGGTGAACGCGAAAAATTATTGGAAATGGAGTCTATGCTGCGTAATAGGGTAGTAGGCCAGGAAGAGGCAATCAAGGTCGTGTCAAATGCTGTGCGTAGGTCGCGAGCAGGAATTTCTGATCCCAAAAGACCAAATGGTTCATTTTTGTTTTTGGGTCCTACAGGTGTAGGAAAAACTGAACTTACTAAAGCGCTTACTGAGTTTTTGTTTGATAGTGAAGACTCATTAATACGTGTTGATATGTCCGAGTTTATGGAAAAGCATTCTGTAGCACGTTTAATTGGTGCCCCACCAGGATATGTAGGGTATGAAGAAGGTGGTTATTTAACAGAAGCGGTGCGCCGTAAACCTTATAGTGTGGTGTTGTTAGATGAAATAGAGAAAGCACATCCAGATGTATTTAATATACTTTTACAGGTGTTAGATGATGGTCGTTTAACTGATGGACATGGGCGCACGGTAGATTTTAAAAATACAGTAATCATAATGACTTCAAATTTAGGCAGTGATTTGATCCAAGAGTTATCTACTGATGACGACTATGAAAAAATGAAATCGGCAGTTATGGAAGTTGTGGCGGCAAGGTTTAGGCCTGAATTTATCAATCGTATAGATGATGCCATAGTGTTTCATCCGTTGGCGCAGCAACATATACGCGCCATTACAGAAATTCAACTGCAACAATTGCGTGCCAGATTAATTGACCGCGATATTCAGCTAAAATTTTCGGATGCAGCACTAGATATGTTATCTGAAGCTGGTTTTGATCCTGTATACGGCGCGCGTCCATTGAAACGCGCTATACAAGAATTGGTTGAGAACCCACTTTCACAATCACTCTTGGCTGGTGAAATACAAACAGGTGGAAGTGTAAACGTTGATATAAGTGGAGATAAATTAAGTTTTAATTACAAGGCTTCTCAATCTGGTAAGTAGTTAGAAAGGAGCAATGTTGCATTACTCCTTTCAGCTACTTTGTTATATTAAAGTCTTCGATTGATGCGGTCGCCCTTGCGATCAAGATGCCTGTCTATACGATTACCCTTGCGATCCAAGTGATTGTCAATTCGATCACCTCTTCGATCTAAACGATTGTCGGCAATATTTCCCTTGCGTTCGAATCGATTTGCTAATCTATCTTTGCCAGCATCACGTGCATGATCTGCCTTTCTATCAAATCTATTTTCAATACGGTCACCCTTACGGTCTAAGCGATAATCAATACGGTCACCTTTTCGATCTAAATGACGTTCAATGCGATCACCCTTACGATCTAGGTGGCGTTCAATATTGTCCCCTTTGTCAGCGCTGGCAATAGATGCGCTCGTTGCCAATAAAAACGTAGCAGCTAATATAGTTATATTTTTAGTATTCATTTTTTGCTCCAGTTGAATAAATCACACTGTATACAACGGGAGAATATGTAATTGGTTTACAAAATAACTCACATATCGCTACGAGTCTTAAAATTTCACTGATAATTAATTACTTATCTTCTAATTTTGAAGAGCGTGAAAGTAAGTTATCAAGCATGTTTGTTGGGAGTAATCTCTTTAAATATGCAAATAAGTACGTAGGAAAGGTGACATAGTATCGAGGCTTGGGCTTTGTACTTTTTAGTGCGGCTAATACTTTGTTTGTAACCGCTTCAGGTTCTAATGTAAATGGGACTGCAGGTCCTTCAGTTTCAAGTCGTGTAATAGTTGCTTGATAGCTGTTATGAAAGCGGCTATTTTTGCTATCAATATTTTTGTTAAACAACGCTAAGCTGTTTTGTCTAAAGCGGCTGGTTATTGGACCCGGTTCAACTAAAGAAACATAGATGTTAGTATTTTTTAATTCCAAGCGGAGAGTATCGCTGATTCCTTCAAGTGCAAACTTTGATGCGACATATGCACCGCGAAAAGGCATGGCGACAAATCCCAGAACTGAACTGATTTGAATAACTCTTCCATAACCTTGCTGGTGCATGGTTGGAAGAAATAGGTTGGTTAACTCAACCAAACCAAATAAGTTGGTTTCAAATTGATTTCTCAATGCATCCCGGCTTAAATCTTCAACCGCTCCGGGCTGTCCAAATCCTGCATTGTTGATGAGAGCATATAGCTCCCCATTTGATTCGCTTAATAAGGTCTTAGTGGCATTTTGAATGGATTCTGAATTTGCAACATCTAGTTGTAAGCATCGCAACCCAAGTCGAGTAAGCTTTTCAACATCTGATTGTTTCCTTGCAGAAGCAAAAACCTGGTAACCCTTGCTATGTAAGGTTTCTGCAATATGTAATCCTATGCCGGTAGAGCAACCTGTAATGAGTACTGCTTTATTATTCATAATAAAATTATAAGCGTTAATGTCTTATTATTTTTTCAATTCCGTTATTTATTTTAAGCATAAAAAAGCCGAGCTTCTTTCGAAGCCCGGCTTTTGTCTTTGCTAATGCGTAATTTAGATCTTAAAGATCGAAATCATCATCATTACTGGTCGCAGTACAAGGACGTGCCGCGATC
>CAZAOO010000003.1:0-181891 GCA_964486815.1 uncultured Thiotrichales bacterium
CTGAAATACGCCGGGTCGATGGTAAGCACCAGGGCCTCGTCCAATACGCCGGCAAAGAACCAGTCCGCCAGGATGAGTTCGACGCCAAGCGGTCGCCCCGTGGCGTCCGCGCACTCCTTCCACTCGCCGATCCACGAGAACCGGTGCAGGCGCCGCCCGGTGGTCTCGCGAATGGAGGTGGCCACCGTGGTGGATTGCAACCGGTCCAGTGCCGCCTTGAGGCGCTGGTAGTCCCGTAGCGAGGTGCCGCGCCCGATAAAGCGCAGGATTTCGTGGGGTGTGGCGCGCATCCGACGGGATGGCCGGAGACCGGCGTCGCAGGCCTCGACGATCTGGCTGGCCGCCCAGATCAAAATATCGGCATCCCAAATAGTGGCGATACCGTGGGCCCGGGTGCCTTCCACCCGCACGGTGACGGGGCCGGAACAAAAGTCGATGGGCACGATACGCCGTGACTTGGCCAGCGAGAAGAACGGATAGGCCATCAGGTCCTGGGCGTCGCGGATCGACATCTCTCCCGGCAGGGCACGGAACAGATCGAGCTGTTCCCGCCCATTGCCCTGGCTTTTGGAGAGAACCATGGGTGGACGTGCGTTCAGCGTTCATGGCGGCTGTCGCCGGCGTGGCGTTCGACATACTCGGGATCACAGGTCGCCTCGTAGCTGCGGGCGTCGGCCCAGGCATCCAGGTCACTCACCGCGTACATCACCCGACGGCCGAATTTGCGAAATCGCGGGCCACCACCAATCACGCGCTGTTTTTCCAGCGTCCGTGGTGACAGGCGAAGATAGTCCGCCGCCTCATCGTTGGTGAGATAGCGGGAAGGAGGAACGGCTTGCTGCGTGGCAGCGGGAGCGGTAGAAGGCCGCAGTGGCGTGGGTCTCATGACAGGGTTCTCCATCAGTCTTGGTCGGTGGCCACGTTGTTGTGGCCGGATGGAGACAGTCTGGAGAAAGCGGGACTCCCTGCTCAGGGACGATCTGTGGGTGAACAGGAACGTCCCCCTTCAAGGGGAGGCGATACCAGCTTGCGGTAACCGCCCCGCATCAAGCCACGGCCGCGACGCACCAGACGGCGAACACGGGCACGCAAGGCGCTATCGGCATGCCATTCACGGGCAATGGTGATCGTACCGAAAAGAACAGCGGCCACGGCGCGCAGGGATGCGCCCGCCAGAACACCGTCCAGGGCCTGTAGGGTGTGAAGCTCCAGCAGTTCGGTCGCCGAGGGACGGGCACAAGCCATCGCGTTCGTCACCGCCCCGGCCACCAATTTTTCAGCCTCACTGACCAAGTTGCGGCAGGCCGAGGCGCGCGCCGCGCAGACGTAGGCCATGCCCTCCCGTAGACCGGGTGCAATAGCCAGGTTCAGACAATTGCCGGCCCAGCGTGTGGCCACCAACAACCGACGCCCGTCATGTACCAGGCACTTGCGCCCGGGAAGCTGCCACAGACCGAAACCCTCGGCACCGGACGGGGGATCAAGATCGGGATGGAGTTGAATCATGCCAGAGTGATCGGAGCACCACACCGGCTGCGCCTCCCGCCCATCCAGGGCCGGATCTTCCAACAGGCGCAGCCCCCAGTGTGCCGCCGCATCCGAATGACGACGACGGCCCGACCAGTCGCGCCGGTAGTCGGGGTGGCGACGCAGGTACTCCCAGGCCAGCGCCGGACCATCAAGATGCAGGACGTAGAGATAGGCAGCACCAGGATGCCAGTGCTCGCCGGACTTGGCCACGACGCGGCTCCTCCCTGTCTTTCAGCGGGATACGTCGCGCGAAGTCGGCGGTTCTTGCGGTGGGAGCTACGGCGTTATCGGCGTATCATCTTGCCTGCTTCGTTAAGGGCGCGCGTCAAGTCCGATTGGCTCCGAGGCATTGTGCGGATCGTCCGAATGCGACGGCTGCGCGGACCCTTTTCCACGCGGCACCAGATACCCTGCCTCATCTCGCCACAAACATCCTGACTCTTTTCGTCTTGGCTGCGCTCTGCTTGAGCAACAATACGAAGTGTTGCGCCTGAGGTCTGACGTCAGACCGAAAAAGTCACAACAACCCCATCGAGGCAGTGCCGTTGCCAGCCCGCGATGGCGGGCTGGCAGGGCCAATCAATCCAGGATCGACCCGTTGTCGCGGGCCAGCGCCGCGTACTCGGAGAGCGTGCGCCTGGGTATGAAATACAGGTCGCGCTCCACCGGCAGGCTCAGCGGCCCGCGGATGGTGGACAATTCGGAAAGGCGCACACTGCCCAGCTCCGGCATGCCCAGCCCCAGGTCGCACAGACCGAAGGCCGTGTCGCCGTCCTCGGGGTCGAGCTCCGTCAGCAGCCAGGTGGCCTGGGCGTCCGGTGTGAACAGTTTGACCACCGGCTGCGGGTCGATGTCCAGGCCTTCGGCGTGAGCCTGCCCGTTGGCGAGCAGTTGGGTGCGTTGCTGTTCGGTAATGAGTGTTTTCATGGTCGCTTCCTCTGGTAGGTTCGCTCCACGGCGGAGCGAGGCGACACAGGGCGCAGACAGCCCGCGCGGCCGTCATACCCCAACACGGTCCGGTGCGGGCAGGGGTTGACTGCAAGCGGCAGGCGCCAGACTCGCGTACTGTCCGTTGTGGGGTGAACCGGGGAAACGGCACTGAAGACTACAAAACCGGGCATGCACCTTTACGACATTGCACAAATACGCGATTGAGGCTTTACCCGAATGCACGAAGCCGGATCTACAGCAATCAGCAAAAGCTCGATCCCTGCAAACAACCATTCAACCAATCCACAAAAGCGGTTACCCACACTTGCGTCTCTGCACATTCAGCAGGGGTTCTGCCACAAAACCCCTTCCATAATAGGCTGAAAACGGAAAAAGAGTTATCTTTAACGTGGTTTTTATTATGCCGCGCGACGACCCTCTCATGTATGAAGAAGCGTCCAATCCAGCGCGGCCGTCCAACCGGTGCCACCACCTATGAAGCCGAACCAGCACGGGCTTTCGGCGAGGCCGTGCGCGCCCTGCGCACGGAGCGGGGTGTGGCTCAGGAGACTCTGGCCAATCTGGCGGATGTGGAACGCTCCCACCTAGGGAAGGTCGAGCGCGGCGAGCACATGCCGACGCTGGCGCTGATCCTCAAAATCTCACGGGCGCTCGAATGCAGCTCTGCCGAGTTGATGGCGGACACCGAGCGACGCCTGGCGAATCCCGAATCCTGACACGGGGAGAGCCCCGCCGCGATGGGCGGGGCGTTGGGAGTGAATATCACTCGCCCTTGTGCCCTGACCACAGTAGGTTGTGCTTGCCATCGTCGCTCTCGATGAGACGGGCATAGACGGTCGCGGGGAACGAGGGATCGTCGAGGGTTACCGACAGATAGGGTCGCTCCGCCTGGCTGACTTTCTGCCAGGCCGCGCCGACCTCCAGACCGTTGGCTGCCAGGAGGCGGTAGTCGGGGGCGTTCTCGCTACCCTTGACGTTGGGGACGAACTTGAGTTTGACGTTGAGCGCCAGAGTGCGCAGGGTGCCGGTGAAGCCGTCTTTGTCTGCGGTGAAGGTGCCGATGTTGGCCATGATGTGTACTCCTTTCGGGTTGCCAAGGTCGCGCCCATCGCGTCCTTGTTGTGATCCAGTCGGCGGGGGTCGGACGGGCCGCACCGCGCAGCGGCCGCAACAGCGTGGAGGACCTGAAGGCGCAAAGAATTTGCTGCGCGAGGAAGGCGCCCAGCGCCGGGGAATATTCTTTGCGCTGAAGGGTTGCGGCCATTGAGTCCGAGGCGCAGCCACACCTTCGCCAGGATTCACAGCGAACCAAGGACGCATTGGGCCGACCTGATCCGAAAGGGGGGTAATGGCCTACCCGGTATTCCGCGGCATAGCGATACCGGTATCCGTTGTCACCCGTCCACGTCAATCCATGGCTCCAGGAGATGTGAGGAACGCCCTCCATCTTTCGCAACCAATGTTGCAGCTCGGACCGGACAGTCACGCCAGGCAAGCCTCCCCCGCATTGGTGATACACACCCGGTCACGCCTTATGCCCCACCACCAGCATCGAGGGCTACCGGGCAACACACCATCTGTCACAGCAACGTTCATCATGCACCGTTCGTCCTGGTGTGCCTTCGAAGTCAGATCGTTCCGAAGCCACCGGATTCCCAGATTTGGAGCCCACCTACCTTGTCATCCCATAAACCAACCTAAATATCGGCCCACATGTCCTGCGACCGTGTTGCCACCGTCTTTCCCGAGTTCATCGCCCGCGACGGCGGGGAGCGCGCGGACGGGTGCCGTCCAGGAAAACAGCGCCGGGTACTTCGGCTCACAGACACATGCGAGAACACGGCCCGGCGCGCCTTGACGGCACACGGCCGTGGGCTACTGTCGCGGACAAGGCGATGAAATGCGGGAGGATGGCTGGATAGACTATGGCCTTCACTATATGCAGACAACACGGCAAGCGAAGCGCGCAGCGCCGCAGGCGCGAAGGCCGATCAGGTGCAACCTGTTCGGTGGCTTTCAGGGGCGCCAAGCAACGCGCGGCGGGGATCGGCTGAAAGCCGTTCCCCTGGAGTGCAAGCACAGCGCGCAGGCCCACAGGGCCGAAGGAACCGACACCGGGCTCAGCAGGAAAAAAGCGCCGCCCCCGGTCAACAGGAACGACGCTTTCTAAGGTGAATCGAACAATCAATCCGACGTCGGCGTCACCATCGCCTGAAGCCGTTCGATGACACCGGGTTCGACGAAGACGCAAGGTTGATCGGCGGCGAGCTGCACGTTGAAAACACCTGCGAAGGCCTCGCGTTTCAGGTGCGCCAGACGCCCCGTACGATACGCCGCTTCCGGCTTCAAATGATCGGTGCCTGTCGGCTTGCCGCTACGCTCTGGATCGCATTCGACCAGGGCGACAAAGCCCTCATCGAACAACCGCCGATGTTCGTCGCACAGGCCCCAGCCTGTCGATGTGTGGCGCTCCAGGCTCGCGCGCAGCCGCTTGTCGAGTAGGATGTTACCGGTATCGAAGGCGGCGCCGCAGACCAGGCAGACGTGACGTTCCAGCGAAACATATGATTTGTCGTTCATGATGACGATCTCCAGTTGCATGGGCGGAATTGCCCGGAACCGGCGTCAACACGGCGCAACGCAAGCCGTCACAGGGTCACAGACGGCCACGCCCGCAAGCGTACGCAGCACGCGAAGCCCTTGACGGCGAGAACGCCGTGGTACGGTGAAGGGAAACAGCAAGACCGCCCCACCTCACCTGCCTCTCAAGTAGCAGCGAACGCAGCAAAAAAGGGGCCGAAGCCCCTGTGCTACAACAGCCCCCTCTCGGCGAATGACGATGTCTGGTCACCGCCGACGACGATGTGGTCCAGGGTGCGCACATCCACCAGCGCCAGTGCCTCTTTCAGCCGCTGGGTAATCGTACGATCCGCCTGGCTCGGCTCGGGGTTTCCGCTCGGATGGTTGTGGGCGAAGATCACGGCCGCCGCGTTGACCTGAAGTGCCATCTTCACCACTTCCCGCGGGTAGACCGCCGCGCCGTCGATGGTGCCTCGAAACAGCTCGGTGTATTCGATAAGGCGGTGCTGCGAATCCAGGAACAGGCAGGCGAACACCTCATGTTCGAATCCTGCCAGCTTGGCACAAAGAAACTCTTTGACGATGGCCGGTGACGTGAACGAGGCGCCACGCTGGATCTTCTGGTCGATAACCTGACGCGCAGCCGTCAGGATTTGGTCGGCTGTAGCCGGAAGATAGCCCCCCTGGTCATCACGTACCAGCAACAAAGAATCGGAAATGAGGGAGAATTGAGTCATGATCGTGCTCCGGTTGCTCGGGCGGAATTGCCCGGAACCGGCGTCAGCACGGCGCAGCGCAAGCAGTCAGGGGTTAACGACGGCCGCAGGACGCAAGCGTGCAAAGCACACGCAGCCCTTGACGGCGAGCACGCCGTGGTACGGTGAAGGGAAACAGCAAGACCGCCCTACCCCCACCTCTCAAACGAAGGCATGGATAGGCAAGCGGAGCGCGCAGGCCCTCAAGGGCCGGAGGCGTTAGGGATCCAAGCCGGATGGCCGCGATTCGACGAGAAGCGCGGGGCTCAGCCCGCAAGCCCGACGGCGGTACGCCGGGTCGTATCTAAGAAAGAATTATCTTCAAAGTATTATTTACGACTTTCCGGTTATATTAATGGACAATCTCACGATTAAATATTCGATAGAGCGATTGAGCGGAATATTCCATTTCAGTGTTTCCTTATTTCACAAGATTCAATTTTTAAATAAGGGCTTGCATTGAGAACCAAAAGTGGTAAGATATTCTTACCTTATGTAAGAATTGTCCCTGGAGACCTTTATGAACATTTCTACGATCGAAAGCGCCCTAGTGGAGGTTTTGCAAACTATCCAGTCCACTAGTGGCCTTGAGTGTCCCCCGCTACTAGGTACAACCAAGCCAATCGAAGATCTGCCGAAATTCGACAGTAAAATCTGGCCGGTTGCAATTGGTATTCTCGGAGCAAAACTTGGAATCTCCATCGCGAATGATGTAAACATCTTTTGTAAAGAGGACTCCACTACTGCACTGACTATTGATGAAATCACTTTGAAGGTATCTCAACTAGTTCAGGACCAAGCGGAATCGGAAAACTCTAAACAGGCCAATGCGCAATGACCGAAAATCTAGAGGCCCAAAAAACCGCTATAGCCACACGCTTGCGTGAAGCAAGGAAAGCTGCCGGTCTATCACAAGGCCAGGTAGCAAAATTACTCAACATGCATAGGCCGACAATTTCCGAAATAGAAGCAAGTAACCGGCGTGTTTCTGCTGATGAGCTGGTGAAATTTGCCGATACTTATGATGTCACCGTCTCCTGGCTTCTAGGCGAAAGCTCGGAGCAACTCTCAGTGGATGACCCCAGACTTCAGCTTGCAGCGCGCGAATTGAGCAAGCTCAAACCTGACGATCTTGACCGTCTTCTACGATTGCTTGCGTCTATGCGCTCTACAGAGCCGACTAATGAAGGGGGCAAGCGATGAACTTTTCTTCCTCTTACATTTCTCGCGAGCACCGTAAAGCTATCGTGATGCAAGGAATGCAGGAATCAATTACTGCACGAACAAAAGCCGGAGCCAACTTAAAGAGTCCGATCTGTATATATGACTTGTGTGAGGCATACAACGTTACCGTACGATTTAACGATATCAATATGGAGGGGATGTATGACCGCGCACCAAAACCACGTATTCACATTTCAAACCTCAGGCCAATTGCGAGAAGAGCTTTTACCTGCGCGCATGAGCTAGGCCACCACATTTTTGGACATGGCTCAACAATAGATGAACTACAGGAAATTCATAATAGAAACGACGATCGTCCTCCAGAAGAGATTCTTGCAGATGCGTTCGCAGCGTTTGTTCTGATGCCAACGCTTGGTCTTAGAGACGCTTTCGCAAAGCGTGGTTTAGACCCAAATAGAGCATCTGCAATAGATATGTATGCAATTGCCTGTAACTTCGGGGTTGGCAAGCCACTCTGGTAAATCATCTTGCGTACGGAATTGGCATGATTAACCAAGCACAACGAGATCGCTTAGGCAAAATCACTCCCAAGAAAATTCGTACTGAGCTTCTAGGGGAGGCTGTTTCTAACCACCTCACTATTGCTGATTTACACTGGAGTTCGCCAACATTAGACATTGAACAGGAATCACTCCTCATGCTTCCGGTTGGAGTAGTGGTCGACACGGCGATGTTATCTCCTATACGAGAATTGGTCGCAGGACGGGTATTCCATGCGGAAAAATGCGGCATCACACGTGTTGTTATTCCTGGTACACCTTGGGCTACGTATGTACGAATCGCCCCAAAAAAGTATATCGGACTGGCACGTTTTCGCCATTTGGAGAGTTCTGAAGATGATTAAATCCACCGCCGTCACTGCACCATTCCTTGTAAACGAGCCAAATATTTCTCGCGCTTGGGCAAAGACTTTTTTACAGGTAGTAGACCATACAGGCGTGGAGATATCGCCCCTGATACTTAGCGTGAACGGCTTCAATCACTCAACTAACATCCAAGAGTCACCAAACATTCGATCAGAACTCGATTCTTTACTTTTATCCAAAGGCATGCTGAATGTTGAAGATGTCGCATTCACTATTTTCCCTCAACGATTGTGGCAGTTAGCACAAGGTGACCGGGCCGCACTTTTTCAGTATTACAAAGATGCCTTTCCCCGATACCAGGCAATTAACCGGAGGCACAACCGCCGAGGATTGTATTTTGAACGCTTGATAAGTTATGGCACCGGGCCATGTGAAGGCAACCAGCTTGAATGGATTCTATCGCAATTTAATAGTCGAAAGGGAGTTCGACGCTCCTTGCTCCAAGCAAGCGTATTCGACCCAGCGCGCGACCATGTCCCAGATGCGCAGCTTGAATTTCCGTGCCTACAACATTTAAGTTTCGAACCTACTCATGCGGGGCTTATCGTTAACGCCTTCTATGCTACTCAACAGCTTTTTGTGAAAGCATACGGTAATTATCTAGGCATTGCCCAGCTAGGATCTTTCATGTCTCACGAAATGAACATGCCCTTTTTACGAATGAATGTGTTTGCTGGAATTGCGAAATTTCAAAAGATATCCAAAACAGATCCTGCCCTTCAACCCCTGATACAACTTGCTCGTTCAATTGATGAAAATTCAGAGCAAATTTAAATTTTCTGTAGTCAGAACTAATGTTGAGATAGTAATGTGAAAATTGAGCTGACCAAAGAGTGTCGTCTTTCTCAAGACACGCACTCAAAGCAAAATGAGGCTATTTCTGGCCCATCGCACCTTTCACCAATCAAAGTAACGCCTGTTTACGATAGCTATTGGCGCTTTGCCGTTGAACGTCAGAATGTATTTTTTAAACGACTAGAAGGTAAGCCCTACCCTTGGACATCTGATCCAGTAATAGCTAAACATAAATTTACGAATGCGTATCGCGCTTCTGACCGTGTTAGCCAGTATCTAATACGTCACGTTATCTACAGGAATGATCTTCCCGACACCCCACATGAGGTCTTATTTAGAATCCTTCTTTTCAAGTTCTTCAATAAGATTGAGACATGGGAGCTGCTCGAACGATCCATTGGGGAAATAACATTCAAGAGTTATAAGTTCAAAAACTACGACAGAATACTAACCCAAGCCAAATCTGCGGGCATCCGTATTTACTCAGCAGCCTACATTATGCCGCCTGGAGGGACCACATTCGGACACGCCGCGAAGCACCAAAATCATTTAAAGCTTCTGGAAAAAATGATGGCCGATAATCTAGCCGGCCAGCTGCAACGTGCTGTGAAAATGCAGGCCGCTTTTGAACTACTCAGAAGCTACCCTACTATTGGCGATTTCCTAGCCTATCAATTTATAACTGATATTAATTATAGTAAATTAACTGACTTCGCGGAGATGGATTTTGTCATACCTGGTCCCGGAGCCCGGGACGGACTAAAAAAATGCTTCGCTGACAGCGGAGGGCTTAATGACGCAGAACTAATTCGATTAATGACTGACAACCAAGAAAGAGAGTTCGAACGCCTTGGCCTCAAATTCCAATCCCTTTGGGGGCGCCGTCTCCAACTCATCGACTGCCAGAATCTTTTCTGTGAGATTGATAAATATTCAAGAGTAGTACATCCAGACATAGCCGGAATTTCCGGAAGAACTCGCATTAAGCAAATATTCTCCCCTAGCGGGCCATTGGACATCCCATGGTATCCACCAAAATGGGAGATCAATCAAAAGGTAAATGCAGGAACTCTGGAACAAAGTAATGTGAAAAATCAAGACGGTACAGTGGAGCAAAGATCATTGAACTTGTGAGGAGTCAAATGAACCTAAACACTTATCAACGCAAGGCACAAAAGACAGACCGAGTTTCAAGTCAAGAGGCAATTGGGCATTCGGGGAATAGCTTAGTTGTTCCACTACTTGGGTTGGCAGGTGAGACAGGTGAATTGCTCAGTGAGTACAAAAAGCACTTGAGGGATGGCGATTCCCACCTTTTATTTAAGGAGCGAGTAGCCGAAGAATTGGGGGATTTGCTCTGGTACGTCGCTAACGTAGCATCAAAATTTGACCTCACTCTAGACGAAATTGCCGAAGCTAACCTCAAGAAAACGAAGGAGCGTTGGGGCTCTAGGTCGGCCACCAAAGTAACGTTTGATGAGAATTTTGAGGAACACGAGCGGCTTCCCAGAAAATTCGAGGTTGAACTGAAAGAAGTCTTAGTAAAAGGTCGCAGAAAAATTCGAATGAGTGTCGATGGAAAAAAGATTGGAGATGATCTTACAGACAATGCCGATGACCCGGATGGCTATCGCTTCCACGATGTATTCCATCTTGGTTATGTCGCAGTACTCGGCTGGTCACCGGTAATAAGAAAGCTAATGGGGAAGAAGAGGAAGAGCGACCCCCAAGTAGATGAAGTACAAGATGGCGGGCGCGCTCGAGTCATTGATGAAGGTGTAGCTGCTTTAGCTTTTGATTACGCGAGGGAACACCGCTGGCTCAAGGGAGTAACTGCATTGGATTACAAGTTACTCCGAACCATAAAAGGCGTCACTTCATTACTAGAAGTAAAAGAAAGGTCGCTTGGTGAGTGGCAAAAGGCAATCCTACTCGGATTCGAGGTTTGGCGTCAGGTCTTACAGGAAGAAGGCGGCCGGATTTTAGTCGACCAGGATTCGAAGAACTTGACCTTTCTCGGACCTCCCGTGAGGAGCAAAAAAACAAAGCGGCATCTTTAAACTCTTGAATTTATCCAGAGGATGGAATAATGAACCATGGAAATCAACTTTTAAATGCGTCAAACGTTGTCGCACATGGGATAGACCATGTCGAAATAGCTGATTTTTCCCGCCTACTCATTACGCCATTAGATGAACACCTTGAGCGCTATTTCACGACTGCAGAGCTTACCGATGCAGGCAAAGGCGGTAATAGGGCCCAAAAACTAGCGTCGCGTTTTGCCATTAAAGAAGCTGTACTTAAGGCGCTCGGAACGGGGTGGGGAAGAGGCATAGCATTTACCGATGTAGAAGTGGTATGCAGGCCAAGTGGTGCCCCAGCCATAGTACTGCATAGAGAACTAAAAGCTATTTCCCAAGATCATCGGATAACAAGTTGGCTTGTAAGCACAACTCATTCGAGTTTGATCGCAATCGCAAGTGTGATTGCACTTAATTCGTAGCTTAAACCGAATAGACGGCTTCAAAAACGGTAACTGTTAGCGAGATGGTGCCCGAGGCCGGAATCGAACCGGCACGACCGTTTCCAGTCGAGGGATTTTCTTACCACTTCGGTTTTCACCGCCAGCTTCCTGCCTAAGCAGACTACTGTTCGTGGTCTGGAGCACGCCTTCACCCTAGCGCCACGTGTAACCGCTTTGCCGTAGGTGCCCGCCGTCTGCTCTCTACACCTTCCCCAAACAAAATGCCTAGGGCTTGGCTCGGCGTTGGCTCGGACATCTTCTTGTCCAGGGCTTTCGCCGAGTTTGACGGGCTTCACCTTCAGGGTTTCCCCTGGAGGGCTCAAATTGTTTAAGTCCCTTGTGTCTACCAATTTCACCACTCGGGCGTGGTCTTCATTTTCGCCCAGTTTGTACCGGACTTGCTACACTTACTGCTGTTCCAGTGGCCCCTATTTGACACCTAGCGAGGCTTCAGCAATCATACCGAAAAAATACAATCCGGCTGAAAGCCTTATGCTGCCTGGCTTCTAGCCGCATGACCACTTCTCCAAAGAGGTTGACACGAGAGCTTTTAAGTCCCTTGCGTCTACCAATTTCGCCACCCGGGCATATCGGAGTGGTCTTTAAAAACTAAATATCATTTACGTTGTGCCTCCTCGGCAACCGCTTCTGCGTTGCTCTACCTTCTACATCCATGTAGTCGTGCACATCGTACCCATTTCGCTACCGGACATGAATGAGTGGCCTTGAATAATGTTATGGAGGCTAGGACCGGAATCGAACCGACGTCTACGGTTTTGCAAACCGCTGTATAACCACTCTACCACCTAGCCACAATTTTCTAGCCAAGAGTGTATTCGACTCTTAGGCAATAAAAAACCCCGGCATAAACCGAGGCTCATCATTACTAGCATATTTAACTATATTGGGTATATTCTATCAATCTAGGATCAGACAAAAAAGTACCCTGAGGTATAGTAGCAACAAATCAGGAATTGGCATTTAGGCTATTTTTAAGCCTGCTTTGGTCAAGTCATTTAATATTTTTACAATTAAATCAGGTTGCATACTCCACTTTTCAAGTTCAAATCGGGCTTTTTCTTCTATAGTTGGATATAAGCGTTGTAGCTCACTTGCCGATTTTTCAGCAAGACCACTGTTTCCAAGAGCACTATAAACTGCAGTTAACAGAAAGTGCGTCCAGAAATAATCAGTCATATGAATATTATTCATTTCCCTTAACGCCTCATTAAATAGATCCTGTCGGTAATAATTGAAAGCAGAAGGGAAAAAATAAAAATCGGGATGCGCCGGATTCATAACTTTTGCATGCTCAATCATCTCTAAACCCTTCTCCCATCTTCCGGATAAAGCAATAAATAGACCTGATTGAGCTAAGATTAATGAATTGTTGGGGTTTAACTTCAAAGCCTGTTCTGATTCTTGTCTACTTCCTTCAATCTCACCATTGATAACTTTGGCCATTGAAATTGCAAAACATGAGTGAGAATTATTAGGGTCAATTTTAAGTGCATGCCTTGCTGTTTGGTACGCAAGCTCGCGTGTATCTACCTCTCTTTCTACCTGATTCATTGAAAGTTGATATTCTAGTGCATAAACTATTGAAAGCGCTGCCCAAGCATCTGAAAACTGCAACTCCATTTGAACAGATTCTTCTAATGCTTCCCGCGCACGAAGATGTTCCTTAGGTGACAAAGTCTTCATGAATTGAAAATAGCTTAGAAACAATTCATACGCAGTAAAATTATCTGTCAAGCCTTGATTAAGATGAGCAAGTTCTTTACGAATAATCACACCATAAGGTTGAGCAATTGTAGTTGCAACATGCATTGCAATTTTATCTTGAATTTCAAGTATACCTTTTACACTTAGT
The DNA here is from genome assembly GCA_964486815.1 of uncultured Thiotrichales bacterium. Lineage (GTDB taxonomy): Bacteria > Pseudomonadota > Gammaproteobacteria > UBA4575 > UBA4575 > JABDMD01. The sequence continues at coordinate 13,120 of CAZAOO010000003.1, forward strand.
TTTTCATCATAGGTGTGCGTCCAAACGTTTGAGTGAGAAACTCTATCGTCGAGTTCAACATTGATACGCAAATTTTTCTCGTCGATTTGTATACTTCCACTCAAGACATAACGCGCATCTATTACTTTTTTTTAATTGTTCTGCGTTTGTAAGCTTATCTTCAGATAAATTAATCGTGCTTCTTGCAATAACAATCAGTTCTTTAAACTTTGTTAATTGACTAACTATTTCGTGAGTGACACCCTCAGCTAAATTAGAATCAGACAGTTTATTACTTAAATTTCTAAAACTAAGCACTGCTATTGTAGGAAATGAATGACCCTTAATTAATTCAGCAATCTCGTCTAATCCAGCGCTACTCTCATTTTGAAAATAAAAACTCGGAACGTAACTGCCTTTAGCTACATCGATGATAACCTCATCATTTTTGCCTTCGGAAGAATAATAATGGCGCAGCATGCGACGTAACCGAACTGCGTTTACCCGCACTAATGGATCTGTTTGCGGGTCGAAGTTTTCGTCTTTTTGAAAGACATGAATCGCAATAGTATGCGCCTTAATATATTGCTTTTTCCCTTCAAGCGTTTCGGTAACTATATGGTTTAAGAAATGAGTAATTTTAGGCGAACGCTTAAACTCCTCACCTTGCAATATAAGATCAAGTTGAGCTTTTACTTCAATTTCGTTTGGTTTGATGGTATCTACCATAGATGAATTTTTAGGCCACGACCTTTTATCACTGCGATAACAAAGTACAAGCAATAATCACAAGCGGCATATTGACATTTAACATGTTAAATACCGTATGACACTGTCATTAATACTCCCACATTGCAATGATTGTCAACATAGAGTATCGGCATCCATACAGATATCACTAGACGGGAATTGATATTTTCAATTAAATTGAATGTGTATATTTTGCTTTTGTGATGACGACCTGTAAGCACAAGCTAAACAGAGCGGTCTTGATAGTATTACCGATTTATATAACGAATTTGGCACACTAAGCGACGCACTCATTAAAGGACTGTAATGGTGCAAACCGATAGTTCGTCGATAGTAAATTAACCAAGGAACTCAATATGGAAACCACTTTGACAACAAATGAAAAAGACTCGAGAGACCTTTCTTCTTGTCTTAATTTCAATGCTACTATTGTTTTGCTTGGTTTGAGTATCGTAAATAAAGCCAAGCAACAGTTAAAACAACCATTAAGTGCCGCAAAGTTGACCATGAATCAATGGTTAGTATTAAAAATACTTTATCTGAATCATGCGGTAAACCCAACAAGTGTAGCTAAAACCATTGATGCCGATCCCACCACGATATCTCGTCACTTAGACAGCCTAGAATCACGGGGATTGATAGAGCGTAAACACGACACAGATGACCGTCGAGTCATTCAGTTACTAATTACTGTAGAAGGCAAACAGGTTGCCAAGCAAATTTATGAGCGTTATTCCGGTATTTTACAAAACCTAGAATCATGCCTAACAGGAAATCAATTACAAATTTGGGAAAAAATTTCAGAACTAGTGTGCAGCCAAGGCCAAATGGCTGCTGAAGCTACGTAAATAATTGGAGCGGGAAACGAGATTCGAACTCGCGACCCCAACCTTGGCAAGGTTGTGCTCTACCACTGAGCTATTCCCGCTGAATGTACGCTATTCTATTGGACCTTTGTGTTGAGTCAATAAGCATTAATTACTAAATAGCGCAATTAACCAAAGACCTTAATGGCTCTTTGAAAATATACTAACATTGACCAAATTGTTAGAGCCGCAGCAAGATATAACAGCCACACACCAATTTCAAATGTTGGCAGACCAAATATTGGGTAACGGTATAAAAGCAGGAATAAAGACACCATTTGCGCCGTTGTTTTAATTTTACCCAGCATCGAAACGGATACGGACCCCCTATAACCGAGCTCTGACATCCATTCTCGCAGCCCTGAAACCGCGATTTCTCTTCCAATGATGATTAATGCTGGTATGAGAATCGATAACTTGCCAAATTCGTCCGCAATCATCACCAATACCGTTACAACGATCAATTTGTCAGCAATGGGATCTAAAAAAGCACCTAATTTTGAAGTTTGGTTAAGTTTGCGAGCCAAATAACCATCTAACCAGTCTGTAAGTGCTGCAATTGCGAATAACAATGCAGCTAATCTCATACCGATTAAGTTTGGCGGGAAATAATAGACAAATACGAGTAGCGGTATTATCAAAATACGCAATAATGTCAGTATGTTAGGTATACTATATGTCACTTTAAATTAACTTCCCGATGCATGTATTTCTTGGTAAATCGCTTTTGCTAGATTCTTGCTAATCCCGGGTACTTTAGCAAGTTCTTCCTCCCCTGCCTTAGACACACCCTTCATCCCTCCAAAATATTTAAGCAAGTTTTGCCTTCGCTTTGGACCCAAACCTTGAATATTTTCTAACGGAGAGTGCATTCGCTTCTTGTTTCTGCGTTTTCTATGGCTGGTGATTGCAAATCGATGTGCTTCGTCTCGAATTTGCTGAATCAGATGCAAGGCTAGAGAATGAGTATCTAGATGTATTTCAGGGCCACCATCTGCAGGAATTAAAGTCTCTTCACCAGCCCTTCTCTCAACACCTTTTGCTACGCCTATTATTTTTACGCCTTCAACCTGTAATTCTTGCAAAGCTTCTTTAGCCTTACTCACTTGGCCCTTACCGCCATCAATAAATAGTATATCTGGAAGCTTACCCTCGCCTTTTTTAAGTCTGGTATAGCGTCTTGTTAACGCTTGATGCATAGCCGCATAGTCATCTCCGGGTTCAATGCCTTCAATGTTGAACTTGCGATAGTCGGACTTAACTGCACCTTCTTGCTCAAAAACCACACAGGAGGCAACGGTCGCCTCACCTTGTGTATGACTTACATCAAAACATTCCATGCGGGTCGGCATGTACTCAAGCTTTAGCTCAATTTGCAAAGCTTCAAATCTTTGCGTTAGTCCAGCCTTTGTTGCCAATTTGCTCTTTAGTGCAGCAATGACATTTTTTTTAGCAATATCCAACCATCGTGCACGTTTGCTACGTGGTGCGTGCGTGATAGCAATTTTTTTACCTAGTTTGTTACTCAACATCAGCTTGAGCAGCTCGACATCATCCGGTTGATGGCTGGCAATTATTTCTTCAGGAATGATATGCGTTAAATAATACTGACCTAGAAACGCTGCCAATATTTTCTCAGGTTTCTCCACCTCAGGTAGTTTCGGAAAATAACTCTTATTTCCCAAATTCATCCCGGACCTAATATTAAAAACTTGCACACAGGCAACGTCCCCTTCGTTAGAAACCGCAATAATGTCAACATTGCCATCTTCGCTACTGACATATTGCTGCTCGGATACTTCTCGAAGCATACCGATTTTGTCACGGTAGCCGGCTGCTTTTTCATAATCCAAAGCATTCGATGCTGCATCCATTTTCTGCACAAAGCGTTCTGTAAGTTGATCACTGTTACCATCGAGAAACTCAATCGCCGCATCAATGTCATCTCTATAGCTACTTGCATCAATATATCCCACGCATGGCGCACTACAACGCTCGATTTGATGTTGCAAACATGGGCGACTACGATGACTAAAAAAGTAATCGTCACATTGGCGTACTTTAAAAACTTTTTGTAGTAGATTTAAGGCATAGCGAGCTGCATTCACACTTGCATAAGGTCCGAAATATCTACCGCTTTTTTTACGCTGTCCACGATAAAATGTTATTTGAGGATACTTGTGTTCAGAAGAAATATAAATATACGGATAGCTTTTATCATCGCGCAACAAAATATTGTAACGAGGCCGATGTTCTTTAATAAGGTTATTTTCAAGCAGCAACGCCTCTGCTTCGGTATTCGTCACTACAATTTCCACATTACACGTTTGTGTAAGCATTTTAGCAATACGTGCGCTAGATTGGGCTTTTGAAAAATAAGTGCTAACGCGTTTCTTTAAGTTTTTTGCTTTACCAACATAGAGAAACTTTTCATTTACATCCAGCATGCGATACACGCCTGGATCTTGCGGGAGTGTTTTAACGAACTGTTTAGGATCAAACTTCAGACTTTTATGCAGCTCTACCATGTGAATTAGCACTTTTTCAGAATATCTTTGACTTTTTTAAATACGTGTTCGAATTGTTTTTGAGTAAGACGTTTGGTTTGCGTGTTGTAACGACTACAGTGGTATGAATTAATTAATGTAAGCCCATCACCTATTTTATGTATGTTTTCATGCCCAAACGGATGTTGGCTAAGCTTAAGATCAAATGAACGAATAATAGAGTCATGAGCGATTTTACCTAAAGCTAAAATAACATTTCCTGCTTGCAATGCATGAAGTTCATTTTTCAAGTATACATTACAAGTTTTGATTTCTTCTGCAGTAGGTTTATTAGCGGGTGGCACACATTTAACCGCATTAGTAATTCTGCAGTTTTTAAGCCTTAGATTATCATTTGCACTAACCGATACAGCTTTAGTGGCAAAGCCAAATTTAAATAGAGTTTCGTATAATAAAATACCAGCATGATCGCCAGTGAATGGCCGGCCCGTTGCGTTTGCACCATGCATACCTGGCGCTAAACCGACAATTAAGAATTTTGCTTTTGGATCACCAAATGCGGGAACAGGGTTACAAAAATACTCAGGATATTTCAGCTTAGAGATTTTAAGAAACTCGGCCAGCCTAGTGCATTTTTTACAATTTACTTGATAGACAGATTTAGACATAGTCGCCATACTATATGACAACTAAAATTTCAATAACGCAGAACCCCAGGTAAAACCACCACCAAATGCTTCAAGCATAATGGTTTCTCCTCTTTTAATTCTTCCATCTCGCACTGCACAATCAAGTGCAAGTGGTATAGATGCAGCTGAAGTATTGCCATGCTCAGCAACCGTTACTACTACTTGCTCCATTGACATTTTTAGCTTACGCGCAGTGGCTTCAATAATTCTATTATTAGCTTGATGTGGCACCAACCAGTCAATATCACTTTTCTGAATATTATTAGCTTCTAGTGTTTCATCTACAATTCGACCAAGCGTATTCACTGCCATTTTAAAAACTGCATTGCCTTCCATATATATATACGCTTCACCGGCTTTAAGCTGCTCATAACCTTGTGAAATACCATGCGGTACATGTAATAAATGTTCGTAACTTCCATCAGCATGTAGATGTGTAGACATAATTCCTGGCTCTTTAGAAGCCTCTAGCACTACGGCACCCGCACCATCACCAAACAGCACACATGTGCCACGATCATTCCAGTCCAATATGCGGGAAAGTGTTTCTGAACCAATCACTAATGCACACTTGGCACTGCCTGTTTGAATAAACTTATCTGCTATCGCCAACGCATACACAAAGCCTGTGCATACTGCCTGCACATCAAATGCAGCACAGCCATGTATATTTAAACGTTTTTGCAACAAACAAGCCGTGCTTGGAAATATTTTATCCGCAGTAGTGGTTGCCACGATAATTAAATCAATATCAGCATTGGTTTTACCAGCCATCTCTAATGCACGTCTTGAAGCACTAACCGCTAAATCACAAGTCGTTTCACCATCAGCAGCAATGTGACGTTGCTTAATTCCAGTACGGCTTTGAATCCACTCGTCAGAAGTGTCGACGATTTTTTCTAAATCTTTATTGGTTAGCACTTTCTCGGGAAGATAACTTCCAGTGCCGATTATTTTTGAATAAGTCATTTACCAGGTCTTTTCCCAAATAATTTACTAAATAATTTACAAGATAATTTGCAGCATCATTTGCATGTGCATGCTTCGTTACTTTGTGTTAAGTATTCTTCAATTTTAGATTCAATTTTCTTCGGCACTTGCTGGCTCGCTGCAACATGGGCTATTTCAATAGCGTGTTGAAATGAAAAAGCATCTGCTCCACCATGACTTTTCACAACTACTCCCCGCAAGCCTAACAAACTAGCACCATTATATCGTCTTGGATCGATACGTTGTTTAAATGCTTTTAAAACCGGTAATGCAAAAAATCCGCAAAGTTTAGTGAAAATATTGCGAGTAAATTCTTCTTTTGCATAGTGTGCGACAATTTTTGCCACACCCTCACTTGTTTTAAGCGAAACGTTACCGACAAATCCATCACAGACAACAATCTCTACCTTGCCACAGTAAATATCATCACCTTCCACATAACCGATATAATTCAAGCCACTCTGTCGCAATATTTCATGTGCTTCTTTAACCTGTTCATTGCCTTTTATTTCTTCCTGACCCACATTAAGTAGACCTACCATGGGGTGTTTGATGCCATCCACTGCATTAGCCAATACAGAACCCATTACAGCGAATTGTAATAAGTGTTGGCTACTACAACCCACATTTGCACCCAGATCCAACATATAGGTCTTGCCTTGCATGGAAGGCATAGCACTCAAAATTGCAGGCCGATCGATACCGGGTAGAGTTTTTAATACATAGCGCGCAGTAGCCATCAGTGCACCTGTGTTACCAGCACTTACTGCAGCATCAGCAACACCTTCTTTAACGAGGTTGATCGCCACCCGCATGGATGAATCTTTTTTATTACGCAGAGCCCGGGAGGGTGGCTCATCCATTTCGACTTGTTGACTTGCATGATGAACTTTAAGTCGTTCATTTGGCTGCACATTCAGTTTATTAAGTTCAGCAAGAATACTATCCTGATCACCAACCAGGATAAGCGATACACCTTGATGTTCTTCTAAATAATCAACGGCTGCTTTTGCAACCACCGTTACACCAAAATCTCCGCCCATAGCATCGAGTGAAATGGTTAAATTTGTCACTGATGTTCTCGGTTAAGAAGTTGAACTTACTCTAGAAAAACTAAATTATAACTGTAAGTCAAATGACGATGGCACATAACACAGCCCATCGTCATATTTGTAGATTTATTCTTCGTCGTCTTCGAATTCTTCAGCATTCACAATTACTTGTCGGCCACGGTAATAACCATCTGGTGTGACGTGATGACGCAAATGTGTTTCACCGGTGGTTCCATCAATCGATAATGTCGCGGTAGATAAACTGTCATGCCCTCTACGCATGCCCCGCTTTGACGGTGTCTTCCTACTCTTTTGTACTGCCATTGTGTTTCTCCAAACTAATCAACTCTTTTAAGTGTAGCAAATGGATTCTCTGCTCTTTCGACAGCAGTCTCTGGACCTTTGTCTTGAACATCATTTGCAGCCAGCCAAACTACCATATCTTGGTTGCATAATGAAATATCCTGATGTTTAGGTACCAGAGGCAAGGCCAACAGCAATTCTTCCTCAATTAGATCGGCTAACACCAGTATTTTGCCGTCATAATCGAAGAATTCTGGTGAATTTACTGGCATATTTTTAGGCGAATCTTCTGGCCGATTCAGGCCATTGTTTTGCCCATGATATGGCAAATCCTCATCTTCAGGCTTCACTAATATGCTGATTTCAGGCTCAAGTAGCATTTCCACCCCATCTAAACACCTCTCACACCGAATGGTCACAGTGGCCTTGGCTTGACCGGTAACAAGTGGATATCCATATAACCCACGTGAAAAACTAACATTGACAGTAATCATAGGATCAATAAATTCCACATTACTCAATAGACGCAACATAGTTTTGGAGTCTATTGACCCATGTAGATGCCGTTCATGATCTGCAAAATTCACGGGATCGAAACGAAGAGGAAGTGATTTTAACTCTTGCTGTGACATACTTTAATACAATAATAAGCAAACATCAGTATACGAAAGAACCAGCTCTGGATCATCAGGTATTGCCTAAAAATCAAAAAGACGCACATTAAATACTCTTAATCTATGAAAATTATTCTTGCCTCCGGCTCTACCTATCGCAAACAACTACTATCACCTCTAATTCCTGACTTGACCTGTGTGGCGCCGAATATAGATGAATCAGTTAACACCGCAGAATCAGCAGAGAATTATGTTACCCGTTTAGCATTAGAGAAAGCTAAATCGGTTGCAAGACAGCAAACCAATGCGTTAATTATCGGCTCAGACCAATGCGCAGTACTAAAAGATAAAATTATCAGCAAACCAGGCAATCATGAAAACGCCATCGCACAACTCAAAGCATCAAGCGGCAAAACCATAACGTTTTATACCGGCTTATGTGTTATCAACACCAAAACTCATTCACAACAAGTCAGCTGCGAAACCTTCCAAGTAACGTTCCTCAAACTAAGTGAAAAACAAATCATTGCTTATTTAGACAAAGATCAACCCTATGACTGCGCCGGAAGTTTTAAGGCCGAAGGTTTAGGAATTACTTTATTTGAAAAAATGCAAGGCGATGATTACAACACCTTAATCGGCTTGCCATTAATTAAATTAACTTCGATGTTACAAACCGAAGGGTTTGATCTAATAACCCATAATTAAAATGTCCCACTTTCGACCTCCATGGACGCCGCAAGTACTGAAATTGCACGACTGCATGGATGCAGGAGATAGAGTAACGCAGGAGCAGTTACCGAGCAGCAGATTTCTGCCGGTCAATTAGTGAGTGCATGGTTGTGCGAATATGAGCGCAACATGGGATTGCATTGATCGGTTGAATCGGCAGCCTTTAGCGGTCATTCAAACTTGCTAGATGCTAATAAATTAAATGCATTAAGTATCTTATTTATGCCAGTTCCACCTTGAAATTTATAAAATTAACCCTATATATATGTACTTACTAGTTTTACTTATCAGGATTAATTATGAACGAAACTGTGTCATCTTCTGCTGAAGAATCTCAATTAGCAAAGAATTTAAAATCTAAATCAATTTGGATGCGTCTGCTATTTATGCTGGTTATAACCTTTCTATATTCTGTTTCTAGAATAGTACTAGGGGTTGTTGTGATCGTTCAGTTTTTCTGGGTGCTGTTTACAGGCGAAACCAATCATAAACTACAAACATTTGGTAAATCACTCGCCACGTATACTAATCAGACAATTCTTTATCTTACGTTTAATACCGAGGAACGACCCTTTCCATTTGATTTGGATTGGCCAAAATAGAAGTAATCTGTCTGTATAATGCCTATTTTTCGGCAATCGTAATCAGATATTACTAAAGACTTAGCTTGTTCGCTTCATCATCAATGATGTGTTTCATATTCGCACGCCCTATACTCAAACCTTGTGTTGAAAACGAACATTTTAAAACTGATGCAATCAACCATAGTCATGGGTGAGCTCTTCCCCAGGCCTTATTTTCTTTAGCGCTACTACAGTTAAGTCATCGTAGTATGCGACATTCGGTTTTTTCGAATGATTGATGTATTTGAGATCACACACTACATCTACCGATTTTTTACCTAACCACAATGTGTAGCCGTTTGGTTTTTTGGTTTTCTTTGTTTTGCATTTTCCTAGTATATGGTTTTTAGGTATTTTCTTTGTGCAAAATAATCCTTTTCCATGTATCTCACTCTTCTTCACCTTAACCATTTTATATTTTTACTCCCTTCATATTTTTAATTACCCCAAGCCATCCATGACTCCCATGTCATTAATAAACAAATTCCATTAATAGACATCTATTAACCGATATAGACAATATAATGCTGGAAACGCAAGAAATAAAGCTTTTAGGAATTAATTTAAACATGACTCAAAAAAATGGGGTGCATTAAGCACCCCACATATTTCTAGAATATTTCTAGATTTATCTCTTAATCAAACAAAACCAAACAAATGAGTTAAGAGATAAATAATTTATATTGTTTTTAACGCAACACAGGAAATGACAATGCTTCAGTGATTGGCTTTACCATTGCAGTACCTAACCGTTTTGCAAAACGCTGGAAGATGTCTTCACGGAAAGTATAGTCTTGTATATCTTCCACACCGACTACTTCTCTAGCTACATAACTTGCACTGCCGAAGCCATCAATAAGACCTAGTTCCAATGCTTGTTCGCCTGTCCAGAACAAACCGCTGAACAAGTTATTATCTTTAGCAAGCTTATCGCCGCGACCTTCTACCACCACATCAATAAACTGTTGATGAATTTCATCTAGCAATGACTGAACATGTTTCTTTTCAAATTCATTCTCAGGTTGAAATGGATCTAGCAAGCCTTTGTGGGCACCCGCTGTCATCAGTCTTCTCTCAACGCCTAATTTTTCTATTGCGTCTACAAAACCAAACCCATCCATGCGCACACCGATTGAACCGACGATGCTAGCTTTGTCTGCATAAATTTTATCTGTTGCTACCGCTGCGAAAACACCGCCGGATGCACAGATATCTGAAACCACTGCATAGATTGGTTTGTCAGGATACATTTCACGTAATCGGGTGATTTCACGATTAATATAACTGGCTTGCACAGGGCTTCCGCCTGGGCTATTAATTCTAAGGATAACAGCAGCGGAGTGGTTATTTTCAAATGCCGCACGTAAACCCGAAACCACGTTATCTGCACTCGCCTCTTCACCATCTGCTATCACACCTGCGAGTTCTACCAATGCGGTATGCTTTGCCTTACTTGAGAAATTTGCCAACTGTGGTGCGAGCAAGCTAAATAGAAATATACTTACATAAGCAAATCCCAGAAGCTTAAAAAATACTCCCCATCTACGCGCACGGCGTTGTTCTTTTAATCCTGACTTAGCAAGATTAATGATCGTTTCTCGCTCCCAACCAGGTGAAGAACGGTCGTCACTTGAGATTTTATCTAAATTAATTTTTGGTTCCATAATGGCTCATCACCCGAGTAAATTAGTTGCTTACGCAATGGTTATTGCTAAATTTCAGTAAACCCCATCATTAGATGGAAATCAAATCCATTCAATTCAATTCAATTCAACAAATTATCCTTTCGTGAATCTGGTCGTGAATCTAGACCTTCAATAAAAGACTTAAGTTCCTGATCCATTGGAGCAGTAATGGTAGTTCTGCGCTTATCGTTAGGCAGGTGAAATGATATTTCTGCCGCGTGTAAAAACATCCGTTTAAAACCCATTTTTCTACATTCTTTGTTAAATCCAAAATCACCATACTTGTTATCGCCCACCACTGGAAATCCAGTTTGTGCTGCATGTACGCGAATTTGGTGTGTGCGACCGGTTTTAATTTCAGCATTCAACAAGCTAAAGTCTTTGAAATATTCGATAGGCCTAAAAATGGTATATGCATCTTTCCATGCATTTTTTTGATCATTCACTTCTGAATTTTGTCCTTTTGATTGTAAAGGTGTATCGATCACTTTCTCGCCCAAATTCCATCGACCTTTTACCAATAAAACATAGACTTTTCCTACTTCATCATTATCACCTTCTCTTCTAAACAAATCATGCAAAGCATTCAGGCTAGGCTTATTTTTTGCAATCAGTAGGCAACCACTGGTTTCACGATCTAAACGATGCACCAATTCCAGATAAGGCGCGCCGGGTCGTATGGCACGTAACACTTCTATCACGCCATAGGCAACCTTCGAACCAGGATGTACCGCTAGACCTGCTGGTTTATTGATCGCTAGAATATTCTCGTCTTCATATATAGTTGAGGATTCTATTTTGCTCTTGATTGCCTCATTGATCTTGTGAGGCGTGGCTTCAGCAACTGAAATACTGGGTATTTTCACCTCATCATCTTGCTGTAAGCGGTAAGTTTGTTTGACTCTTTTACCGTTCACGCGGATCTTCCCGGTTCTCAATAAACGATATATAAGCCCTTTTGGCACCCCTTTTAAGCGGGTAAACAAGAAATTATCAATGCGCTGCCCGTCTCTGGCAACATCGATAATATGCATTGAAGCGTTGTCTTTCATGCAGAACCGCTCATGGGCGTACTTATGACCTTTTGACAGGCTGATTCATTAATTGGCAAAAAAAGCAATAAAAACGACAAGTTATATATTTGCTGAGCGTGCTCGAGATTGATATAGTCAGTATTGTGCTCTACAAGCGATAGCTTAATATTAGCGCACTGTGCAAAAAAGCCATATCAAATCAAATTTTGAATTCGTATTTTTCTTTTGCATAAAATGAATTTCTACACTCTACAGATTATTTCTGTAACGTGTAAGTAAGAAGCACTGTAAAGACTTAAATAATACAGTCGCCTCATAACAAAAACATATAAATGATAAGTTTTCTAAGTATCACTATTTTATATTTCCTTCGGTTATTTACAGCCGAGAAACACCTGCCTGCTGGTTTTACCAATAATTTAACCGATAACGTAAATTGGGCAAGAGTTCGTGCGGACGTTTGTTTAGAAAAACAAACCCGAAGGATAACGACTTTGGACAATACCCAACATGAAAAGAATTTTAATCAACGCTACACAGCAAGAAGAGCTACGTGTAGGCATGGTCGATGGACAACGTCTATACGACCTCGACATCGAAATACCTTCACAGAACCAGAAGAAAGCTAATATCTATAAGGGTGTTATCACCCGCGTAGAACCCAGCCTTGAGGCTGCGTTTGTTGATTTCGGATCTACCCGACACGGCTTTTTGCCTTTTAAAGATATTTCTAAAGAATACTTCAGCGATTCTAAGAATTCCGGTGAACGCTTCTCTGTTAAAGACCAAATCCATGAAGGACAACAAATTGTTGTTCAGGTAGAGCGTGAAGAACGTGGCACCAAAGGCGCTGCTCTAACCACCTTTGTGAGCCTGGCCGGACGCTATCTAGTTCTCATGCCCAATAACCCGAGAGCGGGTGGCGTATCCCGTCGCATTGAAGGCGAAGATCGTGAAGAACTGCGTAAAGCATTATCAGATGTAGAAATACCCGAAGGTATGGGCGCAATCATTCGCACTGCAGGTGTGGGCCGCTCAGCAGAAGAGCTGCAATGGGATCTGAATTATCTGATACAAATTCATCAAGCTATTAACAATGCAGTAGACACACACGACAAACCATTTCTGATCTACCAGGAAAGCAATGTCATCATTCGTGCTTTACGTGATCATTTACGTGAAGATATTGGTGAGATCATAATTGATGATCCTGAGGTCTTCAACGATGCTAAAAAATTCGTTGAGACGGTCATGCCACACAATGTGCAAAAACTTAAGCTATATGAAGATACGGTTCCGCTATTTAATCGCTATCAAATTGAATCTCAAATTGAATCTGCATTCGATCGCGAAGTAACCTTACCTTCTGGTGGTGCTATTGTAATTGATCATACTGAAGCGATGATCTCGATTGATATCAACTCGGCTAGAGCCACTAAAGGTAGTGACATCGAGGAGACGGCTACCAACACAAACCTGGAAGCGGCAGATGAAATCGCACGCCAGTTACGCATACGCGACCTTGGCGGACTCATTGTTATCGATTTCATAGATATGATGGCTAACAAACATCAACGCGATGTCGAAAACCGTTTACGTGATGCGCTTAAGATTGATCGAGCTCGCGTACAGATTGGAAGGATCTCACGCTTTGGTCTGCTTGAGATGTCTCGTCAAAGATTACGACCTTCACTTGAAGAGTCAAGTCAAATTGTCTGCCCACGCTGCACGGGCCATGGAACGATACGTAGTATCGAATCATTAGCGCTCGGTGTTCTTCGTTTAATTGAAGAAGAAGCACTTAAAGACAAAACCAGCATCGTCACAGCAAAATTGCCTGTAGATGTGACCAGCTTCTTGCTAAACGAAAAGCGCTCTAATATTGGTGGCATTGAAGCGCGACATCGGGTACAAGTCATCATAATTCCAGATCCTAATTTGGAAACACCTCACTTCAATGTCGATAGAACCAGAGACGAAGGCAAAGAAATTGTTCAAAGACCTAGCTATGAACTTATTCCTAAGCAAGAGACTAAAACAAACTTACATAAACCTGCAACTGCTACTGCAGAACAACCTGCTGTAAAAAGCATTAGTGCAATGCCGCCAGTAGCGCCTCTCAAAGACACTGGAAAAACCACTAATAATAGATTTTTTACCAAGATACTGTCCTGGTTTTCTGCTGATGTTGATGAAGTTATAGAACAACCAAAAAATAAAAGCGAACAAAAACGAAATAATAGCCAATCACGTGATGACAACTATCGCGGAAACAACAGAAGGCGTAATAATTCTAATAACAGACGTGGTAATGATAACACGAGCAAGCCTTCTAATAATGGTCGTAACCGTAATCACAAGAACAGCTCATCACAACAAGCTCAGGAAACTAGCGCTCCTCAGCAAAGTGCTGAAGCCACCCCTGCAAGCACAGTAGCAAATAGCGAAACTGCTAACTAAAGAGGCAAATTCGTATTCATACACTCACTTACCTGGCGTTAGTATTTTGGTAAGTGAGTTGTTTTAATATGTTTTAACAAACTTCTACTTGCATCTTCAACAAGATCAAGCACAGTTTCAAAACCATCTCCCTCGCCATAATATGGATCTGGCACCTCAAGAAATTCCGCTTGCGATGCAAATTCTAGAAACAGTTTAATCTTATTTTTATCTTCAGTTTTACATTGCGTTAATAAATCTGAATAATTTTCATTATCCATTGCAAGAATAAAATCAAATTTTTCAAAGTCTGAACTTACTACCTGACGTGCGCGCAAGCCTGATATTTCATATCCACGCTTGAATGCTGCATTTATCGATCTACTGTCAGGTTTTTTACCGATATGGTAGTCATAGGTTCCAGCTGAATCCACGCCAATAAACTCATGCAACCCTGCTGTGTCGACAAGATGTTGAAACACACCATGTGCTGTCGGAGAACGACAGATATTGCCCATGCACACAAAAAGAACATTAACTTTAATAGTACAACCTACTTTCAATATTAATTTTTTGCTAAAGCTCTTAACATTAGCCTGCCACAAGTCAAACCAAGAAACCAGGTAAACACCAGCTTCCATGCTTTACCAGATTCAAAGCTAATAGCATCACGGTAGTATTTTTTAACCTCTTCTAAGGATAAATTATTAAAATACATTTGCTCCAGGGGTACCAAAACAAAAGCAATCAAGAGTGCTACTAATAAAAATATTATATGAATTTTAAAAAACTTTAACATAATAGTTATTATCCTTGACGATCAAAACTCAGGGCAAACCCTCAGGAGTTCCCTAAAATGATTTATTAGTGTTGATAGTTTAACGCCAGACATATCTATAAAGTTGATTATATGCCCACAACTGCTGCTAATGATTCGGCTGTAATATTGCCTTTGCCAGTAAGAGCTGGGTTTCTTGAATACATTTGGTCATCAATCATACCGGCATCGCGTTAGTGCCCCTCTCGTCTCTCGCTTTAGCATTTAGCATTTAGCATTTTTCTAGGATATTCCTGACACAGTTTTTTATTTCTATTTTATATTTTGTAAATCTGAAGCGATTTGTTCAATGCGTTGATTTAGCGCTAAAGCATTTTATTCACTGATATCCCCTTCATTTTCCTAACTACGATTAGCAATTAACAAATCATACTTTTCTATTAACCTTAAATATTAAGTATTTTCTGCAATTGCCTGTATTCATTGATAAATGAACATATCTATAAGTTACATTTCAACAAACCTGTGAACTTCATCACAATTTACTTGAGCCTATTTTAGGTAAGGTATTCCTATAGAAATAATAATATTGTTAATTGTTATTAAGGAATTGAGATGCACGAAAATAATCCACTTGAAAGACGTTACGATAATGATCGTCGCACTTCTTTACAATCAGCACAATTCCCGATTATTACACGAAACGGCGCATGCATTAGAAATGATCGATGTAGATTACCTGATCGACGAGTATCAAAAATTGAAGTCGATGAAGCTAACGTTAGGGAAGAAATTTTCCACCTACTGTTCGACAAATCCGTATCGAAAAGTGCCTAAGCACAATTTCAAAAATATTCTCAACTCCCACTGAATGCCCTACTGTATGCCTATGTCTGCGAAATAATTTACCCAAGTAAGGGTTAACCGAGAAAATGGTTGCCTAAGAAATAGTTTGATAATAAAGATTCTGGGGATGATTTGCTTGAGCAAAGAAAAACCATCTTTCTGCAAGTAGACCTAAATACTGTACTCCGAATGCCACTGCTAATAAGACAACAGACTGTTGCATCAACCCACTCACTAATAAAAATATAGTAACTGGAAATACTAACAACAAAAACACCCATTTAATCGATTTGAATAATACTGGTCCTACATGATGAAAAAAGTCCCGAGTATTAACTGATCCACCCATGAAACCTTGCGACTTTTGTTGAATCTTTGTATGTCGAACACCTATAGCAGATTGTAATGTTGATTTATGTCTTATTTTAGAATTACGCATCAATGACCAACTGCGTGTCAACAGTGCCAATATCAAAAGCACTAACGTGCAACCACCAAACAAAGTTGCAAAGTCAGGTGCCAGGTATTGTGCAAGCAAGGTTGCTAACAAGAATCCAGAACAAAGACCGAATAAAGTGTAATTAATGACTGTTAGAGGATGTGACCACTCTTGAAGAAACTTGATACAAGCATAGATCATTGCCGTGCAAATAAAAAGTGCAAAAGCTATCGCTACACCAGCTAGTCCTACGATTAGAGATAGATCTCCATTGAAGCCGTACCCATAACCAATATCATGTAACGACCAATTAAAATGATGAATTAGACCATATAAAAATACTGCGGCCATTAATAAAGGCAATACAATCACTTCTCTAGACAACCAGGAAGTACGCCACATCGCTGCAGCCCGCCACGCTCGTTCAGGATGGCCGAGATGGAATAAAGATGCTACTAAACCTGCAATAAGAAAACCAATCACCACAATGCTACCAAATACATAGAATTGATTAGTTTGCGCTGGCAAAAAACCTAGCGCACTTATACTTTGTCCAGTAAACATTGCTACTAATAATCCCTGCCCCACACCAATTAAAGTAGTTAGAAATATTACTGAAAATGCTGGGTTCATAATTATTTACAGAGTTAGTTTAAAGAAGTGTATATAGCTTACCAACTGGTTGAATCATCAAGTGATGGTTCATCAAATTTCGGTTTCGAAACATCAGCTTCTTTTTTCAAAGGATTATCAGCACGAGTTAATTCATCATCATTGATTAAGCGTTGGGTACGTCTGCGTGGCAAATAATGGTTTGCAGGCTTAGTATTCCACTCAGGCATTAATGCATAACCGCCCTCTTCGCGTATTGCTACCGATACATTTGACTCTGGATCATGCACATCACCAAAAAGTCGTGCATTAGTCGGACATGCCATGACACAGGCTGGCTTACGTTCCTCTATAGGCAAATTTTCATCATAGATACGATCTACACATAGGGTGCACTTCTTCATTACTTTTTGATGTTCATCAACTTCACGTGCACCGTATGGGCATGCCCATGAACAGTATCTACAGCCTATACACTTGTCGTAATCTACTAGAACAATGCCGTCTTCTTCACGCTTATAGCTTGCGCCCGTCGGGCATACAGGAACACAAGGTGGTTCTTCACAATGTAAACAACTTTTAGGAAAATGCACAGTTTCTGTATTTGGGTATTCACCAACCTCAAATGTTTGCACACGATTAAAAAAGTTGCCGGTTGGATCTTCACCATATGGATTGTCGTCTGACATAAACCCGGAGATACCCGAGGTGTTCCATTCTTTACAGCTCGTCACACAGGCATGGCAACCGACACAAACATTCAAGTCAATGACAAGCGCTAACTGCTTTTTGCTTGGTTTCATATCCATTATTTATTTCCTAGATTTTCCAGCAACATACGCCAACCAATTGCGACGTTTTGGCGCATTGGGTTGCGGTTGCATTGCATTAAACTGTGGAAAAGTCTCTGGTGTAGTTTGATCATCTGCTTTGTACACGCGAACTCGCACGTCATACCATGCAGCTTGACCCGTTACAGGGTCAGAATTCGAGAATACTTGATTCTTGCTATTTGGTGGTAACTCTTCACTGATCACATGATTCAGTAAGAAACCTTTTTTAGATTCATTTGCATTAGGCGCCAAATTCCATGCACCTTTGGCTTTACCAATCGCATTCCAGGTCCACACCGTATTAGGTTCAACGGCTTCAGAGAAGCGGCACATGCAACGCACCTTGCCCCATAAAGATTCCACCCAAACCCAATCGCCATCTTCAAATGCATTTTTCTTTCCAAGTTGAGGACTTACATATAAATAGTTGTGAGCATGAATTTGTCGTAACCATGCATTTTGAGAGTCCCATGAATGATACATCGCCATCGGACGCTGAGTGATCGCATTCAATGGATATTTATGTTTATCGACTGCTTGTGCTTCTAGTGGCTCGTAATAAAACGGAAGCGGATCAAAATATGTAGCGACCCGTTCGCGCAAATGATCCGGTGGTTGCTTACTATCTGTTTTTCCTTGTGCTGCTAAACGGAAGTTTTGCAGTATCTCTGAATAAACATGGATAAGGATAGGCTCTGCATAACGCATTAATCGATGTTTTTGAGACCAGTTCAAATAGCCCTGATTCCAATTACGCATATATTGGTATGACTTGGGTAATTCATGCATATAGAAACAATTATTTTTAGCGTACATCTCCCACTGATTGGGATTTGGTTCGCCACGCATAAACTTCTCGCCACCTTTGCCTCGCCAACCCGCTAAGAAACCGATACCAGAACCTGGTTCGGTTTCATAATTCGTTACAAAATCAGGATAATCACGATATTTTTTGCTGCCATCAGCATTGGCAAACACCGGCAAACCCAAACGACTACCTAATTCAATTAATACTTCCTGAAACGGTTTACATTCACCCAATGGTGGCACTACCGGCACACGCACCGAGTCAGCTGGCCCTTCAAATTCAGAAATAGGACGATCTAACATCGACATTACATCATGTCGTTCCAAATAAGTGGTATCAGGCAGTACGAGATCTGCATAGGCGACTGTTTCTGAATTAAATGCATCGGCAACAATTAAGAATGGAATTTTATATTCACCATCTTCATTCTTATCGTTCAACATTTTGCGAACGTCTTGTGTATTCATGGTGGAATTCCATGCCATGTTAGACATGAAGATCATTAAAGTGTCGATAGGATATGGATCACCTTTCCACGCATTGGTAATCACGTTATGCATCAAACCGTGCACCGATAACGGATGCTCCCATGAGAAAGCTTTATCAATTCGCACAGGTTTACCATCATCATCGACAAACAAATCATCCGGCTCTGCGGGATAACCCAACGGCATACCATCAAGCGGCGTATCAGGTTGAATAGCATATGGCGTGTTTGGTGGCTTGGCGCACGGTGGTATAGGACGCGGGAATGGCGCTTTATGGCGAAATCCACCAGGACGATCAATCGTTCCTAATATAGTCATTAAAATAGACAAGGCACGAATCGTTTGAAAACCATTTGAGTGTGCAGCCAATCCACGCATGGCATGAAATGAAACCGGATTCCCTACTACCGTGTCATGCTCCTTACCCCATGTATCCGTCCAGGAAATTGGCAATTCAATTTTTTGGTCGCGCGCAGTGACTCCCATTTCATGTGCAATACGTCGAATATCTTCGGCGGATATTCCGGTAATACCTTCCGCCCATTCGGGCGTGTAATCCTCTACCCGTTCTTTTAATAATTGGAAAGCCGGTTTTACTTTTACGCCATCATCTAAAGTAAATTCTCCCATCAAGCGTGGATCAGCACCTTCTGTGTGAGTAACTACCGCACTATTTGAAGTGCGATCCCACCACAACTTATTTTGAGGATCAAAGCAACCTTCTTCTTCCCGGATTTCTGTACGCAAGAACATTCCAAATTCAGAACTTTCTTCATCTAAATTTACCAGCTGTGCAGAATTGGTGTATTGCACTAAAAATTCACGATCATATAAACCTAATTTTATAATTTCATGAATTAGCGCGAGCATTAATGCACCATCTGTTCCCGGCTTTATAGGCACCCACTCATCTGCAATTGCAGAATAGCCGGTCCGCACAGGATTAATCGATATAAATCTTCCGCCATTACGTTTGAATTTAGATAACGCAATTTTCATTGGATTGGAACCATGATCTTCTGCAGTGCCAATCATGATAAACAACTTTGATCGCTCCAGATCCGGACCGCCAAATTCCCAGAATGATCCACCAATGGTGTAAATCATTCCTGCAGCCATATTTACAGAACAAAAACCACCATGTGCCGCATAGTTTGGTGTACCAAAGTTTTTCGCAAACAAGCCGGTAAGTGCTTGCATCTGATCTCGACCCGTAAACAAAGCAAATTTCTTCGGGTCTGTTTTGCGTATATGGGACAGGCGCTCTTGCATAATATCAAATGCACGTTCCCAGGAAATCTCCTCAAATTCTGCATCACCACGTTCAGTATTTGGCTTACGCAGTAGTGGTTTAGTTAAGCGCGCAGGTGAATACTGTTTCATGATGCCTGATACACCTTTCGCACAAAGAACACCCCTATTAACCGGATGTGCAGGATTACCTTCTATGTAGCGGATTTCACCTTCACGTAGCGTGACCTTGATGCCACAACGACATGCACACATGTAACACGTAGTAGTTTTAACATCAGATTTAGACGCAGATTGTTCGCTCATATATGCATATATGCCTTTGAATGTGATAATGAACCCTTTAATACATATAGTCAGAATAACAGTGAATGCTGCAATACTGGATAGCCATAAGGAAATATAATAACTAATTATAAAATATATTTATGATTAATCTGCTACATAGTTTAACGGAAAGACTCAAATATCGAGTTATAAAGATTAAATTATTAAATATTCTACGAACTATCGATCATGAATAGACGCGACTTTCTCTTAACTACTGCTGCTAGTTCTGCCGCTTTAACCTTTCCTGCGCTTAGCGTTACGACTGCAAACACGATACTTAAAAGAACGATTCCTTCTAGCGATGAAAAGATTGCGTCTGTTGGTATGGGTACGTGGATTACATTTGATGTAAGCACTAAGCAAGCTAACGTTGATCATTGCACCAAAATACTACAGCATTTTTTTTCTAATGGTGGTGGCATGATTGATTCCTCACCCATGTACGGCACTGCACAGACCATTTTGGGGAAATGTTTTAAGCAGTTGAATGCACCTCAGTCACTTTTCTCAGCAACAAAAGTCTGGACACCTGGAGAATGGCTAGGTATCCAACAAATGCAGGCTGCTGAAAAACTTTGGGGTATAAATAATTTTGACCTTATGCAAATCCATAATCTATTAGATTGGCAAACACATCTAAAAACTTTATATGAATGGAAAGATTCAAAACGCATACGCTACATTGGAGTGACTACTTCCCATGGACGTAGACATGAAGAATTAATCAATATCATGCAATCAGAATCAATAGATTTTGTGCAATTCACCTACAACATAATAAATACTCAAGCAGAAGAAATTTTATTGCCTCTTGCAGCTGAAAAAGGTATTGCTGTAATCATCAATAGACCTTTTGATGGCGGTAACTTATTTAATACAGTGGAAAATATAGCTTTGCCTGAATGGGCTAAAGAATTTGATTGCTACAATTGGGCACAGTATTTTTTAAAATATATCCTCTCACATCCTGCTGTTAACGTTGCAATACCAGCAACTTCTCGTATAGATCACATGCAAGAAAATATGGGAGCTCTTTTAGGCACATTACCTGATGAGGCAATGAGAAAAAGAATGTTATCTCATTATCAATCTTTATAAAGTATTTTTAGTATGTAACTACACAACGAAACCCAGTTGATCCGTAAATACTTTGCCTACTCATGAGAAGTTTCGCAAATAATAGACGGGTATGGAATGGGTTTTATTACATGAATGACTAGATTATTTTTTGGCTAATCTAATATAAAATTAATGCCCTATATGGTGGCCGCGATATAGTCTGGAGATCAAATTATTTTGTGCCTTCAAGCGTATCAAAATATTCTTGGAATTCAGCTTGAGAAATTTTGGTTTCGGTTACTTCCAAACCAATTACTTGCCCTTCCTTGGTGGCACGGCGGTTTTTATTGACAGTATTCCCATTTAGGTCTTCTAATGGAAACACGTTATGTTGAAGTGCTGATCTACGTTCACGACGCAACTGAACGTTAGCAGTGTTTTCGATAGTTCTATATTTCATTAGATTTCATAAGGATTTGAAATTATTCTTTTTACCAATACACTTTAAGACAGCAGTCAAAAGAAAAGTGTGACGAATTTCACATAAAAATATTTGGCTTTATCTAGTTCTTTTGTCAATCGATTCAGATATGCAGTCAAGAACTTGCAGTTAATTTTTTCAAACTCAAATCAGACTATAAATAAAATACTAAATATTTTCATTTTTGAAGATTACAAATCTACTAATTGTGTACAGCATCTATTCACTTTACTATCCATGACAACATCAACTAAGCATTCAGCTAGCTGCTACCTTCTTTGCAATAAGCAAATGCCGCCGATTAATAACCTATTCAATAGCTTGTAAATAATGACTATTACAGAATTAACCTTAACCCAAGCAGACGATTGGCATGTACATCTGCGTGATGGTGAAATATTAACCGCAGTTGTGCCTGACACGGCACGTCGCTTTGCACGTGCGATGGTTATGCCAAACCTCAACCCGCCCATCTACACTGTCGATGATGCCCGTTCATACCGCGAACGAATCTTTGCAGCAATCCCTAAAAACATTTCATTTGAGCCTTTAATGACGCTCTATCTAACCGATCATACTTCGCCCGATGAAATCCAACGTGCAAAACAGAGCGGTATTGTTTACGGAGTAGGAGAGGTTTTTTTAGCCGGTGCTACTACTAATTCTGATTTTGGAGTTAGCGACTTCAAAAAATGTAAAGATGTATTGAAGATGATGGAGGAAGTTGACCTTCCCTTGCTGGTGCATGGAGAAGAAATCGATCCTGAAATTGATGTGTTTGACCGCGAGCAAGTATTTATAGAAAAGCATTTGATACCGATAGTGGAACAATACCCGCGACTGCGAATTATTTTAGAACATATCACCACATCGAGTGCCGTAGAATTTGTGACTACATCACCGGGCAATGTTGCAGCCACTATTACTGCACATCATTTATTACTAAATCGCAATGCAATGTTTCAGGGTGGATTACATCCACATGCCTACTGTTTGCCTATTCTAAAGCGAGAAAAACATCGGCAAGCACTTGTGGCTGCCGCTACAAGTGGAAACCCGAAGTTTTTCCTCGGCACGGACAGCGCACCACATGTACGCAACACCAAAGAAGCATTTTGTGGCTGTGCGGGTATCTACACAGCGCATGCGGGAATAGAACTCTATGCGGAAGTATTCGATCAAGCGGGAGCTCTGGATAAACTGGAAGGCTTTGCAAGCATCCATGGCCCGGCTTTCTATGACTTGCCTCGTAACCCTGGCAACACGCGCCTTATCAAAAAAAGCTGGAACGTACCGCAAGAAATATCATTTGGTAAACAAGCCGGCGTTCCAATGCGAAGTGGAGAAGAAATTTCTTGGCAACTAGCTGACTGACTTTTAACAGGCTAATTTTGGTAGATGACTAATTTAGGATTCGATTACCACAAGTTAATATGGGTTATTGCAGCAAATAGATTAAAAAAATAAAAAGCCCTCTTGCAAGGGCTAAATTTTACTAATTTGGCGGAGAGGGAGGGATTCGAACCCCCGGACAGTTTAACCCGTCAATGGTTTTCAAGACCACCGCATTCGACCACTCTGCCACCTCTCCTATAGTGTCGTCGTGATCATTTTTCAGTCGGCAAGCATACCTGATAGTCATAGTGAACTTCTATACCTTGATTTGTCTAAATTAATAGTCAATTTAGACTTGAATTATCCGATAATACCATTATGTTATGCATATAGACTTTATACATTATCCTTAGGAGAAAGATTCACCATGAGTGACACTCAATTTTCAGCAAAAAATATTGCCCGCGAAAACGCTTTATCGACAAATAAGGTACTTCGTAACACTTATGCTTTGCTGTCCGTAACGCTGATTTTCAGTGCATTTATGGCAATGGTTTCTACCATGATGAACATCGGTTACGGCGCGAGCCTGGCATGCTCATTCGGAGCGCTGGCATTAATCTGGTTTGTGCTCCCGCGCACGGCTAATTCAGGTGCCGGAATTGCGGTCGTCTTTGCGTTTACCGGTCTACTTGGATTTGGACTTGGGCCAATCCTGAATCACTATCTGAGTATGGCGAATGGTGGTGAGTTGATTGCTACTGCCATGGGCGGCACCGCTATTATTTTCTTGGCTTTATCTGGTTATGCGTTAACCACACAACGTGATTTCAGTTTTCTAGGTGGCTTTTTATTCGCTGGGGTTATTGTTGTAGTGTTAGCTGCTATAGCTGGAATATTCTTACAGATGCCAGGATTATGGTTAGCGATTAATGCTGCGGTTATTTTAATATTTAGTGGTTTTATCTTATTCGATACAAGTCGAATCATTAGCGGCGGGGAAACCAACTACATTATGGCAACCACGGGAATCTTCCTGAGTATTTACAATATCTTTACGTCATTATTGCATTTAATAGGCTTCGCAAAAGATTAAATACCAAATGAGCGGCTTAGAAATTGGCTACTTAATACTAGCGGTAGCGTTACTAATATTTCTAGTACCCAGAGCAAAGCACTGGTTAAGTAACAGCCCAAAAGCTGAACAAGGAGACTGGCAAGCATTTTTGTTTCCGATTGCTTTGATCATTCTATTTGTTGGTGGCTTGATGTGGCTAGTAAGCCGTTAATAGTCGCTTGTAAATAAATAAAAAAGCCTCTCAATTGAGAGGCTTTTTTATTGTTCTCAAATTTATTCTATCTATTTGATCATTGCTTATTCAGTCACTAGTCATCTGGTTACTGGCACTAGTCACGGAAATTATTAAACTGCAGTGGCACACCCAATTCAGCTTCTTTGAGTAGATTCATCACGTTCTGCAGATCATCACGTTTCTTCCCAGTTACTCGTAATTTTTCACCCTGTATAGCTGCTTGTACCTTAATTTTAGAGTCCTTGATCAATTTTACGATCTTCTTAGCAACATCCTTATCAATACCTTGCCGCAGAATTATCTGTTGTCTAGCACACATATTAGCTTCTTCCACTTTACCTCGTTCTAAACACATTACATCAATGCCACGCTTAGACATTTTAGTGATTAAGATGTCATAAATTTGACCCAGCTGAAATTCTGACTTAGCCTCAATGCGAATATTTGACTCTTCTTGAGATACTTTCGCATTAGAGCCCTTAAAATCAAAACGCGTGCTGATTTCCCGACTGGTTTGATCAATAGCATTACTTAATTCATGTGCATCTACTTCAGAAACAGTATCAAAAGATGGCATAGACGATATTTCTCCTTATTAAAAGAAATTCTGGCAAAATTACAGTATGTCTAGATTAGCGATCCTACTGGGTGCTGGCAATGCCGCATTAGCAATTATGCTTGGCGCATTTGCCTCCCACTCATTAAAAAGCACTTTGAATGAACGAATGCTAAGTGTGTTCAATACTGCCATCGATTATCACCTGTATCATGCATTAGGGCTGATCGTTGTTGGTTTGATCATTAACCAACATCCACCTAGCAAAGCACTACACACTGCCGTTTACTTAATGTTAATTGGAATAATTGTGTTTTGCGGCAGTCTTTATGCGCTATCACTAACCGGCATCACAAAACTCGGTATGATTACTCCAATTGGTGGCATCGCATTCATAGCAGCATGGTTATTAGTATTTGCTTATTTTATAAACAAACAATCCGAACACTAAATTTAGAGCAAGCTTGCTTGTGGCGATTCTGCAACCGACTTTTCTATGCTGACGGTAACTTCGTCACCAATATTAATAACTCCACCTTTTAGAACGATTGCATTAACTCCACCATGGTTACGCATCATGTTAAATGCACCAAAACCTAAAGCTTCTTCCATTTTTTTACATGGCGCACAATTACCGGTAATTTCAAGCACTGCATCATTTATGTTTAGATTATGTCCAAGTAAAACACTAAGGTTTATGCCAGAAACTACAATGTTTCTTCGTAATTGCTCAGGTTTAATTTGTTTTTGCAAAAACGATTCCATAACAGGAAAGTATTCAGCCTGAATTAACGTAACCTGTCTTCTACTACCCGGTTTTTGTGCGGACTTATCGCCCATTATCCCATGATTGACTAATAACTCAGCAGAACTGACTGTGGTTATTTCTCTACTGGATTTTGTTCTTAAGCCTATCCATTCTATTTTTCCCTTGTGTGGAAAGTGGGTTTTTAATTCGTTTATTGATGCCATAAAATATTTAATTAACTTTTATAACAAAATGATATAAAGTTCCCAAACTTACTTATTAGGTTGTGTAAGACTGCTGTAAGTTAAGTAGTTGTATATGTAAACTAGATAATCTGTTAGTATAATCTGCGTTACAATATAGACATTATGTAATAGTATAGAAGAGTAGACTAACTACTCAAACCGAGTCCCCAAACCTACGTTATTAATTTAATGTAGGTTCCGAAGCCAGCGCGCCCCAACCCGCGCTGGCTTTTTTATTGCTAGTTATTTTTCGTAAATAATTTTATCCAGCCCACCCATGTATGATTTTAATACTTCGGGAACAATAATATTGCCATTCTTATCCTGATAGTTTTCCAGTATCGCGACTAACGTTCTACCAATTGCCAAACCTGAACCATTTAAGGTATGCAGATATTCAGTTTTGTTGTTAACTGCATTTTTCCATCTAGCTTTTAATCGCCGTGCTTGAAAGTCCAGAAAATTACTACAAGAAGAAATTTCTCGATAGGTATTTTGTGAAGGTAACCATACTTCAAGATCATACGTTTTGGCTGAAGAAAAACCTAAATCACCTGTGCATAAGGTCACTACACGGTACGCAAGATTTAGTTTCTGTAAAATATTTTCTGCATGTCCTAGCAATTCTTCTAACATTCGCCAGGAAGATTCAGGCTTCACAAGCTGCACCATTTCTACTTTTTCAAATTGATGTTGACGTATCATGCCACGCGTATCTCTACCATATGAACCTGCTTCAGAACGAAAACAAGGCGTGTGACATACATATTTAATTGGCAAATCATCTTCTTTAGCAATTCGATCACGCCAGATATTGGTTACCGGCACTTCGGCTGTAGGTATCAAATAATAATCATTTTCATGATCAAGTTTGAATAGATCTTCCTCAAACTTGGGTAGCTGCCCGGTACCGGTAAGACTTTGAGAATTTACAATGTAGGGGACATACACTTCTGTATAACCATGTTCCGCAACATGCATATCCATCATGAACTGTATTAATGCTCTATGTAGTTTTGCAATTCCACCCTGCATAGTAACAAACCGGCTACCCGTAATCTTAGCGCCTGTTTCAAAATCTAGACCACCAATGCGCTCGCCCAAATCAACATGGTCTTTTACCTCAAAGTCAAAGCATGGTATTTCGCCCCACTTTCTAACTTCTTGATTATCATCTTCACTTTTTCCTTCTGGCACAGACTCATCAGGTAGATTTGGTAATTCAAGCATCCATGTCTGCAATTCATGCAGCACTATTTCAAGTTGCTCTTCATTGCTTTTTAGGTCTTGATTAATCTTCTCCATAGTCGTGAGTATTTCACCAGCATCTTCACCTTTTGATTTTGCTTGGCCTATCAGTTTTGAATTCTTATTACGCAAACCCTGTAAATCTTCGGTTTGAACTTGCAATTTTTTGCGTTGTTCTTCTAATTCAATAAAACGTTGCTTATCAAGATTCAGGCCACGACGGCTTAAGTTAATAGCGATTTCATCAATTTCTGTACGTAATAATTTTGGATCTAACATGGATAAATAATATTAAGTAATCAAGTTAAAGATAATTAAATGGCGCGAGCCAAGCTCAAACCAAGAAAACAAGCAAATAAGCATGCGCCAACATTTAAAAACATATTTCCTGCAGCGCTTAGCAAATGCCCTTGTAAAATTAGATTCAAAGTTTCCAACGAGAAGGTAGAAAATGTTGTGAAACCGCCTAAAAGTCCTACCAATATTGCAAATCGCACTTCTTCTGAAACACTTACGCGCTCTATTAAAGTATATGAAAGAAAGCCAATTAATAACGAGCCGATAACATTTATTAACAAAGTGCCATATGGGAACGAATTACCAAACCACTGAGCTGATTGCACATGAAGCAAGTACCTCAAAACGGAGCCTATTGCGCCACCCATAGCAATTCCCACCAAAATCAAATTTATCTCCCGAATTCATATCCTTTCAATTAGCACGAATGGTATCAATCAATGCTATATTGCGATACACCGAATTAGTAACCATAAGAAACTTATTTAACAAATGTCCGGTTTAATATCTACAGAAGAGCTTGCGAGTCAGTTTAGAGATATATTGTCAGATGATGCGGTACTAAATAAAACTGAACAATTAAAACCATATGAATGCGATGCCTTAACTGCATATAGACAACTACCTCGTCTAGTATTGATACCTAGCACAATTGAAGAAATTCAAACAATCGTAAGAATTTGCAAAAAATTCAAAGTGCCTATCGTAGCTCGTGGCGCGGGCACCAGCCTTTCCGGTGGCGCTTTACCCCATACTGAAGGAATTCTGCTCAATCTAGCAAAACTAAATCAAATTATCGAAATTGATGTTAAAAACCGAACTGCCACTGTACAACCGGGGGTTAGAAATCTAGCTATTTCAGATGCTGCAAAGCCACATGGACTTTATTATGCACCAGATCCTTCTTCTCAGATCGCATGCACCATAGGTGGCAATATTGCCGAAAATTCTGGTGGCGTACATTGCTTGAAATATGGTCTAACGTTACACAATATCATGGCATTAAAAATTCTAACCTTAGAAGGTGAGATTTTAGAGTTGGGAGGCAAAAATCTTGATTCATCCGGCTATGACCTGCTTGCACTTTTTATAGGATCTGAAGGCATGTTAGGTATTACTTTAGAAGCCACAGTGAAACTACTCCCTCAACCACATGACAAAAAAGTATTACTCGCAGCCTTTGACCAAGTTCAAAACGCAGGTGATGCTGTAAACGGCATTATTTCTAACGGTATAATACCTGCAGGCTTAGAAATGCTTGAC
Organism: uncultured Thiotrichales bacterium; assembly: GCA_964486815.1. Lineage (GTDB taxonomy): Bacteria > Pseudomonadota > Gammaproteobacteria > UBA4575 > UBA4575 > JABDMD01. The sequence goes on from CAZAOO010000003.1 coordinate 42,313, forward strand.
CAACTAACGATTCAAGCAACAGAAATGTATTGCAGTCCTGGCTATCCATCTAATGCTGCTGCAATCTTAATATGTGAGTTAGATGGTTATGATGAAGAATTAGAAACTCAAGTTCTACTAGTAAGACAAATTTTCCACGATCATCAAGCTATAGAAGTACGTGTAGCAAAAGATGAACAAGAAGCAGAACTATTATGGTTAGGGCGTAAAGCTTCATTCCCTGCACTTGGTAATTTAACACCAGATTACTATTGCATGGATGGAACCATCCCTAGAAAATATCTAGCATCTGTTCTGGAAAATATCAACCTACTTTCAGAAAAATATGGTTTACGTGTAGCTAATGTGTTCCATGCAGGTGACGGTAATCTACATCCGGTAATTCTTTATGATGCAAATATATCAGGTGAACTTGAAACAGCAGAAAAACTTGGCGGTGAAATTCTAGAGCTTTGTGTAAAAGTTGGTGGAACCATCACGGGCGAACATGGCGTCGGCGTAGAAAAACTCAATCAGATGTGTATGCAATTTAGTGAAGCAGAAATAAGCACCTTTCATGCAATTAAAGCAGTGTTTGATGAAGATGGATTACTTAATCCTGGTAAAGCTATCCCGACATTACATCGCTGCGCCGAGTTAGGTGCAATGCATATTCACCAAGGTAAGCTTCCACACCCTGAACTCCCTCGTTTTTAAAGTTTGAGTGATACCTAATTACTATGTCAGATTGCAGCAATGAAATTGCTTCTGAGATTCAGAATGCATTTCAACAAAAACAAGCTTTGCATATTAACGCAGGTAGAACAAAACAGTTTTATGGAACAAGCATTAATGCTAAATCTCTTTCGTTAGCAGGACATACGGGCATTCTTGAATATGAACCTTCAGAGCTATATATAACTGCACGTAGCGGTACCTGCTTGTCAGAAATAGAACAAGCTGTTGCTGATCAAAATCAAATTTTACCATGCGAGCCTCCACATTTTGGAACTACAGCAACTTTGGGAGGAGCAGTAGCCTGTGGATTAGCAGGCCCAAGACGGGTGAGTGCCGGCAGTGTGCGCGACTGTGTATTAGGCATTGAACTATTAAACGGGAAAGGCGAATCACTTCGTTTTGGCGGCAAAGTAATGAAGAATGTTGCTGGCTATGATGTTTCTCGATTAATGTGCGGTGCATTAGGCACTTTAGGTGTGTTAATGTCTGTTAGCTTACGTCTATTACCAAAACCTGAAAGCGAACAGACTATTGTACTTAGCCTTGATTATGATTCTGCAATTAACAAATTAAACCACTGGGCCAGTACACCGATGCCAATTTCTGCATCATTTTATGATGGCAATGAGTTATTTATACGTTTATCAAGTTCCGCTACTGCAATCGATGCCTGCAAAAGAAGCATTGGCGGTGAAATCATCAATAATCACGACACACTCTGGAATAGCATTAAAGAACAAACTCATGATTTTTTTAAATCAGACAAGCCTCTATGGAGAGTATCTGTACCGCCAAACACGAGCCAACTAACCATACCAGGCCATAACGTTATAGAATGGAATGGCGCACTCAGATGGTATAACAGTGATGCAGATGAAAAGACCATACGTGCTGAAGCTAAACGTGCAGGTGGGCAGGCTAACCTATTTAAAGGTGACGTAACCAACCAGAAATTTCACCCTCTTCCAGATACCTCAATGAGCTTACAAAAAAAACTTAAACAAGTTTTTGATCCAGCTAAAATACTTAATCCTGGAAAAATTTTTACTGAGTTATAGTAAGCCATGCAAACTTCTTTTACATATGAATTCACGCAAACGGCGGATGGTCAACGTGTAGATAATATTTTACGCAAATGTGTGCACTGTGGTTTTTGCAACGCAAGCTGCCCTACTTATCAACTTACCGGTAATGAATTAGATGGCCCACGTGGACGTATTTATTTAATTAAAAATTTCTTTGAGGACAATAATCTTGGTGCTGCTAATGAAACCAGTTTAAAGCACCTCGACCGATGTTTGACGTGCCTCTCTTGTGAAACCACCTGTCCCTCGGGTGTAAAATATGGTGAATTAGTCGATATTGGCAGGAAACACATTAGCACTTCCATACAGCGACCAGTAGTTAACAAAATTAAACGCAAATTAATTTTGAATGCATTTTCCAACTCAAAGCGTGTTGCCTTGTTGTTAGCAATAGCACGTATTTTTAAGCCTATCGTACCGGCTAATTTAGCAAGCAAAATACCTGCTAAAATTAAACTGCCAGCTGAGCCTGCTTCGAACACAGAGCAACGTACTTCCTTATCCAGAAAAATGCTAACTATCAAAGGTTGCGTACAAAATGCTGCTGCACCACAAATCAATTTTGCGACAAAAAAGGTTTTAGGCAATACTGATATCCAACTGGACGAAGCAAATTCTGCTTGTTGTGGCGCACTCGCATTCCATTTAACAGAGCTTGAGCAAGCGCATGCTAGCATTCGCAATAATATTGATCTCTGGTATCCAATGTTCATGGATAGTCATGAGAAAATCATAATTAATTCAAGCGGTTGCAGTGCATTTATAAAGCAATATGGCACTATCATGCAAGATGATAAGGCTTATGCAGAGAAAGCTAAATTCATCTCAGAACACTGTATTGATCTTTCCGAAATAGCCTGTGAACTCAAACCCAATACGTCTGCCGTTAACAATATATCCATTGCTTTCCATAGCCCCTGCACTCTACAACATGGCCAGCAAATCAATGGAAAAATAGAGGCAAAACTAACTCAGGCTGGTTATACATTGCTAGATGTTCAAGACTCACACTTATGTTGCGGGTCGGCAGGAACCTACTCCTTGCTTGAAAACAAGCTGTCTTCGCAATTATTAGACAACAAGGTTGTAAATCTAGAAAAACATCAGCCTGACATGATCGTAACCGCCAATATTGGCTGTCTCATGCATATGCAATCAAGCACTAAAATACCCGTTAAACACTGGATTGAGCTGTTAGCATAAAAGATTACTTTCTACTGGAGCCGTTTAGATGGACATCAATGTCTCATCCTCTGAATCAATAATATTTTCCATCTTTATTATTTTCACCAGTGCAGCTGCACTTGCAACCATCGCCCTGTTTGCCCGACAAGCATTGCTGGTAGCCTATATAGCGGTTGGCATTATCCTTGGACCTTCCGTACTAAATTTTGTCCCCGACACCGAGTTTTCTCAGCAAATTACTCAGGTCGGCATTATGTTTTTGTTATTTTTATTAGGCCTGAACTTACATCCACAAAAACTGATCACTTCAATTAAACAATCTACCTTGATTACAATTAGGCACCTGTCTGGTGTTTGCCATGATTGGTTTTATCGCTGCATGGTTACTGGGACTCTCGCTCATTGACCAAGTCGTAATAGCAGGTGCGTTTATGTTCTCCAGCACTATTATCGGTTTGAAGTTATTGCCCACCACAGTCCTCCACCACCAACATGTGGGTGAAATCATCATCAGCATTTTGTTATTACAAGATATCCTCGCAATCGTGCTGCTTCTGTTGATTGAAACCAAAGGTCCCGGTGTCAACACTTTGCATTCCTTAGCAAAACTTGCCATTGCTTTGCCGAGTTTAATTGCATTTGCATTTTTATTTGAACGTTTTGTCTTAATTAAGTTAATGAGCCGATTCGACAAAATTAAAGAATACATTTTTTTGCTTGCCATTGGCTGGTGCCTAGGTGTCGCAGAACTCGCACATTATATTGGTTTGTCACATGAAACGGGTGCATTTATTGCCGGTGTTGCGATTGCTGTGGGACCCATTTCTTTTTATATATCTGAAAGCTTAAAACCGATACGTGACTTTTTTCTGGTGATTTTCTTTTTCTCGTTAGGTGCTAGTTTGGACCTCACACTTGCCTGGAAACTACTACTGCCTGCCACGCTTACATGTCTGGTGCTACTAGTCATCAAACCATTGCTGTTTAAATATCTGATACAAAAAAGCGGTGAATCTTTAAAGGATTCTACTGAAATTGGTTTACGATTGGGTCAGCTTAGTGAATTTTCATTATTATTCGGGTTTGTTGCTTTCAGTGCAGGGCTGATATCACTAAAAGCATCAAATTTCATACAAGTATGTACAATTATAAGTTTCATCCTTTCGACTTATCTTATTGTCTTGAAGTATCCAACACCGATTGCTATTTCAGACAAACTAAGACGAGACTAAGCTGAACAGGTAAAACATATGCAACCAAAAATTAACTACGTAGGACTACTAATATTGATAATATTTGGAGTTGCGGTCGGCAACCTGGCATCTAGCTTCATCACCACCAAATACTTGCATAATGAACCTGAGAAAGAGCCAGTAGAAATATCCAATGCAGTACCCATAACATTATCAAAGCCTGCAGAATCTACAAAATCTGAAATTATTCGCGAGACCGTAAAGTTAAGCCCTGATGAACAAGAACAATCAAAATTAGAATCTGAAGAAAGCAAAAATCCTACCGAACAAAAGCTGGTGATAGAGCAAAGAAAATTAGACGAAAACGGCTTACGCCTGGCTAAAAGATGCAGCGAATGGACTACTGTACATAAAGATATGCAAACCCAGAGCAGTGAAAGAGGCATGAATAAACATTGTGCTGAATATTATGACTATCTTAGCTTCGGTAACTTGCCAGATTCAGATTAAATGTAAAGATATGTAAGATCAATCGAGTCTTACCCATTGATTGTATCAAGAAAAATGGACGCATAAAGGATGTGGATCATGCAGTAGATAACTGCTGAAACATAAATATTATGAATATAGATAGAAGTGAACTTGAAGATGTAATTAAAAATTGCATTTGGCCATCAAGTTATTACAAGATTGTAAAAGATGGTACGTGGGACAAAGATGTAGTATACTATTTCGAGCGATTAGAAGCCGCACCAAATATTTCACACTTTATTGAGGACAAGTATGAAGATAGATTTGGGTATATGGTGCCAGCACTGTCAGAAGAAGGGTTATTATATTTCCTTCCTAAATTTTTGATGGCTAGTATTCAAAGTTTAGACTCTGAGTTGACAAATGGACTTCTTAGTGTGTTGTGTCATCATTCTCAAAAAGAAGATGCATTCTTTTTTAACAAAATATTAAGTAAGGAACAAAAGCTTTGCTTAGAAAAATATTTACGATATTTTGTAGAACATAATCCAGATTCTCATATGAATACTAATGCATTAAATTGCTTAGAAGCATGATTGCTTTTCAATCAAATAAGAATAAATAAATTGATAAATCAATAGGGTCTGACTCGATTGATTTTAGTTCTCCGGTTTCCAAATACCAAATGCTTCGCCCTTTGGTTGCGTGGTTTGTTGTCTTTGCTTCGTTATATCGTCGTACACGTATTTAGAAAATGCATTTAACTCATTCATGATTTCGTTTTTTTCGCCCGATGGCAAATCATGGTTACCCACTATGAAGCCAATAATTGCTGCGAGATATTGCCCAGCAAGTAACGGGTTTTTTGCTCGCTCGTCCTCTTCGACTAATACTTTTTCAATTTTTTCGATAAGCTCTTTTGATAATTTCAACTGATCCATTCACACAATCCTTTCTGTTTAATTATAGTTTATTTCTATTATTTATTTTTTTTGGCGTAATGTTTCTAAATGTTGCTTAATTTTTGCTTCGAGACCACGATTCTCAGGAAAATAAAATTGCGAGTCTTGCAGCTCTGCTGGCAAATACACCTCACCCGCAGCATAAGCATCTTCTTCGTCATGCGCATAGCGATAGCCTTCACCATAACCGATTTCTTTCATAAGCTTAGTCGGGGCATTACGTAAGTGCATAGGCACTTCTAAGGTACCATGCTCTTTTGCAGCACTCATTGCGGCTTTATAGGCAGTATACACAGCATTACTTTTTGGCACACAACTCAAATATACAATAGCATGGGCTATGGCTAATTCTCCTTCAGGTGAACCCAAACGATCAAATGTATTCCAAGCATCTAAGGTGATTTGCAAGCCTCGTGGATCCGCATTGCCTATATCTTCACTTGCCATACGTACAACCCTGCGCGCGATATAATGAGGATCACAGCCGCCGTCAATCATACGACAAAACCAATAAAGCGCCCCATCCGGATCTGAACCGCGTACTGATTTATGTAATGCAGAAATTTGATCGTAGAAATATTCACCTTGTTTATCAAAACGTCGCATAGATTGAGAAGTTACTTCTTGAATAATTTTTTTAGTGATTATTTTCTCATCTTCAGTTTCATCCAATAGATCGACTGCAATTTCTAAAAAGTTCAGTGCTCGACGTGCATCACCATCTGCAGATATGGCTAACATTTCTTTAGCTTCTGGTTCAATACTGTCAACTTGCCCATGCAATCCATATTGTTTATTTATTATGGCTTGCTCAATACATTTTTGAATATCTTCATGTGTGAGTCTTTTGAGTACATAGGTTCTAGCTCTAGATAACAACGCATTATTTAATTCAAATGAGGGATTTTCTGTCGTGGCACCAATAAAATAAATTGTGCCGTCTTCTATATGCGGTAGAAATGCGTCTTGTTGTGCTTTATTAAAGCGATGCACCTCATCAACAAACAATACCGTTCGTGAGTTACGATTTTGATTATGCGCTTTGGCTTGCTCAATTGACTGGCGAATTTCTTTTACGCCTGACAGTACTGCTGATATCGGGATAAATTGAGCTTCAGAAGTATGCGATATTATTCGAGCTAAAGTGGTCTTGCCGGTACCAGGTGGACCCCAGTATATCATCGAGTGCAATTTGCCGCTCTCTATTGCCACTCTCAGCGGCTTATCTTTGCTAAGTAAATGTCTTTGCCCAATAAAAGTATCTAATGTATTTGGACGCATGCGATCTGCTAGCGGTCGATAGCTATTTTCTGTTTGATCAAATAAATCATGGGAAGATTGGTAAGTCACTGTAGAAGTAATAGTGCGCCTTGGGTTAATCCAAAGACATTATATAGTATCTACACACAGTATCTAAATCATGGTTAATTCACAGAAAATTGCGTCTGTTGTGACTATTTTGGTTTTAATGCGTTGTGGCTATTAAATTATGCATTTTCAATACTTACATTAAATATGGCTATCTCTAATAATTATTCACCAGGATAACCCACCACATCGACACCTTCAGCCGCAATAAATTTAAACTGATCTGCTTCGAAAGCGACATTGGTTTTTAAATTGGTAAACTGAATAACTGTTTTTTGTGAGAAATGATCCTGTAGCTCCATTGTGTTAACACCCTTTTCATCTAACCCAATATGGATTTTAAGAAATTCAGTATCTTGAACCAATGGTGTTAATTCCACCCAATTTAAGCCGTCTTTAGTGCCTGCGTCTTTAACTTCAAAATCATCCGAGAGTGGCCTTACATTAGTTAATAACATGATTGGTGCATTACCCAAAGCAGTATCTATAGGTTTTGCACTCGCTTGTAGTAAGTCTTCATCATAAATCCAAAGATACTCACCATCCGCCAGTATAAGTTGCGGATAAGGTTTTAAATATTGCCAACGAAACTTACCCGGTTTATCTAAAGCAACATCTCCATTTGCTTCTTGTATTATTTCACCACTGTCATCATAAACAATCTGTATAAATTGCCCTTCAAACGAGTTTACTTCAGAGAAAAACTTATCCAGCTGTTGTATGGCGTCACTTGCGAACAGAGGCCCAAATATTGAGCTGCTGATTAACAAAAACAAACTTGCCAATGTATAGGGAGATAAATAGGGTTTTAAAATAGACAACATGAAATTCTCCTGATTCTTGACCTTTAGACTATAAGATCTAGCCAAAATTCAGCAATGTTAAGAAAAATAATGTGAAAAGATTGGGAACTTTATAAATTAACAGCGGTTTTTGCTATTAGATTTAAAGATTAACGGGTGGCGGTGCAATAACTTCTCTAGTCCCATTTGACTGCACGCCACTCACAACACCACTACTTTCCATTTCTTCAATCATTCGTGCGGCACGGTTATAGCCAACTTTTAAACGTCGCTGTACATATGAAATAGAGGCCTTGCGGGTCTCGGTTACAATTGCCACGGCTTCATCATAGAGCGGATCCATATCATCTGCGCTAGACGATGACTCTAATCCCGGCACTCCATCTCCCGCTGTATCCTTGGTTACTTCTTCTATATAGGCGGGCTCACCTTTCTCTTTCAGAAATGCTACTACTTTATGAACTTCTTGATCCGATACAAAAGCTCCATGCACACGTTCAGGAATAGAAGTTCCACCTGGCAAATACAACATGTCACCGTGACCGAGCAATTGATCTGCACCCATTTGATCCAGGATGGTTCTCGAATCTACTCTTGCAGACACTTGAAACGCAATGCGTGTAGGTATATTCGCTTTTATCAAACCGGTAATCACATCAACAGAAGGACGTTGCGTGGCTAAAATTAAATGTATACCTGCAGCACGAGCTTTTTGAGCTATCCTTGCAATGAGCTCTTCAACTTTTTTTCCTACTACCATCATCATATCTGCAAGCTCATCAATAATAATGACGATGTTAGGTAGTTGAGTAAGCTCTTCCGCTTCGGCTAGCTCTAAGCCCTCTACTTGATTGTTTTTAAACAGTGGGTCAAGAATCGGCTCACCCTTGTCTATGGCTTTTTGAACCTTAGCGTTATATCCGGCCATGTTACGAACACCTAATGCAGACATAAGGTGATAACGGCGCTCCATTTCAGCCACACACCAGCGCAACGCATTAGCAGCTTCCTTCATGTCGGTTACAACCGGTGAAAGTAAATGCGGTATACCTTCGTATACAGCAAGTTCTAGCATCTTTGGATCGATTAAAATCATGCGCACTTGTTGCGGTGTCGCTTTGTATAAAATACTAAGGATCATTGCATTCAATGCAACAGATTTACCCGATCCGGTTGTACCCGCGACTAACAAATGTGGCATTTTTGCCAAATCAGCAACAACCGGTAAGCCACTTATATCTTTACCCAAAGCTAATGCAAGTGGTGATTTTTCGTCATCATAGACTTCAGATTCAATTACATCATTTAAAACCACTAGTTCGCGATGTTCGTTAGGTATTTCAAGACCGACATAGGATTTACCCGGTATAACCTCTACAACACGAACACTGATTACGGATAGCGCACGTGCCAGGTCTTTAGCTAAATTAGTTACCTTGCTTACTTTAATACCTGGTGCTAATTGAATAGCAAAACGTGTAACTACCGGTCCTGGGTGTACTTCGACTACTTCTGCATCAATATTAAAATCGAGCAACTTAAGTTCTACCTGCCTAGATATCGCCTCTAAAGATTCATTTGAATAGCCTTTAGAAGTATCAATAACTTTATCTAATATGGAGACTGGTGGGAGATCAGTCGCAGCTGCAGCTTTAAATAATGGGATTTGACGTTCGCGTTCTTTCCTCTCACTAGGTTGAATCTCTCTTATAATTGGTTCAATTCTGGGTTTTGCACGATTCTGAATTTTTATTTTTGTTTCATTTACAATTTCTTGGCGTTCCACTTTGGCTTTTTTATACGCATATTCTTCACGCCATTCGGCAAAATACTGCCAAGTCCAGGCACCAAGCTTGAGAGTACTTTTACCGGTAACATCTAGAAGCCATAACCAGGAAAAACCAGAAAAAATAGTAATACCCGCAAAAAATAATGACAGCAGTAAAAGAGTTGCCCCTACGAAGCTAAATACAGACACGAAGCCATTACCGATTAAATCTCCCAATATTCCACCCGCAAAACTTGGCATAAAACCAGATTGAAAGTGCAACGTGGCTAAACCACAACCGGCACAGAGCGTTAAAAGAAATCCAGCCCAACGCACGCCCAGAGTGCGATAATCGATTTGACCATTTTCCAACTTGCCTTCATAGATAAGCCAACCGCTATAAGCCACCATCAATGGTGCCAGGTATGCCAGATAGCCAAACATAAAGAAAAATAAATCCGCGAAATAAGCGCCTACCGTACCACCAAGATTGCTTACCAGTTGGTTAGTTCCAGTGTGTGTCCAACCCGGATCGGCCGGATCATAACTCAATAAAGCCACCATCAAATAAGCGCCAAAAGCCACTAGAACGACTAGCGCGCTTTCTCGTAGGCCTTTTAACAAAGTCAAATTGTGAGTTACTCTAGCTATGCCCTTTGACCCTCTTCGTGCCGCAGATTTTTTAATTGTTGCTTGTCTCAATGTAAATCTCTCAGTAAATTTCTCAAATATTTGGCTCAATGCAAGCCCAATCATTTTGGCCAGTCAGATGAGCCTTTCACATAGGCCAAGCAATTTTGGCTGAGAAATTTTATTATGCTATCTCGCCGAGCTTGTTGCCTATCTAAAGTATTTATTAGCTATATTAGCTAACCTATTGAATATTATATAAACAATAAATGCAAGTTTGAAAAATTACAAAATCACATTCTCTTGTCAGGAGTCGAGCCATGATAGGTATTATTATGTTACTACCAAGGAAACCAAAAGTTTAACAAAACACCTTAATGTGTAATGTTATTATATCATCATAATAATGACCAATATAACCTTAACTAAAATAATTTCTATTTCTGGCTTTGATATAGGTAATACAGACCCCACCATTTAGTACGTTGATAACATAGGGCTAATTTATTTCTGTCTGATGCAATACTGCGCTTGATAACAAGGTCTATTGATCTCCACTGTGCACTACTTACAATTCATTATTAAATTAGGATAATGGCTACAAAAGGACTAAAGGAACAATTATGGCTGATTCGCGACACTTCAAACTTCTAATTCTTGGCTCTGGTCCCGCAGGATATACTGCCGGCGTTTATGCCGCTCGCGCGAATCTTAATCCGGTAATCATTACCGGTCTTGAGCAAGGTGGACAACTGACTACCACGACTGATGTAGACAACTGGCCCGGCGATGTAGAAGGCTTGCAAGGACCCGATCTTATGGATCGTATGCTAAAGCATGTTGAACGCTATGACACAGAAGTTATATTCGATCATATCCATACTGCTGAATTAAACAAAAAACCTTTTGTACTTAAAGGAGATTCCGGCACGTATACATCTGACGCACTCATAATCGCTACAGGTGCCTCTGCTCAATATCTAGGCCTTCCTTCAGAAGATGCATTCAAAGGTCGCGGTGTATCTGCATGTGCAACTTGTGATGGATTTTTTTATAAAGGCAAAAAAGTGGCTGTCATCGGTGGCGGCAATACCGCTACAGAAGAAGCACTGTATTTATCGAACCTTGCCAGTGAAGTGGTATTAGTTCACCGACGCGACTCATTGCGTAGTGAAAAAATATTACAAGACCAATTATTTGAAAAAGAAAAGAACGGTAACATCACCATCAAGTGGAATCATAGTCTTGATGAAGTACTTGGTGATAATAGCGGGGTAACCGGTATTCGAATTAAGAGTACTCAAGACGAATCCACTGAAGATATTGATCTAAGTGGTGTATTTATCGCAATTGGACATAAACCTAATACCACTATTTTTGCTGGACAACTTGAGATGAATGGCGGCTATATAAAAGTTAAAAGCGGGTTACAGGGCGAAGCTACCGCTACCAGTATTCCAGGTGTTTTTGCCGCCGGCGATGTTATGGACCACGTCTACCGACAAGCCGTAACCTCGGCAGGCTCCGGATGCATGGCTGCACTAGATGCTGAAAAATATATTGACCACTTGAGTCAGAAAAAGTAATTATTTTCTAACTTCTTTTGTTATCAGAGAACCCTCATTCGCTCGAGCTCGATAAAAACTTCAGTTTCAGTTTTGTAAGTTCACTTAACGATGTACTAGGTACAGAGTGGAGCGAATTAGTTGAAGATGGCGATCCGTTTTTAAGTTACGAATTCTTATCAGCTTTAGAGCGAAATGATTGTTTAGGAGAGAAATATGGATGGTTTCCGCATCATTTAATAGTCAGGTTAGACAATAAATTAGTTGCGGCCACCCCTTTATATATTAAGACCAATTCATATGGAGAATTTGTATTTGATTGGTCTTGGGCTTCAGCCTATGAACAAGCTGGCTTAAATTATTATCCTAAATTAATATCTTCAATACCCTATACGCCCGTAACCGGCAGAAGATTGCTACTTTCTCCAGAGTTAAATCTTGCGCAAAAATCCAAACTAACATCAGAAATGATATTAGCGACGGTAAGCGAATCTAAAAAACTCAATATGTCTGGCATGCATTGGCTGTTCAATGAAACTGATGAGTGCGCTTATTTAAAGAGACAAAACTTAATGTTTCGATTAGGTTGTCAATACCATTGGCATAATCAAAACTACGATACATTTGAACATTTCCTAGAAAATTTCATATCCAGGAAAAGGAAGAAAGTAAAACAAGAACGTAGATATGTTAGAGAACAAAAAATCGAGATCAGGCGATTGCACGGATGTGATCTAACCGAACAACAGTGGAACCAGATACATGCACTGTACGAAAATACATTTCACCGTAAAAGTGGTATCCCCACTCTTAGTTTGAATTTTTTCAAAGAAATCGGAACTACCATGGGCGAGAAAATTATGCTGGTACTTTCCTATAGCGATAATCAACTGGTTGCATGTGCGATAAATTTCATGAGTCGATCAAAATTATATGGAAGATTTTGGGGCTGCACAGAAACTTTTCATAGCTTACATTTTGAAGCTTGCTACTACCAGGGCATTGAATATGCCATTGAAAATAAATTAAAAGTATTTGAGCCTGGCGCACAGGGCGAGCATAAAATTAGCCGCGGATTTCTACCTACTAAAACCTGGTCTGCACATAGCATTAATGACACGCGCTTTGAAGCAAGCATACGCGATTTCTGTAATAGAGAAAAACAATATATGCAGCAAGATTGTGAAGAGCTAATGATACTCTCGCCATATCATAGTTAAATAGATATTTATTGCAGACAATCCAAACCTAATCTATTTAAATGGATATTACTTGGCTAGATCCTAGCAATCCATACGCTAGCTTCCCGAATGCAAACCAAGCTTCAACTGACCCGGAAGGTTTACTCGCGGCGGGTGGAGATCTTAGTGAAGCTAGACTGTTAAATGCATACAAAAATGGCATTTTCCCCTGGTATGAATATGGCCAACCTATTTTATGGTGGTCACCAAACCCAAGGGGAGTTATTTATACAAAAGATTTTAGAATATCAAGAAGCTTACGAAAAACGCTGCGTAAACATGACTGGACAATAACCTTTGATGGTGATTTTCAAAGGACAGTGATGGCTTGTGCAACTCCTAGAAGTTATGCGCGTGGCACCTGGATTACTAATGAAATGTTCGAGGCATACTACAAATTACATTTGCTTGGCCATGCACATTCTGTAGAACTTTGGGATCGGCAAGAACGATTAGTTGGTGGCCTTTATGGGGTACTGATTGGAAAAATGTTTTATGGCGAATCAATGTTTAGCTTCCAGAACAATGCATCTAAAGTGGTTTTGGCCTATTTAACCATGCACATGCATCATTGGGGCTTACCTTTATTAGATTGCCAGTTACCTTCAAAACATTTAACCAGTTTGGGTGCGTCAATTATTAACAGAAATGAATATATAAAAAGTATGACACCACTTTGCAATGATCAACAAGCTGATTTTGATTGGGCGATAGATGAAAGTTTAGATATTAAACAATGGAATAGAATTTAACCTCTACCAAGGATCTGCTGCAATGCCATCAACTGGCAAACCTGTATTTTTATTTATCACAATAGCCATATCATTATTTTTCCCCACCATCGGTAGGAATAAATAATCATCTTCAATACCATTATTTTTTTGCAAAAATTTATCTATTTTCATTTTAATACTTTCATCATTCTTATGAAGATCAGATAGAGGTTTGGCTTTAGTTATAACTTTGTCTTTGTTTAAGATATAAGGATGGAAATACTCCGGCCTTCTTTCAAGATCCGGCTTGCCTTCCATTGTAACTTCAAACAAAAATTTATTTCGCTCTTCAGTATCTTCAGGAAAATCAGCAAAAACTAATATTGGACCTTTGCTTGGTTTATTTTTTAATTCTGGATATTTTAATTTCTCCGCATCAACCTCAACTTTTCCAACCACTTCTAATCTGTCAACCGCAAACACCAAATAGTAAGGGCGTTCACCATAAATAACATTAATCCCATATGCCAGTGCAGATAACTGCACAATAGCGATGATGCATAAATCTAAAATCAGACCTGGCTTACCTTTTTTAAATAGCACGAGTGTCAGTAACGGGCCCATTACGAGGTCTACCATTACAAGCACACGAATTACTGACCATGCACCATTAGCTTCAAAATATGGACTCGGGTACCAGAAAAAGAAAATCAAGGCAAAGACGATACTAATAATAGCAGTGCTAATTGCAAGGTGAATTAGAAATGCTACGACTTTTTCTTTAGTAAAAAGCATTTAAAATATTCTGTGCAAAATAGTATTGAGACCTATATTTTATTGATTACTAAAATTTAGGCCAATGCAGTTAAACGCTAAATATTAACTCACTGTCGGTAAATATAGTGTTTCTAGTAAATTGTCTGGTTGAATATCTTTATGCCAGTAACTTTATACGAGTAAGCAACATTATAAATTTGCCTAGCTATCTGATTTGCGTAGTTATCTAATGTGAATAATTAAATATTATCCAATATAGCTCTCTTCACAGAAGCCAGGTCAGCTTCAATTGTTATCATCTTGGTTGCACTTTGTTTAATAGCAATATCAGGATCTTTTAAACCGTGACCCGTTACCGTACACACAACTGCGCTACCGCTGGGTATATTACCCGCTTCAATATCATGCAATGCACCCGCAACTGAAATTGCAGATGCTGGTTCACAGAAGACACCCTCTTTTGCTGCCAGCAGTTTTTGCGTTGCTAAAATCTTCTTATCGGTAAAAGAATTGAACCAACCACCAGATTCTTTGACCGCAGCTTGAGCTAAATCCCAACTTTGTGGATGGCCAATACGAATAGCTGTAGCTACAGTATCAGGGTTATCGATCATTACACCTTTTATAAAAGGTGCAGCACCTGCAGCTTGGTAACCCAACATCTTGGGTCGATTAGATATACCGCTATTGCCTACAAATTGGCAATCACCATTACAAAAGCCACATGCTTTTGTCACTTCCTTGCCAGAACTTGCTGCGAGCTCTGCATAACCCGTCCAATGGGCAGAAATATTGCCTGCGTTGCCAACAGGAATGCAATGATAATCAGGCGCCTTACCCAGTGCTTCTGTTATTTCATATGCAGCTGTCTTTTGTCCCTGCAAACGATAAGGGTTAATTGAATTTACAATATTGACAGGCGCTTCGCCGGCAACTTCTTTTACTAAACGCATGCCATCATCAAAATTACCACGGATTTGTATAATTTCAGCACCGTGCATCATCGCTTGCGCAAGCTTTCCCATAGCTATTTTGCCATCAGGTATTAAAACAAATGCTTTTATTCCTGCACGTGCAGCATAAGCTGCTGCTGACGCAGATGTGTTACCTGTTGAAGCACAAATGATTGCCTGGCTACCTACAGAAACTGCTTGTGTAACCGCAACCGTCATACCGCGATCTTTAAAAGACCCAGTTGGATTTAATCCCTCAAATTTGAGAAATAATTTAATACCTCTTTCATTTGCGGGCTGAAGGTTATGACATTCGATTAAAGGTGTATCGCCTTCACATAAGCTAATCACCCTGCAATCAGCGGCTAACGGCAATATATCTCGATACCGATCAATAAGACCTGTGTAATGTGCTTTTTTCATGCTAATCGTTTATTCAGTAATGTTATGAAAGCGTTTCTAATCGAATACGCATTATTTTGTTAGTTACCGCTTCAAGCTCTTGTATTTCTGAAATGGCTTTATTCATATTTTGTTCACTTACTTCATGCGTAAGTATAATAATAGGTACGCTTGAAATATTAGCTTGCGGTTCTTTTTGTATAATTGCTTCAATACTGATTTGATGCTCTGCAAAAATTTGTGTGACATCAGCGAGCACCCCGGAACGATCTTGCACATGTATACGCAAATAATATGCAGTAGATACATCGTCCATTGATTGAATTGGTATTTCCGATAGTGCACCTGGCTGAAAGGCTAAATGCGGTACACGGTTTTCCGGATCCGAGGTCAAGGCCCTAACCACATCTACCAAATCTGCAACCACAGCGGAACCAGTAGGCTCAGCACCCGCTCCCGCTCCGTAATACAAACTTGGACCCAGTGCATCAGCTTTAACTACTATCGCGTTCATCACTCCATCAACATTAGCCAATAATCTTCTATGAGGAATTAACGTTGGATGCACGCGTAGTTCTAGGCCGTTAGTGGTTCGTTTCGCGATCCCTAGATGTTTAATGCGATAACCCAATTCAGCCGCATACGCTACATCTTCACGTGTAATTTCTGTAATGCCTTCTATATATACTTTTTCAAACTGCAAAGGCACACCAAATGCAATTGAAGCCAAGATTGTCAGCTTATGTGCTGCATCAATTCCTTCCACATCAAATGTTGGATCCGCTTCTGCGTAACCTAATTGTTGCGCTTCCTTCAGCACATCATCAAAGTCACGACCTTTATCGCGCATCTCGGTAAGAATAAAATTACCCGTACCATTAATAATTCCTGCTAACCATTGAATAGAGTTTCCCGCCAAACCTTCACGTATCGCTTTTATTATCGGTATTCCACCTGCAACCGCGGCCTCAAATGCTACTGTTACCCCTTTATCTTGTGCATGCTGAAAGATTTCATTGCCATGCAATGCTATTAAAGCTTTGTTTGCTGTAATTACATGCTTGCCATTATCAATTGCTTTGAGCACTAAATCTTTTGCCTCTTCAGTGCCACCCATTAGCTCTAATACAATCTCTACATTCGGATCCGTTACAACTTTATTCGAGTCTTCTGTAAGCGTCATTGCAGAAGTATCACAGGCTCGTGATTTGTTAATATCACGCATACTTGCAATCGTTATTTGAATACCCCTGCCCGCACGACGCGCGATCTCGTCCGCATTACGCGACAATATATTTGCAGTACCACTGCCAACAGTACCCAGGCCCAGTACACCAACTTTTACAGGTTCTAAAACAGACATTCTTTATAATCTTTATGTAGTTATTTTGACTAAGTTATGTATTTAAGTATTTTTCAACATTTTTTTGATATTTCTAACAGCTTGTCGAGTGCGATGCACATTTTCTATTAAGCTAAACCTGACATGTGTATCACCATATTTACCAAACCCTATACCTGGTGATACTGCTACCTTGGCTTGTTCCAAGAGCTGCTTGGAAAATTCTAACGAGCCAAGATGTGCATACTCTTGTGGAATTTTTGCCCAAACAAACATCGTTGCCTTGGGTTTTTCAACTTGCCATCCTGCGTTACAAAGACCTTCACATAACACATCACGTCTTCTTTGATAAGTTGCACGAACTTCCTCTATTATATCCTGGGGCCCATTTAACGCTTCTATTGCAGCTACCTGAATTGGCGTGAACATTCCATAATCCAAGTATGATTTTATGCGTGATAGTGCCTCGACTAGTGTTCGATTGCCACACATAAAGCCCACTCTCCAGCCTGGCATGTTGTAAGTTTTAGATAAAGAGTAGAATTCAACCGCAATATCCTTTGCACCTTCCACCTGTAGAATAGATGGCGCTTCATAGCCATCAAACGTGATCTCTCCATATGCAATATCATGCACCAGCCACATTTGATGTTGTTTTGCGATCGCCACCAAGCGCTCCAAAAATGCTAAATCTACGCATTGCGTGGTGGGATTGCCCGGGAAATTAACAATCAGCATTTTTGGCTTAGGCCAGGAATCTTCAATGGCTTTTTCCAGTTCCGAGAAAAAATCAGAGTCCTCAGTCAATGGCACATAGATAATATCGGCACCGGCTATCACACAACCATATGGATGGATTGGGTATGCTGGGTTGGGTACTAAAACGGCATCACCCGGACCTAGTGTAGCCAGGGTTAAATGGGCTAATCCCTCTTTTGAACCTATAGTAACAATAGCTTCTTTTTCAGGATCAATCTCGACATTAAATTTCCTCAGGTACCAATCAGCAATTGCCTGACGTAGTCGAGGAATACCGCGAGAAAGCGAATATCGATGTGTATCCTCACGTTGAGCCGCTTCAATTAATTTGTCGGTAATTCGCTTGGGAGCGGGTTTATCTGGATTACCCATGCCAAAGTCAACAATATCCTCGCCGCGCGCGCGCGCATTGGCTTTGAGTTCATTTACAATATTGAAAACATACGGGGGAAGCCGTGATATTCTGGGGAAATCTTCCATCTAATCCATCAATCCAAATAAGCGCTGAGTATAATACGCGAATAGCCAACATCTGCCCAACCCATTCTATTCATTAACCTTATAATAATTACCTAATATCGATGGATATAACCCAAGACTTTGCCGACGCTAAATTCATTATCACAGGATACAAACCTGATTGCGTCCTAATTAACAATCAGCCGTACAAACAGAGCATAATCGTAAATCCTGAAACGTTAATATCTCCTTGGGAAGTGACAGAAGTTTCTGATTTGAATGAAATAACACTGGCTACGATACTTGAAGACCAACCTGAAATCGTAATTCTTGGCACAGGTGATTCCTTAGTTCTTCCGGAACCAAAAATAATTGCTTTATTTGCCCAACATGGAATCGGTTTGGAATTCATGAACACCAGTGCAGCATGTAGAACTTATGGAATTTTAATTGCCGAAGGCAGAAAAGCAACGGCAGCTATAATAGCTTCAAACAGTTAATTTATTTTTGGCAGATACTGAATAGGATCAACGGGTTTACCTTTGTAACGTATTTCAAAATGCAACTTAGCCTCAGAAGTTCCAGTACTTCCAAGTTCAGCAATTTTCTCTCCACGCTTCACATTACCACCCTCTTTAACAAACAATTTCTTATTATGAGCATAGGCACTAATAAATTGTTCACTATGTTTTATGATGATTAGATTTCCATAGCTCGCTAAACCATTGCCGCTATACACAACCTTGCCATCAAAAGCCGCCAATACTGGCTGACCTATTGCACCACTGATATCAATACCTTTATTGCCACCGGACCTGGGTGAATAAGTTCGAGTCACCACTCCTTTTGTCGGCCAATGCCAATCATGCTTAATCGGCTTACTAACAGGTTTGCTTACAGTGTTATTTGAAGTTGATTTTTTATTTATTGCACCTGTACTAGCAGTTTTTGTACTTGAAGTTTTTGCCTGGTTCTTTGTTTGGCTCTTTGCCTGGTATGTTTTAGAAGTAACTTGTGATGGGCTTAATTTAAGACGCTGCCCTGCATAAATAGTGTAAGGCGAGCGGATATTGTTCCAGCGTGCAATTTTTTTATAATCAATACCATGTCTGAATGCTATGGAATATAATGTGTCACCTTTTAATACAGTGTGATAACCGTGGTCATAGTCATAATAAACATCGCTATTATGATTCGACACACACGAAAATAGAGAGAAGAATAAAAAATAAATCGTTATTGATTTTCGAATATTTATAATCATTAATGCAAAAATTTGAAATAAACCACTACGGCAACAAGTAGTAAGACCGTAAACCAGCCAATCCATTCCACATATTTCATAACTAAAGGCTCAAGCTTTGGACCTGCAAACTTAAGAATACCTGCTACAAGAAAAAAACGTGACCCTCTACCAATAAACGACGCGACAATAAAAGGAATAAGCGCTAATGACAACACGCCGGCAGTGACTGTGAATAATTTATATGGAATGGGAGAAAATCCGGCCACAAACACCACCCACACACCCCATTCTGTAAACCAGGTTTTGGCCATTTCAAATTTTGGCAAATACGATGAAGTTTGCAACCAGGGATCAATATATTCGAAAGCAAAAGCACCGATAAAATAACCCAGTATTCCGCCTAAGACAGAAGTCACTGTAGTAATAAAAGCAAACCACCAAGCACGATTCGGCCTGGCAACCGACATAGGTGCCAACATTACATCTGGTGGAATTGGAAAAAACGAAGATTCTGCAAAACTTAGTGCACCTAAATAATAAGTAGCTTTCGGGTGTTTTGACCAACCCATCACTTTTTCATAAAGCCCGGTAAATAATTTCACTTTTAAAAACCTTTACTTAAGAGATAACTACACATTGCCTTGAATAAGTGGCACAAAACTCACCCCATCAAGACGTTCTTTAACAATTCCATCTTTAGTTTTATGTAATAACAATAAATCTTGAACTTCAGTAGTTTTTCCAACCGGTATTACCAAGCGCCCGTTCTCACCCAACTGCTCAATTAATGATTCAGGAATTTCTTTAGGTGCAGCCGTTACGATAATGGCATCATAAGGAGCATAACTTTCCCAACCCCAGGCACCATCGGATAATTTAAATCTGATATTGCGTATACCTAATTCCATTGCGCGCCTTCTAGCCTGCTTATAAAGCGGCTCTACTCTTTCTACCGTGTATACATCTTTTATAAGGGCAGCCAAAATTGCAGCCTGGTAGCCTGAGCCTGTACCGACTTCTAAAACTTTATTCGGTATACCATCTTTTATAATAGCTTCTGTCATGCGTGCAACTACATAGGGCTGCGAGATCGTTTGTTTATGTCCAATCGGTAACGCAGTATCTTCATAAGCACGTGAAGCGAGTGCCTCGTCTACAAATAGATGCCGCGGTGTCATGCGCATCGCTTCTAACACACGATCATTACGAATACCTTTCTCTTCCAGACGTGTAATCAATCGGTCTCGCGTTCGCTGCGACGTCATACCGATACCTGCATGAAGTTTAGTATTCATATGTTTATTTTACTAAGTCCATTTATAGTTGACATGATGAAATCCAATTTTCAACAGCATTCATCGCTTTATAATGTGTTAAATCCAAGTGCATTGGTGAAACAGAGACATATTTATTATTTACAGCATAAAAATCAGTACCGATACCTGCATCTTGTTCTGGGCCTGCAGCCCCTACCCAGTAAATAGGATTACCTCTTGGATCTTTAGCTTCAATTACAGGCTCCGCTTTATGCCGATTACCTAAGCGCGTAGTTTGAATGCCTTGCAACTCACTTTTTTGCACATCTGGAATATTTATATTAATAATCACATCTCTAGGCAATAATGTTTCTGAAAGTTTAGCAATCATTGCCGCACTCACTTGTGCAGCATCCTGCATATATTTAGGCTGAAATGACGCAAGCGAAATGGCAACTGCAGGCAAACCCAGGAAACGACCCTCCATTGCAGCCGCAACAGTACCAGAGTAAATAACATCATCCCCCAGATTAGCTCCAGCATTGATTCCCGAAACTACAATATCGGGCTCATCTTTCAATAAGCCGGTAATTGCTAAATGCACACAATCAGTAGGTGTACCGTCAACGCTATACCAGTTTTCCGCCACTTTCTGTGCTCGTATAGGCCGCTCAAGTGTCAAGGAGTTACTCGCAGCACTACGGTTTCGATTTGGCGCTACTACGGTTATTTTTCCTAGAGGTGATAAAGCCTCAGCCAATAATCTAAGACCGTTGGCATGAATACCATCATCATTGCTTAATAGTAAGTGCATGTGTAGAACTGAGTAAAAAAAGGGTAAAATTAATACTAGCGGCAGGTAGAGTACTACTTAGTATCGTCAAAGAAATAGTAACAAATTCAAACACTAAAATGGAAATTTACTGATGACTCAGCGTAAAGACCCAAAAGGAGCCTCAGAATTAGACGATAACATGAGCTTTGCTGATTTATTAGACAACGTAAAGCCATTAGCTAGCAACCATAACAACCGAGCTGATACTCAAATCCTCAAGCCTAAACCAACAGCTACACCTAAAGAGACGCTTAAGGATGAGCAACTCGTACTGCAAGAATCTTTAGAAGTTAGCCTTGAAGTCGAAGATTTACAGCCTGGTGACAGTTTGTCTTTTTGTCGTTCCGGCATTCAAAAAGGTATTTTTAGAAAGCTCAAGAAAGGTCAATACAGCATTGGCGCTGAATTAGATTTGCATGGACATACACGCCCAGAAGCACAAGTTGCACTGGCTGAATTTATTCAATTAACACGCAAAGACAACATACGTTGTGTCAGAATCATCCATGGTAAAGGCTATAGATCGAACAACCAAGGTCCGAAGCTAAAACCTATGGTGAATAAGTGGTTACAACAACGCAATGAGATTCTTGCATTTTGTTCTGCCAGACCTAACGATGGCGGCACGGGCGCGATCTATGTATTATTAAAAGCACTTAGTTGAAAAACATAGAAATTCGGTTGAATAATAAAAACTACATTTAATACAACCATCTTCTACCGGGAGCACCTAAAATGATAACCAATAAAATTCAGTACACGATTTTACTTATCACTGTTTTCTTCATTAGCAGCTGCGGCGTTAATAATATTCCCACTTATGATGAAGCAGCGGAAGCAGCCTGGAGTGAAGTGCTTAATCAATACAAACGTCGTGCTGATTTAATTCCAAATTTACTTGAAACAGTTAAAGGTGCTGCCGCAAACGAGAAAGACATATTAAATTCTGTAATTGAAGCACGCGCAATGGCAACCTCAACTCAGCTTCCCAAAGATATCCTTTCCAATCCCCAAGCATTCAAACAATTTCAAACAAATCAGGATGCGTTGAGCTCTGCCCTATCAAAATTACTAGTTGTAGTGGAACGTTACCCAGATATTAAATCCAATCAAAACTTTCTAAGTTTGCAATCACAACTTGAAGGTGCAGAAAATCGTATTTCTGTTGCAAGAAGAGACTATATAAATGCAGTAAAACTCTACAATACAGAACTGCGCACCATTCCTGGTCGTTGGTGGAAAGCAATAATGTATGCAGATTCTCAAGCTAAAGAAAACTTTAGTGCACCGGACTCTGTACAAGAAACTCCTGAAGTAGATTTCTCAAAGCCACCCCAAATTAAGATAGATAATAATTAATTATCTTTTCAATATTTAACAGATGATTTGTTGTTCAACTAGGCTGGCCTCGCCTAGAATAATATTCAGCACATCGTTTTTATTGATTTTACTATGCCTTATAAGCACATATATATTTGCTGCACCTAGTTTTCCTAGTCTTACTGATCGAGTCATTGATCAAGCAAATATACTGTCTCTAAGCACCGAATCTGAATTAAAAAACCTTCTTAGCTCGCACGAAAATGAAACCGGTAATCAAGTTGTTATTGTCACTTTGAAATCTTTAGGTGGCTATGAAATCGCAGATTATGGTTACCAACTTGGGAGACACTGGGGCATAGGGCAAGAAGAGAAAGATAATGGCGTACTGCTTATCATTGCTCCTAAAGAACGCAAGATACGTATTGAGGTTGGCTATGGGTTGGAAGGCACACTTACCGATGCATTAAGTAGCTATATTATCAATCAGGATATCGCGCCTTACTTTAAACAAGAAGCTTACGATACTGGCGTATTAAATGGGACAAAAGCCATCATTCAAACCTTAAACCAAGAGCCTAGTGAATACAGTCCGAAACCGGAACGTGGAAAACAATCCATGGGTAATTCCATCTTTACTTTGATCCCTTTATTTTTCCCGTTAATATTTCTGGGAGAAATATTCGGCGCAAGAAAGAATAAAAAGATTTTTGGCAGCCTGGCTTTTAGTGGTTTTTTTGGACTACTCGCTTGGGCAATCAGTATCTCAATAATTATTAGTATAGGTGTATTTGTAGTGGTATTTTTTATGAGCCATCTCGGTAAAGGTGGTGGTGGCAGCAACACTGGCGGTGGAGTATATTTTCCAGGTGGTTTTGGTGGAGGAAGCGGTGGTTTTGGCGGCGGAGGTTTCGGTGGTGGCGGTGGCGGATTTGGAGGCGGCGGCGCCTCGGGGAGTTGGTAAATGCAACATTTGAATGAGTCTGAGAAACAAGAAATCAGACAAGCTATTCGTGAACAAGAAATTCACACCACAGGTGAAATCGTTACGGTTATCGCACGTTCAAGTGACGGTTATTTATACATTCCAACCTTGTGGGCTGCATTGCTAGCACTAATTACGCCTTACATTATGCACATGATACATTATCAATTTCACTTTTTAAATAGTTACCCACTGATTGATTTCAGCAAGCATTTACATATTAGTGTCTATCAAATGCAAATCATCGTATTTTGTCTCTTTGCATTACTATTTAGATGGCCTTGGCTGAAAATGAAATTAATCCCCAAATCTATTAAACATAGTCGAGCAAGCCGACTTGCTCATGAACAGTTTTATATTCAGGGCTTGCATAATAAAACCCAAAGAACTGGGTTATTATTATTTGTTTCAGTCGCGGAACACTATGTAGAAGTTCTCGCAGATAAAAGTATCAATGATGCTGTAGCAAAGAACTGTTGGAATGAATTGATTGATACATTTGTTACAAACGTAAAAACGCAACACATCAAAAATGGTTATCTCAAGGCCATTGAGCAAGCTGGTAGCATACTAAAACTACACTTTCCTTGCGTGCCTGAAAAAGACGTAAATGAATTACCTGACCACTTAATTGAAATCTGAAACTGCGCGTAACAGCGGCAAATTGAAAATGCTGCTTTGTAATGATGGTGGCCCGCCCTGTCTACTTGAGTCCCCAAACCTTACCTATCTATTTACTGTAAATCCTTATCTAGTCCCCAAACCTACACAATATTGTTATGAAAGCTATATGTTGTCTCTAGCATACAGAAGGTAATTATAAAATTTAATAGCTAATATAATGAAAGTTTATGATACAAATCGTTATAATAACCTCGAAATATAAACCTTAGATACTTATTATACGAGGTTATCGAAACATACTTTTGCATTTATGATTATAATAGCGATATGCGATTAGAACTAATAGCGTCCTTTGTTAGCGTGGCAGATCATTTGAGCTTCTCTACAGCTGCTAAAGAGCTCAATGTCACCCGTCGACTCTTAGTCGTCAGGTACGTGAGTTAGAATCCTCTCTAGGAATTCAGCTATTAGCTCGTACTACTCGCCGCGTAGCTTTAACCGAATTAGGGCAACAGTTTTATGGTAGATGTCGAACGGGTTTATCAGAAATTGATCGTGCGGAACAAATAGTCACTAAGCTAGGCGACATTCCACACGGCTTGCTACGGGTCTCTGCACCCGTCACTTTTGGCCAAGCCTATATATCGCCAATATTGGCTGGCTACTTAGAGAAATTTCCTAAGGTTGATATCGAGTTGAATTTGCATGATGGTCAGGTAGACTTTTTTGCCGACCGTATTGATGTCGCGTTTCGAGTTGGAGATTTTACAAACTTACAAAAAGGTATTGAACCTATCGCACCAATTGAAAGAATTCTTGTAGCGTCACCTGATTATTTAAATAATTATGGCATGCCAGAAACCCCTTCCGATTTAGAATATCATTTATGTTTAATTCACAACACCGTTAGCCCTAACAACACCTGGACATTTTATAAGGCAGGAAACAAAGAAGTCATCAAAGTGGATGGCAAAGTATATGCCAACAATTTTATTCCGTTACGTGAAGCATCTATTGGTGGCAAAGGCATTGCATTACTAGCAACGATCACTGTCATAGAAGAACTTAAGAAAAGAAGCTTAGTGCAAGTGTTACGCAATTGGCAAGTCGCACCAGCGAATGTATTTGCTACATTCCCACCGTTTGACTACATCCCACCTAAATCATCAACATTTGTTGAATATATTCGTGATAATTTTTTACAGCTTGTCGTTGAAGAATCTATTTGAAAAATGCTTATAATCGTTATCTGTCATCAAGGCGATGAAACCTGTAGCTTATCTACATAAATACCACAAGCAGAACATTGCTCGGCCTTATCTTGTCGTAGATCACACTTAGGACATAGCATTGAGTTTTCCTCTTTAAGAGGCTCTTTATCAACTAAAGATAATCCATCAATCGAAAAATTCTTCAGCTTATCTTCAACGGCGTGTTCTTCTAATTCCACCACCATTCCAATTTCTTCCAGACGTGCTTTCAAATCTTGCGCCATTTGTGAATCAACTTTTTTCTTCACAATCTTCTGTGTACCAAAATAAGCACTTACTTTGTCCACAGTGGTGTTAAATAATTTTGCAAAACTTTCCTGAACATCAGACAAGTCAAAATCATCATGGATTTGGCCAGTACAAATTACGGTATATGTAGATGAGTCATTCATAAATTTTAGTCCTGCTTTCTAGCTTTACCTTCTGGTCTTATTTTTTTGAATCTATACTCGGCCGTATTTTATTGAGTTAAATTGTATTAATTTGGCAAAAAACACTCATCAAAATAAAGATAAAAGGCCGGATTAAATGGCTAGTTGACGCATTAGCAGGCTGCTACATCAAGCAACAACAGGGAAATCAAATGTAAGATTTTTGGTAAAATTGCTAAGCGGATTTTGGAAAAATTTACTAGAATTAGATATACCATCGAACATCATCAGAAATGTTCATGGAAGTGAAACGCATCACAAAGAATATAAACAATATATTATTTAACTTATTCCTTCATGTATCCCTGTGGACGAATGGCCACCGTACAATGGGCCTCTGCGCAAAGTGCACCATCTTTTAAAAAATATGCATAAGTAAAAGTAGGAGTGCTACGATTCTTTTCTTCTAGCTCTTTTTTTATAATAGGCTCAAGATCTGCAGGAAAATCAAAATGCAATTCCAAGTCACTCGTACCTGCACGCAGAAAATCGATTGTTAATTTACGTGTCCATGCTGCGTAACCAGGGAATAGCTTGCCACAAGAAAGTGCAGCTACCGGATCTGCAAGTGATGCCATAAATCCACCAAACATAGTACCTTGGTGATTAGTTGCGGCTTCAGAAAGAGGCAATAGAAGTTTTATAGATCGCCAATCTGGAGTGAGTTCTAATATTTCTACCTGCATCATTTTAAACGGCTCGAAATTTTCGAGACGTTTAATGGCACCCCCTAACTCAGCATCAGACATTTAATTTTTTAATTTTTAGGCTGCTTGCTTCGTACTTTTACTGGGAGATGCGGACTTTTTAGCTGGGAAGTCATCTACCATGATTGCTGCACGTGTTGCGCTATGGGCTTCTTCCACCAATAGCGCCTCTTCTTTTGTGATTACCCCTTGTGTTACGGCATCTTCTAACCAATTAGTAGGCATACCCAACTCCGGGGGGCTAATGCGTGCTTTTTTAAGTTTTCTCTCTGCTTCATTAGCAGCAGTTACGGCATGAAATGCATGTTGCACACAACCAATAGGATCACTTGGATCTAATGTTTTATATACACCATCTGTGAGCCTGTCTCGGGTCTCAGAAGGTACAATTAATCGCTTAGCCACTTCATGCCCGACTTTATCATTCGGATAACGCAAGCTTTTGCCAGTTGGGAATACTATCAACCGCAGTATCTGGCCCGCTATAGTAGATGGAAAGTTTCGTAAAATCTCGTCCAGTGCATCTTGAACATTGTATAAGCAATATTTAGTACTCCACTCTACAAATGGTAAATCCTCAACTGGACGACCTGTATCTTCAAAACGTTTAAGTACGGCAGAACTTAAATACATATAACTTAAAGCATCTGCAAAACGTCCAGAAAGTTTTTCTTTACGTTTTAAACCACCTCCCAAAAACAGCATGGCAAAATCAGACACAAATGCATAACTGGCACTCATCCTTGCCAAACGTTTGAAGTAACCACGTGTTGGACCCTGTATTGGACTTGGTGCTAAGCGACTTCGTGTTAATCCGTATACAAAAGACCTTGCTCCATTACAAACCGCATAACCTAGATGTTTGAATAGTGCTTGATCAAACCGGGTTAAGCCTTCTTGTTTATTTTCAAGTGACGCAGCCGTTACTTCTTCAATCAAATGTGGATGACAACGCATTGCTCCTTGACCGAAGATAATCAAACTACGCGTTAAAATATTCGCACCTTCTACCGTTATGCTAATCGGTATAGATTGATATGCGCGTGCTAAATAATTACTTGGCCCTATACAAATTCCTCGACCACCATGCACGTCCATTGCATCATTAATCACTTGACGCATGCCTTCAGTATTATGATACTTAAGAATAGCGGTAACTACAGATGGTTTTTCACCATGATCAATAGCAGAAGCGGTTAATCTTCTACCAGCTTCCATCATATAAGTTAAGCCGCCAATTCTTGTAAGTGCTTCTTCAACGCCCTCAAACTTACCAATTGGCACATTAAATTGTTTACGGATCGCTGCATAAGCCCCTGTCATATAACTGGCAAACTTGCCTGCACCGGTTCCTAACGCTGGTAACGAAATTCCACGACCGACTGACAAACATTCCACCAACATTCTCCAGCCCTTACCAATCTGACCTTGGCCTCCAATAATCCAGTCCATTGGGATAAAAACATCTTTACCCCAGTTTGGGCCATTTTGAAAAGCAGAGTTTAATGGGTTATGGCGACTTCCAATCTCGACTCCTGGTGTTGTAGTTGGAATCAATGCACACGTGATACCAAGATCCACCTGGTCACCAATTAAACCATCCGGGTCATACGCTTTGAACGCCAAACCTAAAACAGTCGCTATCGGGCCAAGTGTGATGTAACGTTTTTCCCAATTTAGCCGCAAGCCTAAAACCTCTTCCCCTTCATGCATGCCTTTACATACCACTCCAGTATCTGGAATAGCACCTGCATCTGAACCCGCACTTGGTCCGGTTAATGCAAAACATGGTATTTCTTCACCAACTGCTAAGCGCGGTAAATAATGATCTTTTTGAGCTTCTGTTCCGTAATGTAGTAATAATTCAGCAGGGCCTAACGAATTAGGCACCATCACCGAAACACCCGCCGTGCCACTGCGCGTTGATATTTTCATTACAACGGCAGAATGTGCGATAGCCGAAAACTCCAGACCACCATATTTTTTCGGAATAATCATGCCCAAAAATTTATTCTTTTTGATAAATTCCCAAGTTTCTGGGGTTAGATCGTTCAGCTCATTGGTAACTTCCCAGTCATCGATCATGGCGCATAACTCATCTACAGGACCATCCAGAAACGCCTGCTCTTCTGCTGATAATTCTGAGACATCATGATTAAGAAGTTGATCCCATTCAGGGTTACCACGAAAAAGTTCTGCTTCCCACCAGGCCGTACCTGCTTCTATAGCATCACGTTCAGTTTGCGACATGGGAGGTAAAATTCTTTTTACGTAAGCTAACATAGGTTTACTTAAAACCGAGATACGTAAGCTGGTTATATTGAGTAATGCGAGTGGTATAAATAGAAGCCATAAAATCCAGACAGCAATACCACCTAAAAATGGAGACAAGCTAAGCACAACCAGAGCTCCTGCGATAATTACAGTCCAAACTGCAAATGACCACTTGGCTTTAGCCAGGCCTAAAGCCAAAGCACCAGTTGCTATTAACCAAACGAGTAAAGTCATTGAAAATTCCTCTATTGCATAGGGCAATACATTGAAAATTATGAGTATTGTACTGCAATAGACCGTAGTAGCGGGACCAAACGTACAAGACAAATACGATTTTAATGCATGCAAATCTCATGCAATTCAAGGTCGATGATTTAATCGCTCAAGAGAAAGGAATTATATTAAGAAAATACATTAATATATTGATATCTAATGATTTATTAGATTCTTTTTTGATTGTTATTCTATTATGTAGATATACGCCATCAATCTACCGTTACGATCCACTTTAACCGTTACTTCTGGCACATCAGACAATTCCTGGATTGTTTGCAAAAACTCTGGGTCAGAAGCAGAAATATTATTTACAACTTTAATAACGTCACCATTATATAAGCCCAACGATGCAGCTTTTGTATCAGGTCGGATTTTTGACAGTGCAAAACCAGTTACTTTCTCATCTTCCATTACCGGTAAAAACCCTATTTCTGATACTAACTTTTGCTTTTGATTTACATAGTCTGAGAGTTCTGTCTTAGACAATACAATGGTTTTACTATTTTCCTTAGCTTCATCAAATTGAACTTGAAGAATTAGATCACCGACACTGTTACGTAGATACAAAATATATTCTTTATTATTACAATAAAGCTTAGCTGAATCTTGCAATACACCAAGTAACTTACAGCCTTGGATATTATCACCGAGTTCTAATACGAGCTCATCACCCTTGTTATCGACAAACATCGCATGTGTATTTTCAGCATTCAAGAATGTTCCACTTAACACCCATTCTGGCTGATCCGCAAAAGAAAGTGGTGATAAAAATAATGAAAAGGCCAACAAAAGAAATGTTGGCCTTTTGAATTTACACCGGATAGAAATCAATCGGGTAATTGAATGTATAGGATGGAACATCTTCTGCTCCAAAATTAATTAACTTTACGCGCTGGATAATTTTATTTTCAAGTTCAGGATTCCCCAGCTGGCTCGATACTATACTCGCACCAGTTACTTTGCCGGAAGGTGCAATGGTAATGTTCAACACCACTTTACCCTGCAGTGATGCATCTTTTCGTAACTCGCGGTTATAAAGCGTAAATAAACCACTTTTATTACGATCAAACATAATCTGAATTTTTTCCAAATCACGTGTTTTACCATACCCTGAACCATCGCCGTTACCAGAGCCGTCGCCACCGCCCGAACCGGTACCACCACCACCGCCCAAACCTTCCACGCCGCCTACTTGACCTGCAGAACGACCTCCCAAACCATTACCACCCGTGCTAGTGCTCAAGGCAGCTGTATTGATACCACCACTCGCTTTACCATAATTTTTTTTGACTAAGGAACGTTGGGTTGCTTTGCCCGATGTACCACTCTTATTCAATGAGCGTTCACCTAATGCTGCGGAAGAAGAAGCACTTTTAATATCTGATAATTCATTTTTCATTGCCAACAAACCAGAGCTTGCAGCAACCTCTTTAGCTGATTTAGTGGGCACTGGTGCCTTTTTGGGTTGGGCAGCAGTTTTAATAGGCTCTTTTTTAGGCTGTGGCTTGGGCTTAACTTGTTGCTTAGGTTTAGGCTTGGGCTTAACTTGCTGCACCGGCACCACTTCTGGTACTGGAGGTGGTGGCACTTCTACCTTAGGAATTAGTTTCACTAAACGTTCTGGCTCAGGCTTTTCAATTTCCTCCGGTTCTGGCAAAGGAAGAAATGCAAACAAGAACACCAGGAAAATAGTTGCAACTACGGACCAACGCAATAATTTACTAAAACGACTCTGTTGTTCCTGTTGAATCGTCCAAGGTAAATCTTGTGGGAAATATGAATTTGCTATTGTAGCGGCCATAATTAAGACTCTATTTGCGACTCTAGTTGTGTTTCTTTTTGAATTACAGATAAGGATATTTTTGAGAACCCAGCATATTTAGCACAAATTCGCATTACTCGATCTAATACTTTATACGGAACTTCCTTATCACCCATAATCGTTACTTCTCGTTCAGGATCTTCCTCAGACTCAGGTTCTACTTCACTTGCAAGTTTCTGTAATTGTCCAACGAAGCTCGCAACTTCTGCTGAATACCGACTTAATTCTTCTACTTTAATACTATTAACAGGTGGCATTCTCATCATTTCTTCAATCGTAATGACGTCTACGCCTTGAAGACGAACCGCTTCATTACTAAGCATGACGACGACTGATTCTTGCGGTCTCACCTCTGAAATTGATTCCGGCATCTCAATTCCTTTCGGATTTGGTAATGGCGTGATCTCATTGGTATTAACCAATAAAAAGAATACCAGGATAGTAAAAATATCCATTAATGACACCACATTAAATGGTGGTTGCTTGTTACGCCCGTGTTGGCGTTCCATGCGTTTTATTCTTCGGTCATTCACATTGTTTTCCTATAACGTAACCTTAAATTTCCCGGATATTTATGAGACAGGAGCATCGCCCAACGAAATCTCAGGAAATAATTCTGAACGTGAAAACTTACCGGTTTTATCTTCAAGATCGATTGCACGTACAGCATCCATTACTAAAACTAGGCTTTCATAGCCAATATCAGGCTCTAGTAAAATCGAGGCCGCGACATTTTCTGGATATTTATATTTAACAGCTTGTAAAGTTTCCCATAGTTTCAACACATCGTAACCTTCTTCCGTTTTTTCGATTTCATATCGTCGAAAATTACCATTTTTATCTTGCACGATTAAACGGTCTTCTTTGATAATCACTTCTAAAACAAGACGTTTTTCATCAGGTATTGACTGATCTGAAGCAGCTGGTAACTGCAATTCTAAAACCGTTATCTTTGCAAACACCAACATAATCAACAGGAATGGAACCAGGATCACCATCAAATTCATAAATGGTGTAACACTCAGCTCTGCATCTTGCTTTGCAGTGCGTCTGCGAAAACGTCTTTTATTAAGCATGTTAAATACCCTAACGTATCAAATTAAGCTTCAGCAGGTTTACGGTCTGTAACAAAATTCAGAACTTTTACAGAAGCCATTTCAAGACTATCTACAATCTCTGTTGTCTTAGTGGATAACCATGCATGTATTAGCAATAGTGGTATACCGACCATTAAACCGAATGCAGTAGTATTCATTGCAACTGAAATATTTGCAGAAAGTATGTCTGCTTTATCAGCAGGATTAGCTTCAGCAATTGAAGTGAATGCACCAATCAAACCAATAATGGTTCCAAGCAATCCTAGCAATGTTGCAATATTTGCAAAAGTAGCCAAGTAATGTGTGCGCTTCTCAAGCTTAGGCAAGACTTCCATCAAACCTTCTTCCATCGCAATTTCAACATCGTCACGACGTCGGGATGTTTTTGCACGTAGGAAGCCATAATGGATAATACGACTCACAGCAGCTTTAGATTTTTCAGCCAAACCCATCGCTTGTGAAAGATTTCCAGCAGCTAATGCAGATTGCAGTTTATTCCAGGCCATTGTATTTCGTGCACGTGAAGCGGAAAGATATAAATATCTTTCAACAGTAATTGCAATACCAATTGCAAGAATAATTGCAATTGGAATCATGAATGGACCACCTGATTGAAAAAATGTAACTACAGTTTCATATAGGCTAGGATCATGTATTTCTGGAGTAGTTAACATTTCCACTCCATCCATTAACATAGTCTCTGAACCATCTGTAGTGATGATTTCTGACCCGTTCTCTTCCATTTTTTGCTCCTTAGCGTTAAACGCTTTAATAAAAACCAGTAATCAACATCTAGCTAATGGCTGGCACAATAAAACTACTATCAATAATATTGTTCGTAGTAACTAACTTTTCGTTTGTGCACGTCCTTGTCAACAGGTCCAAGCACTTCATCAATTAAACTTTGCAAAGGAGAGCCATCAAGATCACCTGGCTCTGGCGCTTTCCATGGCACGATAACTAACGCCTTTGGTAATTCACGATTACCTATAACATCAATACCTTCTAGTTCAGGCGCATAACCCGGCACCTCTTCTTCTGCAAAAACCACATAAGAAGTAAACAAAAGTACAACGAGTATTAATGTATTTAAAATTATTCTTGTCATTATCTATGGCCTTGTATCCAACTTAACTACCCTGTTTCTTAAGCTGTGACATCCAGGCGATAACCTGCTTGTCTTGCCCACCAGACAGGGACAAATATTCTTGATAATGGCTCAATGCACAGTCCATTTTCTTTAAATAGACATCACATAAAATAGCCAGATTCAGATGAGCGTTTTTATAATCCGGATATGCGGACAAAGCCTGCAAGTAAAGTTTCTCGGCAACATCAAATTCACCCTCTTCACGCTTCAATATGGCAAGTTGATTCAGTGCATATGGATTTTCTGGGTTAATCGTTAAGGCTTTTTCAAAAGCAATCTTTGCTTCTTCAGTTTCACCTAGCTGTTTTTGTGCAACACCAATATTTACCCAAGGTCCTGAGATACGTTCATCCATCTTTGCAACATTGTGCATTTCTAAAATTGCATTATCATAATTTTTGCTGCGCATATGCTGCAATGCCTGGTCGTAAGCACTTGCAGTATTTTTGCTGATTTTAAAGTTTGGTTGCGCTAATATTTTACCAGCAGCAGTATCACCATCTGATTTTTCAGTTTTAGAGATACTTTTATCAGCAGAAGCCGGTTTCTTTAAACTTTGCATACTCGCACAACTTGCAAGCATTGCAGCTAGTAGAGCTACACAAAAACCAATAAGTGCAAACTTAATATATGTTCTGAACAAGATCTTCACTCCTTTCTGCTTTTACATATTGCGCAGGAGACAATACCGCTAACTCTGCTAAACTTTTCTTGACCCATTCATCATAAACATCATCACTAATACGCGAAGCATTCAGCTCATGTATTTCAATTGCTTGCTCTTCAAATGGATAAGCTTGTTCTTCTAACAGAATTTCATATTCATCAAATTCTTCAACAGAAAGGCCCGAAGGACGATCGGACTCCATCATCGCTATTGCAAAATCCTGATATATTTTCGCCGACCAGTAGGTTGCTGCAGTAGTTACTTGCTGAACTTTATAATTACTTGCAGCTTCGTAAGCATCCAATGCCGTTTGCATTTGCTGCTTTTTCAACTTTAAATTTTTCTCAAGCGGATGCAGTAAAAATATTTGACTGAATGCATCATATTCTGGCTTAGCAAAATCCAGCGTTGCAGTTGCAGCTAAAAACTTTGTGCGATCACTACGTTCAGAACCTGCCCTTGCATCTGCATCAATAATTTTCCGCTGCCAGCTTAATTTATCATCGATATATTTACGCTCTGCGTATATATCAACCAGTTTCTGCATGGCTTCCATAGCGGGCTCTGTTGGTTTGGGGTGTTCTTTAACATAAGCAATTAGACTTTGCTCAGCTCCGTAAAAGTCTCCACCTTTACCATATAACTCAGCCGCTTGAAGACGTGCTTCGCGCTGCAAAGTTGGATCTTTAGAATTTGTACCTATAGCTTCATATTCTTTTGCGGCCTTAATATGCTGACCACCTTTATCATATGAAACTGCTAATTTTTGCGTTACTTCATCTTGTAGCTCATGACTTGGGTATCGGAAACGGAAATCTTCTAAAGTGCTTGAAGCACGACCCCAATCCTCTAATTCTAATAATGCTGCAGTAGCATCATACTGTGCAGTTGCACGTATCTCGGCATCTGGAACAACCTGGCCCACTCTTAGATAATGGGAAACAGCAGCTTCAAGATCACCTGCCTGTTTACTTGCTTCACCTTGCTTGTAAACGGATGCGGCCAATCTATCTTTTAATGGGTCACGCAACTCTTCATTTGCATCTACTCTGCTCAATGCTTCTATGTATGCTTTTTCTGAAGTGTCATATTGAGAAGTATCAAATGCAGAGTTTGCTTTAACGGTCCAGGCTGATAACACCAATTTTTTATCTGCATTGGAATGATTGCTAATGACAATGTCAGATGCTTTAGTTGCCCGTGTGTAATCTTTTCGTGCATACAGCTCCTCTGCTGAAACCGTCATGACTTTTGCAACTTCAGGATGTTCTGGAAAATTCTCTGTAAACTTGAAACTACTATCAATTAATTGATTCTTAATCGCAAATTGTTGAGCAGTTTGGTTTTCAACTTTTAACCATTCGTTGTAAGCAATAATGGCTGCATAACCTGACTCCGCTGACTTAGGATGACTTTTATATTGATAAGCAGTTTTTTCATATTCTTGTACTGCATTTGCATATTGTTTTGTCTCATAATGGACTTCTGCAAGATGGAAATTCATCTCGGATGCTTTTTCGTCTTCTGGAAAAGATTCTAAATATGCTGTGTACCAAGTGGCTGCTTCATCATAGTATTCTTCAGGTTTCTTGCGCTCTTTTTGAGCAATTGAATGATAGTGCTTTGCAAGGTCTGTAATATTAGATTTTAAAAATGCAACGATATCATCTGATTGTGCCACATCATTATGATTCCAATATTCCGACTTTAAATTGTAATCGACAACAAATTGCTTTTTCGCTCGCAACACTTCAGATGGAAACTCACCTTTCTTATATGCATCGATTGATTTAATCTGAAAATGGGGTGCTTTAGGACTATATTTGTGTGTTTCAACAAATTCTCGATAAGTGTTAGCGGCATCACTCCAACGTCGCTTTTCTAAATACTGTGTCCCTAACCTTTCATAGACGAGAATTTCATAAGGTTGTCTGCCAGACTCTGCATAAAATTTGGATAATTCTGCAGGACCTCCTAAATAAGCAAAACTGAGGCCGATAGCTCTAAGCGTATCATCTAGAAGCTCTTGATCTGGTTGTGATAGTTTTGAAATCTGTTCTTCATCAACACCGGCTACTAATAAACTGTCAAGTACGGCATTAAAAGATGGAATTCCATAGTCATAATCTACTTGTTTAAAGTGCGACCAACCATGCTTATATAGTGAATGTATATAGAACCGACCTTCTGGGCCTTGCTTGATAACTGACTCATATGCATCTTCAGCTTGTGCATATTGTTTTTCTACAAACAATATTTCAGCTCTTCTAAATTGTGTTTCACCAAAATAATTAGATTCAGGATATTCATATGCCAATTGATCCAAAGCTTTAAGTGCTTTTTCATGCTGCCCTGTTAATTCATATGCTCTTGAAAGCTGGTATAAAACACGATCTCTATTAGGGTAAGTTGCATGTTTGGCTAAAACATCTTCATAAAGTTTAATTGTTTCGCCATAACTGCTCTTATCTGGCAATTGAACATTTTCTGCCAACTGATCTTCAGTCTCTTCCATACGTAAATCACCCAACCTACGCAGTATTTCTGGATGAACATTAGCAGGATCTTCATTGACTAACTTTCTATATTGGCTAATCGCTTTCGTGCGACTACTTACAACAGGTACATCGCTTTTAACTTCAGCACGTTTTTTGCTCAGACTACCTATGGTATCGCCTTTGTTACCACCAAAACTGCCACATGCGACCATGAAAAAAGCTACAGTAGTAAAGACAAGTATTTTATGTGCATGCCTTACCATAACTTCCACCATTTCTTAGATTTTTCAGACCCCGTATCATCTGCCTCCTCAGCATTTTTACCAGACATCGTTGCAGATGCTGCAGCATCATAAGAAGATGCCAGTGCATAGCGAGCATGTTTTTCGTAACCTGCAAGAATTTTCTCTCGCTGCTTAAGTTCCTTAACCGCTACATGCTCAAGATAACGAGATTGTTGCTCAAATACCCGATCAGAAATAGGTATTAAGCGCTTAATTTCTTTTTGCAAGGCAAGTATGCGTTTTTCAAAAGCATCAAACTTTTCAACACTTTCGGATATCGCACTCTTTATTGATGCACTTTTTTCTGGAGTGATAGATAAATGCTTTTCTATTTCAGAAACTTCTTGCTTATGATTCCAACTGCGTTCTATATAGGCACTATGTATTTGCCATTTCATAATCCCACGCATGAGTGAAATTTTTTCGCTCATTTGTGCAATCTTATTATTATCTGGCTCTTGAAGTTTTAACATCTCAAGACGCTGCTCTAGTTGATCTATTTCATTTAGTTTTTTCTTTTCTTCAGTTGTTGCTAATTGAATAAAGTCATTATCATTTTCTATTTCATTTAATACATAAGACAAACTATCTTGTTGTGCTTGTAGATTATTCAGATCTAAACCGCTCAATCTTTGCTTCACAAGAGGTAAATATTTTTGGTAGCGTGCTTTGCGTGTATCTAACATGGTCAGATATATTGATATATTTTCATCCCAGTGCTTCAAGTTTTTTTTCAAAAACAATAAGTCACGAAAATTTTTCAGTGCTTCATGGAATTCATGTTCTGCTAAAAGCTCTGTGAAGTATTTAACTTCCGGCAATTCGGGCAGATCCCTAAGTGTCCAAAACCAACCCATTTGCGGTCCACCCTTAGTGCGATCTAACAGAGCATCTACTAAAACACCTCTTTCAATCTCATGTGCCGCAAAAGCAAGCTCTTTTGCTTCTTCTACATATATATCAGCTGCATTTTCGTAGGCTTGCACCGCTCTTCCATGCAGACCCATTTCTTTATATGCATGCGCAAGCGCCAAAACTCCTTCTTGAACTTCTGAATGATAAGCACTTCGATTACGCAGTTCCTGCAGGGGTGCCAACGCCGCACCATGTCTATCGGCATTAGTGTTTGCCCAGCCGATACCAAGCAATGCTAAATTTGAATAAAGTCCGTCTAAACGTACCTTTTCCAGGTACTTTACTGCGTCTGCCGGACGTTCGTTTTGGATCAAAGTCAAACCAGAAGCAAGATTTGCACGATCCCTGAGAGTGCGCATAGTTTCTGTTTTAGCTTTAAGTGAACCTACTTTTTTAAGATGTTCGACACCCTTTTCGACATTGCCATGTTTTGTGTAGGCCACGCCTAAGTTATAATTTGCATAATCCTTATAGTCTTTAGGTGCTTTCCACTTTTCCAGGCTGGCTATTGCCGCATCATACCTTCCCTGCGCCATATACACTTGCCCGGTTAATAGCTTTAGCTCCCCAAATACACTTTCTTGAATCGGACCGCTAACATTACTTAAGAAATCTGCTGATTCATTTATGTAACCACGTTGGTAATAAATTTTTGCCAAATAATAGTAAGCACGGTTCTTGATTGCATCCCGCACGTTACCTTGCAGTAGCTTATCAAAGATTCTGGAAGCTTCCTTATGTAAACCATAGGAAAGATCAATACCACCCAGCAACAATTCATCATCTGGCACATGGTTAGAGGTTCTATTTAACTCTCTAGCTGCTAACAAATGCACGATTGAAGTAAAATAATCTTCCTGATAGAAATGAAATAACACTTCACCATAATGCAGGTCTTTAATGATATTTGGCTGTTCAATATTTGCATTAGATGCACCTGCTACTAATGAAAGCACAAATACACAAAAAGCCAAGCTTGCCTTGGCTTTAAAAACACTGAATTTTTTTAACCTAGCTAGTAGCATCTACAACTTTATTCCCACTCTTTCACTACAAAGTCTGGCTGATGTTTTGGAGTTCGATCTGTAATTTTTAACTCTAAATACTTAGCGCCTAAACCCTTATCGATAATACGATTAGCTCCACGTTTAAAATCTCTGCCTTTAGGGCCTTTGCCAACAAAATACGCAACCAACTCATGCTCACCAGATGGTAGATTTCCGATATAGATCTGATGCACGCCACCACGTAGAAGCGCATCCACTTCACGCTCAGTATATAAATAGTTAGCAACAACTTTTTCATTTAACGTAACTTGGACTGAATCCAAATCAAAAAAGTCACCAACATCAACAGAAACATATACCGCAACTTGTGTACTGGATGGGTATAACAGCTCTTCTTCTAAAATATAAAGATCACGATTTAACTCAAGTACTTCTTTTTTCAAGACCTGAATATCTTCATCTAAACCTTGGAAGTCTAGGTCTTCGCTTGCGCTCAGATCATCAATACCTGCACCTACACTGCATACATACGAAACTAGAAAAGTAGCAGCAAATAAAACAAACTTCTTATACATAAGTTTTCTCCACAAACTTAAACGCATCAAACTCATTTAAAACCACGCTGACAAATAAAATTGAATAGTGGTTGCATCAAACGAATATCCATTACCTAAACTCCCTACATCCGCGACCGACTCAATTCCAGAATAATCGTCGTAGTCATAATCCAGATACTCAACCGCTAAATTTAATGAAACGGTTCGGAAATATTTATAATCTTTAAATAAGTCGTAGCGAACACGACCACCTACTGCAAAACTATCAAATGAACTTAGTTCCTTATCTCTCGCCATATATCTCAATCTAGAACTGAAATTATCACTAAAGAAATCAGCTTCATCTTGTGTGTAATAACGACCATAAACATCAACAACCCATTGATTTCCAATGTATTGTGAGTAATTAAGATCTACTGTAGACGAGCGAATATCCCAAGTGTCCCTATAAAACCGATAGCCGAGTGACGTAGACGCACGGTGCTGCCAATACTTAATGCCTTTTATTGAGTATGCTTGACCCGTTCGTGTATCGGGATACTCTTCTGAACCGCTACCCTGCGATACACCATTTACAAAGACAAATCTATAAGGGTTATTTAAGAATCCTTCTTCTACAGTCGCTTCATAGTCAAAAGCCATTACAAATGTTTTAGTAATCACTTGAGATAGACCCGCTCTAAATGAATACCGATCCAAATCTTCTGCAAAACTAGGCAAATCACTTCTTCCGACATCATCTGATCCTACTGAAGCGCCTATATTTACTTTTGTCATGGCACCAAAAGCTTCATGGGAAACATCAAAACTGACCATATTGGACTCATAGTCATCTTCATCACTATAAGTGTAAGAAAGGTCCAAGAGAGTGTTGTCATATAAATAGGTTCCACCCAAGGTATATTCATCACGTTCTTCTGTATATTTACTCGCACCTGCTAAAACATCGGGCGATGCGCCACTAATGCTGTCATGGTGATATCCACCATATACTGAATATTTTCCAGCAAAGTTCTTTCGCACTAACATCGTTGCACCATCTACTTCTACACCATCACCATCGTAATAGTGATAACCAATATCTGCTCTTTCTTCGGGCAGCACTTCAGCCGAACCGTTTTGATACGCAAATATCAAGCAGAATATAATTATTAGGTATATGTTGAAGATTGATTTATTCATTTTGCATATCTAGTTACAACCACAACCACCGCCGTGTGCATAACCCGCACCTTTAGCACCCTCACGTGTATTAAATACATGCTGTCTAAATTTATTGGAAAGCGGATCTTTATTGAAACTCATAATGGGGTCTGCCAAATACTCACGTTCATAAGGGGCTACCCATGGTTCAATTTCTGGCAGGCTAGGAAGACGCAATGAAGAACACGCACTAATAGCCAAAAACATCAGCATTATAATAACGATGGATAATAATTTTTTAATGTTTTGCAACATAGCTTATTCTTTCCTTAACGCTTGAATCTGTCTGTGATAGCGTTCGATATAGCCTTTTTTAAAACCATGATTGACATGTCTGATCTTTCCAGCACGATCTATTATGATTGTCGTTGGCATTGCCTTAATATCAAAACTTCTGCTTACATTTTTTTCAGTATCAAATAACACTGGAAAGTTAACATCTAGATTTTTAGCAAGATGCATTGCTTTCGACTGGTCTTCATCCAAATTGATACCCAGTAATTCGAAATCATATGGATCTAAGGCCGCATGTAAGTCATTCAAATGTGGGATTTCTTCAGTGCATGGGCCGCACCAAGTTGCCCAAAAATTCAACAAGACTATGCGCCCCTTAAGCTCACTTAACCGAACGTTGTTACCTGAAGCACTTTTTAAAACAAAATCAGGCGCATTATCGGCTTTAATTTTTGCAAACCCTACCGCACCAATGAAACTAGTAGTCAGCAACACAGTTATTGCAATAATGAGTAATTTTTTATTCATAACACGTCATTCCTTTGTATATTTAATCCTTCTAACCTAAGCATCGACTACCAATAGATTGACTAAAAGAACACTCCAACATTGGCTGTTATTTCAAAATTATTAGTAAATTCGTTATCTCCTAGTAAGTCTGTCTCATAGACTATATCCCGCACATCCAACCGTAGTGACAGCCAATCAGTAGGCAATACTTTCATCCCAAAACCTAAGTTATATGCAAACTCATCTTCATCATTAAATTCAACGTTGCCTACTCCAAACATCAGGTAAAAAGTACTGGTCATTGCAAAATTTCGCCCTAAAAAAATCTCTCCCGGGAATATGTTGTAACCAATTGAAACGTTGTAATAATTAATATCCTCATTTTGTAAAATATTAAATGTAGTTAGATTCTCCAATGTCTCATCAGAAGCTTCTGAAGCACCTACTGAACCTTCAATGAAAAAATCCTCTGTAACATGATAAGCCAACCGTAGCCCGTAACTAGGCTTTGTACCAAAATCTTCCACATCTAACACACCGTAATATGCTGTGATTTCAAAATTTTCAGTATCAATCTTTGGCACGACAATATCTCTACGATAAATATCAGGCTCAATTACTTGTTCTTGTGTCGATTCCGGTTCCGGCGCATCATCTTCTGCATGAACAGGTTGTAAAATAAAAAATAGTAATAAGATCAGTAATAATTTAACTTTCATGCTATGTCCTATTAGTTAAGCATCAAAAAAAGAACGAAACCCCAGCGCTGAATTCATCAAACTCATCATTTCTATCATCCTCAGATAAAACAATGTAGCGTCGATAATCTCCACGTAAAAAGAATCTTTTAGTTAAGTAATAACGCATACCAACACCGAAATTTGCTAAATCATCTTCGGTTTCTATATCTTGGATAAGCGCACCTTTAGGCTCGTTTTCAAAACGCCCATAACCAATCGTAAAGTGCGGTGTTAAGCGCCAATCAGGAAAAGGTGTAGAAACTAAATTAACTGCATATATATCTGAACTAGATAATTTTCCAGCTACTTTAGAAACTTGGAATTCTAATGCGATGTTTTCTGTAAATTTATAAGCAAATCTTGCTGAGACAATTGGATCACTGTCAAACTCACCTGCAGAAATGCCAAATTCGATGCGCCGATGAAGATAATCATCATATAAAACATCTCTAAATGATTTTGGTATACCTGCAACGGTTAAGGTTTTCTCCATCTGCGCACGACTTACCCAACCTTCTACACCACGATCATTTTTGACTTTAAACCAATCGGTTTTGCGTTTCATGATGTCAATCCAATCATGACGCTTTACTACATGAAAAATGGGATAACCACGACCCGGTCCGGTATGCAATTCAACATATGGATCGACAATTTTTACACGTTGATATTCTTTTTCAGCCATGGCATTTGAAAAAGGTAAAATTACCAACACTAACAATAAAAGCACTGAAAATAAGTGAGTTACATACATACTCTTTTCGCACTTATCCATATAATGATGTGTAAATTCCATTGATTATTTATAAACCGCAGGTAGCGATTAAAGCCGGAGCCAATGCACAATTAGTAATAGTGGCCGTACAGGCTGAACCATCTGTAGGTGCAGCAATCGCTCTCCACTCTGCAATGGTGTTGTAACAAAGATCCCCTACATTGAATTGCTTACCACCACCATGACCAGCCCCTCCAGTTGCTTTAGTTAGCAATAGATCATTATTTAGGGTACGTGCCTCTACCTGAGGAAAGTTATTTGTCATTATTTGTGCTGGCGAAGGTGGATTAAATAGAAAGAAACCATCTTGTCCAACGGGTGGATTGTGACAACCTGCTTGTGAGCAAGAAGCACCGGTTGCAGTTGGGTTATGTAATATAGGCTCTACACATGTTTCGTATAAATTAATGCATAGACTTACGCCGCTATTAGGGAGCGATTCATTGGATGTACTATCACATCCTTGCAAAAATATAATTGGTGCTATTGCGACCAGTAGCACCAGTCGCAATATTGATTGCACGACAAACCTCTGTTTTAGTTACTAATTTAGACAGGTTGGATTACTAGCTGCACCCATCGTAATCCAGGTCAAAATCGTGTCATAGGAGGATCCTGGACCGGTGTCTGAAAATACCGGCTGAGTGGCACTTAATGGGTCATTGATGTCTACAAGTATTTGCGCATGAGGCAGATTTGGCTCCACACCATTGGAAATTGGACGTAACAACAGATCATTATTCTGCGGATCACACAGATTATTGATCATCGCACGTGTAACGTTGAAATCACCCGTTTGATTGCCCGTCAGCACAAAACGATTAAATTCATCCGCTTCATTATTTTCATCTGCGAACTCAGCAGGGTCTACCGTTGAATCACCACTAAATCCTTTAGGTTGGTGACAAGCCAAACATTCAGCTTGTAAAATTGGATGGATTTGTTCATTAAATACTTGTCGATCAACTCCTCTACTTGAAACTATAGCATCGCGTACCACATATTGGCCGTTAACAAGTTCATATGGCTCATTTGTATATTGTGCACCGATATCAACCCAAGTAGAGATCAACCACTTCTCATCATCCGTTAACATTGAAGCGTGATCCGTAACACCTAAAGCAAATCGATTACTGGCACGAAGTTTTGTGTTGTAAATGGTTTCTATTAAATGACTGGTACGTGAGCTGTTTCTTGAACTTCCTACACGAACCAATGCTGAACTACGTGGGAATGAAACCCTTCCATTCTCATTTACAACTGGAGGTAGTGGAACTCCATTTTCATCAAGCTTATAAGGACCCACCATTAGATTCGTATATGAAATCACGTGACCACCCGCACCTGGCACACCACCCTCTAAACTAAGACCAGCAGAAATTGGATCAGCTAATAATGCATTGCTGTGACAACTTACACAGGTATTTGCACCGCGATCTCTATCCCACAAAGGTTGAATATGTTCAACATAATCAATACGTCCATTTGCTGGTATAGGTGTGGCTAAATTATCAAGCGAGAGCTTGAAATTCTGTTCCAGGCCGTTAGACCAATACTCGATAAAATCTGCAGTAATGGGACTTAAACTAGGAGCCGGTTGGTTATTTAAACGTGTTCTAGTTTCAGCCATGGTTTCTGCACCTAATGCATTAGCATGGCTCCCTGCGATGGGTGCAATATTTATTGAACTTTCTGCAAGTCTTGGTGAATGACAGCCATTACAGGTACGTGTCTCACCTGGGCGAACTTGCAACCAATTA
This sequence comes from uncultured Thiotrichales bacterium, assembly GCA_964486815.1. Classification (GTDB taxonomy): domain Bacteria; phylum Pseudomonadota; class Gammaproteobacteria; order UBA4575; family UBA4575; genus JABDMD01. Next base: position 87,150 of record CAZAOO010000003.1, read on the forward strand.
GTATGGGTTTGGAATGCGCGACCCGCTTTATCCAATACCGCAATCGTCAATGCAGAATCTGCAGGCACTTTTGCAAGTATGGAACCATCGGGTTCGACAGGCACATAACCAAGTACTTCTTGCATCTCAAAATTAGTGCGACCAATCGCGCTTCTAGAAATTCCTGGAGGTGTCGGTAACGCACGGGTAACACGAGCAAAGTATCCAGGACGATTCAAATAACTTGCATTATTAGGATCTTTCATTGCCTGTAAGTTTGGCACACCACTGCTTTTAGGAATGTTTTCACCCAAGCCTGGTACTAAAACACTATCACCCATTATATCTAGGAAGTCAGTGTGATAAATCGAACGAACACCTAACACACCCATTCCTTGGCCACCTAAGCCATTCGGTTCTGCTGCCATATTTAAGTCAACAGGTTTATTAGGAATGATTGCCGGATAATCACTTAATGCACGTGGAAATAATGGCACCGGATCTACCAGTGCTTTTCCTGGGGTATCCACTTGCACAACACGCGCTACTTGTGAAGTAAAGTCTAGCATCCAGATTTGATATTTTGTTGGGCCAAAAACTTGCTTAACTGAACCATTAAAAGGATGCGTTTCAGTAGGAATACCGCCAAAATTTGCATTTGGAGCAATGGCATACGATACGATGGCACGATTAGTTCCATCCCATAAAGGCATAGGCGTTGAATAACGCCCCCCTGGCGAGAAACTTCCATCATCCGTTACCGGCTGATTGTTGAACTGCATATAAGTTTGACCGTTACATCCTGGTGCTATACCCGGTGCTGGTTCACAGTTGTCTGAATAATTTGCAGCGTCTATTGAAACAATCGTTCCACCTTCATCTGTTCCTGATAAAGGCATTAAAGTGGACATAATCCTTCCATTCTTTTGTTCCATTGGATGGAGCAATGAATTACCTGGACTAAACGCACCATACATAACAAATAAATCAGTGCCGTCTGGATTTACAGTAAAGATTGGAAAATGGTTTCTATTCGCTAAGTGCTCCCAACGACTAAACATGATGCGTCCATCTTTAAGTACAGTAGGATTGCGATCATGACTTTGATTAAATGAAATCTGCGTGATGTCTTGTGTAGCAGGATCTAGCACATGCAATTGAAGTGCTTCCTCTCTTTCATATTCATCTAAAGTTTTATGTCTTTCAATATTTTGTTCTTGCAGCATCTCTTGCATACGCTTCTGGCGGTTCGAACTAAATACGATGCGACCATCAGGTAAGTATGCAGGATCAACATCATCACCAAATTCAGCGGTGACAGCATCAGTCATCAAAGGTGTATATACTTTTGTAGCAACATCCATTTCCCATAAGCTGAATGTTTCGTCATTCGGGCCACGCATTGAGAAAACCACTTTCGATGCATCAAAATTAACTGCAGGATCAGATACATCACCTTGGCCTTGCGTGTAACCAGAGGTGATGTTTATTGGTAGAATTGATGGAATAGATGCGTCTTTATACATTAGATCGCCACCTGCTGAAAAAGTCACACCATCAGTAGGATTTCCAATGGCATCCAAGTTTCTTTCAGCATAAACAATTGCAAAATCACCATTAACCGTTGTGAAACCATCTGATGACGTTGATGAACCCGTCTTGCAGCCCGGTAGTAGTACCACAGCGCAACACAAAGTAGCCATCGCAACGCAAATATGTGTAAAGTTCCTTTTCATAACCAACTCCGCAAATAAATAAAGATCCATCTCTATGTAAAAATTCACTTAGATTCAGTCACTAACATCAGCTTTTTTGAGGTTACAACCAATCTTACATAATAGCCCTATCTCCTTGATTTAAAAGGACTATAGTTGACTGATTATTCCCTGGTTATAGACAAGGAACCGTGACAAGCGTATCAACGGCTAAAAGAAACAGACAAATGGTGTTAGTAATTTACGTTTAGAATTAGAAGAATTTTATTCAGTGTGTTATGTGTGAAGGCGATCACACGTTAACTTGAAGTAGCTTGTGCTTTTTGTTGCTCTTGTTCAAGTCCGCGGGAGTAATATAGTTTTCCTTGCTGATCGACAATAACACCCTCAACACCATCCAGGCCGTCTATTAACTCAAGACCTTTACTGGCACCTATTACAAAAATACTGGTAGACAATGCATCTGCCGTAGTCGAATCACTTGCAAGTATCGAGACACTGCGCACCGTACTTGCTGAATATCCTGTAGTTGGTTGAATAATATGATGATACTTCTTACCATCTTCAACAAAAAAGCGCTCGTAATCTCCTGAAGTAGATAAGGCCTCATCTTGTAAAGGCAGCATGACAATTACCTCTTTAGTATTTTCCGGATCTCGAATACCCACTAACCAGGCACGTCCGTGCCTGTCACCCAATAAACGCGTATCGCCACCTGCTGATACCAATGCATGCTTTATTCCCAAATCTTGCAAATGTTGAATTGAACGATCCACAGCAAACCCTTTCGCAATCCCTCCTAAATCAATTTTTACACCTTGCTTCAAAAACGAGACCGTTCTTTGATCTGCATTTAAGACTATGTTTCTGTAATCAATTAATAGCTTAGCTGCGGCAACTTCTTCATCAGTAGGTTTTACTTCATTACGATAGTCATACAAGCTCCCAACACTTGCATAGGTAATATCAAATGCCCCGTTAGTAAGCTGTGAAAACCCCTGTGACTTTTCTATCAAGTCAAATAAATCCTGATCCACTTCAACCGGGCCTTCATGGGCATGTTTATTAATTTTCGATAACTGACTTTCTTCGATATAAGGACTCATAAGGCGATTAACACGATCCATTTCTTCTAAAACTTTATCAATACCTTGTTGACGCACATTTGCATCTTCATGCCAGACTTCAACACGGATTGTCGTCCCCATAATGGCCGCATCTTCTGTTTGCCATTCAGCACTTAATTGCAAAGAAAGTGTTAATAACAACAAACAAAAAATAATTTGGCAGCGAGATATACAGTCAGATATAAACTTGTACTTCATAAGAGAATTAATATATTTAGCTATTATTCAACCCGAATAGATTTCTAGGCAGATTGGACTTTAACAAAGAATTTAGGTTCATATAATAACTATATTATACGTATAATATAGTTCAGTTAATCAATAAGATCCTTTATGTCCACTAATAACACTGTAACAGATTCTATAAAACGTGATCCCAGCTGCATGGATGATTTTGATCCGAACTCCTTAGATGCGGCGCTAGCATTAAAGTTGATTCTCGATCAAATGGAGCCGTTGAAGACCATCGAAACTGTTCCTATACGTGACGCACTAAATCGCACCTTGGCTGAAAACATTTCTTCTAGTATCGATGTTCCCGGACATACTAATTCTGCAATGGATGGTTATGCCATTCTTTCCACCGATATACCTCGCGAAGGAACAACAATATTAAATAATATTGGCACTGCATGGGCAGGACGACCATACAAAGGAACAGTCAGCAAAGGAGAATGTGCCCGCATTATGACAGGTGCTACAATGCCGGAAGGCACCGATACGGTGGTAATGCAAGAGCATGTGAAAAAAGATGGTAGCAATATTCTTATAGATCAAACAAACCAAGCCGGACAAAACGTGCGGCAAGCAGGTGAAGATATTCCAGTTGGTGGAGAAGTTCTTAGTAAAGGCAAGCTACTTACCCCTTCAGATATTGGTCTACTTGCATCGGTTGGCATTAGCCATGTTGATGTAGTTAAAAATTTACGTGTGGCTTTTTTCTCAACCGGAGATGAATTACGTCCTGTCGGCAGCAAACTAGAAGTTGGGCAAATTTATGACAGCAACCGCTATACACTTTATGGAATGCTTACTCGCCTTGGTGTTGAAATTGTTGATCTAGGAGTAATTGAAGACAAACAACAAGCTGTTGAAGCAGCGTTTATAGAAGCTGCTAATAAAGCGGATGTAATTATTACATCAGGGGGCGTATCAGTCGGTGATGCAGACTTTGTCAAACAAACATTAGAAAAAATCGGTAAAGTAAATTTTTGGAAAGTAGCAATGAAACCCGGCCGGCCTCTTGCCTTTGGTAAAATAAAGGACGCATGGTTTTTCGGATTGCCCGGCAACCCGGTTTCAGTAATGGTTACTTTTTATATGTTTGTGCAACCTGCACTAAAAAAACTTTCAGGCTGCCAACATAAAGCTCCGCTTATGATAAGCGCAAGTTGCCAAACAAAATTAAGAAAACGTCCCGGACGTATAGAGTATCAACGTGGAATACTAGTCCAAAATGAAAATGACCCAACGAGATACCAAGTCAGTAAAACAGGTGCACAAGGTTCTGGTATTTTACGCTCCATGTCAGATGCAAATTGTTTTATTATTTTACCAATGGAATCAAGTGGTGTAGATGAAGGTGATAAGGTTCAAGTACTTCCATTTGAAGCTATTATATAATCATATTAGCAATTAAAATCAGCCATCAAGTAAACTTACCCATCAAGCTTGCCACACTTAACCGGGTGTATTCTTTTCCACCCAGCGTTGATTGATATCAGGCTCACCTTGCAAAGATTCTTTTTTCCAAAATGGTGCCTTAGCTTTTAAATCTTCCATTACAAAACGATTAGCATCATACGCGGCAGCACGATGTTCTGACCAAACGGCAACACATACAATAGGGTCATTCGGGAAAATCTGCCCCACTCTATGCATTAGTAAAACATCTAAAATATCAAATTTATTTTTTGCCTCTTCAGCAATTTTCTCTAGATGCTTTTGCGTCATTTCAGGGTAATGTTCGAGCGTCATAGTAGTTACTGAATCGCCCTCATTAAAATCACGCATCGTGCCAACAAATAAAACCAGCGCACCAAACTTGCCCGGTTTAAGAGAGTCGTTTTGGTATTGTTGAGCTATTTCCCAAGGATCATAAGGTTGATCGAATATTTCTACTTTCATTTTCTATGACATTAATTACGAAGTACGTTACATTAACAGGATAACTAACCAGACTTTTAATATATATGGGTATTGTATATGAGTAATGACGGACGTTCTTTCATACCTTTAGATATTGCAGTATTAACGATATCCGATTCCCGTACAGAAGCCGATGATAAATCAGGAAAGGTTTTGTGTGATCGCTTAAGCAAGGCGGGACATGCGGTACATGAAAAGAAAATCGTGACAGATGATATTTATCAAGTCCGTGCTGCGGTGTCAGCCTGGATTGCGGAATCCAAGCCAGACGTGGTGATTACCACCGGCGGCACTGGCGTAACAGGACGTGATGGCACTCCAGAAGCCATTCGCCCACTGTTGGATAAAGAAATTACCGGCTTTGGCGAAATGTTTCGAGTACTGTCATTTGAAACCATCAAAACTTCGACATTACAATCACGTGCATTTGCAGGTGTCGCTAATCGAACCTATATATTTTGTTTGCCAGGCTCTGCAGGCGCTTGTGCCGAGGCATGGGATAAATTGATCTCACATCAATTAGATTATCGAAACAAGCCCTGCAATTTAGTTGAATTGATGCCAAGGTTAAAAGAATAATTATCCTATCTATAAGCACTCGATAAATTTATTGTTTATCCGCCTATATAAGACATTTCGACTTTAGGCAGTAACACCGTTTCCGAAGTACGTAATTCAGAATACCGATCGGTGCGTTTTTTCCATATTGCACTAATAACATCCTTCAGATACTCATCATTCGCTCCCTCACGAATCAAATGTCGCAAGTCTTTACCTTGGGTTGCGAATAAACAGGTATACAACTTCCCTTCTGCTGATATTCTTGCACGCGTACAACTTTGACAAAACGGTTGGGTAACTGAAGAAATAATGCCAATTTCACCACCACCATCTTTATAACGCCAGCGTTTAGCGACTTCACCTTGGTAATTCGCCTCTGCGGGCTCGATGGGTAATTGTTGATTAATTTCATCTACAATTTCTTTAGCAGAAAACACATCATCCAATTGCCAATGGTTTGTACTACCTACATCCATAAACTCTATAAAACGTAGAATTTTTCCACTATTATGAAAATGTTTGGCCATGGGTAAAATAGCATGTTCATTTACACCTTTCTTTACCACCATATTTACTTTAACAGGTGATAACCCAACAGAATCAGCGGTTTCAATTGCATCTAACACTTTAGCTACGTTAAATGAAACATCACTAATTAATTTAAACGTTTCGTTATCTAAAGCGTCTAAACTTATCGTTATACGTTGCAAACCTGCATCTTTAAGATTTTGCGCCATCTTTTGAGTTAGCAGCACGCCATTTGTAGTCAAACTAATATCTTCTATGCCTTCAATATTGGAAAGTTGTTCAATCAATACTGGTATATTTTTACGCAATAAGGGCTCACCACCGGTCAAGCGTATTTTTTTAATCCCAAGCGTCGCAAATACTTTTGATACTCGCGTAATTTCTTCAAAACTCAGTAAGTCATCTCTACGGAGAAACTGGTAGTCAGAATTAAACACTTCTTTGGGCATGCAATAGGTGCAACGAAAGTTGCATCTATCAGTAACCGATATTCTTAGATCACGAATGGGACGTGATAAAGTATCTGTAATTTGCGTGTTTTTATCCATGACTCAGCACTTGTGAAGTTATTTCTATTTTAACGAATATGTTTAACGAATATGAATTTTTTAAGTAGTATCAAAGTATTAGACTGAAGAGATAGAAATGTGACTGATTTCAAGGGTATTTGGCTAGTTTTAGGCCCTGCTATGGCCTTATTGGTGTATTGGCTACTGCCTGATCAATATGTCTCCAGCAATGGTGAAACCACCCTTTTAACGCATACCGCCAAGGCCACCTTGGCGCTATTAGTGTGGATGGCAACTTGGTGGTTAACCGAAGCCACTCATATTACTGTTACAGCACTTTTACCAATCGCACTTTTTCCATTGTTTGATGTGGCATCTATCAAAGAAGCTACTGCCCCCTATGCTTCACATATAATTTTTTTGTTTTTGGGTGGTTTCATCATTGCCATTGCAATCCAACGTTGGCATTTAGATAAACGTATTGCGCTGGGAATATTAACGCGCATTGGTGACTCACCCTCACGTATTGTTGGTGGTTTCATGCTGGCTACTGCTTTTTTAAGCGCTTTTATTTCAAACACGGCTACTACCGCAATGATGTTGCCAATTGGACTTAGCGTTATTGCACTACTCACTAGCAAAAATACCAAACATACAGCTTTTGCTACTTGTATTATGCTAAGCATTGCCTATGCAGCAAATATAGGGGGTATTGCTACAATTATTGGAACTGCGCCTAACTTGTTTGTTGCTTCATTCATAAAGGATGCTATCGACACATCCTTTCAGCAAGACATTAGCTTTTTACAATGGGCGAAGATAGGCACACCCACCGCATTAATTTTGTTACCCATTGCATGGTGGTTATTAACCAAGGTAATTTACAAAGTAGATAAAGTTACTTTGCATCATTCCTCTACATCATTAATCGACCAGAAAAATTCTTTAGGAAACATGAGTTATGAAGAGAAGTCAGTGTGTTTTATCTTTGTACTCACTATTGTACTTTGGCTTAGCCGTGCGCTGTTACAGAAATTAAGTATAGAAATAAATGACATTATTTATACACCGCTATCGGGACTTACTGATAGCAGCATTGCTATTTTTTCAGCCATCTTGTTATTTCTTATTCCAACTAAATCAAACCGCAATATCTTCATTTTAGAGTGGAAAGACTTAAGAGATTTGCCTTGGGGAATATTAATATTGCTAGGCGGAGGATTAAGCTTAGCAGCCGCAGTACAAGCTAACGGGGTAACAGAATTCATTGGTGCTTACGCAACTGTATTATCGTTCTTACCACCATTGTTAATACTATTAATTATAATCACTGGCATTGTGTTTTTAACAGAACTAACTTCCAACACGGCTACTACTGCAACACTCGTTCCCGTGCTCGCTGCCATAGCCCCTTCGCTTAATATACACCCATATGTATTAGTTATCCCTGCTGCCATCGCGGCCAGTTGCGCATTTATGCTACCCATTGCCACACCACCGAATGCGATTGTGTTTGGTTCTGGTCATATTTCCATGTATGAAATGAGAAAATCAGGGTTTTGGTTAAACTTATTATGCATACTGATCATTACCACACTTGTTTATTTATTTAGCAGTTATATGCTAAATCAAATCTCAAGCTAAACGCTACTTTACGCCATATTTTTCAGATTGCTTGTATTTTTCTTCCACGCCAATTAATTTATTAAATTCATCAAAATTTAATAAATTGTGTTCCATGCCTAAGGTTGTACCGTCTTGATGTAGCTTTGCATAAAAATTCTGCATAGCCTTACCGGCCGCATATAATCCAGTAAGTGGGTATAGTATTAATTGGAAACCCATTTCTACTAATTCATCTTTTTGAAGAACGGGTGTTTTCCCGCCTTCAATCATATTGGCAACATTTGGATGTGGTGATTCTTGACCTATCCTGTTTAATTGCTCTAAAGAACCGGGAGCTTCAACAAAGCTTGCATCAGCACCTAATTCACGTGCAGCTTTTACTCGTGCTATAGCCTCATCTAATCCTAATACGGCTTCGGCATCCGTTCTTGCAACGATAAAAAAATCTGCATCGCCTCTTGCATCTACCGCTGCTTGAATTTTATATAAGTAATCTTGCCTATCAATCACTTTTTTATTACGCATATGGCCACATTTTTTTGGCCAAACCTGATCTTCTAAAAAACACCCTTTAGCGCCGGCATCGATTAATTGTGTTACTGTACGATGTACATTTAAAGGGTTTCCATAACCTGTATCTGCATCAACTATTATGGGCATCGAAACACTATTGCAAATCGCTCGAGCACGATTCACAACCTCAGTTTGTGTAAGCAATCCAAAATCGGGTTCACCAATGGTCGCTGCCGCGAGAGAATAGCCCGATATAAATACCATAGGAAAGCCTACTTGTTCAGCAATTTTTGCCGACAAGGTGTCATAAACACCCGGAAATGCTAAAGCGCCTACTTGATTTAAAATATTTTGAATACTATTGTTTACCATGGTTAGGATTCCTTTATTGTTATTCAGATAGACGGAACTATATTTATAGTTATCATTCTAAAATATCAATAAACCTATTTTCACCTTTACTTCTAACACTTTGTACATTTTATAAGAAATTATGCCGACACTTGCTATTATGAAACGCACTCTATATTTTACATTTTTTTTCTTGCTCTTATTAACAAGCAGCTTTTCAAGCGCGACTGACTGGACAGAAGTACGCACTCTTGAGGGTAAATTTACAACTTTGTCGCAACATTTCGAAAAAGATAAATGGACTCTAGTAATGCTGTGGACTACAGATTGTGGAATCTGTCAGCGTGAGTATCCTATCATGTCAGCATTTCATGATAAGCATAAAGACACCAATGCTAAAGTAATAGGTGTTTCATTAGATGGTTATTCCAATCTTGAGACCATTACTGAACATATTAACGAGATGCCGATGACATTTGATAACTTAATTGGAGAGATTGCAGTCGTTGCATTCAATTATCAATCTGCTACAGAAGAATCGTTGCGAGGAACACCCACTTTTTTGATGTTTAATCCAGAAGGCCAATTAGTGGGACATAATCCTGGTCCGGTCAAACCGGAAGCACTAGAGGAATTTATTTCCAGGAAATAATATTTGCATTAGTTTTTATCTAGTTTTTATCCAGGGCATATTTTACTAACACCTCAAGTTCGATATATTCTAAAACTGAACTATGCGTAGCTTGCAGATAAATATTGGGTGCTTTATTTGCTTCCAAAGCTTCAATCCAACGCATTGCGCATATACACCACTTATCCCCAGGCTTTAGTCCCGGAAACTCTGCATCAGGGTAAGGCGTACTCAAATCATTACCTTTCGATTTTGAGAATTCTAAAAATTCTTTGCTAACATTTGCACAGACAGTATGCATGCCTATGTCATTTTGATCCGTATCACAACGACCATTGCGGTAATAGCCAGTTAATAATTCATCACAACAGCTGCGTAAGTCTCCACCTAATACATTTTTCTGCATATTATTCCTAATATTATTAATTAACTAAAATCGAGCAAAAAATAAATTTTTACGTTGTGCAATTGCAATGCCACACAAAATTATTATTAACGCCATAATGGCATTTAGTCCAACCGTTTCATTTAAAAACAAAATACCGATTATTACTGCCCATATTGGTATTAAATAATTAATTTGTGATAAAAATGACGGACCTACTCTTGCGATCACTGCAAAATAAATTATGGTGGCAAAAGCTGTGGGGAAAACACCCAATAATATTAGCGACCAAAACTCGATACTTTGAATATCAAATTGCCAATCCTGTTCAATAAAAAATATTGCTGGCAACATTATTATACTAGCAAAAGTCATCACTACCGCTGATAAAGCAACAAAACTTTCGTTGGGCAATCGTTTTGCAATGATGGTATTTATCGCATAGCTCACAGCGCCTGCCAATATGGCTAGCATGGCTATTAGTCGATCCATATCCGCATCGAAGTTGGCTAAAGCCGTTGGGCCGAATAATATCAAGATACCTACAAATCCTAATACAAACCCGATAACTCGGTTAGTCGTTAGTAGTTCACCAGAAACAAAAAAATGCGCTAGAACAATAGTCGTCAACGGCATAATAGCCATCAAAATACCGGCAATACTGCTATCTACGGTTTGCTGCCCCCAGCTAATTAAATAAAACGGTAGACTACAGCCGAATAATGCCAGCGCCGCTAATAAAAGCCAATGGCCCTTTATAAATGAAAATGAATTGCCACGAAATAACGATAATACTATGAGAACTATAGCCGCGATTATAATCCGGCCTCCCGCCACAATAGCGGGTGGATATTCCTGCACTGATATTTTAGTAAACATGAAAGCGCTACCAAACATGATGACGAGGGCAATCATACCCAGCCAATCAGCTGGTTTTGCGTTATACATGTATAGTTAATTTTTTAATATCGGACTAATACATCGTAGCTTAGTTTTGTCTTAGCTTCAGCTGGAATTTTAACTTTCCATTCAGCGGTGCCTGCTGCAACCTTCTCATGCTTATGGCTTTCACTTTTCATTTTCCAATCACCGGGAATAGGCTCTTGAACAATCACTTCCACTTCTTCGTCTTTTGCGTTTTTCAATACAATTTCAAAACTAGTAGTATAAGCTTGGCTATATTTACCTATTGCTGTTGCTGTTTCAAAATTTGTTTGTTTTTTATCCGCAGTTATATCAAAAGCATCGCCCAATTTTAGTTTAATCTCTTCATTTTTGGGTGTGTGGTCAATGCTGTCTTCACCAATAAATTGTGCATTGCCTGACTTGTCATTTTTATAGACTCGCACTATGCCTTTAGGGAGTGGCATACCAAGATTTGATGCTTCTTTATTATCAAACTCAACGAATACACCTACTTTAAGTTTTTGACCTATCGTTCCATATGAACCTCGGTAATAGTAATTTTGGCCTTTAAGTAAATATTCTTTTTTAACTGGTATCTTGGTCGCGCTTAGAAGTGAAACCTGTTTAGTTTGGTTATCAGAAATGGTGGTGGGACGCTGCAAGGTATACAGATGATATTCAAATAGACCTTCCTCAACCATTGCCGGTGCAGCTGCACCAACACTTGATTTAGACATTAGCATGTCTCTACGTTGTGGTTGCATTTCTTGACGAACCTGGTTTACGTCACCTGCCACCAGTTGAAGTTTTGCATTCTTATAAGTAGCACCGCTTTGATTGGTTAGCGTTACCCAGCCGGTTAAATCAACAAATTTATCTGACTCATCCAACTCGGCAACATAATCAGCTTTCCAGCCCAAGCCACCTGTCAGATAACTAAGTTGCAGTTCTTGCTGCTTACTTGTGCCACTTTCTAAAGAAAGCACTAAGGTTGGGCGATCACGCAAGTTAGCAGGTACTTCGTCGTAAATGATACGCCCGAGATAACCCGTTTCGATGCGATTACCTACTTTGAGTACCACGCCATTGTTAACACTAAGCACTTCTGCTTCTTCAGTTCTTTCTTCACCTGTCGTTGGATGCACTCTAACGACTCTGACTTTTTTGCCTACATATTTCTCCAAAAGTTTTTGGGGCGTTAATAAATCAAAATCAAAGTTTTGCTCAATTAACCGAAACCCTTCTGGATGGTTGATGCTTCTTAGTAATGCGGTTTCGGGACGCATCTGTGCGCTTACCTCACGAAATGCAAGCTGGTTTAAACCATCATCCAACTTCACATACCTTAAATCTTTTACTAATGCAAGTTGTTCATTATAAATGGTGACTGCAACTTCTTGTTGGTCATCAAGTGTGCTACGAATTTCATCTTTTGCTACGGCAATATGTGCAATAAAGAAAATAAGTAATATCGAAATTAAAAATGCTATTTTTTTCATGTTATTTCCTTTATTAGACTAGTATCTAATCAAAACTTCATAAGTTAATGTTGTATGACCTTCAGCAGGCACCTTGATCTTCCACTCTGCTGTACCTGAAGCCACTTTTTGATGCGTATGACTTTCCTGTTTCATTTTCCAATCGCCTGGAATGGGCTCTTGAACCACTACTTCCACCACTTCAGTTTTAGCATTTTTAAGGTCAATTTGAAAACTCGCCTTATATGCATAGTTAAATTTTCCGACAGCATATGCTTTATTAAAGTTTATTTGTTTCTTATCCGCTGTAACATCAAATGCCTCACCAAGTTTTAAACGAACTTCTTCTTTTTTGGGGGTATGATCAATTTGATCTTCGCCAACAAATTGTGCATTACCAGATTTATCGTTCTTATAGACACGCACCACGCCTTTAGGCAAAGGCATGCCTAAATTTGATTCTTTATCATTATTGAATTCTACAAAAACGCCTACTTTTAGTTTTTGACCAATCGAACCATAAGAGCTTTGGTAGTAATAGTCTTGCCCTTTTAGCAAAAACTCTTTCTTAACCGGAATTCTTGTAGCACTTAACAGTGAAACTTGCTTGGTTTGGTTTTCTGCAATCGTGGTTGGACGTTGCAATGTATATAAATGATATTCAAATAATGCTTCTTCAACCATATCGGCATCAGCAGCCATTGATTCTTCTGCCAACATTTCAAATTTTCTACTGACTTCTTTATATTCATTTGCAACACGATTAACATCGCCAGCCACTAGCTGAAGCTTGGCATTCTTGTAAGTAGCACCGCTTTGATTGGTTAAAGTAACCCAGCCTGTTAAATCTACATATTGATCTGATTCATCCAGCTCAGCAACATAGTCCGCTTTCCATGCTAATCCACCGGTTAAATAGCTAAGTTGTAGTTGTTGGGAATTGGATGTTGCACTATTTAATTGCATTACTAAAGTGGGACGATCTCGCAGATTGCCTGGCACTTCATCAAACACGATTCGACCCGGACGCCGGTTTCAATGCGATCACCGATACGTAGCACTACACCATCATTTACACTCAATACCAGTGCATCTAAAAAGCTTTCTTTACCGGTTATGGGGTGTGTTTTTACAACTCTGACTTTCTTACCAACATATTTTTCTAATAACTTCTGCGGAGTTAATAAATCAAAGTCGAAATTTTGTTCAATTAGACGAAACCCATCTGGATAGTCCAGACTTCGCAGCAAAGCTGTCTCGGGCCGCATTTGGGCACTCACCTCTCGAAAAGCAAGTTTATTGTAACCATTATCTAAACGAACTGTGCGAAGATCTTTAACCAAGGCTAATTGGTCGTTATAAATGGTTACCGCTACCTCAGATTGATCTTGTATAGTACTTTTGACTTCTTCGTTTAGAGAAGTGGCGCTTGCTTGCTCGACATACAAGCATATGAGCATACTTACTATAACTACTGATATTGATTTGAATCGTTTATTGAACATTTTCACGTGTAATCCTTTATTTTCCTGCTAGATTTATATGCTTAAACGATCAAAAAGCACTTTTGGGTTAAACTGGTTATTATATTTATATTATTTACATAAAACCTCTAGTCTAGCGGCTAAATCCATCTTTTTACGGTTAGCCATTAAATTATTCACATGAGCCAAATTTTAATCATAGCCGGCATAATAGGAATCTTATTATTCCTACGCTGGATGCGAAAACAGCCGAAAAACAAACAAATTCAAGGCATTTTAATTCTCGCTGCGGTTGTATTGGTCGGCCTTGCTATTACAGGAAGACTTCATCCATTGTTTGCATTGCTCGCTGCCGCTGTAGCATCGTTTCAAAAGTTTGCGGGTTTGCTACGTTTTTTACCATTATTCAAAAACTTATTTACCAGTAAGCCTGGCCCTCAATCTGATACCAGTGACAATACTAATCCTACAAACCTAAGCTCCAAAATGACCAGAGAAGAAGCGCAAAAGGTTTTAGGGGTTAAGGAAAATGCTACAGCAGAAGAAATCATTGAAGCACATCGCAAATTAATTCAGAAGATGCACCCGGACCGTGGTGGTAATGATTATTTAGCCGCAAAAATTAATCAAGCGAAAGATTACTTATTAGAAAGAATTACTTAAATAATATGTTCTGGAAAAAACAATGGAAAAAATTCTTAGGTAAGGACGGTAAGGAGCAATACGAAATCCCGGCATATAGTAAAGATGGCGGGCATATAAAATCTTTAGAGCGACAAGGCGGTTTAACTACCAGTGCATCCTACGGTGGCATGGGCGAACGAGAACTACAGCTTCGCATGGAGATTCTTGTTGATCAGGTACTTACAAGCCGCCGCAGTGTGTTTGAATCTGCAAAAGAACTCGCGGTATTTGCAAAAGTTGATCAAGACCGCTTTTTAAATTCTGTTGATAGTTTATGCAACACCAGTGTTGAATTAGCCTTTAATTTTTGTCAATTTGCACCAAAAAGTCTTCAACTTGTAGACGAAGAAAACTGGAATGAATGGGTATCGAGATTACTTAGCATTTTTAATGAGAATGGACTCGAGACCTGCATCAAAGCAATGCATGATGTCGAGAATTATGTCCAGTCACTTAACCATGCTCCAAGCACCGTAACCATAGATGAAATTTCACGAATTTTAGAAAGCTTTGTAGTTGGGCTCAGCGGTAGACACTTGAGCATCGAAGCAGGTGAAGAGTTTTATACTGACACTGAATCAATTAAGTTGCCTGAAATATCTTCACAGTTTAAGCAACGCGAAGAAAATTTCACGTTATATAAAGCAATGGCTGTACATCAATGGGCACAAACCTGGTATGGAACCTGGCGCATGAATGTTGAAACATTGGTAAAAATGTTCAAAGACCCTCAGCGTGCACTTTCACTCTTTCACAAATTAGAAACCATTCGTCTAGATGCGCGCATAGCAGACGAATTACCGGGTATTGCTCGCGCCATGAAGGATCTACATAACAAATACGGTGAGACTGAAGATCATTCAAAACTGTCTAAAAGATGGCTTAAAGCGATTGAAAAACTAAAACAGCCTGATACAACTGTTCAAGATAGCATGTTTTTTTTAGAGACCGTTTATAAGGACGAACATGCTCCAGCAGATAAATTTTACCAAGGCTCATTAAATCCCCAAGCAGCGCGCAAAGCAGTTAATGCCAGAATGCAAAAAGAAAAATATGACTTGTCTGAAAAACTTAGTTATTTACAGCAAGAGCTAGAAAATAATCAACGAAATAATGGCATTATCAACAGTGAAACAATAAGTGATTCAGCAAATGATGAAAGCAGTAGTGGTTTTTCTATTCATGAAATTGAAGATGAAACCATGCCGGATGGTTTTAAGGTAGATCTTCAGTATGATGACAAAGAAGTAGACCTTACTCCAGACATGCAAGAGTTATTAGAATCGATTCTGCAAGACTTGGGCGAGATACCCGATGACTATTTAATAACAAATAGAGAGCTTACAAGCAAAGAAGGTGACACCAGTGAAGAAAATGAGACTGAAAATGAAAACGGAACCAGAACCAGTATAGAAAATAGTGGTGATGAATTTCTCTATGATGAATGGGATCACTCAAGACAAAAGTATCGTAAACAATGGTGTCACCTTAGAGAAGTCGATATTCAGCCTGTTTATAACAATTTTGTAGCCAACACCTTGCACAAACACCATGGATTACTGAAACGCTTACACAGAACATTTGAAGCATTACGTGAAGACGATAAACGCATGAAACGCCAGCCTTTCGGTGATGATATTGATTTGGATGCAGTGATAGAAGCTTACTCGGATACAAAGATGGGAATCGAAGCTTCAGAAAATTTATTTACCAAATCACGCAAGATCGATCGAAATATAGCAGTAATGTTTATGATTGATATGAGTGGCTCTACTGCCGGCTGGATTAATGAAATGGAACGTGAAGCGTTAGTACTATTATGTGAGTCGCTTGAAATACTTGGAGACCGTTACGCAATTTACGGTTTTTCAGGCGTAACTCATGAGCGTTGCGAATTATACAAAGTAAAAGAATTTGAAGAAGAATATAATGATGAAGTTAAGGCTCGTATCAGTGGCATTGAGCCACAAGATTACACGCGTATGGGAGCGGCCATACGGCACCTGAGCAAACGATTGCATCAAGTAGAAGCGCGAACTAAGCTATTAATTACACTTTCGGATGGACGACCAGACGATCAAGATGGTTACCGTGGGCCATATGGCATTGAAGACACCAGGCGCGCATTAATAGAAGCCAAATTTTTAGGTATTCACCCTTTTTGCATTACTATCGATAACGAAGCCATGGATTATTTACAACATATGTATGGTGCGGTTAATTTTGCAGTCATTGATCATGTCGACAAACTGCCATATAAAATCTCTGACATATATAGACGTATCACCATTTAACCCACACTCAAAGCTTATGAAAAATAGTAAACGGCTGGAAGCTGTTCAAAGTCCTATCATCCCTTATATAGGCGAGCTGACACGAAACAACCCGGGCACGATCTCATTTGGACAAGGCATAGCCTTTTATGGGCCACCACCTGAAGCATTTGATAGTGTTCGAGAATGTTTGTCGAATGAATCCATCAATCGTTACGGACCAGTAGAAGGTATCCCTCAACTTCAACTAGCATTAATTCAAAAATTAAAAGTTACCAATAAAATAGAAATCGATTCAGGTAACGCTGTAGTCGTTACAGCCGGGTCTAACATGGCTTTTAACACAGCTATCTTAGCGATCTCTGATCCAGGTGACGAAGTGATTCTTCCTCTTCCTTACTATTTCAATCATGAAATGTCTTTGATGATGGAACGCTGCACACCGGTTCTTGTTCCATGCATGCAAAACTTTCATTTAGATATAGAAAAAATTAAATCCGCAATAACTGAAAATACCAAAGCTATTGTTACCATAAGCCCAAACAATCCCAGTGGTGCTGTATATAACAAACAAGAGTTAATTCAAATTAATGAATTATGTGCTGAAAAAAATATTTACCATGTTAGTGATGAAGCATATGAAGACTTTTTTTACCCACCACACCAACACTATTCAAGCGCTTCTCATCAAAGCGCGCAACAACATACCATTTCTTTGTTTTCTTTTTCCAAAGGCTATGGGTTCGCGGGTTGGCGCATTGGTTATATGGTTATACCTGAGCATTTAATTTCTAGTGTTAAAAAAATTCAAGACACTATTCTTATTTCACCGCCGATTATCTCACAACACGCAGCCGTTGGCGCATTAAGTACTCATGCAGATTATTTATTTGAAAAAAGAAAACTCATGACTAATAAACGGGAGATTGTTTTAAACAAACTAAAAAACTTGCCTTGTTTAAAAACCGAACCCACTTCAGAAGGCGCCTTCTATACCCTACTTAATATTGATTCAAAGCAGGATGACATGCAATTAGTAAAAAGATTGATTGAAAAATTTGGTGTGGCGACCATCCCCGGATCTGCATTTGGAATCCAAAACGGTTGTTATTTACGTTTATCTTATGGCGCTTTATCTGATGAAAATATTATTTTAGGACTAGACAGAATAACAAGAGGCTTACTAACCTGAATAAGAAGCTGGTTTAAGTGAAGAATGATGATCAATTATTTTATACACCTCACCTTCGACTTTATAAAACACAAAAGAAAAACGGGCAGGACATACTATCAACCCATTGTCTTGATATGAAAATTCATATTCGCCTGAATAAATTGCAGCCTGTCCATAACTTCTTAATTCAGATGGACCAAACTTTACTTTAAGGTTTTTCCTAGCAAACAAAACCTTAAAGTATTCACGAATCAATTTCGGCGTATCGCGAATAACGTCTGAAAAAGTACCCCATAGCACTGCGTCTTTTGCATATACACTTATAATTCCATCGAGATCGGTATTATTGAAACATCGCTCCCATTCACTTAACAAACTTTCAGCCATTGATGCGCTACCTACCTCTAAAGATAGAACCCATAATTCCACGAATAATGGATTGACCTAAGCGTGAGGTAACTACTTTTGTAGCACTCTTAACTACAGTTTGTGCAGTGGTCTCTTTAGTGCTTCGTCTTTTTCGTGATGATTGGGTGGTTTTTGGCTTCTTAGCTTTGTACTCTCTTTCTTTTTGAGCATTTTTTTCTGCTTCTATAGTGGCTTCTTCTGTGCGAGCCTTTAATATTTCTGAAGCACTCTCTCGATCTACTTTTGTATCGTAGACACCTTTTATAGGACTTTTATCAAATACCGCTTTGCGTTCAGATTTTGTTGCAGGCCCCATACGAGACTCGGGAGGACGAATTTTGGTTTGCTGCACCATGGTCGGTACGCCATCAGGATCAAGAACGGATACCAAAGCTTCACCTACACCCAATTCGGTAATCACTTTTTCAGTATCTAAATCTGGATTTTCTCTAAATGTTGTGGCAGCAGCTTTTACCGCTTTCTTATCTCTTGGGGTATATGCACGTAAGGCATGTTGGACACGATTACCTAATTGCCCTAATACTTCATCCGGCACATCAATAGGGTTTTGAGTCACAAAATACACACCTATACCTTTGGACCGTATCAGCCTGACAACCTGCTCTACTTTCTGAATTAAGGCTTTTGGGGCATCATCGAATAGCAAATGGGCTTCATCAAAGAAAAATACCATTTTGGGTTTATCCGGGTCACCGACTTCCGGCAGTTCTTCAAATAGCTCTGAAAGCAGCCATAACAAGAATGTTGAATATAATCTTGGATTTTGCATCAACTCATCGGCTGCAAATAAATTGATATAGCCTTTACCTTCCTCTGAGCAGCGCATTAAATCTTTCAACTCAAGTGCAGGCTCGCCAAAGAAGTTTTCAGCGCCTTGTTGCTCAAGCACCAATAAGCGTCGTTGAATCGCACCTATTGATTGCTTACTCACATTGCCATAATCGACGGTTAATGCTGCTGAATTCTCACCAGCGTGATTAAGTATTGCTCGCAAATCTTTGAAATCTAAGAGCAATAACCCTTCATCATCGGCTAATTTAAAGGCAATATTCAATACGCCTTCCTGCGTATCATTTAGATCTAATAGTCTAGATAACAATAGCGGGCCCATTTCAGAAATGGTGGTACGCACTGGATGACCTTGTTTACCAAAAATATCCCAGAATACTGTCGGAAATCCGCGCGGCGTATAGCCTTCCATACCGGTTTTAGCAGCACGTTCTACAAGCTTGGGTTTCTCATCTATAGCTTGGCTGATACCACTCAAATCGCCTTTGATATCTGCCGCAAATACTGGCACTCCGGCTTGAGAAAAGCCTTCTGCAAGGATTTGTAAGGTTACCGTTTTACCGGTACCAGTAGCACCCGCAATTAAGCCGTGTCGGTTAGCTCGATTAAGAAAGAGTCTCTGAACCTCATCGCTCTTGCCAATTACGATTGTATTATCTGTATTCAATGGATTTATCTTTTAGTTTTATGGTCTTAGTTTGAAGTAGCGCTATATTGGCTGCATCATATTTACAGCTGTTTACTGCGTATGGCAATTGCATTAGCCAGTTTGTCGCTTTTGGTCAGCACTTCATGCTTCCTTTTACAGTAAAAGCATAACAAGTTAAATATAGTCCTTACAATCAATTGCTTACAAATATATACTGGTTTTTACAGCTAATATAAACATAGTAAGGCCTTGCTGTTCAAATAATTTACATACAATTTAACCTTAATATAGCCATAATTTTAGAATTATAGACTGTTATTACTTTCCTTCTATTTACACTTATAAGAACACTATCTTGAGCAAACTCACTACAAAACTGATATTAATCTGCGGAACTGCTGTTACATTGTTTTTAGCAAGTTATTCATATAGCGCTACCACTGATGTGTTGTCGCCAGAGAAGCAACATAATCGTGCAACCAAGCTAATAACTCATTTCCTCAGTAAGTACCATTATAAAGATTTTAATATCGACAATTCATTATCCGATCAAATCTTGAGTTCGTATATTGAAGCATTAGATCCAAATCGTAGCTACTTTTATCAAAAAGACATTGATAGCTTCCAAATATTCCGTTTTAAACTTGATGATGCAATTAATAAAACAGATCTTAGCCCTGCTTTTCAGATGTTTAGACTTTATCAAGCACGTGTAGATGAGCGTGTTTTATTTGCCTTGGATCAATTGAAGAACAAGTTTGATTTTAAAGTTAATGAAGAACTCATCATCGATCGTTCAGAATTACCCTGGACAAATAACAGTAGTGAATTAAACGAAATTTGGCGCAAACGTGTTAAAAACGATGCACTCACATTAAGACTTGCAGATAAAAAACCATCTGAAATCAAAGAGACCTTAGAAAAACGTTACAAAGGAATTGCTAAACGCAGTGAACAAATAGACGCAGAAGATGTATATCAATTATTCATCAATGCTTTTGCTAGCACCCTGGAACCGCATACTAATTATTTATCACCAAGAACCTCTGAAAACTTTGAAATCAGAATGAGTTTATCGCTTGAAGGTATTGGTGCGCTACTTCGTACTGATGGTGAATACACAGTTGTAGAAAAAATAATCCCTGGTGGCCCTGCTGACCTAAGTGACTTACTTCATAGTTCTGATAGAATTGTAGGTATCGCACAACAAAATGAAAAAGAGTTTAAAGATGTAGTAGGTTGGCGTTTAGAAGAAGTTGTTGAACTTATACGTGGCGCTAAAGCCACAGATGTGAAATTGCAGATTTTACCTGGCGATGAAGGTCAAACAGCAAAAATTAAAGAAATTAAAATTACACGTGACAAAATCAAACTAGAAGAACAAGCTGCCAAAAGCGAAGTTATCGATATCGTTGAAAATAACCAAAAATACAAAATTGGGGTTATAGATGTACCTACATTCTATATCGATTTTGCCGCCTATCAACGTGGTGAAAAAAATTATCGAAGTACAACACGTGATGTAGACAATCTCCTGACAGATTTAAAATCCAAAAAAATTGATGCCTTAATATTAGATTTAAGAGGAAATGGTGGCGGCTCTCTTACTGAAGCAACTCAACTCATGGGATTGTTTATTGATGAAGGCCCTATCGTTCAAGTACAAGATTCAAACGGGCATATAGAAGTTCATCGCGACCGAGATAACAACATTTCTTACTACGGGCCGCTTGTAGTATTAGTGGATCGTTATAGTGCTTCCGCATCAGAAATACTTGCCAGCGCGGTACAAGATTACCGTCGTGGAATTGTTGTCGGTGAAACCACTTTTGGTAAAGGCACCGTGCAACAATTGGTAGATCTTAATAACTTCAGCTCTGGTGATGATGCAAAACTTGGGCAGCTTAAAGCCACTATTGCTCAATATTTCAGAATTAATGGTGGCAGCACACAACACAAAGGGGTAATACCGGATATTGATTTTAAAACTACATTTAAAGATGAAGAACATGGAGAACGTGCATTGAAAAACGCCTTACCCGAAAGTGAGATTGCTCCCGTTAAACACCACATTGGCGATATAGATGCACAAGTTATCAATCATACTTCTGGAAAGCATACTAGTAGAGTCAAAACTAATGAAAAATTTAATTCATTATTAGAAATATTTCAGCTAGATTATAACGTTAGAAATCTAAAAACAGTTTCATTACTAGAATCAACAAGAAAAGAAGAATATAAGCGTATTGAAGCAACGCGAGAAAAATATGAAGAATTATTAAAAGGTACTGATGAAAATCTAAATAAATTAGATGATGATGAAGAATTCATTGATGTGCTGCTAAATGAGACCGCACACATTGCTGCCGATCTTACCAAGATTTTAGAAGCTAAAAATTCAAGTTCTTTCGTTTATAGAAACCACTAAAAATCTGATATCCCTTTAATTTAACCCAGTTCATATAAACCGATGCTTACATGTCGACATGGCATTGCCTGTTAAAGGTCGCCATAGGTGGCTCAATCCATGTCTGATTATACATGTCTGATGTACCTCCAAATTCCTCAATTAAAATACCATTCTCGCCGGACACAATGGGTCAATGCAACACAATGATCAAAAACAGTGAAGTTTTCTTGTCGCAACATTTAGCTGAGAACTAGTATATGAGAACTGGCAACCTTGCTTTACCGACCTCACCCACCTCATCCACTTGTAAGCTAATTTATGTTGTTAATTGTCCAAATATTCTAAATCCGGCGACATAGGTTCCTATTGCAGACCCCAAAGAACTAAGAACAAATATTAGTAATATCTTAGCCACCCTGTTTTTACGCCAGCCCCTTGCTGATGAAGTATCTTTGCGTAGATCACTAAAATCATTGACGGTTGGTTTTCGTATAAACAATTCCATCGCTGCCGTAACCATGCCAGCGCCAATGGTTGGATTAAGTGAAGTGATTGGTGCTGCAATAAATGCTGTGATGATGGTCAGTAAATGCGCGCCCGCAATGGCAGCGCCAAGCGCAGATAAGCTTCCGTTAATTACAATCCACTGCCAAATTAAACTCCAACCCATATCCGGGCCTTTTTGGAAACCCAGGTAAAAGCCAAAAATTACTAACGCAACAATTACCCATGGAATTATTTTAAACCAAGAACGTTTGTTTGGAATAACGTCTAGCTCGGAGATTACATCGCTAGCATTATATGAGCTATCTGTAGAATACTTTTCCAAATAATTGAACATCCCCTTAACGTGCCCAGCTCCAACTACTGCTAATAAATTTTTACCTGGGTAGTCTTTCAACGCCTGTAATAATTTTGCAGTCATATATCTGTCACGCTCATCTATTAGCGGTACAAACAAATCGTTCGCATCTTCGGAAAACTGCGCGAAGGTAGTTTCTAATAGATCGCCTGTTTTTAGTTTTTCAATTTCTTCTTCAGATACTGTTTCGCGAGATACAACGCTAGTGAACAAACCTGCAATAATATAGAGCCGCTTCCAGAAAGGTACATTATGGTAGACACGCTTAAGGGTAGTACCTACCTCACGATCGATGACCACTAACGGCAAATCTAATTCTTGCGCATATTTAATTGAGGTTTTCATCTCTAAACCAGGCTCTATACCTAGTTGTTCTGCCATACGCTGCTGATATGAACCCAACGCTAAACTGGCAGTTACCATACTAGCCTTGCCGCTGCGAATCACATCAAACAAATCCATTTTTGCAAGTGCCTCAGGATCTGTCATTGCATTAAAACGACTTTGACAGAGTTCTATGCAGATTACGTCATGTTGCTTAGATTCAATTAATTCTTGGGCCTTGTCTGCACTGGCACGCGAAACATGGGCAGTACCCAAAATAGTAATAGTGCTTTCGCCAATGGAAAGCGTTTTGACAGGTTCATCCACGGTTTGAATTGCTTATAGAAAATTAGATTAAATAGAAAGCTTCAATAGTAGTAAAATCATATCCCTATGCTTGATCATATTCATTATATTTTTTTGAGCTTCCTTTCACTTTATCGACCGGATAACGTTTTTCATTGATTTCCATCTTGCGCTTGGTCATTTCCATAAGATCAATATTCAATTGGTCTGACATCCTTAATAAAAAAATAAATATATCTGCCATCTCAAACGCTACTGCAACATGTCTCTGTGGTGTTAGTTCTGTACTTTGTTGCTCTGTCATCCACTGAAAATGCTCTAAAAGCTCTGATGCCTCAACAGATAACGCCATGGATAGGTTTTTTGGGCTATGAAACTGTTCCCAATCGCGTAGTTGTGCAAACTCTCTCAATTTTAATTTAAGTTCTTCTAATGCTGGCTCACTCATTCCTATTTTCTCTTTACGTTATATAATCGATCTCACGGCAGTGCCAGCTAACTTATCATTATCAGCATTTAGTTCAGTAACTATATCTTTCACTGTTTTATTACCTAATGCTTGCTCCAGACTATTATCAACATTATTCAATACAGATTGAATCGCAGCAAAGTTTGTGCTCAGTGTATTTTTAATATGGCTACTCGGCCCGGGCTCACGCACAGTATCAACCACCGACTTTAACGACAACTCTTCCAATGGTCTAGCTGGACTATATGTTAGTTCATCTTGGTTAATTTTTACCAACAATCTATGTGCTACTAATAGATCTAGCTGCTGTTCTATCGATTGCTGAGGTAAATGTAACCAGCTCACGAGATCGGTCACTGAGACCGGAGGTGCTTTTGCATAGAACCTTTGGCCGATTATTGCCATTATTTGTATCGCTACTTCTTCTTTTTGTCTATTGGTTAAGGCTAAATCATGCGCATTGATATGCAGATATTCAGGATGTTGTTTGTAGAATGCGACGCTCGAGCCCACTAACAATATCAACCAACTCCACCAAAGCCAGATCATAAATACAAATAAAAATGCAAAGCTGGAATATATCGCAGTGTAACTAGTGGAAATGGAAGCAGACATCACAGTTGCAAAAACCCAACCTACCGTCTGCCACAATACACCCGCCGCAATCCCACCTAATAATGCAGGCACAAATCTCACTTTGGTATTTGGCATGAACAAATAAGTAAAGGTAAATGCCGCAATAATTAACAAATAGGGTATAAGTTTTGTAGCTACACTTAATAAGGTTCCAAAAGGTTCTACCGATATTATCGCCTGCGCAATCGAAGTATTTAATGCAGTTCCGGTTACCCCCATTGCAACGAATACCAATACCGGTCCCACCATTATTACACTCAAGTAATTACTGAATCTCCTCGCCAATGATCCAGACTGTTGTACTCTCCATGTGTAATTAAAAGCACTTTCAATCTTGTTAATTAATCTAACAATAATTCCAAATAACAAGGCTAAACCAACACCACTTAATAAACCGACTTTAGTATTATCAACAAAGCCCATGATCTGCTGCGCAATCTCTTCACCTTGTCCTCCAAGTGGCGCTAAATATTGTAATAACATGGGTTCCATTTGGTTATGCACACCAAATGCTTTCATCACTGAAAAACTTACCGCTATTAGAGGCACAATTGACAGCATAGTAGTGAATACCAAGCTCATGGCGCGAAGATTTAATTGGCCATCCAAAAAGTCATCCAACATGATATGGATAAAGCGAAACATGCTCAGTAACCCAGCCCTCCACCATGGCAAGGTATTGATATCCACGCCCCAAATCTTATTGGTGATTTTTTCTTTTATTGACAACATGATTTAATAAAGAATGCCATGAATTTAATCACGGTGATTGTAGCAGATACGCAGTTTCGACCTGGAAACAGCTAATCTAGCAATAGCATTGCGGCTATCCGTTATTATGCGTACAGAGTGGTTCAGAGTCGATTGCTTGTTAAACCAGCCGAAAATTGCAGCCATCAAGCCTAAAACTTGATGGCCAGTAAATATAAACGAGTGAATATAATAATATTTATTCTAAAGGTGATTTATTTTTGTACCCAGGCACCATCAGCATTTTCGTACCAAGTGCCTGCCGCAACCTCTTCTACCCAAACACGTGCAAAAGTAGAGCGAATTTCTGCTTCCCATTCAGGGTGGTCATTTGCTCGAGCAATCTCAGCATATAACGCCCCGCGTTCTTTATTTTCATCGGCAACGAGCTTCTTAACCTGATTCCGGTCTTTTAGTGAAATTAAAGATTGATCTCGAATTTGAACATTTGCATCAGCAGTTAATCCTATCGCTCCACTGGTATAATACGTCTTTAATGAACTTGCACGAGTCTTTAAGCTATTGCGCAATTCACCAATTGCGGGTGTATTAATATTGATATCAGCTTCAGCATATGCGGGTGGTATAAGGATATTTAAAATATTACCAGCTATCATATATGGCAGATTATTTGAACTCTCAACGCTGCTTTGATTATTCTTTTCTTGGTCTTCTTGAATGACTTCAACCTGTTCATCATTTAAGACATCACGCACAATCACACGTGCTGCATCTTCAGCTGCTGCTGCGGGAAAATAGATATTGATTGTCACACATGCAGAAAGTGCTAACCCAAATATAAAACTGCTAAAGATCGACTTATGCTTCATTATTTTTTACCCTTTTTATGTGTGTTTAAGCTAAGACCAAAATTATTATTGTTAAGTTCCAGGCTAAATAGCACATATTTTGCATTAGTTCACAATGACATCCTTGCTGCTGACTACCCTTTTTAATCTGGTAATCAATACCGGCCAAGACACTTCATCTGTAAACCCAACTATATCAATCCGTGGCACACCGCTACCTTTAACAATATAAAAACCTTGGGAATTATCTTGTTTTGATGTATTTACGCCTCGCATTAAGCAAGTACTATTCTTTAAGGTACAACCCAAGCCTAATTTATCGTAGCCAAAACTATCAAAAAATTTAAGAAAACTTTTTGACAAAATATTTGCGCCACCATTACCTACTTGAGTTAGATTGTCTATGGCAGTCTGACTTATTCTATGTCGTGAATTATCTTCAGCTGGTGTTCCGAGCCATGCATTAAATTCTACTGGTGCCCAATTTACAAACTGCAAATTATCGATAGATCCCTCTAATCGTCCAGTAATTTCCCCAAATGAGAAGGTCTCAGTTAGGGAGCTTAAATCTAAGTCATTGAGCTTAATGTCTGCAGATAATTTTGGAGCAATACTAAACAAATCTTCAGCACTTAGATTATGAATGGTCGTAGTGCCACCGAAACCGCGAATTAACAATGCACCTTGAATATCAAGATCGCCCTGTTTATAAAAAACATTTGGTGCGTATCCAGCAAGATTGCCATGCATTTCAGGCCAACCAAAAGCAGTGGATAACTTAGACATCGACACTGGCGTTAAGCTAATATCCATAACAGTTGATTGATCTGCACTGCCCGGCTGTTTAACCAGGAAGCTCTCAATGTTCACTGCACCATCTAATAAAGGAATACTCACGGGCTGTTGCAGTACCAGTTCTTGTGCATCATTTAAAAATGCAAACCGGCTTGCATCCAACCGTAACTTATAAATATCCGCTGCATCAAAACTAAACGAATATTCTTTGCCTGCATAGCGTTTACCCCAAGCAACATTACCATTTAACTTGAAAATTGAAAATCTTTTTTGCCTATCCTCAAATGTTAAGTGATTTAACCTTAGGTCTGTATCAACTATTCTGTCGTCATCAAACAACATTGAGCCTGATAAACTACCATTGCTAGCCAAATCTGCAATATTAGTATCTAACAGAAATGGCAACATATATTCATCATATACATTAGGGAACACCGCATACTGAATATCCGCTTGCACAGGTGCAATAGCTTGTTTTTTGTCAAAATCAATAGTGGTTTCTAGCTTAAGATTTACTATGCCTGCATCTTCATAGTGCAATGGCGCCAATTCAATTTGGCTGGAACCGATTTGCCAGTTAACTTTTCCATATAAATCTTTAGGACTTGTATTTGCGTCGATAAAAACTGGATCAAAATAGAGCTCGCCTTTAAAGGTTGTTGAATTTATTTCACTTTGCCAAACACTCAATTCACGTTTGCTTGAAAAAGAAAGTTTGACTGAAACCTCTTCTCCTACAACCGTACTATCTTGATTAGAGAACGCGAGTTTTTTTATAAGCGCATCTCCCCTTATCTCGGACAAAGAAATACCTTTCCCAATAAAAAGCATTTCACTCTTGATAATACCTTTTGAAAGCACGCCAGGAAATGACGGCAATACTTCCTTTAGGGTTGCAAAAGAAATATTATTACCCTGAAATCCAGCATGCCAAACATCATCAGTCATCTTCACATTCAAACTTGCTGAGCCACTCGCCAAATTAAAATCTTCTAGCTCAAAATTTACATCACCCAATTCATTTCTGTAAAATATAATTTTAGCTTTATCTGCACTAGCAAGAGGATCCTTAAAAGACAAATCACCATCATTGCAAGCTAGTATTTTTTTCGATATCACACCATCATCACACTGTAGGAGAATATTTTTAATATGCCCTTTATTCCCAGGCAGTACTGCAGATCCTATTTGCACTGAATATACTGATGCATTTTCACGCAAAGAATCAAAGTTAATAACAACATCATGAAGTTCCATGCCATAACCCTCAATGGCATCAATTTTAATTGATGTTGCTAATTTAAATACGTTAGCAGAAAGACTGAAAGAGGCAAACAGAATTGCCAGAGATATAAAAAATATCAGCCATGTATGCTTACAAGTATATTTATAAGAATATTTATAAGAATATTTATAACGAACAGACTGCACATTTAGGATCTTTTTTTATTTTTACACTATGCCATTCCATATTTAATGCATCAATAAGCAATAATTTATTAGAGAGTGTTTGCCCTACCTTTACTAACAGCTTAATGACTTCTGTAGCTTGAATAGAACCAATTAGACCAGTAACTGAACCCAGAACCCCTGTCTCAGAACAACTTTCTTCCAGCTCTGAGTTCGTATCAGGAAACAAGCATTGGTAACATGCGCTGTCATCTTGCATATCAAAGACAGATATTTGCCCTTCGAAACGAATTGCTGCACCTGTTACCAATGCAGTTCCAGCTTTCACACATGCAGCATTAATAGCAAAACGTGATTGGAAGTTATCGGTTGCGTCTACAACAATATCAGCACGATTTACTTCTTCGTCAAGCATGTCACCAGACAAAATCTCTTTCAACGCTCTAACTATCGTTTGGGCATTTAGCTCTAATAATGTTTGCTTGGCAGAAAGCACTTTATGCTTACCAAGATCAGCGGTTTTATGGAGTATTTGACGTTGTAAGTTACTAAGATCCACCGTATCAGGATCAACTATGGTTAACTCACCAACACCACTTGCTGCAAGATACATCGCAATCGGCGAGCCTAAACCTCCCGCTCCAAACAGTAATACTTTAGAAGCAAGTATTTTTTGTTGACCCTCTATACCAATCTGCGACAGCATAATCTGACGACTATAACGCAATAGCTCATCATCATTGAGATCTTTATTTGCAGTTACCATCGTTTGGTATAATCACTTAACTCTTACGTCTTTTTTCTGCCTTCGCAAAAGCACTCAACTGCTCTGGAGTAGCTTCTTTTTGATATTTATTTTTCCATTCTGAATATGGCATGCCGTAGACAATTTCCCTAGCCTGCTCATATTCTATAGCTATATTTTTATCTTCTGCTGCTGCCACATACCATTTAGACAAACAATTTCTACAAAAATCGGCCAAATTCATTAAATCAATGTTTTGCACTTCAGTTTTTACCTGCAAATGCTCAACCAACCTTCTGTATACTGCAGCTTCGATTTCAAGTTGCTGTTGATCGCTTATTTTATCGCTCATAATAAAAATCCTTAGACAAATTAATTTACAATATCATATAGGTATTTTACCTGATTAAATAAACCACAAATAAATCTATCTCTTTATATTACTAAAATGACTACTATTTATAATAAAAATGTAACCGGCGTGATCTTAGCGGGCGGCAAAGCTAGGCGTATGGGGGGGCAAGACAAAGGTTTAATTGATATTCTCGGACAATCAATGATTGAATATGTATTGAATGTTTTAAAGCCACAAGTTAAAGAGATTTTAATAAATGCCAATCGCAGCATAGATGCTTATGAAAAATATGGATACCCTGTTATTTCTGATCAACTTGAAGATTATCAAGGACCACTTGCTGGAATTGCAGCCGCAATGCAAGCGTCAAAAACAAAATACATATGTACCTGCCCATGTGATGGTCCACTTATTGCTCGAGACCTGGTAACGCGTTTATATTCTGCAATTGAAAATGCCAACCCAGAATCGCCTGATGAATCACCTGATACTGAGATAGAAATTGCAGTCGCCCATGATGGTCAGCGACTGCAGCCCGTTTATGCGTTAATTAACTGCATACTACACAAGAGTCTCTTGAACTATTTGAACAGTGGTGAGCGCAAGATTGATCGTTGGTATGCTCAGCATACCTTTAAAGCTGTAGATTTTAGTGACAAACAAGACTGCTTCATTAATATCAACACTCCTGAAGATCAAATAAATATCTCTGAGCAATTAGCGACAAAATAATATGCAAACCCTTTCATTTACCAAGCCTATATTAGGATTCTCGGCATTTAGTGGCTCCGGGAAAACCACTCTACTTGAAAAACTGATTCCCGTTCTTTCTGCTCGTAAGCTGCGAGTTGCTGTAATCAAACATGCGCATCATTCATTTGAAATCGATCACCCCGAGAAAGATAGTTATAAGATTCGTAAAGCCGGCGCTCAACAAATTCTCATCTCATCCCAGAAACGCTGGGCGATGATTCATGAGCATGGTGATGAGGCGTCCGAACTGACACTTGAAGATACCCTGCAACATATATCTACTAAAAATATTGATATGGTTATCGTTGAAGGCTTCAAATCTGCACCCATTGCCAAGATTGAAATACATCGCCCTAAACTTGGAAAACCGTTGATATCGACAACTGATGAATATGTAATCGCGGTCGCTACAGATGAGCCTGACAAAGTCCAAACAACCTTACCGCTGCTAGATCTTAATGATATTGAAATGATTGCCAATTATATTGTTCAATTCTTAGCCAATGAAAATGAGTAATTATGTATTTAACAGCTATCTCTCTCCACTGGCCAGTTCAAAAAATGCTATAATTTGCTTATATTTGCGCGAGTTGGCGCATTCAATAATTACATTGCATACAGTGTAACTTAAATAATAACAATAAGTTATAAATACTTTTTAACCTTAAGTATTATATATACCGATTACTGAGATACCCAAAGAAATACGGGTGCTGAACGGTTTTGCATGCAGCTTAAGCAATATTACGAATAAGATTTATTTAGGAGAAGGAAAATGGCAGATCGTACCGTCACAGTCACCGATAATACGACAGGGAAAAAAGTCGACCTACCGATTCTGGATGGCACAAACGGTCCAAGCGTGATCGATATAGGCAAGTTATATAAAGAGCTTGGCTATTTCACATTTGACCCTGGATTCGTTTCTACAGGCAGCTGTGACAGCAAAATTACCTTTATAGATGGCGATATTGGCTTACTTCGTTATCGTGGCTACCCGATTGAACAATTAGCCGCTAAAAGTACTTTTTTAGAAGTATGTTACCTGCTCCTGTACGGAGAACTACCCACCGCTAAAGCATTTGATGAGTTTAAAGCACGTCAAAAAATGCACACCATGCTTGATGAAAAAATGCGTCGATTCTATCTGGGTTTCCATAACGATTCTCATCCTATGGCGATGATGGTAGCGACCGTTGGCGCACTCTCGGCCTTTTATCATGACCAAATTGATGTACATGACCCCGGGTCACGTGAGATTGCCGCAAACCGTCTGATAGCAAAAGTTCCAACCATGGCAGCATGGGTGCATAAATATTCAATTGGTCAGCCATTCATGTACCCAGACAATAGTCTGGATTATGTGCCTAATTTCTTGCATATGATGTTTGGTTTACCCACCATGGACTATCAACCAAGTCCTACGTTTGTAAAAGCAATGGATGTGATATTGATATTACATGCTGATCACGAGCAAAACGCTTCGACTTCAACGGTAAGACTTGCTGGCAGTTCAGGCGCCAACCCGTATGCAGCATTATCTGCAGGCATCAGTTCTCTTTGGGGGCCCGCTCACGGCGGTGCCAATGAAGCTGTAATTCGCATGTTGGAAGACATCGTAGAATCAGACAAAGATGTCGCCTACTACGTTGATCGTGCCAAAGACAAGAAATCGCCTTTCCGCTTAATGGGCTTTGGTCATCGTGTTTATAAAAACTATGACCCGAGAGCAAAAATTATTCGTGAAGTATGTCATGAGTTACTTGCTGAACTTGGTGATGACAATCCTAATAGACCATTATTTGATACCGCAATGGAATTAGAACAAATTGCACTTTCTGATGATTATTTTGTTGAACGTAAATTATATCCAAACGTTGATTTTTACTCAGGTATTATTTTAAGTGCTATGAGCATTCCCATGAATATGTTTACTGTAATTTTCGCACTTGCCCGAACGGTTGGTTGGATTTCACATTGGAAAGAACATATGAGTGATCCCGCTGCAAAAATTGGACGTCCGCGTCAGTTATATACTGGTTCTGACGAAAGAGACTATGTTGATATTAACAAGCGTTAATAAGTAACAATCATTCTATCTCTGCAAAAAACTTTCGAATTACAGGACTAAAAAGTTCCTCGTCAATCAAAAATGCATCGTGTCCTTTAGTGGATGCGATGCGTTCAAACTCAACATCCCGCCCAGCATTTTTAATTCCGTTATATATTTCTTCCTGTTGCTTAATTGGAAATAAAATATCAGTATCCACTCCAATTACCAGGGTCTTTTTAGCATGTACTTTAGCAAGACCCGCATTTACAGAACCGCCATGTTCTGCAACATCAAATAAATCCATCGCGCGTGACAAGTACAAATAACTATTCGCATCAAAGTTTTCTACAAACTTATGTGCGTTATAATCCAGATAAGACTCTACTTCAAATTCCATAGCAAACTTACCAGCACCACGACTACCCGGATTTATACGCGCTCGATTAAATCGTTCATTCCATTCGGCAGCGGCACGATAAGAAACCAAACCGAGTTTACGTGCCAACACCATTCCATTCTTTGGTTCCTCATCTGGTTCATAGCAACCGTTTTTCCAATCCGGATCACAACGTACAATTTCACGTTGTAGCGAACGCATGGCAATAGCTAATGGCAACGAGCGGCATGCTGCTGAAATCGTTACCATGTAATCTACTTCACCGGGATACTGCAATGCATAGGCAAGTGACGACATACCTCCCATTGAAGCACCTACCACTGCACATAAGTGATCCACGCCAAGTTCTTGCATAGCATGGTGACCTGCTTTCGCGATATCTTCAATGGTAAGCTCGGGAAAATCCGAACAATACTGTTTGCCTGTCTTGGGGTTTATTGAGCTAGCACTCGTCGATCCAAAACAGCTGCCCAATGAATTTACGCACACTACATAAAAGCGATCTGTATCGATAGGTTTGCCAGGTCCAATCATATATTCCCACCAACCAGGAGTAGGATCTTCAGCTGATGAACATGCATGTGCAGATGGAGACAAACCGGTAAAGACCAACACTGCATTGTCATCAGTTTCAGACAATTTCCCCCAGGCTTCATAGGCGACCTTTACTTTAGGCAACACCTCCCCACGACGCATAATAAAATCAGTTGTGCCGTAATCACCGTGCAACTCGACATATTTTGTAGCTACCGGTGCACGATCAGGTATGGGATGAATGTCTTTGCTGGATGTGCCCACAATTTTCTCTATCAATTTCTTATTCTTTTAGGCACACAGGCCACACTGCAAAAGAATGGAATACTAACAGTTACTTTACAAGATTAAATAAATTTTCGAGGGCGTAGGGTCTGAATTACAGATAAAATCAACAATATTACAAATAAGATTAAGGTCTGTTCGGGAATTGTCAAACCTGCAAATTCCCAACTCACATCTGCACATGATCCTGAGCCCGTAAGAGTCTTTTTCAGTGTCTCAAACAACGGTAGAGTTTCTAACATAAAATACAAATCTGGTCCGCATTCAGGCACTTGATCCTTGGGAAGGTTTTGTAACCAGATATGCCGTGACGCAAGTCCTATTCCCACTACAGATAATAATATGCAACACACACCATTAATTTTGACAAAAACAGCCCTTGGCCCAATCGGTAGTGCAATCAAGAATAGTGTTGCCAATGACATCACAACCAGCCTGTCTAGGATGCATAACGGACAAGGGTCTAGATACAAAGTTTTTTCAAGATAAAGCACCGCAAACAACATGGATGCAACACATATGGCAAAACCAAGAAATGCTAACGACCGGTAACTAAACATAGAAAATATACTTTACTGTTTTATTATTTATTGTGCTGCTTCTATTGGTATTTCTACTGGCAATTCATCAGGTAGCTCATATGACACTTCAGTATAATTTTCAGGTTGATCTTGCAGCTGAAAATTATCTACCGTTTTAGTTTCTTGGATATTTGCAGAACCTTGCCGTTGCGCAATATTGTATTCAAACCAATCAGTTTTAACCGAAAATACATCATAAGTTACATTGTCACCGTTACTGTTTACCTCAGTATAGACACCATCTTTATAATTCCAAGTGCCTGCATCAGAAGATTTCTCATATAATTTATCTCCATCATGAACAATCATGTATTCCACTTTATATGAACCGTCGGATTCTCGAACCATTTTCCAGGACTCGGACCAACCTGAATCTTCTTCGTCTTCATACGTGCCATCTCCACGCCACACTCCCACCAAAGCTTCGCTAGCTTTAGCATCATTATCTTTAACTTCAGGGTTATTTGTGCAGGACCATAAAGTTAACAGCAGAGATGCTAGAAAGATTAATTTAAACATAAATGCTATTGATGAAATCTTCATATGACTTGGCTTATTAATTTAGTTCGATGATATAAACATAAGAGTGTAACCATTACTCTCCTCACTCACAATCCAAGGCCTTTAATTTTTGGTACCAATCGATTATTACATCAAGAGAGTATGCAGCATTTGCGGGCTTGGGTTGGGTGTAACAAACACACAAGACCTCCCCATCTTGAAACTTTCAAATCCCCAAGCTACTTGTTGTTGCTTGAGACTACTATATTGTAAAAACTTGTTGATCGCGACTTTACCGTGAAACCAGCAAACTTTAGGTTGGTATTTAAATATGGCCACCTCTAATATCGGTGCATATATTTTATAATCTGCTGCTAGCATATCCTTGCCCATTGATGAATGCCTTTTGGCTACATCGGTAAAGCCTATTCTGTATTTTTGAAACAATTTATCTTGAGCGGCCTCGGATGGCTTGAGATTTTCTGGAATCAAACCACTCGCATTCAATGCTTTCCAGAATCGATTTCTGGGATTTGCAAAATAATAACCGTTATCAACTGAAACCGTGGATGGATTCAATCCAATAGATAATATTTCTAAATCAAAATCAATATAATCGTTGAGAGTATTCATATTAATACTTAATATAATAATTCAAAGCTTGTTACAATTTAACTATATTTAAAAAAATTTAATTTAAAGGACTTAAATTTAATCATGAACTCTTCTAAAACAGCAACCCACACTATCCAAGCATTGGAGCTTGGTCCAATGGAAAATTTTGTTTATTTATTGATAGATAACAAAACTAACGCCGCTGCAGTAGTAGATCCTGCGTGGGAGGTAAATAAAATTATCGAGCAAGCAGAAAAACTCAATGTAAAAATAACTGATGTATTACTAACTCATAGCCACCACGACCATATCAATGGCCTGGATGGGATTCTGGGTCACTATGATGCCCAAATTCATATATTAAAAAACGAAGCTGATTTTTGGGGTGAAAACCTAAGCCAGCCAATGTTACATCATGGCGGTGATAGCATACACATTGGGGATACTAGAATAGAAGTCATGCATACCCCTGGTCACACACCTGGCTCTACTTGTTATCGGCTTGGAAATGATTTAATCACCGGTGATACTTTATTTGTTTTTGGCTGTGGTCGTTGCGATCTACATGGTGGCGACCCTGAACAAATGTATTCGACACTAAAACGTTTTAAAACAGATTTGCCGAACGATATTGTAATTCACCCGGGCCATAATTATGCAACACAGAAATCTTCAACCTTAAAAGAAGAGTTTGCAGGAAATCCATTTATGCATTTTACCGAAGTCGATCAGTTTGTTCGCTATCGCATGAAAATTCATGACCAAATCAGAAATAGCCCTTACACTTCACAAGACCAGACCGATTTAAAAAAACAACTAAAGAATATAGAAAGTTAATATATGCCCAATTAATGAATGATGATAATTTATGATGCTTGCTTACTTAGACTAATTAATATTTCACTAACGCCCGGAGCAGAACCCAAATAGGGTGCAGTTTTTATATTTACATTCGGATGCAAGGCTTGTGCTTTTTCAAGTTCTGCAGGTATATCTGTGACCACATGCCTACCAGCAGATAGAAAATATGGTAACACCGTTACCGTATCTGCACCTTTTTGCACACATGCGGTAACTCCATCAGGTATCAATGGATCTGCTAATTCAAGGAATGCACATTCAACAATTGAAAATTCACCATTAGTATTTAACGCAAGAACTTTTGCAAGTTCTCGCACCTCATCATTTGAGGCCTGTCGCCGACTACCATGAGCTATAAGCAATAACGCGTTCATGCAGAGATACTATCACAGCTGGATTTACAGAAAATATGCATGGTGAGTAATATAAAACCACTGTACGGGACAAATGTTGCTTAGATAAAACTTAGGCCAAAAGAAACCCACGTTAGAGGTTAATTTAACGTGGGTCAGTTTCAGAAGGAGAGAAACTACAGCCAGTATTATAGTCCGTGATCTGATCTATATACTTACAGCTCATCTGTGAAAAACAACCATTAGACCTGAGATCAACCTCGAAACTAGCTTAGTTTCAGCCAGAGCATTCTATGACTACTGTTTATACGTTATACGTCACCAAATTCTTGTTTTAACAATTGCTCTTCTGTCAACAAGCTTTGGTGAGAATTCATGTTTTCTTTCTTGTAAGTCACCATAGCAGCACCCTGCTCGTCTGTGCGAATTATGATACCCATTAATCTGCTAATACGTCGTAATGAACCGTTTTTACTAACCAAAACGATCTCAACCTTTTTCCCGCGTTCTAGATCATGTTCTGGAATAAACACATACAAGCCACCTTCACTCATATTCCCTCGGCTCGCTTTCAAGGTAGTAAAACCGTTACGTTTCACATATACATCACCCTTAAGTTCGGCTCTATCGTCGCGTGGAAAGAATGAGCTGCGTAGTGTTTTTTTGCGGAATATACCTAACATTGACAAATGATCACCTAAATATTTGTTAGCCGTTAACTATCTACTTTAGATTTGAGTGAGTTAAATGAATTTACTTTGTAGCATAGGTATATTGCTACTTTTGTGACAGCTTACTCCTAACGCCCGTTTATTATTTTAGCCGATAGTATTTTAGCCAAAAGGCGATAGTTGATATAAGCAACTATATATTATCTACGTTGCATGGCTGAATCACGAAATTGCTTCCAGTCATAGCCAATTGCGTTACGTTTTTCTGTATCGTTTTTATACTTGTTTAATAAATATTTATAGCTGATATGAGGAATCTTGTATGTAAACAGGGCCAAAATCATAAACATAGCACCCATTGCGGTGGTTCGATTACCACCCACATCAATACCAAATAGCCAAACTAACATAGCGGCTACTGCCACTAAGCCTATGGTTAGAAAAGTTAGATTACGGCTGAATTGATGAAATTCACTATATAATTCTTGTGATATTTTACTTTCAGTCATTTCTCTAACTTTTTGTTTTTTATGAATATATTGATATATGCGGCAATTACCAAACCACCCATGAATCCATACAAGTGTGCCTGTACAACCACCGGCCCACCAGCAGCAGATGCACTTCCCGGCATCGGCCCCAGCACACCTTCCCAAATTAATTTAACCATCAGCGCAATGAAAACAATAATATTTAACCAATGCTTGTGCGAAACATAATCAATAATGATTAAGGTTGCCAGCAAACCATGCAGCGCTCCTGAAAGGCCTGCATACCATTGAATCTCAGGACTTAAAACCCACATTCCCAGAGTCACCGACAAACAACTCATGACTAATACCGAGAACAAACCCACTGCTCTCAAACATTTAGGATACAACATCACTATAGCTATCAATGCCAAAAGATTCATTATCAAATGACGCCAGGTTAAGTGCACCAAATTACCGGTAAAAAATCTCCACCATTGGCCTTCACTTATATCTGCCCTGGCATACTGCATCCAATCTACCCCTGTGATTAGACTGAGCTGAGCCACGACACTTAGCATCACTATAGTAAGAATAAGAATTACGTTTTTATTCATAAACTTAGCGATGAAATATAATCTTGAATATAATTAATAAATTGTACAGTTATTGAAACTACTAGAAACGTTACACTATCAAAATGTTAACCATAACGTGAGCTCGGATATCTCAATTGAATAAAAGAAACTTTCTTATCGTAGCGGGTGGATTTACCTTATTCACCATCCTACAGATAAATTCAAAGCATAATCGAATTGCCATCAAAGCAAGCGATGATATCAAGAAGTGGCAGAAAGAAGACCAATTCTGGCGTGAGACTTTAACCTCATCGCAATATGCCATTCTCAGAACAGGTGCCACCGAACCACGTTATTCGAGCAAACACACAGAGTTCTATGAAAATGGTATTTATAGCTGCCTGGGCTGTGATCTAGAGTTGTTTAGCGCAGAAATGAAATATAACAGTAATACGGGTTGGCCAAGCTTCAGCGATCACATACATGGCCATCTTGAAACATACACAGACCTTAAAGGTATATGGCCAACAACGAGCTATCGATGTGCTCAATGCAGCGGCCATCATGGCCACCTCATCATGGATGGACCTCTACCTACCGGGCAACGTTGGTGTAACAACGGACAGGTATTGAGGTTTAAGGCTACTTAAATTAGATCAGCGAGATTACTTCCCGGTGTAGGGAATAATTGTAATTACTGAATTGAATCCTTATAAAGCCAACATAATAGCAAGCACTAACGATACAACAACATATGCGGCTAACCCGACACCAAATGCCATACGTTTTTCAGGATATATAATCAACTCACCATTCTGTAATTTCTGTGACTTTTCCAAACCGGTAGAAATGAATAGAAAACCCACTAACCAGACAATTAATAAACTAGTTGCAAACATTGAACCTCCTTGGTTTGTGCTTAACATAAATTGGTAACTGAACTGAACTACGTGGCTAAGTCCTTTGACCAACCAACTCTACACAGCTGTAATAATAGCCACTCAGGATCTTGGTTAATGCGAAATAGGTAACAACCTGACTGTTTTGCAAGAGCTAATTTGACCTAAATCATATACTTTCAATCTAGGTTACTATGCAGAAACTAAGTATTTAATACCGTTCTGTAACAAAACAATTACAAAGCGTGATGAACTTCACACTACACTGACAGATAGTAAATATGAGCAATAAAGATAAAATAGATTTAAACAAATTAGACAACTCCGCTATTCCACCATTAAACGAGGAACTGGATGATTATCTACAGCCCGGCGTACATGAAGCAGTTGCCGAATTTACTACCCAAGCACAGATATATTTTCCACAAATTCTTGATGATGAACGTGATCTAGCTGCCGCTAAAATTCATCTAGATAATTTACAAGAACATATTAATCGCACCAATCAATTAAACAGCTTAACCTCTAGACAAGATTCTGAAAAAGTATCTACAGCGTTAACTGCACTTGCAAAAATTGGAGATAAGAAACAAGACGATATGATGGCTTGTGCCTTACTGGATTATATTGATGAAATTATAGAAATGCTCAATACTGGAAGCTAATATCTAAATAACTCCCCTAAATCTAATACAATAAATTCAGGTATTGACAAGTTAACCAATACTCTATATCAAAAGTGGAATTTCATTGCTCTTTATTACACTAAAAATTAGTGCCAAGTGGGATCATGAGCACTGAAACCTAGCATTATTTGCTAAATTATGTAACTTCAATCCATGAGTTAAGTTAACTTGTCAGTACCGAACAGTCTTATATTTACTGAATAAAACGTTTTATCGTTTTATTTTATATTGAAACAAACGTCACCCGCATGAAGTAGTCAGTTAAATTTAAATTCGCTTACACTCTTTCAAATACTGTGGCAATTCCCTGTCCTAATCCTATACACATGGTGGCTAATCCTAATGTTGCATCTTTATCTTCCATGATATGTAACAACGTCGTGCTAATTCTTGCACCGGAACAACCCAAGGGATGACCTAATGCAATGGCGCCACCATTTAAATTAACTTTTTCGTCCATTTTGTCTAACAAACCTAAATCTTTAAGCACTGGTAAAGATTGCGCAGCAAATGCTTCGTTGAGTTCGGCATATTCAATATCTTCAATGATCAAACCAGCACGTTTTAAAGCTTTTTGAGTAGCTGGTACAGGCCCGTACCCCATAATTGCCGGGTCAATCCCAGCGATCGCCATGGACTTTACTTTTGCTTTTGGCCTCAAATTCAATGCTTGTGCACGTTCAGCAGACATGATGATCATGGCGGAGGCGCCATCCGAAAGCGCAGAAGAAGTGCCAGCAGTTACTGTGCCACCACTGGGTTTAAACACGGGTTTTAGTGCCGCAAGTTTTTCTAAAGTGGTATCTGGACGAATAACTTCATCCACTTCGCATAACTCTTTAAAGCCATTTTCATCATGACCTTCGATAGGAATAATTTCATTTTTGAAACGCCCTTCTATGGTCGCGGCATGTGCACGCTGATGAGAGCGCAAACCAAATTGGTCTTGGTCTTCTCGGCTTATGCCGTGTTGCATAGATAGTAATTCTGCAGTCAGCCCCATCATGTTAGAAGCTTTAGCAGTATATTTACTGGAGGCAGGATTAAAATCCCAACCGTGTGTCATACCTACATGCCCCATGTGCTCTACCCCGCCAATCACAAACACATCCCCGCAGTTTGCGTATATTGCTTGTGCAGCAGAATGAACCGATTGCATGGAGGAACCACATAAACGATTGACAGTTTGAGCCGCAGCAGCATGTGGAATCTTAGTCATGAGTGAAATATAACGTGCGATATTCCAGCCCTGTTCAAGAGTTTGATTGACACAACCCCAGATAACATCCTCAACTTCAGCTGGGTCAACATTGGGATTACGTTCAAATAGTGCATTCACTAACGCTGCTGACATCATTTCAGCACGTACATTTCGATACATGCCATTTTTTGACTTACCCATTGGAGTTCGAACACAATCAATAATAACTGCGTCGCGCTTTTCAAGACTCATAGTATTTTTCTCGCTATATTCATCATTAAAGCTAGCCAACTTTCGGGTAAAAAGCTTCTTTTTTCTTAGCCATTTTTATCAAGCCTTTTGTAGGAATATAGATAGGGTTAATGTGTGAATATTTTTCTGCCTGGTCACAAAATTTCTGCATCCCCGTCTCTTCAATATATCGTAATGCTCCACCTCTAAAGGTTGGAAATGCAATGCCAAGTATTAAACCCATATCTGCATCCAACGGATGTTCAACAATACCCTCTTCTACACAACGCACCGTCTCCATACACATTGGGATCATCATTCGATCAATAATTTCTTCATCAGTTATATCAATTGAATTCACACGTATTGTTTCAATAATAGCTATTGCATCTTGATCAGGAATTTTTTTCTGTTTGCCACGCTTATCTAACTCATATTTATAAAAACCAACATTATTCTTTTGGCCATAAAGTTGATTTTCATACAATGCATCGGTTGCAGATTTAAATTCTTTACTCATTCGATCTGGATACGCTTCTGCCATCACTTCTGAAGCATGGTGCGCAGTATCAATACCTACCACATCTAATAAATAAGCTGGGCCCATTGGCCAACCAAATTTTTCCATCACCTTGTCAATACGTTGAATATCTACACCATCTCTAACTAATGCATCAAAGCCAGCGAAATATGGAAACAACACGCGATTTACCAAGAAACCCGCACAGTCATTGACTACAATGGGTGTTTTCCCCATGGCTTCGGCGTAAGCAACGGTAGTAGCAATTGCAACCTCGCTTGATTTTTCTCCACGAATCACCTCGACTAATGGCATTTTGTAGACCGGGTTAAAAAAGTGCATACCGCAAAATTGTTCAGGGCGCTGCAATGATT
Organism: uncultured Thiotrichales bacterium; assembly: GCA_964486815.1. Lineage (GTDB taxonomy): Bacteria > Pseudomonadota > Gammaproteobacteria > UBA4575 > UBA4575 > JABDMD01. The sequence goes on from CAZAOO010000003.1 coordinate 129,523, forward strand.
CAGCGAGCTCTGTAATCGAAATCGTGGATGTATTGGATGTAAGAATACAGTCCGACTTCACTTGTTGTTCAACTTCGGCTAATACTGAGGACTTGATTTTTTTGTTTTCTATCACGGCTTCAACAACTAAGTCTACATTTGCAAAATCACCATAACTTAACGTTGTATCAATTTTCGCTAGCGTATCAGTAACTTCTTCAGGTTGAATTTTCCCTCGTGTAACTTGTTTGAGTAACAAGTTACCGGCTTCACTTTTACCTAACTCAAGCGCTTCTTGCTTGATGTCTTTCATTATGATTGGAATATCTTTACATGCCGATTGATAAGCGATACCGCCACCCATAATACCCGCACCGAGTACCGCAGCTTGCTTGACGGGTAGCGCCTGCTTGCCATATGCCTTACTAACTTTCTTGATTCTTTGATCATTTAAGAACAAGCCAACCAGGTTTCTTGCCACCTTGGTTTTCGCCATTTTGACAAAACCATGTGCTTCTACCTGCATGGCTTCATCGCGCATCATAGTTGCATGGTGCTGTACGGTTTCTATTGCTGCTAAAGGTGCAGGAAAGTGACGACCTGCTTTAGAGGCAACAACTGCTTTGGCTGACTCAAACGCCATAATACTTTCTAGTTGATTTAACTGTAGCGGTTGACGTTTTTCTTGTTTGCATTTTTGATAATCAAGCTTACCGTCTAAACATTGTTTAATAATATGTATAGCAGCAGCGTGGAGTTGATCTATTGCAACCACAGAGTCTACCGCATGACACTTAAGTGCCTCGTGCGCTTTTTTCTGTTCACCCGTGCAGATCCAGTCTAATGCATTATCGGCACCAATGAGTCTCGGCAAACGCACACTACCGCCCCAGCCAGGAAATATACCTAGTTTCACTTCTGGCAGACCAATGCGAGCAGTATCTGCCATGACACGGTAATCTGTAGTCAAGGCTAGTTCACAGCCGCCCCCTAGTGCATAACCATTAATAGCGGTTACAGTAGGAATCGGTAAATCTTCTATACGACTAAACAGTGCTTGCGTTGTTTCAATCCAATGAATAAATTCTTTTTCCGGCAGTTTAAAGAAACCAAGAAATTCAGTTACATCTGCGCCAACAATAAATACGTCTTTGTTACTAGATATAATTAATGCACTAACATCTTCATGATCTTCAATCGCAGTAATCGCTTGATCAAGCTGCTCCACCACTAATTTACTTAGCTTATTAATACTCTCACCATCAAGATCGAATACAAGATTAGCAATCGAGTCTTGAACAAAGTCTACTTTGATAGCGTTGCCTGAAAATATCATGCTGTAATTATCATTTTTTTAAGGATCATCTGTAACGGTTAATTAATTATTTTCTTATAATAGGTTTTATTTACTGCGGCCATTTTACTAAGATGCAGAGCAAAAGCCTAACGCTAATATACAAGCAAGAATTACATATCGCATCACTAAGGTATAAACATGTCTGAAATTACTCTGGAACAAGCAAACACGATCATTGCAGCTGCTCACGCAGAAGGCAAAAAACGCAAATATCTTCACTTACCATTGTAGTACTTGACTCGGGTGGCCATATAAAAGCGCTTTCTCGAGCTGGTTCGGCCAGTTTTATGCGCCTTCAAACTGCAATAGCAAAAGCCTGGGGAGCTGTAGGACTTGCTGTATCTTCGCGAACATTAGCTGAAATGGGTGAAGAACGACCCATGCTCATGAATGCTTTGATTAATATCACTGACCAGAAATTACTACCGGTTCCGAGTGGTGTTTTGATAAGAGACAAGGACAATCAAGCAATCTGCTCAGTAAGCATCACAGGAGACTTGTCGAATGAAGATAAACATTGCACTGTATCGGCAACCAGGCTGCAAGCCTGGTTGCCGATACAGGCAAAAATAAATTAGTTTTTTAAATCGCTATTAGATTGAATGCAACAAAATTTATGGTGCATACCCAGTTTCTCAATTAAGTGGCTGGGTATATTCTGAAATATCGTCGATATCAACTTCCTGATTACGTCTATCTTCTTGCAACCGGCGATCTTTTGCAATCACATTGCCACTGCTGTCTTTCAGTGGGAAATTTGTTACTGTCTGATGTCGACGGTCTATACCAGTGCGGGTATCTTCAGTGGTTGGTATATTTTCAAACACCTGTGCTAATTCGTTAATAACCGTATCAAAGTTGTCATACATTTTACTTTGCCCATACATTATCGATGCGCAAATATTCTCATAGCTGAAGAATTAAAATTGAGAAATTGACCCACAAAAACGAGCAAAATTTCTATAAAAATCTTGCATAAATCGAATATTAGTTGTTTTTTACAACTATACTATTCGAGTCTGTTTATAGATATTTGGCCCTGAAATAGGATAACTAATAGGACTATTAAGAGAATCGACTAGCCAGTATTAGGAATTCATACTGTAATTTAGATGAAACATAATAACATAAGTGCTTTTACGCACATAAATCAAATAAATAATCGTTCATATAATCTTGGGAGATAATAATGATCAAGCCGCATGGATCGGACACGTTAACGCCTTTATTTGTTGAAGATGAAGCTACTCGCAAACAATTAGAAAAAGAAGCAGAAAATTTACCTTCAATAATAGTCAGCTCAGCTGCGGCTGCGAATGCTGTGATGTTAGGTGCTGGTTACTTTACTCCTTTAAGTGGTTTTATGACCGTCGCTGATGCCATGTCTGTCGCTGATGACATGCAAACCAGTAATGGCTTGTTTTGGCCCACTCCGGTTCTCAACCTGGTACAAGATTCAAGTGCAATTGGCGACGCTAAAAGGATTGCTTTGCGCGATCCTAATGTTGAGGGCAACCCTGTTCTTGCTATCCAGGATATCGAGTCAATTGAAGAATTGAGCGACGCTCAAGTAACTAATATTACTGAAAAAGTCTATCGCACCATCGACCCGGATCATATCGGTGCAGCTACTTTCATGTCGTTAGGAAAAGTTGCCATTTCTGGACCTATACAAGTATTAAATTACAGCTATTTTAGTGAAGAGTTTAAAGGCACTTTTAAAACTGCCGGCGAAATTCGTAATGAAATTGCAGAGCGTGGTTGGAATACTGTTGTAGGTTTCCAAACTCGTAATCCTATGCACCGTGCCCATGAAGAACTCTGCAAAATGGCCCAGGAAGCCGTAAATGCGGATGGTGTTTTAATTCACATGTTACTTGGAAAATTGAAACAAGGTGACATACCCGCACCTGTTCGTGATGCTGCGATACGTAAAATGGTCGAAGTTTACTTTCCACCTAATAGCGTGATGGTTACCGGTTATGGATTTGACATGTTATACGCAGGACCGCGTGAAGGTGTATTACACGCAGTGTTTCGACAAAACTGTGGCTGCACCCATTTCATCATTGGTCGCGACCATGCCGGTGTAGGAGATTATTACGGCGCATTTGATGCCCAGACTATATTTGATGAAGAAGTTCCGGCAGGTGCTTTAGATATTGAGATCTTCCGAGCGGATCATACTGCTTACTCCAAGAAACTAAACAAAGTAGTCATGATGCGTGATGCGCCTGATCATACTAAAGAAGACTTTGTATTGCTTTCAGGCACTAAGGTTCGTGAAATGTTAGCTGCGGGCGAAGACTTACCCAAAGAATTTGCGCGACCTGAAGTGGCTAAAATTTTAATGAAGTATTATCAAAGTATCGGTTAAGACTTAAATTTTAGTTAATTACGCATAGCTATGGCTGTGCGTAATTAATCTTTTGTCACGCAATTAGATCTCTACTAGATGTCAACAAGTTCAATAGAGTTAAGTACATGCTCCTGCATATCATTTGATAACTTTTGACCACTTGAGAGAATCATAAAACTACCCTTATCAACACCCACTAAGACCCCATCGAAAATATCATTACTAATAGTCTGATTAGTAGTATTTTCATCTGGTAAATAAGCAACCGTCAAAGATAGTCCATTAAAATCCAATACAAAATGAGGAATAATCTTGCCATCAACTGGGCAGTTGCCTGCATATTTTATTGTACCGATACTGCTGTTGGCTTGAATTCCATGAGACTCAAACATCTTATTAAACGAGGCTAGTTGAATATTGTCGTTTCTATCCAACGCAAACAAATCATGATTTACATGCGCAAATACCTGCTGTTCTATACCGTAAGACTCTCCTAATTGGTAAGTACCAATAGATAAACCAATAGCCAACACTAACCCTGCAGCAATCGATAACCACCTATAACTACTATTCGTACTTGAACTACTATTTGTACTTGCATTTGTACTTGATGAAGCCTTAGTGCGAGGTTCTAAAACATGAACATTGCTTGCTTGCTTATCATTCTTACGCTGTGCCAGTAATACTCTAGACTCCAAACCTTCTGGTACTTTCACTTCAACTGCATCCGTTAACTTTTTATCGAACTCAATATTGGCAAGCACATCAGATTCCAGGTTTTCAGGAACTTCAACCCTTATTGCCGTATTAAGATCATCATAAAATACTTTCATCGATTCATAATAGTATTTGCATTGACCACAAGCCAAAATATGTTGCAACGTAGAAGCACTCGTGCACGAAAAATCACTAGTTAACTCCTTTTTAACTTGCAAACATACATTATCCATAGATATATCCTTATTACCCTTTTCTACTCAAACTTCTAAAAGCTTTCCTTCTCCACCATCATCTTCAAGAATTAGACGTAATTTTTTTCGCGCACGAAATACTCTTATCATCACTGCTCCTGGTTTAATATCCATTATCTCGCCAATTTCTTCACAGCTATAGCCACCTAAAACTTGTAATAATAGTGGCTCAAGATATTCTCCAGGCAACTCTTTTAAGCTTTCTCGTAACGCAATCACCTCAGTTTTAGCAAAGTCATCCTCTAACTGAGCAAACTTATCAATATTTACATCTTCAATAGGTGTAGTCTCGGGTCTGATTTTTTCAAAACGCCGAGCGTTCTCTCGTCGATAGATCGTAAATAGCCAACTTTTTACTGCATTTACATCTTTCAGACTATCTAATCCTTTCCAAGCACGCAAAAATGTTTCTTGCACCAAATCTTCAGCAATTTGAACGTCTTTTGTTAACCACACTCCATACCGATATAAATCTTTGGAATAGTCATTAACAATCGTTTCAAATTGGAGAGTTTTATCTTTGTCACTCATACGACCCGATTTATTATCCATTGCTTACACTTTAATTTAGGTTTGTTGTGAATCACAACTATTAGAATTTATATATGGATACAAATTACCACAAATACCATGCGATTCGCGTAATTCTGCAATATTAAGGGGACTCACCCATTAATAGACCCGGATCAATTCGCTGATCATGCCAATTCATGCGCCAATCAAGATGTGCGCCGGTTACTCTGCCAGAAGCACCCACAAGCGCTATTTTTTCTCCCTGAACAACAATATTGCCAACTTCAACCAAGATCTTGTCAAGGTGCAAAAACGATGAAGATAGATTATGACCATGGTCAACGACTAATGTTTTCCCTGAGAAATACATATCATCTACATAGGTCACTACACCTCCTGCAGGCGCTACAATATCAATTCCGTAATGCGGTTGTCTAGGCTCACCATTCAATACACGTTGACTGCCAAACACACCGGTTATAGGTCCTTTGGATGGCCATATGAAACCCTTATTAAAATCCATACGGTCGCTGTCTAGTTGACGTGCTAATGAAATATTTTTAGCTTCACGTTTAATTCGAATTAGGGTTTTTTCATTCGGATTGACCTGCGCCTTGGGTAGACCATTAATACGCTGAATATCATACTCACGCATTGTGATTTGAAATTCGTGCTCAGAAATACTTCCATCCGGATTTGTAACCGCAAGCGTTGCGGTAGAAGGATAATCTCTGCCGAAACCAATTATAAATTCACCATTCGCTGAGACACGAACTTTATGTCCATCAATGGCTACAGACGCTCCTGGTATAGATTTTCCGAACACCAGACCACCTTGTATAAAGCTACCTGTCAACTCAGGCATTCCACCTTGCGCAAGCAAACCACAGGCTATAAAACAATTAAATATAAACAGGACTAACAGGCACAGTAAACGCATATAAGCAGTGCAAAGAAGTTGTGGAAAAGCGAATTTTGCCACAAAGCGTAGATAATATAAAAATTTAGGTCTTGATTTAAATTTTTAGGATTAATTATTGAAATTTCACTAGCAGCTAATTAACTGCTAGTGAATATTTGAAAGCAAAATAAGGACTAAATTTATATATTTCTAGAAATAACTATAGCTTGCAAACTAATGATTATGCATTTTAGCTATTTTATCAGCGATTCGATTACGCAAGATACCCGTATCGATCCTGGGATCTTTCTGAAGCTTAGGTTTCTTGGCATCTAGATCTTCTTTCATCCACAGATGATCTACTTCTGCAGCGACTTTCGTGTGTACAGGGGTCGATTCAGCCACCTCCGCCGTTTCCTTACTGCCTGTTATTTTATATAAAAGCGATTTCTTACTCATCTCAGCTCTCCGAGTATTGATCAAGTACTGATAATTAGATTTTGCTTTAATTAAACATCAATTAATGGATCTTAATCACATATTCAACGGCTGATCTGCTTGAATATCAAGCTCGTAATGGATCAATGAATCTAGCGGTTATAAAATCAAGATAAATGGCAAGTAAGTCTATTTTATGGGCTAGGTATGTATCAATCAAAATAAACTCTTAATTTAACCGGCATCCAGCTCTTAAAGCAAAACAACTAGATATAATGCATGTAATATTAGAGACTTAAATGAGCTTAATCATTTACTTCACACATTTACTTCGTAGGAGAATGACAATGACAACTAATGTTGGCGAAACTGATCGTATGTTAAGAATTTTAGTCGGTTTATTACTTATAGGTTTAGCACTTGCGTTTGGTGGCGCATGGTGGTTTGGTTTGATTGGCATCATTCCAGTGATTACGGGAATTACAGGCTCATGCCCTGCTTATCTGCCTTTTGGAATTTCAACCTGTAATTAACAACACTTAGTCACCTAGGGTGATAGACCAGCCAAAAAATACCTGAAAATCAGTTTTCAGGTATATATAACTATGACCTGATTATTTTAAATAAAAAATATTGATACATGGCATTAAATACAGAAAAATTTCGAGATTATCTTGAAGGTGAATATCCGATAGATATAATCAGTATTTTTATTAAACGCTCTGGTATTCGTATTCAATATCGGGAGCAACGTGGTGACCAACAAATTGACCGCCAACTTCGTAAATCGCATTTAACCGAATCAGCTGAAACCTTTATCAAAAAGGCTGCTTATATGGATGCGCATTTAGATCGCAACAGCGAAATGATGATGCAGTTGGGAGTTGGAGATGTAGATATAACTATTCAACGAGTAAGTAGTACACCAGAAAAAAATGCAGCCGATAAGTATAGACTGCGGCAAGACACAGTAAGAAACTCTGGAACACAATATGTATTTTCCACGAAGTATTACACCTTGAGCTGTAAAGACGAAGCAGATATCACAGCTCAAGCACTTAGAGAACACGTTTGTTCAGAAGACGAAAAAAAATACATCCTGGAAGTACAATTACTGAATGCTTCCGAGAACTATTCATCGATTGCAAGATTTCACACTATAGCTTCTTATGCGTCTATAATGAGCCTAGAGACTATAAACAAGTAACACGTTGTCATCCAACCAGGATCTTATCTACAAGTTCCGGACATACAATTTATCCATTTGCAACAAATAACTTACCCATCTTGGGTGCGACCACCTTAAATTGTGCTGACTCAAAAAATTCCAGTATTGGCTGAGGGCGACCTGCATGAAAACCTTGTGCGAAATCAACACCGATATCCTTGAGAATATTTAAAATTTCTTCATTTTCAACATACTCAGCAATAGTCTGTTTACCCAATACATGCCCCATTTCATTAATGGCTTTTACCATTGCACGACTTACGTTGTCATTATGCATATCTTTCACAAACATCCCGTCTATTTTCAGGAAATCTACAGGTAATGTTTTTAAATATGCGAACGAAGACAAGCCAGAACCAAAATCGTCTAATGCGAAATAACAACCCAGATCTTTAAGACTTTGCACAAAAGAAGTTGCTTGATCTAAATTTGCAATCGCTGCAGTTTCGGTTATTTCAAAACATATTTTGCTAGGTTGTATCTCATACTCTCTTAGCTTAGCCATGATAAATTGCAAAAAACCTTCAGAAACCAATGACTGACCCGATAAATTAATCGAACATTTATCAATCTGAGACAAAATACTCCTATTTTCTGATAACAGCATAAGTACCTTATCCAAAATCCATCTATCAAGCTTAGGTGCACGATTGTAGCGTTCTACAGCAGGAAGAAAAGCGTTTGGCGGCACCAAGCGACCACTATCATCTTGCATTCTAATCAATATCTCAAAGCCATCCTTGTCTACTTGAGCATTTTTATTAGCTTTAATATTTATGATTGATTGGGCGGTAACCACCAAACGACCATCATTCAATGCTTTATCAAATCTTTGCAGCCAGCGTTCTTGCCCTCTGCGACGATTAATATCTTCATCACCTTCTCTGAACACACGAACACAATTTCTTCCAGATTCTTTAGCCAGATAACATGCGCTATCCACAGCTGACAAAACGTATGACAAATCAAAACATTTTTGATTGATCTCTGCTACACCTATACTGGCTTCAACATTAAAACTTTTCTGCTCCCAAATAAATTTATATTCCTGAATAGATTGCAGGATCTCATATGCCTTTTCTTCCGCTTCACTCAAGCTACAATTCGATAGCAACAATGCAAACTCATCACCACCTAAACGTGCCAATATATCTGAACCTCTAAGCTTGCTCTTAACTAAATTACTAAATTGTATTAACAGTTCATCACCTGCAGCATGTCCATATAAGTCATTTACCATTTTAAATCTATCAAGATCTAAATAAATCAATGAACTTTTCATTTGTTTGGTTTTTGCAATAAGGATCGCTCTTCTTACATTGCGTTCAAATTCAGAGCGATTGATTAAACTTGTAAGCGAATCGTGGCTCGCTTGGTAGCGCAAACGTCTCGCCATTAGTCGCAAATTGGTTACATCATTCATTACAGTAACCGCGCCGTATAGTTTACCGGTTTGTGATATTAACGGCGTAACCATTAACTGCACCGTATATTTGGTACCACTTTTGGTAACGATATCTGCATTCAATTTTTGATTTTTCTTCTGCCTGCCTGATAAACATGAAAGAATTGGATTGTCTATTTTATTTTCAGACTCCTCTTCGTAAAGATCAATTATATTTTCAATATGCTTACCCGTTGCCTCACTCTCAGAACAATTTAGAAAACGAGAAGCAGCTTGATTAATGTATTGCACTTCACCACGTTCATTAGTCGTTATTACCGCATCAACTATAGAGCGTAATGTAGCAACAACTTTGTCCTTCTCATTTGCTAATTGTACTTGCGCTTGCTTTTGTAAATGAATGTCACTTATTGAACCTACAACCTTTTTTGCATTTCCAGAATAGTCATAATCTGCAGTGCCCCGTATTAAAAACCATCTATAGCCTTGTTTCTTAACTGCAATTCGTGTTTCTAGCAATAACTGCTTACCTTTTTCTGTAATTAGAATCGCCCAGGCATTTGCAAACATGTCGCGATCATCCGGATGTATTAAACGCTGCAATTGCGAAAGTCCAATCTCACACTCGTCAACCTTCAAACCCAAAAGCTCATACATCGGCTGAGACCACCATTCAGAACCTTCCAGGCCTGCTTGCCATTCCCAAATACCTTCTTGCGCACCCTGTATTACATTTTTAAATTTATTTTCACTTTCAATAAGTGCTGCTTCTGTTTGTGAACCAGAGGTATTATCAGTGAATGTCCAAATCAAAAAAGAACCTTCTACTTTACGAATTAATTTAATATTAACTTGCAACCATTTTTCGTCTTTATCCCAACGATTTGTATTTTTACTATAAGCAGGAACTTTGAGATCTTTAACAAAACCTTGCTCAACAAGTAATTGGTTTATTTTCTTGATTGACTGTGCATCTTTGAATACATTGCGAAGTCTTGTTTGTTTTACTTGTCCTGGAGCAATGTTTAATATACGCAGTGCAAGCTGATTAATATACTTAATCTCATCACTGTTATTTTCGGTCACACAAACTGCTACAGGAATTGAATCTATAAAACCAGCCCAGGTTTCACCTACCAAAACACTTGCTTCTCCTGGCTCATGTTTATGTGAATCTTCACCGTATTTAATACTTTCAATTCGAATTACTTTATTCCTTTGATCAAGAAAATATTTCCACTCAAAGTTATAGTTATAGATACGATTTGCAGAGACAATAACATCGCCACTATGCAAGGCGCGATTAGCTAGCTCGAAATGGTCATCCGGTAAAAGACGATTCACTTTAGGTGCATTAAGAGTTTTAGCTAATGCACGCGCTGCTTGATTAGCTTCAATAATACGCCCGTCAAACCGGCACATAATTTCAATCGGTACATTGTTACTTGTATTCGAAAGAAATCCCGAAGTTAATTTTTTCAACCCCCCTAATTTTGAACTAGTATTAATAGGCATAGCTATATGACCATGCTGAAAGATTTAACCGATGAGCGTTATACCCATAGCTACAATCTGCCATGCTTAAGTCCTTGAGTTCCAACTCCAATGTACTGAATAAGAGTAGAATTTTAACGTTTATTTGGAAAAAAACAGTGACCAAGTAGAACGAGTGAAACATTTAGCATGTTGACCGTTAGATGTTGTATTTATAAAAATATACAGAAACCAGCTCGAACTTACGTATAAACAGTAAGTTATATAGTTTTTCTTATGATTTGAAGAATTTAAGGATTTCGGAATATTTTGAGGGTAATTTTGACTATCTAAAGAGCAAAATAAAGAGCTAAATTGACCACCCAACTCTAAACATAAATCTCAACGGTTGCCAATCTTATCGAGTTGAAATTATATGTATTCTTTCAATCCACACTTTGATACAAACCAGAAGTATTTATATTTGTATGAAATTGAAAGTTGCATCTCCTTTAGATCTATTTAATTAATATTACTCTGTATAAATTGTGAAGTTGAATTTATTTAGCCAAATTTTTGTATTTGTGTGAATAGAAATATGTACTGTACGTATCTTGGAAGACTATCGCTTGTAATTTGAAGACCATCTATTAATGGAAATAATATGGTGCCAATATTTAATCAAAATAAGTAGCTAGACCTATCATTTGATATAAAAAATCATCATTATTTAAGGTTTTATTCCATATAGCAGAACATTTTATGCCAAAAATGTTCGATTTAAAGCGTGGAAGCGTTATTATTCAGCTAGGATTTAAATGTAGCTTATCACTTTAAGCTGCCACAACTACTCTCTAGAGGAGAATGTAAAATGTTTGGATTAGGTGGAAAGAATAAGGACTTTAAAGTAACCATTAAAAATACTGGCCAGACTTTTGAAGTTAAAGGTGGTATCAATCTTTTACAGGCTGCCCAGAATGCAGGAATCGAATGGCCCTGTGATTGTAAGGTAGGCTCATGTGGTTCTTGCCGCGCTAAACTTGTAAGTGGAAAAGTTAAAGAATTAACCGACTTTGCTTACACCTTGGATGGCGATATGTTGAAAAATAATTATATATTAGCTTGTCAATCACGTTTGAAGACTGATTTGGAAGTCGAAGTAGACTTTGATCAAGGTGCTATAAATCCAGAATACAAATAGCATTTAAAAACTTTTGTTATAAGCGTGGTAAATTTTGACTTGCCACGCTATTTTATTGCCTGCGATTATTCCCCACATTCTGATTACCAGTAATATCTGAAACAAGCTCTGCTGATAACATTTAGAATGAACTGTATTGGCAACATTTCTATACAATTAGCCATGAGTATTGGCGACTATCAATTAATCAGCAAGCTATAATTAGCATGGTGGATCTTATTGATTATGCTTTTAGTAGGGTTTATAACATCTTGGCCTTATAATTATTGCTGACTAAATTAGTTTGGGCACGTTTGCAGCCATTAAAATTTTGCCAAAAGAAATAAAACAACAACAGCCAATAGACAACCCCCACAGTCAATTTCAACTACTCAAAGAGAATCGATTCCGTCCGTTCTTTTTGACCCAGTTTTTTGGTGCCTTTAATGACAATGTCTTCAAAAATGCATTATTTATACTGATTGCATTTCAAAGCAGTTATGCGGGCTCCACCGACTCAACTAGTATTATTAATTTAGCAGCAATTCTATTTATCATGCCGTATCTGATATTTTCTGCATTGGCGGGACAGGTGGCTGATCGTTTTGAGAAATCATCCTTAATTAAACGAATAAAATTAGCTGAAATAAGCATTATGCTCATCGCAGCATACGGGTTTTATTCCCAGAATATTCCAGTTCTTTTATTTACACTATTTTTAATGGGCACACAGTCTTCGTTATTTGGGCCAATTAAATACTCCATCATCCCACAACACTTGAATAAAGATGAACTGGTTGGTGGCAATGCTCTTGTCGAATCCGCTACATTTGGCGCAATCCTACTCGGTACAATGCTAGGTGCAGTATTAATCGGAATAACAGATGGTGCTAAATTCATAATTCCTTGCACAATTATAATTCTTGCAATATTTGGTTATCTAAGTAGTTTAAAAATTCCAGTGGCGCCTGCTGTAGACCCTAACTTAAAGATCAAGTGGAATGTTTTATCTGAAACATTTAGCAATTTAGGTGCACTTAGAGAAAATCGAACGGTATTCAACTCTGTATTAGGCGTTTCATGGTTTTGGTTTCTTGGTTCAACCTATATAACTCAACTACCTAATTTTACCAGGTTATCATTAGGGGCTAATGAACAAGTTGTTACTTTTTTTCTAGCACTATTTTGCATAGGGATTGCAATAGGTTCGTTGACTTGTGAGCGTCTCTCAAACCGCACCATAGAGTTGGGGCTTGTACCAATCGGTTCTATTGGACTGACACTATTTGGTGCGGATTTATTCTTTGCAACCACCGTTGCACAAAATACGACTGAATTAATCGGGTTTAAAGAATTTATTTTAGACCAGTCTAATTGGCGCCTGGTAATGGATATCTTTTTATTGGGTTTATTTGGTGGAATTTACATCGTTCCTTTATATGCCCTAATTCAATCACGCTCAAACCCTAAACGACGTTCACGCATTATTGCAGGGAATAATATTCTAAATGCCTTATTTATTATTGCGGCAGGCCTATATGCAATAGCTTTAACTCAAGCTGGTCTTACTATTCCTCAACTGTTCCTCGTTGCTGCAATATTAAATGCCGCCGTTGCACTTTACATATATACGCTCATTCCTGAGTTTTTTATGCGCTTCGTGGTTTGGATATTGGTACATCTCGTCTACCGTGTTAAGCATATAAATTTAGATAACATCCCTGAAGAAGGTGCCGCCATTGTGGTTTCTAATCACGTTAGTCTAATGGATGCCTTAATAATCGGCGGTTGTGTTAGTCGACCTATTCGTTTTGTGATGTACCATAAAATTTTTAATATCCCATTTCTACGATTCATCTTCAAGACTGCAAACGCTATCCCTATCGCACCTAAAAATGAAGACCCAGAATTATTAGAGAAAGCTTATGAGCAAATCGCTCTAGAACTGCAACAGGGAAATGTAGTCGGCCTTTTCCCTGAAGGGAAACTTAGCCTAGATGGTGAACTCGGTGAATTCAAACCCGGTATAGAACGAATACTGGAAGAATCCAAAGTGCCAGTGATACCTATTGCTATAACTGGCATGCGGGGTAGCTTCTTCAGTAATAAATACGGAAAGCCAATGAGTGGCTTACCTCGCAGAATGCTAAGTAAGATCAAGATAACCGCTGGCTCTGCCATCCCTCCAGAACAAGCAAAAGCAACTACTTTAAGGATAATTGTAACTAAAATGCTGGATTAATATTCATTTCAAATAGCGTGGAAATGAAATGAATAAGCGCTATACTATTTGTAAATTACAACGACTTGCCAACATCTTATAGTGCCCATATATCAAGTTAAACATCACTCCCTAGACGTAATTTCCTCAAAGGCAATTCGGAATATTCTGGTGGAAAAAAGATATATCGTTGATGAATTTATCAAACAAATTGAGACCTTTATTGAAGACTACCATGCAGTTGTTAAAAGCAGTTTAAATATACCACAAGCTGAAATGACGGCAGACCAACTTGATAATACTGCAGAAGATATCAATAAAGTTTTGCATGACTTGCACACTCTGCCCACATTTGGTGTTCCTTTATTAAAAGCGAAAGCATCGTTTTCAGGATTAGGTTACCTGCCCGAAATTCTGGACCGAACTCGTACAGATTTGATGCATGTAAGAGACATCATTACCTGGGCTACTGATAATATTCGAGGTGAAACTAATCAGGATGCTCTGCACAGACTAAAAGTACTAATAATTAACATAGCCAGGTTATATAAAACCAAATTTAAAAGATCTTTGGATACTAATGAAAATTCTGAGTTGATGAAGATTATGCAAATAGTATTTGTAGAAATAGATGAGACTTTTTCTGCAAATATGATTCAAAGGGAAATTGATACGTTACAAGAAACAGATCTTTCTACAATCTATTAAAATTCATCTCTTTATTGAAACTGAAGAGCTATCAAATATACTGGTATAGTTTTTTATATATTCTTCGGCCAAATCTTCCGCTTTATTGCGCATTTCATTATCAAGGTTAATTGCTTTTTCATCACGTCGCAGACTACCGAATGGTGGATTCTGTGCAACCGCAGCAGAAGCCCAGGCATAAGCTTCAATATCATCAATCTGAATTCCAATTCCCTTGAAATACGCTTCGCTCAGCGCGAATTGGGCAGGCATGTAACCTTGTTTTGCTGCAAGCAATAAATGCTTGTGTATCTGTTGATTAAAACTATTGTTAGTTGATTTTTCAAAGACATCTTTAATTAACATATGCATGGAATCGTGTGAATTTTTCTCTGCTTCGCTAATATTATTCACTTTCTTTAATGAGTCTTGTTTACTTTCAAATTTATCAAATTCATATTGTCGACTTTTTCCTAAATCCTTAACGTAAAGAAGCACTGCCAAACCATAATTAGCCTCTCGATAATCTAACTCCGCCGCTTGAGAAATGAGTTTATAGGCTATCTTATAATTCTCACTTAGTGATAACTCCTCTAACAACTTTCTATCAACGTCATCAGCTAAAAATAATTGCCCATTATCCGCTTCATAATTACAATCCACACAAAAATGACACATGCCCATTTGATAGATTCGTGCAGAAGTAGTTAAGCTATCATCAGAGGTGTTATTAATTCCTCTCACACATAGCTCTACAATATCTTCATCAGCGGTATTTATTATTTGAGAAAAAATATCATCTGTTGCAGAGACTGAAGAGATGTAACTCATCAATAACAGATTTGTAAAAATGATTCGAGGCAGGACTGAGGAAGCTTTCACAATGCATCCAGTTTGCGAAACGGGTTTGCATTATATCAAGCGTTTATAATGCAGCCTCTATTGTCAATGATGAATGGATAAATGCAAGGAATGAAAGGAATGGATCTTAAGCAGATGGCTATTCACATATAGTCTAGTTAATTATTATTTTGTTAAACTCCTGTCTCCTGGATGAACCTATCTGCTTCAGCAATCGAAGCTTCTAGCTCTTTTATTAGCTTACCGGTATCTGATTCAACTTGTATAAGCTCTCCACGCAAAGACGCTATCGCTTTGGCATTTAAATTATGCTTTAAAAAGAGCACTTGATCCCTGAACGGTTTCATAACCGGTTCGATTCTCGACTCTGCCAATCGCATTGCTGCCATTAGCTGCACATAACGCGCTTTCGTGTCTTTTAATTGCTGTTCACTTTGTGCACGTAACTTGGGGCTTTCATATTGATCCAACTCTTGCTTCCATTCGTTAAACAATGCAACAGAAACATCTTCAACACTATCTATTCTAGTCGTTACATCATCTGCACGAGCTTCGCTCTTTTGCAGCTCTTTATTAAGTTTTTTATACGTAGCTTCTAAATCTCCACCCTGAAAATTTGCAACAGTGCTGAATTCTTCAAGTGCCGATTGGAATTGTTCTTTAGCATTCTCCTGTGATTGTTTAGCTTCCTGAACACGATCCACCATGATATCGCGTTTATGAATCCCTACTTTCGCTAAAGCACCATAATATGCTTGTGAGCATGCGGCAATGAGCAACAACAGGACTAAATTACTTGATATTTTTGCAGCCGAATTAAATGATATTTTATAGTTCATTTTGATGTATATATTTGATAAGCAGATTTAAAAATAGCATTTTACTTGTCAATTAACGTTATACCGGTCTATTAATAAGTAATACATTTGAAAATAATTGTATATTTTCAATATTAGCAGCTTCATTTGCAGCCTCTCAGGCTATTCAAATAAATATTTTTCACTAGTATCTAGTATGTAGTAGTCTCTACCCTAGATAACAGAAAATATAACAGCAAAATATCCATAAATTACTGAAATGCCTGAAAATTACAGCATCGACCCACTCAAACTCACACCAGGCACTGTGATAGCCGTTCGATATGCGCTGTATAAACATTTTGCCATAATTAGTGATTGTCTAGACAACGGCATGCCAAAACTTATATCTATCTCCTATCGCAATTCAAGCGTGCAGGAAGAATCTTGGTATGATGTCGTTGCAAACCGACCCATCGAGGTGAGTAATATCGAGGGCATTTATCCCAAAGACATAGTTTTAGCATGTGCAAAAGACTGTTTAAAAAAAACATCAGATATAACTTGCTCACCTTTAATTGTGAGCACTTCGCAAGATACGCTCACGGCCTGCCAGTTGAAAGTATACAGGTAAAGCGTGCTATATATGGAGCTGTTTTTGGTGCTGCCGCATGTGTACTGCTACCAAAACTTACTATTGCAAGATTTGCTATGGCAGCCACAACTGGTGCAGTTACATCCTTAAAGAGTACTTT
The DNA here is from genome assembly GCA_964486815.1 of uncultured Thiotrichales bacterium. Classification (GTDB taxonomy): domain Bacteria; phylum Pseudomonadota; class Gammaproteobacteria; order UBA4575; family UBA4575; genus JABDMD01. The sequence goes on from CAZAOO010000003.1 coordinate 146,648, forward strand.
AAGTAAAATCTAATAATCAAAATTATCAAATTGAAATCCCCTCTACCCGCATTAAATGTAATAGTGATTCTTCTAACATAGAGCGTGCCTGTGCCGTGGTAGCATGCAAATAAGCATGCAGTGCCGCATCCTGACTATTATCGCTTTCACACTCAGCACTATAAATTTCAAATGCGACCAGGTCACGCACCAACTCGGTTATATGCTTCGGACACTCGCATTTTATTGTGTTTGAAATTTTAGATAGCTCAGCTAATTGTTTATTACTGAAACTTCTTGCCGGTATGGTTTGCTCAAAGTGCAAAGTTGATCCAACCTCCAAACTAGGAAGCCCCTCGCTACCACCGGAATGATAAATACACAAACGTGCCAACTCTTGTACATCAATCGATGACCTGACAACTGTAGTTTGTGAAGATTGAATTTTCTCAATAAAATCTTGGTTACTAAAACCATAGATCAAGATTACATGCCAGGCACCAGAAATTTCACGTATTTTTTGAATTTCTGCTTTGGAATGTTGATTTATTGTAGGTCTTTCAATGACCACAACATCGGGTTGTTTTGAACTCTTGATTTTCTCTTCAAGCTCAAGAATATCATCATAGATTCCAACTATATTTATTCCTTTAACCTCTGGAAGTCCATCAAGCACCCTGATAGGAAAACTGTCACCTAACAACGCTACATGACTAATGCATTTATTCGAGGTCTGTTCTTTGTTGCTTGAGTTTTTTAGATGGTTTGTAATAATTGGATCTGACTCAACACGTGACTTTAACTGCTCTGTGTCTAAACCCGCAATTGTACCTATCGATATTCCCGCATCCACCAAAGATTTGAGCAACAATAATTTTGCGACATCATCGCGTGAATAATTGCGATCGCCCGATGCGGTACGCAATGGAGTTACAGCTCTGTACCGCCTCTCCCAAGCCCTTAAGGTTTCTGAACCAATACCAGTAATACGAGATACGGCTCCAATTTTATAACTGTTTTGCTGACCGTCTGCCAAGTTGGCCTTACCTTTTCTTCAAGTAATAATATATATAAATAATAAATTAACTAGACTTAGTATATACATTATTTATACATATACAAGTTACTGCAAATCATTACCTATACCATATATATACATATATCAGACAGATGTAAAAATCCTTGAATCCAAGTATTTTAAACGCAATAGCCATAGACGTGGCTTTGCCTATTTGTACATTGCATGCGCCGCTAAGCTTACAACGGATCTAGGATAGTCGGATTCAAATTAAATATTCTGGATAGTCTTACATACCCCATGGCAATTTTCAGCAAACCGTGTGCTTGAAGGAACAGAGTAACTATTGAATTTAGCGTACGAATGAATATTCGTATTAATCAGATATTTTAAAATCAACTACAGCGGTATTTACAGACGAATTACCGTCACAGTTTTGGTTTAATCTTTATCAATTAGTCTTTATTATGATTATGGTTTTCAAATATTTGATTCACTAGCTTCTTGCAAGATGGTATTTGCCTCATCTTCATTAAACTCATACACAAGACTATCTCGATAATACTCAACTACTTTATTCATAATACGAATCACTTCAAAGTCCTTAAGATTATTCGAATTCTTAATGCCTTCCATATATTTTAGGACTTTATGCTCTAAGGTGCTCTCACCAAAATAGCTCATGAATAAACCTCTGTATCGACTGGCAATTTGACTTGTATGATAGGGATCAATTACAAGCTGTGTGAATCTCATTATGGTTAAACGAAGTAATTAGCGTGACAAAGGGTCTGAAGCTTAACTAGCTGAATACCCAACCCCTTCGCTCAGCCAATTCACCCAGGTCCTTCTGCTCTATCTAGTTAATATCTATCTGGTTAATATCTATTTAATCATCCAACCTACACAAAACACTTATATAAGCTATTTCTTTGAATCTGATTTACTCAACTTATGGATGAACATTCCGCAAAATAAATAATATATTTTATCAATTACAATATTATTCAGTTAACAAGTTTTACAGCTTTAGCTGTGTAAAAATCCAAATAAGCACAAGTTTATTGCGCTTTATATTAGATTAAGTCTAAGTGCTGACGACTACAGCCCAAAAATATAAGTGTAATTCTCTAATTTTGTTAGCTTGTTCACAATTTTGTGAACACATTCAGCATAATGTGTCATAAAATAGTTGTTAAGCAACAATCAGTTGTATCGTACAAACTAACGTAGATTAGATAAGCTTGTTGACTTAATGAGGTTGGTAAAAAAAGGAAGTTTTACTATTACGCGAGATTTACATGAATATTTCAGAAGAAGAAAATGATTTCACTAAACGCGTGCTTGAAAGTGGAGAGTCTACTAATGATGCAGATATCATTACGTATATAGAAACCATTCAAAGCATTGCCAAGAAAAAAACCACTGGCTATCTAAAGAAGCACCAGGTTAATTATCAACAATGGCGCATCTTAAAAACTATCTACCTAGAACTTGCAATTACTCCTGCTAAAGTATCAGCTGCAACATTTACTGATTCAGGCACCATAAGTAGGCAACTTGAGCTTTTAGAAACCAAGGCTTTAGTAAAAAGAGAGCATAGTAAACAAGATCGCCGTGTCGTGAATCTTAAGCTAACCTCTAAAGGTGAGCACATTGCCAGTGATGGAATTAGATATAGCGAGAAGTTAGTACACTGTGTACGTGAAGAAATTGGCGATAAAAAAACAGAAGAATTTCACCTGGCCTTGATTGGTGCATTAAAATGTTCTGCCTTTAGTTCAGGAAAATAGCTACATTGCAGATTTCATTCGCCTATAACTAATTTAATAAATTAAAAAAAAAGCCCCCAGAAATGGAGGCTTTTTACTTCTTATGCGTAATGGCTTACGCATGGAGTTGGACCTTTATTAAACTTTATACTTTTAGCGAAGCTTATGTCGGTACATATATACCGCACTTGAAATCATAATTCCCACTAAAGCAATAACATCAAATATAAGAATTGTTTGCGTAATGTCCATTTTTTAATTTCCTTATTGCTACGTAATTAATAAATCTATTTAGCTAAACTCACCATTTGTTCTTTATCTATCATTTGATTGTGATTTAATTTGTGCGATCCAATCATATATCTCGATAACTTGATCACGACTCAAATTAGTATCATTTGCTGCACTTTCGGAAGAAGTTTGATCGCTGTTTGACGAGAGCAGTTTTTTAACTACAGGAAACTTCTGTAATCTAGATGGCTTATAAAGCCTTTGAATACTTTTGTTTGATAGCATGAATGCTCCTTTTTCACTAATTAGTTATTTCCTATAACTTGGTTATTCTTCCTGAATAACCGTAACCTATTGTATAAACGTACTATTAAATTACATTGGTTTTAATGCCAAATGGTTGTTTATACATGATAATTGGCGCTAACCTACGGATTCTGCGTGCATTTTATACAAAGCATCGATAAAATTTATAGCATGTCCCTAAGCGTTATTTATACCATTTTATGGTGCCCCATGTTTATAATGCACTAGGTTTATGGTGCCCTAGGTTAATTTCAAATTTAAAATGCTTGCTTCAAACTGTGCGACGATGCCCGGTTGGTTTCCACGAAGGCGCTATGACATTCGGCATATCAGAACGCTGCAATAAAGTAGCCGGAGCCACTGCAAACTCCCCAAAACGCTCGTTTATCTGGTCCATCGCTCGATTGAGACACTGCCGCTGCTCATCCAGCACGTCAAACAATGATAATTGATTTCCACTGGGTCGCAGATCAAGTGCAGTGATCTGCACCTGGAACACACCCTCTCCGTTCCAGCGATCGAGCAGTTTCTTAGTAAGCATCCAGATTTTTCGCCCATCATTAGTAGGTTCTTCTGCCTGAAATTTTCCTGCTAACCACTTATGTTTAGCGCTCTTGATACGGAACCCGATAAAAAAACTACGTGCTTCTAATGCATGCTTACGCAAACGCGCTGCAACTTTTTCACTCATATGATGCAGATATATTTTTAACACACTAAGGCTTTTAATATTAGGCGGCATAACTTTCCCATGCCCAATAGATTTTGGTGCTGCTACCGTTTGATTCAAAGGCTCAGTATCTAAACCTTGTGTCATATACCAGATGCGTCGCCCCATATTTCCGAAACGTCTGGCTAATTCCCCTATCGGCAACTTAGCCATATCACCACACACATATACTTGTCTGTCGTTAAGAAACTTTCCAATACCCGCTGCAATACCAGAAAGTTCTGTAACCGGTACGTCTTTCAAATGTGCACGCGCTAACCATGGTGGAACTACTAATAGACCGTCTGGCTTTATTAGTTTCGCAGCATGCTTGGCAGTAACTTTGTCACCACTAACACCTACACTACAAGTTACTCCGGCAACCTCATAAACAATCTTCTTGGCAAGCTCTCCAGCATCAATGGGATTTTTATATAAGCCTTGGCAATTCGTAACATCAAGAAATGCCTCATCTACTGAAAATATTTCTATATCGGGTGTTACGGCTTGTAATGCCGACATAATTTCAGTAGAAACCCTGGCATACAGCTCTGCTCTAGCGGGAACTTGCTGGACATGAGGGCACAAATATCGCGCCTGTTTGAGACGTGTACCTGTTTTTATTCCATATTTTCTCGCTTCGTATGAGCAGGTTATAAAGCATGTTCCGGTTAAGCCATTAGTAATGCCAATCGGCTTACCACGTAATTCAGGTCGCGCATTCTGTTCAATGCTGGCAAAAAAAGCATCCATATCAATGAAGACAATGGCTCGCTTCCAGCGCTTCTGAAGCAATCCTGCATGCTTCATTCATACATTCTTACTTGCCCGACTAATACACCCTGTATAGATACTCGATCACTCGAGTATTCTTTGGGCTGCATGTTTTTATTTGCGGGAATTAAACGAATTACATCACGACTAGGAAATTTGATTCTTTTAAGTGTTGCTTCATTCTCATCAATGAGCGCTACGACAATTTGATTACTACGCGCAGTACTGGATTGCTCAATAACCACAAGATCACCGCTGCGAATACCCTCATCAATCATAGAATGGCCTTTTACTTGCAATACATACCGGTTAGGCCCGCCTAATAAATTTGCAAAATTAATTAATTCACGATTTTCAATCGCCTCAATGGGTTTGCCGGCAGCAATGCATCCTAAAAGTGGTAATTCATCAGAATCAGGATAGCCTTCCAATTCGATGCCACGATGTTTTTGATGCCGGCGTATATAACCCTGTACTTCTAGTGCAGATACATAACGATGCACTACACCTTTAGACTGAATGCCCAAACCTTCAGCAATCTCGGTTAACAGCGGTGCTTTATGATATTTGGCAATATAATCTGTAATAAATTGCAGAGTGCCTTGTTCTCGTTCAGTTAGCATGATGTTCTCCATAAGTTCTCATTGTAGAGAACTTATGGAGAACATTCAATAGGCCTCGCAATATTTACTTTTATTGCTTGCAAGATACTGTTCTGTAAGTCTATTTACTTGCTCTAATTCATCATCAGTTAACGCTTGATACTTTCTTTCGTACGGCCAGCCGTAACCCCAGCGATACCAGTTATAGAAGTATGGACTACCACCAACCCGAACACCGTCATACATAAGTTTTGATAGAGCTTCATTACCTGTTTTCTGTAATACGCATTGCTTAAGCTTAATGTCGGCCTGTTCACGCTGTAATTCTGTACCACCTTGCCAATACGCTACATCGTGTTGGAAACAACATTCACACCAATCTTTTTTGGTAATTACAGAACTATCAGGGAAAAGTGAGCAACCGTCACTAGAAAATAGACTAAGCTCAGAATGATCATTGCATGCAAAAATAGTTACACACAAGAAAAGACAGCATATATTTAAACTTATTTTATTCCACACTTTTTATTAAAAAGATTTTCTAGCTCTTAGTCAAAAATCAGAAAGAAAGCCAGAAATAAAGAATAATTATTTTATTCGAATACTGCTCGATAACGTATCAGAAATAATACTTGCACAGGCTTCTACAAATTTAATTTCTGCATGGGAAAAATCAGTTGCTCGACATTCTGAAGATGAAAAATTAATCGTTCCCCATACTTTGCTGTCAAAGAAAATTGGCGAACCTATATACGCCTCTAATGGATTCTCTTGATAAAGCGGATGTCTTTGTAAACCACGTATACCTTGCATCTGAGAAAGCGCAATGGTTTCCTGTTTTGTAATGATATCCCTGCAATAGGCTGATTTAATTTGCAGAATATCACCCACTTTATATTCGCCAGAAAATCCGTCTATTTCTATTAATTCATAATTACTGCCGTAGACTCTACTTACGATGCCTACCTGGAGATCAAGAATTGAATTTGCGGTATGCAATAATAATTTAAATAAGCCCGTATCAACATAAGCACTACGTAGAACTTTTTCCAATGCAATATTCGAATAACTCACGACCCACCTCATGAACTGAAAGCAACCAAGACCAGATCTTAATCGAGATGGTTGAAAAAACCAACCTTCTGTTGATAAAGTGAGTTATAGAAAATGGCGCAAAATTTATTCACTTTTTACTAGAATAATCTACTTTTACTTATTGATTTAAATGGAAATAATATCTTAATCTATCGATATCAATCAACTCTCCTGACTTTCGCATTTGGATTTGGCAAAGCTGGCACATTTGGTAAAACTGGTCGAATATCGTATAGATCAACATTTATTTACGCTTGTTGTTTTAGAGACTGAAACGCAGCAAGCGCGCGTAATCGAGAAAGCTTCAAATCGACGATTGGATTGGGATAATTCTCACCAAGCTTCACACCTGCTTTTTGCAAAATATCTTCCGATGCTTGCCATGGACTAAAAAGATATTTAGCGGGTAAGTCTTTTAATTCTGGAACAAAGTGCCGCGTATACTCACCTTCAGGATCAAACTTTTGCCCCTGAGTACTCGGATTAAATACACGGAAGTAAGGAGCCGCATCTGCACCGCAACCTGCAGTCCATTGCCAGCTCGCACTGTTATTAGCTAAATCTGCATCTAATAAGCAATCCCAAAACCACTTCTCACCATGATGCCAGTGCAGCAATAAGTTCTTAACCAAGAAAGAACCTACCACCATGCGCACACGATTATGCATATAACCGGTTTGCCATAGCTCACGCATACCCGCATCCACTAACGGGTGACCCGTTTGCCCTGTTTGCCAGGCATGCAAATACTCTTTATTTTCTAGCCATGGGAAGTTATCAAATTTAGATTGCAGATTTTTGCGCGGTAATTCAGGAAAGTGATATAACAAGCTATGCGAAAACTCTCTCCATGCCATTTCACTTAGAAAGTGGTCTAAATCGTCACTTTCTTGATTATCTTTAGCTGCATACCAGACTTGGTTAGGAGATATTTCTCCAAAATGAAGATGTGGCGACAAACGTGAAACACTATTTAAAGCAGGAAAATTCCTACCTTGTTTATAATTTTCTAAGCGATTACCGGTAAATCTTTCTAACTTCTTTAATGCAGCTATTTCACCTATCTTCCAATGTGATGCTAATGACCTATCCCACCTAATAATGGGCAACAGCTTTAAATCATCTATAGATAACTGCTTAGTACTAACTTCATGCAAACTCATATTTTTGGGTTCAGGCGATGGTTCTCTAGGAGCAGGAGCATTTATACAGCCATTACGGTAATAAGGCGTGAATACTTTATAGGCTGTGTTATCTTTTTTAAGCACTTCCCATGGCTCCCAAAGCAACGAACCATTAAAGCTCTGAGCCTCAGTATTATGTGCTGCTAATATTTTTTTTATTTTTTTGTCGCGAACTATTCGCCAAGGCTCATAACAACGATTCCAATATATTGCTTTAACATTGTGTTCTTGCACAAAATCAATAAGAATTTTTTTAGGATCGCCAACACATACGACAAGCTTACCTTTAAGCGATGTATTTAATGCTTGTAATGAATGATGTAGCCACCAACGACTTGCAGCACCCATACAATGTTCATGCGCATTTTTATCATCAAAGATGTAAATCGGTAACACCAGACCATTCTTAGCAGCTTCATGCAAAGACGGGTTGTCTTGAATTCTTAAATCCTGGCGAAACCAGTGAATAATGATGTCTTTAGCCAATTTTATATTAATGTTGAAGTATTAGTAGATTTTGGAAAATTGAAATTCTGATTTATCTGGCTCATTACCTTTTGATAATATACACGAAATAGAATATTCAAGATCTTGCCAGATCTTGCCAGTATGAAACTAGTATGAAACATGAAATTAAAAGTATTTTTATTGCTGTCTTGGACACTTATGGTCGTAGCTAGCTGGAAAGCGGTTATTGTGTTATGTGCAAATTGGCCAAGTGTTTATTTCGGTGACATATTGAATCACCCATAGCACACCCAATTTAATATAGACTTTTTAATCCACTTGTTTTTGTTTGCATCATGGGTTTGGCGGAGAGAACGCTCTAAATTGCAGGCGCTATGTGTGGTTTTTATGTAATTTTGGAAGTGGTTTATTTGCTTTTGTTTATTTACTAACCAAACATTATTACCAAAGCTGGTTATTTCGAAAATATACCGTGCCCGGAGAAACTGATTCGAGTCATCCATGACTCTCTTGTTCACTCCGTGCATAGGACACTAATGTAATACCAAAATCAGCTGTTCTGCCGATTCAGGCATCACTTCAACATATAACCTTCTTTATCTATAGTAGCCAACCAAGTATAACCGTGTTCGCAACTAATACAGCTGTCATAATAAGCGTATTTCGCCTGTACATATCTCTTACCTATTGTAATTGCTAATAAGTTAAATCTTCCTCGGTCTTCTGTTTACGCAGCACACCGCGGCACCCAAACTCGAAGCTAAAATGATCAAAATTCCTCCTACAAAAAGTGTTAATACCAATCTGATATCACTCTACAGATGCAATATGACTGAACCTGTCCAGCCAAAGAACTAGTCGATTCTAGAATTGGGAGTTAGTCCGGAATAACTAGTAAGTCGCTGACCAACGCAATTAACTTGACGCTTGTCATCACATTTTTCACAAAATTTTTATCTCAGGTGCTGGATTATTCGAAAAAAATAAAGCCAGCCTGCAAATAATGTGATGTGATAGCCTGCTAAAAAACTGTGAATTACCTGCTTCATTATGTTGCTTAGACAGGTTGTTTGTTTCATATGCTATCTCCATGCTTTTTAACCATCACTGGTACATGTCTTGGCAATCTCCCAAGAAATTAAAAAGCTAGTAACGGTCAGAAATGACTAGTAGTTTTAGATATAGCGCTTAGGCGGTGCTCTTATAGATAAGAGCCTATTAGATAGAATATTGCTGGTGCACTCTACAACAACGAGTTTATCGACATTGCGATGGTCACTTTCTTCTAGTTGAATGAATACTACAAGCGTTTCAGGACCATCTACACCTGAATGGTTATCAGAATCACTAACAGTCGCACTTTGATATAAGATATTTGATTCTGTTTCTGCAAAAAGCGTCGTTTGACTTGCAGCAATGCTGACCAGCAAGAGCACTAAACTAACTATTTTTGCAAACGATCGAACCATACTTCAAACTTTAAAATTCAATAAGAACTCTACTCCTGAACCTGTCTTTCATCAAGATCCATGCTGGATACTCATAGCGAATAACCAGCCAATAACGGCTTACTATATCCAAGATGTATCTCAATACCCAACGCTTGTAGCCAACGTCAGGATATTTTCCGACTCATTTAAAACAGGAATAACAATTGATGTTTGCATAACATAAACCTCTATCTAATAATTAATACAAAACATAAGAACTTCAGTTATAGGCTCTTTCCTTGTACATCATATTTGCCCATAACGCGTGATCTAATGCAGTTTTTGATAATTCTTCAAGACTTGTATCATTAGCGGGAACCTGCTCAAAAACATGTTTTTTTGTAACTACCTTTTAATGGAGTCTGGCCAGGCCTGCTGAGTACAACCAGAGAAGCACCCTTTAAATAAGCTTGATGATCATTGAATTGCATAATGGCTCGCCCAACATAATTATCATCAACTTGAGTGAGATCTACTCCAACCATAGGATGATCTAGATTGACTCCCAACATTCCAAGTAATGTTGGCGCCAAATCAATTTGGCTGGCTAAATGATTAATCTGCTTAGGCAGAATACCTCCACCAACAATCAAACCGGGAATGTGGAAACCTTCGACTGGAAAGTGTTTGATGCTATGTTCAGGGTGATTTGGATCAGATTTGACTATAAAGTCAGAAACTCTTTGATCATGATCAGCGACAATCAAGAAAACTGTGTTTTGCCAATAATCTGCATCTTTTGCTTCAGTCAAAAAATTACCCAAAGCTTTATCGGCATAACGAATGGCATTCTCGCGAGATTTAAGAGGCTTGGAGTAGTAATCTTCTGGATCAACCGGAAAATCGAAAGGCGTGTGATTGGAGGTTGATAACATCACTAATAACTTTGCTTGTGAAGTGTTTTTCTGTAAATCTTCATGCATGCGTTGCAACACATCCTCGTCGGATACACCCCACGAGCCTATATAACGTGGATTCAGATAATCATCCTGCTCAACGACTTTGTTAAAACCATTGCCCAGAAAAAACCTTTCATATTATCAAAATGAGCATAGCCGCCATAATAAAACTGACTTTGGTAACCTTGTTATCCAAGCAAAGAGGCAAGCGTGAAGAAATTAGACTGAGACTTGGATAACTTAACGACACTTCTACCTGGAGTAGGCAAGAAACCAGAGATAACTGCTTCAAGGCCACGCACAGACCGGGTACCTGTTGCATACAAATTATTAAACCACCAACCTTGTTCAGCAAATGAATTTAGATGAGGAGTTAGTGCTTGCCCGCCCAGACGTTCTACATAGCGAGCGCCTAAACTTTCTTCTAGAATAATGACTAAATTCTTTGGGCGATTAGTTGCTACTCCACTACTAATCAATTGAAATGTATTAGTGGTATTTTGTTTTTGATTACTTTTTACATATTTTAGAATTTCTGCATTTGAAAGATTGCCATAAATTTCACTGGCATTTGCTTCATGCTTGAGCTGATAAACTGCATATAGAACCGAGTACAAAGAATTAAGTGGCAATGTATTTACAAGCGCATCATCCGTAACAGCAACCATGCTCGGATTTATCGGCCGATGATCAAAGCTAGATCTTGCACATATGAATATAGCTAATAATGTGATCGGGAAAACCCATAAGAATTTCTTAACCGGCCAAGTTCCAATATTCAAATAGGAACTAGTGACTATGCGATACAGTAAAGGTGCAATACCCAATAGAACCGCTAAGATAATTATCGATGCGATTCCATACATACCCCACAGCATCAAAATAACTTCTTTCGGGCTACTTAAATACTCAAAAAACTTACGCTCAGGCCGTACCCCGTATTCGAGCATATAAAATGGGGTAATAATCTCCATAAATATAATTGCTAGTGAGATAGCTACCGCCCAAGAAATAAAGAAATATTTAAAAGGCCGTGATAAGCGCTTGATAAAGGTATGTAGCACCATATACAAAATAATGGGTATGCCAAATACATAAGCCATAGCCATTAGATCAATTCTTAGACCATTGAATAGAATGGGTCCTAATTGATAAAAGCTGTCTAAGTGATCAGAAAAAAGCCATGCATGGGTAATTCTTGCTATTGTTAAAAATGCCAGCAAAGTGAGACTTATTAATATAAATGGGTACAAAGACCCTAGTGTGCGTTTCCACATTGACGCTGCATTCCTTAACTTATAAAAGCTGGTGTGGCATTAGCTTCGATCCATAAAAGCTAATGCTGCTAATCGATGAAGATACGTTAAGTGAATGGGGGGTACTTTAGCTTTGGACGAGTGCCTAGATTAGAGTAGACATATGTCTACAGCGTGCTTTATGCCTATGAATTACTCATAGACATAGGTTGATTGGGTGTGTAAATTAATTTCCACACCATTAGTCAGAGTTGAACTTTCACTAGAATTAGGCATCGAAAAAACATGCAGACAGTACCTGAACAAAGCTCCAAGAAACTTGATCTTATTTCTCATATAGCAAAATTCAAATCTGCTGAATGGGTCCAAGCAATAAACTTTTTACCTATTCTCATATTAATAGTGGCTGCACTGTTTTTCATGCAAGATCTATATGTTGATTTATTAGTGGAAGGTAAGGGAGTATCTCATGTTTTACTTGAAGGTAGTATTTTCCTTGCAGTATTACTGGCCTTAGGCATTGAAGTAAAACGCGTAGTGAATTTATCGACTACAGTATCTATCAATCAGGAAGAGATGGTTCGTCTTAAAAGACATTTACAAGATGCGATTACTGAAGAATTTAACAAGTGGGAGTTAACAGCAACCGAAAAAGAAATTGCTTTACTACTTATCAAGGGCTTATCAATGCAGGAAATTGCTGAAATCAGAAATGTGAAAGAAAAATCTGTACGCCAACAAGCCACAGGAATCTATTCAAAAGCAAATGTGTCAAATCGATATGAACTTACTTCCTACTTCATTGAAGATTTGTTAGCCCCAATATCTACAACACAACCTAGACAAATCCAGAATGCTGCTTAATTGATAAAATTTTCCAATAATTACTTTTAGAATTTTCATTGAAATAACTCTATACATGCCAAGTTGTTTTTTGTGATAGTACTTAAATAACACGCCCGGAGAGATTACTCAAGCTCCCCACGCCCTCACCCTTCGGGACGTTGCGAATACACTGCAACCTTCATAATTGCTCCAGAAAATTTAGCCTCTTCTAAATATTACAAAAGTTGCATCGTCCTTATGCTCCCTTTCCTCAACAAGGTCGAAATATCTTTTGATTAACTTATTTGCTGCTCTTTTAAGTGGTCCTGATTTCACGATACCTAAGCACTCATCAAGAGGAATCACATCTGTAATCCCGTCACTACATACGAACACGGTGTCACTTTTTTTAAGCTCAATCTGAGGGCCTATTTCAATATGCATTTCATTATTGCCGACCAAGTTAAATACTTCATGGGAAACTTCAGAATCCAGGTGCTCTTCACCAACTATTTCAGAACGAATTGCATAACCCATTGGAGAATGTTCAGTATTTCGATAGATTAATTTTCCACGTTGCCCGATGATCGCAATAACTGAATCGCCGACATGAAAAGGCCTAAGCATCTTACCTTCAATGGATACCACACAAACTGTGGCTCCAGAGCCAGGTGTAGATTCAATAATAGTTTTATTTGCCGTTTCAATCGCATTTAAAATGGACGCTCTGATTAGCTGATCCTGGTTGGAGGGATGTAGCAGCTCTCTGCTTAATTCCTTAATAACAATATCAGAAGCCACATTACCGCCACGGTGGCCACCTGCACCATCAGATAGTACAAATATTGCTTCAGATCGATCTAGAGTGATGACCGCTGCAGAATCTTCATTATCGTCCGCTTGATCGGTTGAAGGATAACTAAATACCGCAACTTGTGCTGATTGTAATGTAAGAAATTCAGCTTCTGTCATTAATAAAGCTTGATAGGTTGCTAGACTACTATTTTTTTCGTCCATAGCTTTTATCAGTTATTTTACAGCATTTACTGTCCGGCTATTCCGCATTGTTATCTGAACTTGAATACTTCTCTTTTAAATAGTTTCCCATATATCTACAAACATCTAGAATTAAGTAAATATTCCTACTAGCTTTTCATGTTTAACGATAAGTGCAGCGCTATGGCGAAATCCAGTCATCACAAGCAAACTTAATGGGGTATGGGCTTAATAGAATATGGGAAAGGTGTCATAGCAGTTATTAAGTTTTGTTTTTTATGCATGTTTTTATTATCGAAATAATCAAAAATAATGTTACAGCAAGGGTAGCATCATTGTTGCAATACTTAATACCAAAAAGAAGCCACATAAGTCTGTAATTGTAGTAAGAACGGGGCCAGACGCGACTGCTGGATCGGTTTTGAACCACTTTAAAATCAATGGCACCGTACCACCAATGGATACTGAAATAACGGTGTTGATGGCCAGTGCTAAACCCACCACCAATCCCAAATAACCATTGCCCTGCCAGAAATAAGCTACTAAACCTAGTAATACACCCAGTACCGCACCATTTATCAAGCCTACTTTTACCTCTTTCAACCATACATGAAACACTTCATAAGGCTTAACTAATCCTAGTGAAAGCTCACGCATACTCACGGCAACGGCCTGATTACCCGAGCAACCACTCATATCCGATACAATTGGTAAGAATACTGCCAATGCAATCACCGCACTCAAGGTATCGGTATACATCGCAATAACGCTTGCGGAAATAATGTTGAGTACAATATTAAGACTTAACCAGGATAAGCGTCTTCTTGAACGGGTTAAGGTTGGCAATGACCTAACTTCTTCACCTAATACAATACCGCTAATTTTTAATTGTGCTCGATTCATACGTTCAGTAATCGCACGTAACAAATCTTGTCGCCTTACCACACCAACTAATCGACTCGCGTCATCTACAACGGGCATGCCAGAGAAATCATAGTCATCAAATGCATCCTTCAACTCATCTAAAGTACTTGTGAGTTGTAATTTTAATGGTTCCTTAGCGACTTTTTTTAATAGCGTGTCTGTTGGTACCAACAAAAGCTGTCGCAAGCTCAATACGCCTAATAGTCTTTTCTTATCAGAGGTAACATAAATATGCGCCTCAAATTCTGAGCGCTCTTTTTCGGTTTGTTTTAAATAACTAATGACATTACTTACTTGAGCAGTATCCTTAAATGAAACATAGTCAGTCACCATTAAGCCACCAGCTTCATCATTCGGATAAGAAGAAAGCGTACGCATTTCTGCCGCTTCTGCTGGATCCATTTCTGCCAGAATAGCCTCAATATCCCTTTCATCGAGATCACTTATAATGTCAGCCTGCTCATGACTTTCCATCTCTCCCAAAATAGAAGCTGCATCTTTTGTTGGAAGTTTCTCTACTATTTCAACAGCTTGTTCATCCGGAATATCGAGGATAATTCCTGCCGCTTCGACCGGCGTTAATGTTGATAACAATTTTTGTTGGTCATCAGAATTTAAACGACTGAATACCCTTAAGATCTCATCTGGCTCAAGCTTATTTAAAAACTGTCTAGTTTTATGTATTTCATTTGTAGAAATTAAATCATGTAGTTGATCCCAAGGTGCTTTAGGGTCTTCATTTTGTATTGGTTCGTGGTTATCTGACATTGTGTACTCGAGAGGTATGTGATGATAAAAGTTAAGTTTGTATCGCTTATCGAAATTTCATTGCCGATGTTAATTTCTATATTCAGAATTTGAAACATTATCCATCAATTTCCTGCTATGAGGAATTGACTTACCTAAAATTAAACCCGCTATACTTGAGTTTGCTTTATGAGCAATATTTTTTGCCATAATGCATAGTATCTACAATGAAAATAAAATTAGAAAAATTGAGATCAGGTAGAGGCACAAATTAAATAATTTACTCTCGCTCAATGGTATAGAGGAGATCAATTGATTGTCCCTCACCAGATTCTGCTTCAACACTTATTTTTCTGGTTAACTGATAATCAAAACCAACCGTACCGACGGATGAAAAAAGACCATAAGCATAAGACACATATAATTTTGGTGATAAATATTTTCCAAGTACTAGTGATGTAGACTCCAGTCCATCGCCATCACCATCACCATCACCATCACCACTGATATTAACCTCATCTAAACCCACAGTGGAGGCAATTTGTTGCGTAAGTGAAGCAGAATTATCCACGCCTAATGACAGTGCTGCTTTAGCAATTAAAGCATTTTGACTTCCGCTTGCTTCATTTAACGGTCTACCTGAAATCAGATATGAAAGTGCATTACCGTCAGACATGACAGGATTGGAAAACACGCGTGTTTGTGGCTTTTCCACCGTGCCTTCAATTTTCATACCTGCCGTGATATCTTTAGTAGTACGCGTTACTTTTACATCAAGCTCAGGATTACTGATGGGTCCTGCAAACAGCATTTTTCCAGAGCTAATATCTAGCGTCTGGCCCAATACTTGATAAGTAGCATTATTAAATTTTAATACACCTTGGCCACTTGGCGTTTTTTTACTACCAAAGCGAACAAGTAAATCTCCAGCAAGATCAGTTCGGATGCCTTTTCCTCTAAAGTGTACATCGTCCCCAAAGTTGAGTTGAATTTTACCAGCTACATTAAACTTCTTGTTATCTTGTAGATCAGTTTCATCATCTAACTCAGAGACTAATATCTCATCATTAGATTTTCTAACTGTACCTTTTGGTAATTCTTTAAGTACCAACTTTGCACTAGGGATATTAACCTCTCCATTGATATTGATATTGGAAGTGTCTCCCTCAATAACCAGATTAGGAGAAAGCATTAATGATTTATCCGGTAAATGCAGAACCTGAAAACTCTCTCCTTGCAAATCGACTGAATATGATAGCTTATCTTGATACTTCAGTTTACCACTTATGCCTAATTTGCCTTTTTGTGATTGCAAGCTTCCTTTGATATTGAAGTTATTCAACCCATCGCTGGTAGAGCTGATTTCGCCTTGTGTATATTCGGTGCCTAAGTCAGGAATATAAAATGCAAGCCCAGCAAGGTTAACATCACTTACAATTTCTGGTCGCTTAACAAAGCCATGCAGTTCAGCATGAGCTTTTAAAAACCCTTCCTTTATAAACAAGTTTGGTATAAAAGCATTCAAAAATTTAATGCTGGGAAATTCTGCAGTAAAGTTTGACCTCTTTATATAAGCCTTTTCACGGTCATGTATATTCTCCACATGCGTAAAACCAGATAATTGCCCTTTATCCATTGCTACTTTCAAGTCAAGCTTTGATAATTCTGGACGAATATCTCCAAGCAGCTCAAATTGTTGAATGTATAATGACTCATCATGATTTTCGAAGAAAGGTGAGCGTAACGTAATATTATTTGTATACACTTTAATATCACCTGAATAATCTGTGCCATTACCCTGTAGTCTATATGCTAGCTGGCCAACACCATCGATAGTGAATTTATCTTTGGAATTATTTACTAACTGCTGTAATGGAAAGTTTGATAATTTACCCTGAGAATGCCAGTTGCCTTTGTCATCTGACTGACCGTCCATACACACAGAGGATCCTTCATTTCGTAGGCAGACTTGACTAAGAGCAATGCCTTGTGCACCATATTGAACATCTGACTTGTTTGCTAAGTTCCAGTTACCGAAAGTTGGTGCCTTTATCATCAATTGGTTAATACTTCCTTGCCATTGAAGATTGTCGTATTGCCCAGTCAGGTTAAACGTCGATTCGATTTCTTCTCCCTGAATTTTTAAATCGACCTGATGATTCATTTGACTTCCTGTCGCAACTAAATTTACCGCATCTATAATATTTTCTTTTATAATTATATTGCTTGCCTGAATTTTTGCATTTGATGATTGATTGCCAAATATGTTTACATCCCCATCAATAGAGATTTTTGCAACACTGACTAGGTCATTAAATTTAATATTTTCAGCATTTAATTTAGTACTAATGATGGGTGATTTGATAGCGCCTTTAAAATTTCCTTCTCCTTGAATTTGACCACTAAGTTTTGGGTGTAGTTGTGTCAAATTGTTAGCCACTAATATGAAATCTGCTTTATTATTATCCACACCAAACTTTCCATTCACTTTTAAAGTATTCTCGCCAATAACAAGATTAAATTTCTCAGCTTGTACGCTGTCTGGTAAATAATATATTTTTCCAAAACCCTTTACATCATAATCACGTAGCTTACCAGTTAAAGATTTAAGGTCGATTGCTGCCGATATAGCTTTTTCTGAGCGCGAAGCATTTACATCAGCATTGAAATCTAACTTGCCAGGCATTTCAGCAACAAAAAACTGCGGATTAAATTGCTTTCCTTGAATTGACAAAGAAGCTTTTAAATCGGGCTTGAGATTTATATGGCCATTAGCAGCTATTGCTCCTTGATTAGAATTAATCTGCAATTCAGCAATTGATATTAATTCTTGATTAGCGGTCCCGTTAAGCTTTACCACTGCAAGAGAAGGCAGATGTTGGTTTTTAGCGTTACTATTCAAGTGATATGTAACTAAACTTAGATCACCCTCAATATCGAATTCACCATTCTGCAATGTAATTTGAGGTGCTTGCCCGATAGGCAGGCTAATACTTTTCCATCGGTTTTGCACAGAAACCTTAAGTTGCTGTAGTGGCGCATAAACTGAAACAGTCGAATTTATCTGAAGCGGTTCTAATAACAAATGTTCACCTTGTATTTCATCTATGCTTCCCGTAAACGCTAACTTGCCTTGCCAAGCAGTTTTATTTTCATCGTCAAACTTCCAGCTCAATTCACCAGTAGACATAAATGGTGTTGTCAACTCGCCACTCAAAGATGTTACTGCTTGGAATTGATCTACACGTATCAACAGATTTTGAATATCAAATTCATTATTAGCTAATTCGAAACTACCTTTAATTTGGTCAATGTGCTGTCCTTTATTTGCAAGGGTAACATCGTTGAGCTCAAACATTTTTACCGTGATCTTCACAGGAAGAGAAATTTTTTCTGGAAAGATAAGTGGATCCTCGTCATCGCAACCATTGATATTCGCTGAACCTAGCGAAACATCATCTAACTCAACTATTTTATTTATGAGTTTCCCAGGTCTCCATTTAACACGTATATTATTTAACTCATTTTCTTTGTTGCAAGTTACGTAGTGTATATGCTGGATCATGAACTCATCTATCAAGCGACCCTCAACACCTTCAATTTGAACATTTGGCAACACGAGTAAGGACTGTTTTAATAGCCATTGTGTGCCTGCCTCAGTCGCAATAAGAAAATATCCTGCTATAAGTAGAGTTCCTACCAAAATAAATGGTGAAAACACTATACTAAGTAATATTTTTTTTCTCACAGCTCCGGCCCTAAACTAAAATGAATACGGAAATTATCTGCATCATCATCTTCAATTGGAAAAGCTAAATCTATTTTTACCGGGCCAATCGGTGAACGCCATCGAGCACCAACACCGACAGATTTTTTTATTTGAATGTCATTAACTTCAAACGCATTGCCACCATCAGCAAATGCGGCTATCGCCCATTTAGGCTTAAATAAATAATCCACTTCTACACTACCCACCACTAACCCTTCACCACCTACCACATCACCAGCATTGTCTTCTGGTCCTAGTGATTCATATTCATAGCCACGCAAACTGTTGTCGCCGCCAGCAAAAAAACGTAACGATGCCGGCAACACCGTAAAATCGTCAACAAAGTTATAGCCCGCCTCAAATCGTGTTAAAAAACGTGCTTTCTGCCCAAGCGGCAAAATGCCTTTGCTGTTAAATTTTAGTTGCACTAAATCTACATCAGATAACAGTGCCTGAGTAGCCGCACGAGTTTCTAAGGATAAATGATACCCACGTGTTGGATAAATTGGATTATTGCTACGTGTTTTGTTCCAGGATATTCCAGGCATTACCAGCGAGGATTCTTCATCATCTTCGCCTACTTCAAAGTCTTCTTGCAAAAATTCAACAAATATATTCTCTAACCAACCATTAGCACGAAGTTTTGTACGTCCAACATTTGCAAGAATGGAGTCACTTTCTGAACTATCAGTATCCTCATGTGCTGCACCAATTTGCAAACTAATGAAATCACTTTGAGGTTGACCAATTGGAATTTTATAATTAAAACTTAAGTTAGATATTACTGGCGAAAGTAATAGTTTGGCATCATAATTATGTCCTTTCCTATTCACACGCCTGTTTTTGTGCTCTAACCGTAAGCGTGGTCCAGTATCAGTTGATGCACCCACACCAACCGCATAGGTTCTTCGATTTGATTTAATTAACTTAATTTCTACTGGGACTACACCATCTTGGCGTTGATCAATTAAGACTTTAATTTCTACGTCTGCATAATATCCGTTACCACTTAAATCTTGATAGGTTTTTGTAATATTTGAATTTTGATAAAAGTCTCCAGACTTTACAGATAAGTATTTTCTAAATAGATCATTATTTAATGAAGTCCTATCATATTTAACCTCGCCAATTCGATAACGCAGACCAGAATTATAATTAATTGATATCTTCGCTAAATTTTTTGTTTTATTTATCTTTAGTTTATGTTGCGTATATTTGCCATCAAAATAGCCCCGTATTTGTGCAGTCGCTCCAATTAATTCTTTAATATTTTCATATTTGTCATGACGCAAATAATCTCCCTTTTGTACCGGGAGATTCTCTAGTAATGTAAGGAATTCTTTATCTTCGTTTGCTTCACCTTCAATTTTTACATCAACTACTTCAATTTTTGTTCGAATACCTGGCTCTATGCTTAATTCCACTTTCCAACATTTTTCTTGTTTTTCAATTTTTCGAATAAAGTTGCCATTGTAATAACCAAACGCATTCAACATTTCACCAAGCTCAACATCAATCTTTTTTGCAGCATGCTGCACACGCCATTCAGCTTCATCACAATGTAAACTATGAATAAATAAATTATTTTCAATAGATTCACCAAGTTTTTTATCAACTTCTGAAATGGTTACAGCAACCTCAATAAGCGATTGTTTTTGAGCACCTAAAGATATTGGTAAAATACATAAAACTAATGCAAATATCTTTATGGTCTCCTTCATTTTCAAAATCATAATTTCCTTATTTAATAAAAATATCTACCCACAAGCTAGATGACTAGTTTTAGGATAATATTGATTTAGAGCATATACATGACCTTAGATTCCTGTTTCATTTTTATATTAGCAATGTGACTTTTAGTAATCATCAAGAGACATATATTCATGAACATAACTTAATTAGGCAAAATCAATGATAACCATGCAAAAATAGTATTAATCACTTTAGCTATTATCGCATTGTTTGTGGTCTGAGTTTTATAAGCGCCAAACAAAGCTGACAAAGCTAAGGTTGAAACGGACATCATTGAAAATAAAGCCGATATTAAGGAGATGAAACCAGCAATAGATGCATTAAAGTCATATATCAAAACAGCTAAAGAACAGAATTAAGCGTCAGCTAAGGAAGCAGCATTTCAGACTTTTTTATATTGGCATACCCAGAGAGAAGAGAGGTTAGAAATGTCTATTCACCCTATATCATTAGAACAGTTATCCTAAAGCCGCGAACGTTCTAACCTAGACTATTGCTCATTCTTCAGAGCAGCATCAAGCTTCTATTCGGTTTATTAAAGCACGGCCTGATAGTTTTTCTTTGTGACCCGTTCTTGTTGAATTCGCCTAATATTATGGTGCCCACTGAGAAACCGAATAGTGAAACTTGAACGATTGCAGTTGCTCGCCAAGAGATTAATAACCAAATAATTATTCGAATGTACATTATATACAAAGTCTATATTTGTTAAACACTTTAATAAATTCTCATACTTTTTAAACTTAGCGAGTGATGAAATCTATAATATTTATTGATAGTGCGAGATTCTTTAACAGTTATTCTCAACCAATATGTTTTTACGTAGCCGCTTCATTTGCCTTTTGGCCTTCATGAAATGTTGAATAGATATATATAGGTATTGAAATATCACCTAAATGCTGTCGAATTAATGGGAATACTTCGTTCCATTGTAAGCCACCCACACCCGTGGCTAGTTTCGGTAATGCAAGGCTATCCACCTCACCTTTTTCGAGCTCATGTCGCAATCTTCGCAAACAGTGATTTACAATAGGTAATGTTGCTCGACCAGGCTGGGCACCGTTTTCATGTTATCCTTCCTGGGTCAGTAAGTTGAAAATGCGTACTCCATCCACTCCACCCCAGACCCAGATTTCGCCTGCTTTTGGGTGTGACTGGTGGGCATAATGACGAAAATCTTTAGCCATTGCTGGCCATTGCTCTCGAAGAGTAAGGGCGAGCCCGTTATTAAAATGATCATTCGGGGCCACACTATGTGCAATGGCTTTTGCTTTTGTCAGCAAAATATCACCTGCAACTTCATAAATCATTAAATGTATCTCCTTAAGGGTTTTAAAATTTATATAAATATAAAGTAACTTTCTAATGTTATTTGGTAGACACGATTTTTTACCATTTTCTGATAGAATTTAAGTAAACTTCCTGATCTATATCAATATAGTAGTGATCATAGAATCATAGAATAGTAACAATAAGAACAGATAAACTAGATATATAATAATTTGAAAATTTTAGTACAATTAATTTTTTATTTTTTCCTATTTAGCATAAGCTCAAATCCAGTCTATGCAGAAAATATTGAAGATATTATTGACTCTCAAAAGGAAACGAAAACTGTTTCAGATGAGCAAGCCAAAAAACTTCATGCTGAAAATACTTTATTAAAAGAAACCAAGAATGCCATAGCAATGGGAAACGAGGAATACCAAAACTCATGCTCGATATGTCATGGGATTAATGCAACTGGAGACAGTGAGTACGCAAACGTATTAAAGAAAAACCCGACAAATTTCACACAAATTAAACGACACAATAACGGCGTATTCCCCTTTAGTAATCTGTACCGCATCATAGATGGGCGTGAAGAAATTTCCCCTCATGGATCTCGAATTATGCCAATATGGGGTGATCGCTTTAATTCAGAAAATTGGTTAAACATGAGTCCACGTTATTCCGAGACCTTCGTAAGAGGTCGAATGTTTGAATTACTGTTATATCTTGAATCTATTCAACAATAGCGTACTCAATACTTTCAAAATAATCTCTATGCGCACACTGTACCTTTCTTTCATACTCTGTTGTTTTTATGTTGCCAATATTTCATATTCTTATTCAGAAGAAATTAAAGATGCGAGAACATTGGTGAAACTGCCTGATGATGTTAAAGAGAAGATGGTAATACTGATGCGAGACCACATCCATGCTCTCGAAGATATTATTCATGCAATTCAAATAGAGAAATATGATAAGGCTGAACATATTGCTGAAACACGACTAGGCTGGAGTGCTTCAAGACGCCATGAGGATAATGAGGTTACCAAACATTGGCCAGAACCTATGCAAAAAATGGCAAGCCAGTTGTATCATGCTGCCAGCAATTACGTTACGGTGTCTCAACATGCTGCTACTGAAGATGGTAAAGAAAACGATCAGCGCGTTATTATGGCACTAGGCGAAGTAATTACTGCTTGCCGAAGTTGTCATGAAACCTATCGTATACGGTAACCTTAAATATCTGCTTTTGATCGCAGACAAAAAGAACAAAAATAGATCGCAGAAAGTTTTTAGGGAAAACAAGTAAATTACTCACTATTGCAGCAATTGGAAGTGTTGCCACTTCTTCAGCCAACGCTGGATTTCAGTTTGAAATGCCCTCTGCTACAGAAGGGAAATGCGCAACTTGCATGTTTTGGGGTGGTGTACGCAAACTCTCTAAAGATGGGTAAACTGTAAGCGCACAAAGTTTGGGTTATTGTAATAACACTGAGAGTCATAATTACCATAAAACTACAACTCCAGAGACTGGTCCGATGAAAAAATGGAGAAAATGGCCGGCTATTAGCTAACGAGTAAACATTTTTGAGGCGTGGGGAATGTAGGAGTTGGAACAACTTCTCAAACAAAGAGGTCTTTGTTTGGTTCTAATGTCACTTCTCCACGTACTCAATAAAATATTATTATGTCTAATTCAATGAAACAAACAGGACAAATTAAGGGTGTAAAATCATCTAAATATCAAAGCAATAATGATTTTTTTATTTTCATATTATTGCTATTAGTGTTGATTATGATTGCAGAGTTATATTTTTTTATATGGATGATTTTATAGTGCTTAAATATACATTTTGAGCGAAATCAAGAATTAGACAAAGATAACCTAATCTATTAAATCGCTAGTTATCAGTTTCTATTGGTTTCATGAACCTTCAGGCTTGAACGCTAAAACAGAACAATCCAGTTGACTAAGAAACCTTTTATCAGTATTACCAATCAAAAGACCCAGAACACCTGTACGATCCAATTTCTCCATAGCAACAAGGTATGCACCAAAGTTTTTTGCTAGTTTTGGTACGCTGCTTGTTGCATCACCTTGCACAATATGCAGCTGTGGTTTCAGGTAATTTGTGGGCTCTTTTGCCATGCAAATGAGCCTGTAGAATATTGACAAATTTTCAACCTACTATCGGTAATCATCAAATTTTCTTGTAGTTTAAATACATATATAAAGTGCCTATAATCGCACCTAGTAAGTTTGCTACTAAATCTATTGCAGTATTGATATACCCACCAACACCTTCCGTACCGAGCATCACAAAAGCAAAAAATTCAATTATTTCATTTACAGCACCCAAGCTAGATGCCGCCAAAATTGTAACTACACAAATGACAGCAATACTTGCATTTTCTTTCATAATCTTTTGAACCACACTCCACATAAGTATCGACATGACTATGTAACAATAAAAATGCACAAACTGGTCATATTTGAGTATGTAATATGGATCACCTACGATGTTTAACAGCATCAGATCATAAAACCTCACACCTTGATAAGATGCTAAGCCGCCTAAAACATGTAGGATCAGCCAGATATTGAACAACCATAATCCTATTCGTTTGAATTTAAAATATTGATCTGTTTTATAAAGAACAATAATTAAAATGACAACTGTTATTGCATAAAGTAAAAATTCATAGTTTTGAAATATAATTGTAAGCAGGGTTAATAAACCTGCCAGAAAAAAACTGAGGATATAAGGGATAGTCATTCTGATTCAATTTGAGAAAACATCAAGTGCTAACAAATTAAAATCGTAGCTCAACAGACAGAGGATTATGATCAGAAGATTTGACCTTATAGGTAACAGTACTTTCGGGTGTTAGCGCACGCACATAAATATGATCTAAAGTTTGGCCAAATATCACCTTGCGATGATCTTCTTGAAAAGATAGTGCATCAAGCCCATGCTCCAGTGCCAGGGCATCAAGTATTTTCATGCGTTTTTTACGCCAGGTATTAAAATCACCAGAAAGAATAATCGGGCCCTTATGGTTCGCGATTTCTTTGCGCACTTTATCAATCTGCTTTCGAAATTGTTTAACCCCAAACGTGAAGTTGATTGCATGAACATTTACTACGAAAAGTGTTTCTTTAGAATCAGATAATGCATATTCAGTTATGCTTATACACTTTGGTGTAGCCAGCCATGGTTCCCAACTGGTGTACTGGCCTCGTCGAAGAGGCTGATGCTTACTAATCGTCATTAGGCCCGTAGTATGCTTTTTGGTTTTATACCCTTTCGCAAAGGTCCAGTGCACAGAATTATCGAACGCCTCGGTTAAACCGGGATGCAGGACGGCTTCTTGAATGACAACCAAGTCTTTGCCATAGGCCAGATCAGTCAGATCCTCTTGCCAATTCGGCTTCAAACCTTTTTTAATATTCCAGCATAGAAAATTAATACTAGCTGAATCTAAAGCTGAAGCTTTTGAGTCAATAACTATTATAGATTGATTTTGATGGATCAAGGTATTTCCATATTTGTTTAATTTTAAGTTACTTTCCTACAACACTACAGCAATAATCTAAATATGAGGGTAATTCTTAATAATACAAGTGATTAAACTACAAATAAGGAGAAAATAACCATGCGATACCATCACGCATTTTTATTGGTAATGGACGGCTATCTACTTCTTCCAAGGTAACAGAACGACATGTTTTCAATATATTTTGAGCATAACTATTCAATTTGGTTGCAAAATCAACCTCATATACTTCCACTCCAATTTCATAATTAAGTCGTAAGCTGCGCGGATCGATATTAGCGGAACCAATCAAGCTGTATTGATTATCGATGACAAATAATTTTGAATGAGAAAATGGTGGTGGCTGATAATAGATATCAACGCCGTTCTCCAGTAACTCCCAAAGCATATGTCGTGATGCCCAATGCACAAAACTGAGGTTATTTTTACCAGGTAGAATTATAGTAACTGCTACACCACGTAAAGCTGCGGTTTGCAAGGCTACAATAATCTCTCGATTAGGCAAAAAATATGGTGTCATTAATGTTATACCATGGTTAGCAGAATTAATTGCACTTAATAATATTATAGATAAATGATCTAAACTTTCTCCTGGGCCATCAATGATAGTACGACAAATTATTGGCTTTACTGAATTACGATTTTCCTGATTAGGATTTAAATTAATTTTGCCACCAGTAAAATTCCAATCTATTTTAAATAGATTGCTTAGTTGCTGTGGCAAATTACCAGTGATTTTAAAATGGATGTCTTTTAATGACTCTTTTTCAATATCACCTTTTTGAAAATATTCTGCTGAAATATTCATCCCTCCCACAAATCCCGTCTCATCATCAATAACTAATAACTTGCGATGATTACGTAAATTTATACTAAAATTGAAAGGGATAAGTTTAGGAGGTAGAAATCGAAGCACTTGCACACCATGCTTTGTAAGTTTTCTACGTACTTTTCGCCAAGAATACAACTCTCCTATACCATCAATTAACACATACACATCAACACCACGATTTTTTGCCTCAATTAAAGCTTGAGAAAACTGTTTCCCAACCGCATCTCTTTTGAAAATATATACACATAGAAATATATATTCCTTTGCTTCATTTATAGCTTTTAGCATCTCTGTATAAGTTTTTTCACCCGAATAAAAGATATCCACTTGATTACCACCAATTAATGGCAATTCAGTTATACGGCTAGATATTTTTTGAAGATTTCCTAGTGAATCAGGAATCCTGTTAAGCAACTCATTGCTAATAGCACTGCTTTGATCATGCGGTGGTTCATCAGAGATTGGCACAGCAAGTGCTCGAGCACGTTTATGCACTCGATTAATTCCAAATATAAAATAAAGCAACGGACCAAATAAAGGCAGGAAAAAACATACCGCAATCCAACCGAATGCAGCTCTAGAATCTTTTTTATATATTAAAGCATGTGTAGCTGAATAAATTGCTACAAGCAATACACAAATACCTACTAGATATTGATATGCCATCTTATGTGCATTTCGTCATTCATAAGTGTCTATATTATTTTTGTAATTTCTTATCTATGGCTGATTCGCATTGTCAATAATATAGTAATTTAGACATATATATTTGATTTATATCAAATATAAGTCCACTGAATCGATTACCTTGTTTCAGTTCATCAAGTAGAAAACGAGGTGGTTATGAGCATTTTAAAAAGAACATTTATAAGCTTAGCATTAATTCTTCTTAGTATAATTTTCATCAATCCATCTCATGCAGATGAGATAGGTAAATTGACCGAAACGGATGACCTGGTTATTGAAGGACAAAAGGAATTTCAACAAAGATGCGCCGTCTGCCATGGCACAAAAGGCAGAGGTGATGGACCATATGCTTTTGCATTAATATTTAAACCTTCGGATTTAACCAAGCTACTAATCAAAAATGAAGGTCATTTTCCTTTTTTAGAAACTTATCTAATGATCGATGGCCGTGACATGATCAAATACCATGGTACCCGGTTAATGCCTATATGGGGTGATCGCTACAGCCAAGAGACATGGTCTTCTGTAAGTCCCGAACATGCTAATACTTTGGTTAGGGGTCGTATTTTTGAACTACTTATGTACCTTTATTCTATTCAAGATCCGTCTCTTTAGACGTAAGCAATATTGTTAAGGAGGTCATACATGCTAGCTGGAATTATTTTTATCGTTGCGGGAATATTTATACTCATATACCCACCCTTGCTATCTATTAT
The DNA here is from genome assembly GCA_964486815.1 of uncultured Thiotrichales bacterium. GTDB lineage: Bacteria > Pseudomonadota > Gammaproteobacteria > UBA4575 > UBA4575 > JABDMD01. Next base: position 174,509 of record CAZAOO010000003.1, read on the forward strand.
TGTCGCAACAATATTAATTCTCTTGGGTGTAATTGTAGTTTCAATTGCCTACCATAATAGAAAATTACGTCGGCACTTTGATAACCCGGTGGTTGAGTTATTTTTCAGACTATAAAGAATTATATATATTCTAATATTTCTAATTATTGAATATGACATTACAAAAGCCAGTTAAGGTACTTTAATGATTCTTAATATCAACAAAGACGACATTAGAAGAGTTGCTGGACAACTAGATGCACTCTATACAGCATTGAAATGCTTTATCTATTATACCGAAATAATAAACAGGTTGGATACAAAAGAACAAAATACTAATTGCTGGGACTTTATTGAATTTACATTACTCTACACAATGCTTATAAATTGGGATGAAGTTTTTGGTATAAATACCAAAAGTTGCCACTGGAAAGAAATCACACTTGAGCAAGATGAGTATATTGATACACTCTATGCTGCGGGAGCGTACACTTATACAAGCTGGTATGAGTATCGCAGAAACATTAATGATCTAAAAAATAATTTTATTTCTTTTCCAGACCCTTATCACCATAAAAACCAAAACTATGATTTAGAAGGCATTAGAACATCTTTAGTAGTTACCCATAACTGGCTACATGGTTTAATAGAAAATAATATAGGTTTGCTTAGCAAAAATGAATCTGACAAATGGCCGGTTATGAATAAAAACCTAATTGAAGAATTAAAAAGAGAGATTCAACTTGCTCTTGATAATGCTTAGAAATACCAAGCAATAATATTAATTCATTTATTTTTATTCAGCACCAGTTGCTGCATTTGAAGATAAGTGAATGATGCCGTCCAAGCGATTAACACTAGCCCTGTTAATGCTTCAGAGCCTGCCGTAAATCTAATATGCCCGATTGGAACAATGTCGCCATACCCAAGCGATGTGTAGTTTACAAATGAGAAATATGCACAGTCTAGTATGGTATTGCTAAACTTCCCTACTACTTCACCTGTGTTTTCTAACGGTAGCAAAAAATAATATAAAAACGCAAAAAGCCATACTTCTACAACATGGGTAATAATTACAATGAGTACACCTACTGGCAATAATAATCTTGAAGGCCATTCCCGTTTAAAATGTTTTTCAGCAAGATGTGTTAAAACTTCATAATGAAGTGCCACTGCTAAAACAATTACAATAATTATACTGATAAAAACAAGAGTCATTAACTATATCGTGTTATTTTAGTTTTATATCAGCAATAATAACTTAATTCTCTATAGTTTACTTTTAAAAGCTAAACACCACAATCATTAACCAAAATACAATTGCTACACCTACACAAAAAGCTCCTACCTCAAACCAATATTCTTTAGTAAAAGCAACAAAATCATGGCAAAATGATCGAATTTTGATGCATATTTCACTTTACAACCTCCAGCTATTCTTAATGTAAACACTCCCGTTAGCCCATAATTACATGCTAATGGAGTGATGTTTTTTATGAATGAGCTAGATCAATTTAAGTTTGAATAATGCTAATGAAGAATAATTATTAGTCATAGTGGAAATTAAAATATTTATTCAACGACCAAGAAGCCTTGCTTGAGATACTATAACTCTCAGACAAGAATAATACGATTCTTCTATAACATGCTGCCGTCTTTCAACACCACCATCTCAGTATAATCTATTGCAACACCGGCCATAACAAAAGTAAAACCACTTCCTGGTGCACTGATTATAGTTTTTTGTTTAATATACTTTGCATGCGCTCAAGAAAATCTCTTTCTACAATCGGCTGCTCTATAAAATCAGCAGCTCCAGCTCGAATAGCCTCAACTGCAGTACTTACACTATGGCTGCCATCGGCTATCACCACAACCGGAGTTGAGAGAGCATGCTCACGCATTTTCTTGATCAAAGTAATGCCATCTGAGTCATTTAAATGAATCTCAGTAATTAAACACGCCGGCGCCTCTGAAATCGGTTCGCTAATGAAGTCATTTGCGTTCTCAAAAGTTTTTATCTTAGGTGATAATTTACTCAGAATTTGAACAAGCTGATTACGCACCTCATTATTACTAATTATAAGGTGAATAGGTTTATTATTTACTGCATTCCAAATCATTGATCAATGTTAATATTGTGAAATTACTATTAATTTAGCACCTTCAGGATAAGTGATTACTATTCGTTGGATAGTGACACAGCTCGCAAACAGGAAGTAATGATCTTGATCAATTATGCAGTAATTATTTGGCTAGCAACTGCAATATCGAACTCTCTCAATGAACTATTGAGTATATATACAAAGACAATTTTACTTTCTAGGATTGAGTGCTGAGCATAATTTTTACCAGCTCAGCAACAGATTTTGTGCCAAACTTTTCCATCGCATGTGAGCGATGTATTTCCACCGTACGATCACTAATATTAAGCTCTCTGGCAATAATTTTATTTACTTTCCCTTCCAATACCTTGTCAATAACCTCACGCTCTCGAGTAGTTAAGGAATTAACCAATTTTTGCATCGCGTGCTGGGATTCAAGCTTATTTCGATGTTCATTATCTTGTTCAAGTGCTTTTGTAATGCAATCCAGTAGATCCTGATCACGAAATGGTTTTTGCAAAAATTCAAATGCGCCATTTTTCATTGCCTGGACAGCCATAGTGATATCACCATGCCCAGACATAATGATTAAAGGTTGACTAGCATTTAATTCATTTAGTTTATGCTGCAACTCAATACCACTCATAGCCGGCATACGTACATCTGCAAGTATGCAGCCTGCTTGATTAATATCTGCTTCGTCTAGAAAGTTGATAGCAGACGCATAGCTTTTAGTCAGTAATCCAATGGAGTTTATTAATTCAACCAGGCTATCACGCACATCTTCATCATCGTCGATGATAGAGACAATTTGTTGACCTTCATTCATCTTCATCTAATACAGTTGGTAAAGTAAAGTGAAAAGTAGTACCTTTATCTGCATTCGGCAAAAACCATAAGCTTCCACCATGAGTTTGGACTATAGACTTACAAATCGACAGGCCTATTCCCAGTCCCGTTTGTTTAGTGGTAAAAAATGGATTAAACAATTGTTCCGCAGTGTCTTGATCAATCCCACAACCATAATCTTTCACTGATATTTGTATTCTATCCTCCTCAGCCAAAATTGAAGAACAAATGATGATTTCTTTATATTGGCCAATTTCTTTTTCGGCAGCATCTATGGCATTACGAATTAGGTTCAAAAGCACTTGTTGAATTTGGATAGAATCAACCATAACATTTGGCAATTCCTTATCGAGCACTAATTTTATTCTAAACTCATACGCCCTCATATCTATTTCCAACAGCTTAACAGCATCATCTATTAAGCTATTAATAGATAGACTATTGTTCTTCCTAGTTTGACGCTTTACCATTGTGCGTAAACGAGAAACCACATCACTAGCACGCTGTGAGGTTTTAGATATCTTCTCAAGCAGATCTTTTAACTTTTCATAATCTACATTGTCCGCATGAATTCTTCTACTAGCAGCTTGCGCATAGCTATTTATAGCAGTAAGAGGTTGATTAATTTCATGCGCAATGCTCGCCGACATTTCACCCATCATGCTTATACGATCTATGTGCGCAAGCTGTTCTTGCAGCGCCTTACTTTTCTCTTCAACCTTAAGTTTTTCTGTAATGTCTACAATATGTGAAATCAATAATTCAGGCTTGCCGGCTGCATCATGCGCTAACGCAACATTTTCATGCACGATTGCAACATTTAGAATAATGTTAATTATATTTCTGCCTTTATGAATATAACGCTTATTTATACTAAACTCAGCAAAATCGCCTTTTAGTAGTTTATGCAAATTTTCACTACTCTTTTCGATATCATCTGGATGAGTAATATCTTTATAAGAAAGTTTTAAAAGTTCTGGTTTTGAATAACCTAGCATGTTACATAAAACTCGATTAACGTTAATATAGTTTCCATCTACATCAAGTATTGCAACCCCCGTAGGCCCATTTTCAAAAATCAGCTGAAATTCTTCTTCACGTAAGTAAGCTTTTTCTTCGATAATTTTGCGTTGTGTAATATCTAATATAATTGCCACAAATACCGGCTTGAATTCATATCTTGTAATTTCTAGATGCACCTCGACAGGGTATCTACTACTATCTTTGCGCTGATGCATAGTTGTAAACACAATTTTTTTATATTCGCCTGAACACAATGGACTTATAACTTTTTTAAATTTTTCGAGGGAGAACTCAGGCTTAATATCTAACGGTGTAAGCCTTAACATTTCATCTCTACTATAGCCCAAATTATCTAGTGCACCTTTGTTTGCATCAATGAATTTCAAAGTATCTGCATCAAAAATGTAAATTTCATTAACCAAATTATGCAGAATATTCTCTAAGTTAGTCGCTTTTTCATAGTATCTTTTTTCGTTAGTTAGATCTTTTATAAATCCTGTAAAGAAGTGCTGCCCATCTTCAAAGAATTCTGCTACTGAAAGCCACATAGGAAATACACTACCGTCTTTACGCTTACCTTCTAATTCGCGTCCGATTCCAATTATTTTAGAGTTACCGCTATTAATATAATTTTGAATATAAGAATCATGCTGATGTTGATAGGGTTCTGGCATCAACATGCTAACATTGTTACCCATTACATCATTGGTACTATAGGAAAATATTTTTTCTGCGGCAGGATTGAATGAATGAATTACGCCGGTAATATCGATTGTGATAATTCCTTCGACAGCAGTTTCAATGACAGCACGTAATCGAGACTCAGAAATTGATGCTGGCATCTGCATTGATGAAGTATTTTTAATGTTTTCTGATTTCATGCTAGTTGGCAATCATTTTTATTATCTCCCATAAATAATGTTACAGCGTTGTAGCTAAAACAGCATGTGATAAGAAAATATAGTTGCTTCATATATATTTAATACATCATACCAAGCATGGGTATTTATCTCATATATATTTATTTTAACTATTTCAATAGGTTGTCTTTCTTTTCGTTAAGCAGCTGCATTATTGCAGGCTAACTTATATATGTGTTTTCCACAGTAGCAGTACGTTTTGACACGAATATTTTCTTATCTCTATGAGGGGTTAAATAATTCCAAGGATGAAGAGACCGGAGAGACATGTAGTTACCGGTCAGGAAATAGGAAAACAAATCAAATAATTAGACCTGGAAGCAATACCATGCAAACCGCAACCGCCATACCCTTACAAGTAACCTATTTAGCCCCAAGAAAACAGATTCACAATAAATGTAGTGGCTGTAGTCGAGTACAAGATTGTCTAGCCAACACGCTAGAAGGCGAAGATCTTGCTGCATTTGATGCGATTGTTAAACATTCAAAAAAACTTAATCGCGGTGATTTTCTTTACCAAGCTGGTGATAAATTTGAATCAATCTATATCATTCGCAGCGGCACGATTAAAACTTTTATTGATGATGAAGAAGGCCGTGAACAGATTTTAGGCTTTTCAATTCAAGGCGATGTAGTTGCCTTAGATGGCGCAACCATGAATGTTTATCCAACCACTGCGCAAGCACTAGAAACAACACATGCATGTGAAATTCCCTTTTCACGCTTTATGGAACTAGCAGCAAAGATCCCTGTTCTTTATCAACAGTTGTTAACTCAAATGAGTCATCAAATACGTGATGAAGAAGAACATACATTATTAATTGGCACAAAAAATGTGGAACAGCGCCTTGCAAGCTTATTGATTAATTTTTCTAATCGATATGCAGAAAGAGGATTTTCAAGCAACGAGTTTAATCTACACATGCCGCGACGCGACATCGGCAACTATCTTTCAGCTGCGATGGAAACAGTGAGTCGTTTATTCTCTCGCTTACAAGCCAATGGTCTTATAGAAGTACATGGCAAGCTTATAAAAATTAAAGACTTAGAAGGATTGCGTAAATACGCCGCTTAATAGACTAGCAAAATCATAGTTTATTTAACTGCTTATATCTTATATAAGGAAGACCTGAAAAATCATTAATCAGCTTTTAAAAAGTAGCAATAGTGCAATAACAGGTGAAAATGTTTGCTACAAATTTAAAAAATATTTACTAAACATTAAGCGTTAAGTTTTAAATCATCAAATACTTAAAATTGGATATATAAATCATGAAAATAATCAATACCTGCTTTTTTATCTCATTTATTGTTTTAATTACTATTGCTAATTTAGCTTTAGCTGAAAATGCTAAACAAACAACGGATATAGTTGGCAAGAAAGAATTCGTTACTTATTGCGGGTCTTGCCATGGTAGTAATGGTAAAGGTGACGGACCTATCGTCGACTTTCTTGAGCGCAAACCTCCTAGCTTAACTGTACTTACAAAAAACAATAACGGGCACTTTCCATTTGAGCGCATATGGGGTGTGTTTGATGGAACCTATATTTTTGCAGAGCACGGTACAAGTGAAATGCCCATCTGGGGCTACCGATTTGTGCAAGAAGCGCTACAAAATAAAGAATCAGACATTGCTATGAAAGCAAAAGCAAAGGCACTTGATATTGTTTTATATCTACAAGTAATACAGGAGTAATCATGAAATCAATAATAAAACATATAATTCTCATTAGTTCAGTTGTGTTTTCATTGAATACTTATGCAGATTCTTCAGATGCAAACCCAACCATTGGTGGCGTAGAATTTGAGCGTTCTTGTGCGATATGCCACGGATTTGACGCAAAAGGCCAAGGCGTGATGTCTGAATCGCTCACCAAGAAGCCCTCAGATTTAACTGTACTTACAAAAAACAATAATGGGCACTTTCCTTTTGCAGAAGTATATCGAGTAATTGATGGAACCCCCCGTGTCGGTGTTCACGGTAGTAGAGAAATGCCTGTTTGGGGCGATCGCTATCGCAAGGAAGCTAAAAAATATAATGAGGTGGCTGGAAAGTATCATGAAATAACCGGGCAATCCGCAATAAACGAATACTTACATGCAAGAGGACTTATTCTAGAACTGGTCACTTATATTATATCGATTCAGGAAGAATAATTGTCACCAACTATTCTCAGGAGCAATTAAAATGCCTAAAACAATTATCCCTAAAACTATTACAAGAGACGAGCTACTAACCAAACAACATGAGCTAATTGATCGCGTTACTGCAATCAAGAAGGACTTTGAACGTGGCCTGGACCCAGATTTAGAAGAGCAGGCATTACAACTTGAAAATTATGAAGTATTGCTAAGATTACTTGAACAAGCCAATGCTGAATTGGATAAAATAGATGAGCAACTGAGAAAAATGGCCATCGTCTCTAACTCTTAGTAAAAAATATAAATTATTAAGCTGTACTAGCTCAGACCTGATCAGACAGTTACCCGTTTTAAATCAGTGTT